>CAZJWJ010000038.1:24265-43185 GCA_964549495.1 uncultured Anaerolineales bacterium | reverse complement strand
CATCCGCCTTCTGGCACCCGGACCCCGCGTCACAGGGTCCCGTCATCACTTCGGCCTCGCGCCCCAAGGCCACAGGCGCCCGCACCACGAACCCAGCCACCACGACTCTGCCGTTCGTCCGTTCTGCCGTACCGTCAAGTCCAACAAGCCCCCAAAGCCTAATCCGAAGACTTGGGCGGACGCCTGCGTCGTCGCCGTCGCCGGCCGCGCCTTCGATTGCCACCGGATGAATCATCCGAGTCCGAATCGCGCGGGCTCCCTTCGGAGTCCTGATCGCGCCTCGACATCGCGTCCGAGGCGCCGGTGTCCGGCCTCGAAGCGCCGACGTCCGGCTTCGAAGCGCTGGAGCCCGGCGGCGCCTGGTCACCGAAGGCTTGGGAGCGCCGGGACTGCTGTTCGGCGAACTCCTCGGCATCGACCTCGACGCGCGTGCCCGTCTCCCATTGGATGGTGATCTTGCGCGTGATCAGGTTCACGTCGACCACCCGCCCGCGGCCCACCGCGCTGGTCAGCTTGGCGCCCACCTTGGGCATGCCCTGCTTCATCTGAGAATACTGATCGTCCTCGAAGGACAAGCAGCAGAGCAGCTTGCCGCAGACACCGCTGATCTCCGAGGGGTTGAGCGGCAGCTGCTGGTTCTTGGCCATGCGGATCTGGATGGGCTTGAAATCCGGCATCCAGGTGCTGCAACAGAGCTCGCGCCCGCAGCGGTCGATGCCGCCGACCACCTTGGCCCGGTCGCGCGGGCCGATCTGGCGCAGGTGGACCCGCGCCGTGTAGCGCTTGGAGAGGTCGCGCACCAGGGCCCGGAAGTCGACCCGCTGCTCCTCGCTGGTGAAGTAGACCGTCAGGCGGCTGCCATCGAAGTTGTGCTCGGCCAGCACCGCGCGCATGGGCAGCTCGTGGCGGTTGATGTCCTCGCGCACGTCGGTCAGCACCTGCTGCTCCTCGGTGCGCATGCGGGCCTGGTCGGCCAAATCCTTCCAGGTCGCGGCGCGCAGGATGGGCTTGAGCCGGCCCGAAGGCCGCGCCTCGACCAGCTGCTCTGGCGAGACGACCACCCGACCCAGCTCGCGGCCGTGGGTGGTGTCGACCACCACGTGATCCCCGATGGATAGATCCGGGTGACCCGCGCAGTCGAAGAAGTAGATCTTTCCGGCCCGCTTGAAGCGGACCCCGACGGAGGGCTTCATGTGGGCAGCTCCGTAAACAAGACCTCCAGCGTGAGCCGGGGGTTGGTGTTGGCGATCAGGCGCTCGAGCGAATCCTCGAGCGCACGCAGCACGGCCAGGACCTGGCCGCGGTCGTAGCGCTCCGCCGCACGGCGCAGGCCATCGAGCCGGTCGCGATGGATCAGCGGGCGATCCAGCCCGTGCTGCAGGAGCAGGAGGTCGCGCCACCAGCTCATCCACAGCGACAGGCCCTCGGGCAGGTCGTCGGGCTCCTTGGCCAGGGCCTCGGCCCTAGCGTAGCGCGCCAGTCGGTCCTCGGCCAGCAAGGCATCCAGGCTCTCGAGCCAGCGCGACCGGCTCTCCAGCATGCGCTCGTCGCGCAGGGCGCGCAAGGCCCAGCCCATGCGGCCGCCCGACAGGCGGCCGAGCAGCTCGGCCCGCTCGGGATCGGCGCCGGCCCGATCGACCAGCAGTTCGGCCACCCGATCCGGAGGCAGGGGGCGCAGCGGCAGCAGCTGGCAGCGCGAGCGGATGGTGGGCAGGACCGCGGACCGCCGGGCCGTGGTCAGGAGCAAGAGGGCGTGGGCCGGCGGCTCCTCCAGGGTCTTGAGCAAGCTGTTGGCCGCACTGGGCGTGGCCAACTCGATCTCGGGCAAGAGGGCCACGCGCCAGCGGCCTTCGACCGGCGCCAGGGCCAGCTCGGCCTGTAGGGCCCGCGCAGCCTCCACCTTGAGGGGCGGCTCGATCTCGTGCAGGTCGGCCAGGCCGCCTTCGGCCAGCAGCCGGCAGTTGCGGCAGTGGCCGCAGGGCTGCCGCTCGGCCGGCTCGGCCCCGCAGAGCAGGGCCTGGGCCAGGTAGCGGGCAGCGCTGCGCTTGCCGACGGCCGGCGGGCCGGCCAAGAGGTAGGCATGCCCCAGGCGGCCGCCGCGGGCGGCGCGCGCCAAGGACTCGCGCAGTCGGGGGTAGCCCAAGAAGGAGATGCGGTGCGGACCGGGGGCCCAGCCCGCCGCGTCTGGCTCGGGGAGCATGCTCAAACGCTAGCATCCTTGCCGGGCCGGGCCAATCGCCAGGGCTTCACTCGGGCAGGTCGACCACCCAGATGTTCCGGTCCTCGGCCGAGCGAAAGGCCAGCAAGCTGCCGTCGGGCGACACGGACCAGTCGTTGCCGGTGATGCGCAGGGGCATCTCGGCCGGATCGTAGAGCAGGCTCGAGCCGCCGCTCTCCGTGTCGTACTCGACCAGGGCATGTGATGGCGCGCCCGGGATCATCGGCACGTAGACCAGCCGGCGGTCGTCGCGCCAGCGGTAGGCGCCGTGCACCTCGAGCTTGCGGGCGGCCACCCCTCCGGCGGCGGTCGGGGCCACCCAGACCCCGTTGGCCTCCGGGTTCTGGGCATCGAGGCTGATGGTATAGGCCACCCAGCTGCCGCCCGGCGAGAGGGCCACCTCGTCCAGCCAGAGACCGCTGGCCAGCTCCTGGCTCTGGCCCGTGGCGCTGTCCACCCGCAGCAGCTGATAGAGCGCCCGGTCGGCATGCGGCCGGCCCAGGATCAAGAGGTCGTGGCTGCCGGGGATGAAGGCCAGGACCTCCACGCCGTAGAGCGCGGCGACCTGGCCGGCGTCCGCACCGTCGATGGTCGAGGAGAAGACCCGGCCGAGGGCATCGATCTGCGCGCGCCCACCCCGGGCCTCCCACCAGACGGCGCGCAGGCCGTCCTCCGAGAGGCGCACGGGGTTGCCGCCGGTCGGCAAAGGCCATTCCAGGCCGCTCTCGACCTCCTTGACGATGCTGTGGTCGCCGGCCGGCCGCACCAGATGGCGCGTGCCGCTCTGGAGCATATTCAAGCGCGTGTCGACCATCTCCGGAGGCGAGCCCGGCGGCCAGACCGGGATGGCGTAGATGCCGGTCTGCGCAGCGCCCTCGGGCCGGTCGAGCAGGTGCAGGGCCTGGCTGTCGGCGGCCCACCAGGCGCCGGCGCAACAGCCGTCGAAGCTCAGTTGTCGAATCCGACCGAAGCTCTCCTCGGCCGCGTGGCGCGCGGCCTGCACCGGCAGCGCGCCCAAGGCCCGCGCCGCCACCGCGGTGGGCATCGGCGCCTCGGTGGGCGGGGCGGAGGAGCTGGCGGTGGGCGTGCCGGCCAGGCGCAGGGCTAGGCCCAAGAGCTGCCGCTCCAGGCCATCGCCGGCGATGGCGCCGGCGCAGCCGACCACCAGGGCGGCCAGGGTGATCACCAGGGCGGTGCTGCGCGGGCTGGCCGCCGAGCGCCGGCTCATCGGCCGGCCCCCGGCCAGGGCTGCTCGTAGTCGTTGAGCAAGGGCCCGCCCAAGCGCAGCTCGGGCTGATCCTGCAGCGATTGCCAGCGGCGCGGAGCGCCCAAGTCTCGCTCGTAGGCCAAGGGGCCGGCGCCGAAGAGCAAGAGGCTGTCCCAGTCGGCCTCGATCAAGCCGACCGGATTGTAGAAGCGCGCGGTGGTCTCGTCGCGGATCTCCAGATGCAGGTGCGGCGATTGGACGCAGCTGCCGTACATGTCGCCCGAGTGGGCCACCACCTCGCCGCGCGCGACGTACTGCCCAACCTCCAGCTGCGGCCGGTCGCGCAGATGGCCGTAGAAGGAGACGAAGCCGTTGCTGTGATCGATCATCAGGTTGTGCGGCGGCGCACCGCCCGGCCCGTCCACGCTGCGCACCACGCCGTCGCCGATGGCCCGCACCGGGCTGCCGCAGGGGGCGGCCAGGTCCAGGCCCATGTGCATGCCCTGGCCGCTGGCGTAGAGCGAATCGCGCTCCTGCCAGGCATAGACGCTGTTGCCGTAGGGCTGCGAGATGTACCAGGTGCCCGGCCCCGAGGGCTCGGCGAAGGGCAGGCCGAAGGGCTTGGGCGCCGCCGAGGCGCGCGAGGCCAAGGGCAAGGCGATCAGGATCACCAGGAGCGCGCAGGTGGCGGCGCGCGGTCGAGGCGCGAGGCTCATCGGCCGGCCTCCCCTTGCGCTGCGCCATCTTCTTCGTCCAGGAAGGAGGATTCGTCGTCGGCCTGCTCGGCGGCCCAGCCCTGCACGTCGTCGCGGGCCTCCAGGTCGATGTCGCCGAAGAGCTCGGCCTGGACCGCGCGCAGGAAGCGCCGGCGCAAGAGCTCGAGCACGGCCAGGAAGCTGACGATGATGTACTCGCGGTCGCGGCGCTCGCCCAAGAGCACCTCGGTGAAGGAGATCCGGCCGCGCCGTGCCAGCAGCTGGCGGATGTCGCGCAGGCGATCGGAGAGCCGCACGCTGCGTCGCCGGATGGTCGGATCCTCCTGCGGCTGCGCTTCCTCGGCCTCCGCGGCTTGGGCCATCGCGGTGGCGAAGGCCTCGGCCAGGTCCTCGACCGAGACCTCGCCGGGCCGGATCTCGGGCTCGAAGTCGGGCGGCGGCGCGGTCCGGACGTAGGCGCGCAGGCCGCTCTGCTCGCGCTGCCCGAGGTCCTCGGCCACCTGCTTGAAACGCCGGTAGGCGCGCAGGCGCTCGACCAGCTCGTCGGCCGAGTCGAGCTCCTCCTCGGGCAGCTTGGCCAAGCGGGGTAGGAGCGCGCGGCTCTTGAGCAGCATCAGGGTGCTGGCCACCTCGACGAACTCGGCCACCGCGTCGGCGTCGATGGCCTCCAGCCGGGCCAGGTAGGCCAGGTACTGGTCGGTGACGGCCGCCAGGGCCACGGTCGTGATGTCCAAGCGCTCGCGGCGGATGAGCGTCAAGAGCAGATCGAGGGGCCCCTCGAAGACCTCCAGGACCACCCGGTAGCCGGCGCCGCTGGAGCGATCGGCCTCCGGTCCGCGGCTGCTGCCCAGGCCCTCGACGGCGACGGCGACCGCGGCCCCGGCTTCGTCGGAGAGCGCGGGATCGGAGGTCGGCGGAGCGGAGGGCGCGCCGATCAGATTGTCCCCTCGGCCGCCGCGGTGGCGCCGGACTGCGACGCCAGGCTGGTGCGATCGGCGTCCGACCGGCGCAGGCGCCGCTCGAGCAGGGTCAAGAGATCGCCCTTCCATTCGGTGAGGAAGCGCGAGCCGGGGCATTCGGTGGCCACCAGCTCGCCGTGGCCGCGCAGGGCGCCCGGCGGCAGGCCCAGATCCCGGCAGAGCTCGGCCAGGAGCTCGGAGGTGGCCTGCAGCTGGGCCCGGCCGGGCCGTTCGGCGCGCAGGTTGCCGGCCAGCGCGATGCCCACCGAGACCGGGTTGAACTGCGCCGCGTGGTGGCTGACGAAGCCCAGGTCCTGGCAGTGATAGACCGTCCCGTCCACGTCGACGATGTAGTGGTAGCCGATGCCCGGCCAGCCGTTGCGATCGACGTGCTCGGCGGCGATGGCCTCCGGGCCGACCGAGGCCGGCGCGCCGGTGTGGTGGAGGACCAGGTAGCGGATGTCGGCCAGCGGCCGGCGCGGGTAGCCCTGCTCGGGATCGCGGCTCAGCCGCCCGCGCAGATCGACCACATTCAGCGCCTGGCTCGATTCCGCGCCGCCCGGAGCGGCCTGACGCCGCTCGTGGGCCTCGGCGCCCAGGGGCCTGGGCGTGATCCGGCCGGGCAGTCGCTCCTGCAGGACCAGATTCCGGAAGTACTGGGTCGGCACCCCGTCCTCCTCGAGCAGCGGGCTGACGGGCGGGCCGCAGAGCGCGGGGCCGTAATGCTCGTAGAAGGCCAGGAAGGGCCCGCTCAGGCGGATTCCGGTCTCGGGAAAGTAGCGCTCGACCGGCGCGGGGCCGGCAGGCGCCGGGCTCGCATCGAACATGGCCAGGGACCTCCAGGGTTCGCGGGCCATTATAGCCGCCGCGCGCCGGCGCGCCGAAATGCCTTCCGAGCCCCTTTCTCGAAGCCGGCTCTCAGGGCTCGCCCTCAGCGGCGATTCGGCCAGGCGCCACCCGGCCCGAAGCCCAGCCCCCGCTCGCGCATCGAGACCCAGCCGCGCCGCGCCAGGACCAGGTGGTCGACCAGCTCGACGTCGAGCAGCCGGCCGGCGGCCACCATCTGCCGGGTCACCTCGATGTCGTCCGGGCTGGGCGCGGGGTCGCCGGAGGGGTGGTTGTGGGCCACGATGATGGCCGCCGCGTTGCGCCGGATGGCCTCGCGGTAGACTTCGGCCACCCGCACCGGGCTGGTCGAGATGGAGCCCTTGTAGACCTCTTTCTGGGCCAAGACCTCGTGCCGCACGTTGAGCAGCAGCACGTGCAGGTGCTCCTGCTCCAGGTCGGCCAGGCGCGCGCCGAGGATGGCGGCCGCGTCGCCGGGCGACTGGATGCGCTGCCGCGGCTCGGGCACTTGGGCCGAGAGGCGCCGGCCCAACTCGACGGCGGCCTGGATGCGCAGGGCCCGCGCCGGCCCGCAGCCGGCCAGGCCGCAGAGCTCCTCGACCGAGGCCCGGGCCAGGCCGCACAAGTCGAAACGCGCCACCAAGGCATGGCCCAGGTCGAGCGCGCTGGCGCCGCGTCGGCCGCTGCCCAGAATGATGGCCAGCAGTTCGGCGGTCGACAGCGCGCCGGCCCCCAATCCCAGCAGCCGCTCGCGGGGCTTCTCGCTCTGCGGCAGGTCGCGGATGCGGGTGCGCTGGGTGCTCGCCTTCGTCGCTGGTTCGCTCATGCCCCGAGCCTAGGCCAAAGCGGCCGGGGGCACCAGGGGGCGGGCGACAGGCTCGCGACAGGCTTGCGACAGCGGGGCGACACAGCCAAGCGCCCGATCTGAGCCGAGGTGCTCCTCGCGCCTTCTGCCCCCCATGCCCGCCTCGGCTGGCGAGCCCGCGCCGGCATGCCCTATACTCCATCGATACTCGCCCGCGCCACGAACCGGATTCGATCCATGGAGGTGCGCCGAGTTCCGGCGCATGGCGAACTCAGCCGCGCACCCCCGGAGACATCATGCCCACCAGCATCCACTGCCTGCTCTTCGATGTCGAGGGCGTCATCGCGCGCCCGGACCGCGCCGCGGCCGATCGGCGCCTGGCCGCGCTGGCGCCGGGGCTGGACGCCGCCCGCCTGCACGAGGCGCGCAACCGGCCAGAGACCTATCCGCTCTGGCAGGACTACTCGCGCGGCCACATGGGCCGATATGCCTACTGGCGGGCCATCGTCGAGGCCCTCGGCTTTCCGCCCGATCCGGAGCACGTGGTCGAGATGCTGGACATCCAGACCGCCACCTGCTGGCGCGACCTCGACCTGACGATGCTGGCCTTGCTCGACCGATTGCTCGCCGAGGATCGCCTGCGCCTGGGCCTACTGTCCAACAGCGCGCCGGATCACGAGGCCTTCATCCCCCGCTTCGAAGGCCGCTTCCACGTGGCGCACTTCTCGCACCGCACGGGCCGGCGCAAGCCAGACCCGGAGGCCTACCGGGAGGTCCTGGCGGCGCTGGGCACCGAGGCCGAGCAGGTACTCTTCATCGACGACAAGCCGCGCAACACCGAGGCCGCCGCCGCGCTGGGTATGCAGGTCTGGGACTATCAAGCCTTCGAGCCCTTGCTGGCCGAGCTGAGATCGCGGGGCCTCGTCGACGAAGGGGCAGCGTTCGAAGCCGGAGCGGCGGCAGAACGGGGAGCGGCGGAAGCGACGACGGCCGGCCGCGGCAGCGCACCCGAGGCCGCGGGAGCCTCCGGCCGTGGCTGAGCGCGGCTTCGAGCTGGTCGACCGGGAGGATCGCTGGCAGGCGCTGGTGCCGGCGCTGCTGGCGGTCGGCGAGCTGGCGGTCGACCTGGAGGCCGACGGCTTCCATCGCTACCCCGAGCGCCTGTCCCTGATCCAGGTCGGTCTGCCCGACGGGCGGATCCTGCTGATCGACCCCTTGGCCCTGTCCGATCTGTCGGCCCTGGGTCAGGTGCTGGCCGACCCCGACTGCTGCACGATCTTCCATTCGGCGGCCTACGACGTGCGCGCGCTGGACCGCGACCTGGACTTCCGCATCGCCTCGCTCTACGACACCTCTATCGCGGCCCAGATGCTGGGCCTGGAGCGCACCGGACTGGCCAACGTGCTGGAGGAGGTGCTGGGCGTCGAACTGGACCTGAAGTCCAAGCGCCTGCAGCGCATGGACTGGTCCCGGCGCCCGCTGCCCGACGATGCCCAGGCCTACGCGGCCGACGACGTGGCCCACCTGGCCGAGCTCAAGGCCGAGATGGCGCGCCGCATCGCGGACCTGGGGCGCGAGGCCTGGGTGGCCGAGGAATGCCGGCGCCAGGCCGCGGCCCGCTACGAGCCGCCGGAGCCGCCCGAAACGGCCTTCCTCTCCCTCAAGGGCGCGCGCGACCTGAGCCCGCGCGGCCGGGCCATCCTGCGCGAGCTCTACGTCTATCGCGAGCAGGCCGCGCTGCGCATGGGCCGGCCGCCGCACTACGTCATGCACAACTCCGCCCTGCTGGCACTGTCCGAGAACCCGGACCAGCCGCTGGAGTCGGTCCGCGGCCTGGGCGCACGCGGCGCCCAGCGCCGAGGCAAGCAGATCCGCGCGGCCCTGGCCCGCGGCAAGCAGGCCGATCCGGTCCCCTGGCCCCGCCCCACCGGCCGCAACCCCTGGACCCCGGAGGCCCGCCAGCGCCTCTCGGCCCTCAAGGGCTGGCGCAAGCGCGAGGCCAAGCGCCTGGGCCTCTCGGTCGGCCTGGTCTGGCCGGCCGCCCACCTCGACCAGATCGCGCTCTACCCCGACCAGCCCTTGCACGAGCTGGATCGCGGTGACGACCCAAGTTGGGTCCGCGACTGGCAGTGGGGAGAGCTGGGGGAATCGCTAGCGCAGTTCGTCGCCGAACAGGGCTGGTAGCGCGCGCTTCGACTTCGGGCGAGGCATCGGTTCGTTCGGCAAATCGGTGAGGGACGCGAACAGTCGGTCCTCACGAACCGATGCGACATCTCCGAGATGGCGCTCGGGCGTATCCTGCGCATCGGGCATGCCGGTAGCCGACGACGATGACATGGCCGCCGCCCCGTCACAGGCGAATTCGAACTCGACCGTGTCCGTGGAGAACAAGGTGCGACGAGACTCGCTCGAGATCCGATCTCTGGCGTCGTAGGCATAGGTTCCGACGTACTCGACCACACCCTCGCGATAGATGACCAGGCGAAGGAGTCGAGATCGGGCATCGTAGGCGTAGTACTCGTCCCAGTCCGTCACGCCGTCGGCGTTCTCATCATTCAGCCGAGCCATCAGACGTGCATCCCGGTCGTAGCTATACTCGACCACCCGGTCCACGACACCATCCGCATTGGAATCGAACTCGCTCCGCACATGCAGGCGGCCGCGCCAGGTCCGTCGTTCCAGGCGATCGATCGTGCCATCGGCGCCCTTGTCGACCTCGATGCGCACGAGATTCGGTCCCGCATAGTGCCAAATCGCCTGGTCGTCGATCACATCGTCTCCGTCGAGATCCTGTCGCACCGCGACCGGTCTGCCAAGGCGGTCGTACTCGTAGTACGACACACTGCTCAACGCTCCGGTCACTTGTGAGTAAAGATAGACTCGCACGAGCCTTCGGGCGTCATCGTACTCGTAGCGCTGGTCCGTCTTGAACCTGCGCCCGGCCGGGACGGACGATTGCTTTTCGAGGAGATCTCCGACTTCGCTATAGCGCCATCGAAGCTCGACCTCGGCCGCGCCGTCGCCGTCCGTGTCTCTCGACTCGAAGACTTGGTTGGCATGCCGATCGTACTGCCTGCGCACGATCCTGTCGATCCTGCCAGTCGAGTTCGAATCGACGCGCTCGGTAACCTCGCAGCCCGCGTTGCTGGGCTCGGTCCGACCTCCCCGCACTTCGAGGATCACCGTCGGAAGATAGATGGGATTCCGACCTTGCTGTGCTGGTTCCAGAGGCTTTGGTGGCAGGCTGCCGGGTAGCTGCACCAGTCCGATGAAGTACAGCCCGATCCACCAGGTACCTGGTGTCATGCGATACAGTCTCCCGAGTTCACGTTCTACATCGCCTGTCTGTCCGCCAACGATGCGTCAAACGGGCCCGGGTCGCAATGCTACCGCGATCCGGGCCCGTCTGCCGCTTCCCGGGCTGATGCGACCGGCCGAGCCCGCATGGCACTTGCTTCAGGGACAGACGTCGAAGCGTCCCGCGATCTGGCGGTAGATGGCCTCCAAATCCTCGCCGTCCGGCGCGAAGTAGTAGTGGTCGGGCGAGGTCGCGGCTTCTTCGAGCAGGACCCGCAGGACGTCGCTGGACTCGCCCAGGCCGACGGTGAAGAGTCGGGTGTTAGCCTGCTTGGCCGCCACCGCGTACTCGAGCACCGTGCACTCCTGGCGGTCGCACTCCGGATGCGCGGAACCGGGGCCGAAGGGCACGCGGTTGGGCAGGCCGTCGGTGAGCAGGATCATCACCGGCTGGTTGGGCTGCAGGCGCGGGCCGAAGCCCATCGCGCGCTGGCCCTCCTCGAGCGCGAGGTCCAGGCGGGTACCCTCGGCGATTCGATCCGGGAGCCGGTCGATGGCGGCCATCACTGCCGCTCGGTCGTCGGACATTCCGACCTCCGTCCAGGCTTCGTCGTTGAAGCCGACGATGGCCACCTGGTCGCGCCGGCCCCAGCCGTCGCGTTCGAGGTCCAGCTGAGCGACGAAGCTTCGGGCGGCGTCCAGGGCAGCCTCGTGTTTCGTGCGGCCCGATCTCGTGGTCCGGTACATGGATGTCGACATGTCCAGGACCAACACGACGTCGGCGTGTTGTTCCTCTGGGGCACAAGGTGTCGGCGCCGGCTTGGGATCGCAGCTGTCGAAGGTCGCCGCGATGCGGTTGTAGATGCCCTCCAGGTCCTCGGGCACCGGCGCGTAGTGGTACATCCAACGCTCGCTGGCCGAGTCGATGAGCAGCCAGGGCAGGATGTCGCTGGGATTGCCCAGGCCGATGGTGTAGACGCGGGTGCCGGCGGCCTTGACCGCGTCGACGGCCTGCAGGACCGAGTCCTCCTGGCGCCGGCTGCCCGGATAGGGCGAGTCGGGGCCGAAGGGCACGCGGTTGGGCAGGCCGTCGGTGAGCATGATCACCACCGGACGGTTTTCCTGGATGCGCTCTGGGCCGTCCAAGGGCTTCTGGCCCCAGGTGAAGGCCAGATCCAGGCGCGTGCCCTCGATGGTCTTCTGCTCGATGCGGTCGAGGGCCGCGATGGCGGCGTTGCGGTCGCGGGTCAGGCCACTCTCGATCCAGGCGGTGTCGTTGAAGCCGACGACGGCCACCTGGTCGTGGTTGCCGAAGGGATCGGGCTCCAGGGAGAGCAGGGAAACGAAGCTGCGGGCAGCGGCGAGGGCGGCCGCGTTCTTGGCGATGCCGCCCTCGGTCACCGGGCGCAGCATGGAAGTCGAGCGGTCGAGGACCAAAACGACGTCGGTGTAGAAGGCGTCCGGCCGGCAGTACTTGTCCTTTTCGCCGTAGGGCAGGTAGATCGGTCCGGGCGTCTGCGTCGCGGTGGCCGTCGCGGTGTCGGTCGGCGTCGCGGTATCGGTGGCGGTACCGGTGGCCGTCGGCGTATCGGTGTCGACCGGCGTGGAGGTGGGCGTCGGGGTCGGCGGCAGCGGGCCGCAGATCAGCTCCAGATCGCCCAGGCCGTTGGCCTTGCCGAAGGTGTAGGGATCGTTCTGGCCCTGGACGTAGTAGAGTTCTTCCTGCCGCGTAGCGCGTCCGGTGTCCAGGCTCAGCCAGACGCCGCCGGCCGAGTAGGGCCGCAGCGGGCTCAGGGCGGTCATGACCACCTCGGGGAGGGTCTGCAGCCGTGCCAGGCCGCCGAAGCTGGTCTCCAGGTGCACGTTGCCGTTAGCGGTGCGGTCGCCGCTGAAGAACTCGTCGGGACCGGACTCGATCTCCCACATGTCGCCGTTCGGGCGGGCGATCAGGATGTCGCCGGTGGCGAAGCCGTTTTGCTCGCCGGTGGGAAGCTGGCCCTGCGGGTGGTAGAGCGTCGTATCACCGTTGCGGTCGCGCAGGCCCAGGATCATGTCGCCCGTCTCGCCGAACTCGATATCGGTCAGCCAGGGCTGGGGCCAGATGAACGTGCCGCGGCGCACGGTTCGGTTGCCGTCGATCCAATGCCGCCACAGGCCGCTGGTGCCGGGCAGCGTGCCCTGGCGATCGTAATCCAAGGGGAAGCTGAGCACCAGTCGCATGCCGCTGCCGTCGAACTCCGACTCGTAGACCTGCGCGAGAAGATCGCGCCGGTCCTCCGAATCCGAGGCATCGCGGATGACGCCGTGGTAGAGCTTGCCCTGCCAGACCTTGAGGCCGAAGGGCTTGGCCTCGCGCCGGGCCCAGTCCTCGCCGATGGCGCCGTGGTCGAAAGTGGAGATCAGCTGCTTGTCGTAGGTGCCGTAGCGCAGGATCTTGCGTGTCAGCAGGTTGACCACGAAGAGATCGTTGCCGTCCTCGCTGATGTCCAAATCGCCCAGGCCCAGCTTGCCGGTCCAGTCGCGGGCCGCGGTATCCGGAAAGTAGTCGCCGCTGCGGTCGTGGAAGTCGCGGCCGGTGCTGGGCACCTCGAGCCACTGCTCGGTCGTGCCCGTGGTCAGGTCGTAGCGGTAGATCATGCCGGTGCCACCCGGACCGAAGGCCACGCCCCGCTTGTGGAAGGCGCCCATGTAGGCCAGGTGCCGCTCCGGGTCGTAGGCCAGGCCCCAGGTGGCGCCGATCTCGCCGTGGGTCACCAGATCGTACTGGTCCGATCGACCGTTGGGCGAGGCATGGAAGGCCACCAAGGCCGGCACCTCGTCCCGGTCGCCCAGGGAGAAGGCGCTGGTCATGAAGTAGGGGTTGCCGCTGCCGCATTGGTCGGCAAAGCGTTCCAGCGGGGCCGGCGCCGCGCTCGGCGTCGAGCCGAGCCGCAGACCGAAGAGGACGATGCCGACCACCGCGACGATGGCGAGCGGTGATGGGTAGCGGCCAGGCATCCACGGGCGCATGCGCTATGCTCCTAACGTCTCGAGGCGCGAGAGGGACAAGGCCGGCGCCCGCCTTGCGGAGGTGCACCCTCGCGATCGAGCGCGCATCGGCGGGCGGAGCCGGCTGCAGACTTCCCCGGAAAAGGGGATGACGCCCCTTTCGTCGAAGCAACACCGCCAGGTGCGTCCAGGGTAGCCCGACCTTGCCGAAACAGTGACGTCGATCTGCCGTCGACCAAGACGAAGACAGGCCGAATTCGGATCCATCGCTTCGACTTCCGGCCGGCCCCCGAGGAGTGACCATGCCCCAAACGACCAACGACTCACCTTCCCACGCAAACCGGAGGCCCGGCACGGCCGCATGGCGGATCTCGGATCGCGATGGCGAGCCGGCCTTCGACGAGGCCGGCTACCTGGTACGGCATCCCGACGTCGCCGACGCCATCCGCGACGGCAGCCTGGGCTCGGGCCTCGAGCACTACGTCTGCCATGGGCTGCGCGAAGGGCGTCCGAGCGCGAGGGGCTGGATCCCGCGCCGCCTGCGCGCCGCATCGAGCGAGGGCGGGCCGCCGCTTCCGCCTGCGGAGCTGCGGGCGCGGGTGCACGGCGGGCCGGATGCCGAGGACTTCCGCCAAACCGGCGCCGTCCTGGCCCTCGACCTCCTGGCCTTGATCGACGAGCTCGACGCCTTGCCCGCGAACGCGCGGATCCTCGACTTTGGCTGCGGATGCGGCCGCGTGGCTCGCTTCCTGGCACCCCTGCTCGCTCCGGCGCGCTACACCGGCGTCGACATCGATGGCCCGGCCATCGCCTGGTGCCAGGATCATCTGTCGCCGCCGGCCCACTTCGCCCGAATCCCGCAGCAGCCGCCGACCGAGCTGCCGGAAGCGGGCTTCGACCTGGTCTTGGCCGTCTCTGTCTTCACCCACCTGCCGGAGGCCCTGCACCTGGCCTGGCTGCGCGAACTGGCGCGCCGGACGCGGCCGGGCGGCCTGCTCATCGCCTCGCTGCACGGGCCCGAGCACCTGCCGCCGGGACAAGCCCTCGACCGCGCCCGACTCTACTTGCGCGGCTTCGTCTACGCCCGACTCTACGACACCGAAGGCTTGCCCGACTACTACCGCCAGGCCTTCCATCGCCCGGCCTACCTACGGCGCCGTTGGCCCGGAGCCTGGTCGATCGAGGACTACCGGCCGGCCGCCCTCAACGGCGACCAGCACGCGGCCATCTGCCGGCGGGTCTAGCAATCGACCGGCGCCCCGGGTTCGTTGCGGCGACGACAGGATCGTGACCGCGACGACGAGCTCAGCGCTCGAAGCCGCCCATGGCGTAGAAGAGGTGCGACCAGCGGTAGGCGCCCTCCGCGTCGCGGGTGAAGAAGAGCATGGCCTCGTCCCCGCCGTCCGTCCCCCAGCCCCTGCTGTAGAGCGTCAGCTCGACCTCGACGTCCGGACCCAGCCAGTCCGAGGGCGTGGTGTCCATCATCGAGGGGATGGCGGCCGGATCGGTGCTGAAGCTGGGCGGCGCGCTCGGGTCCACGGGCAGGCGATCGTTCTCGATCTCGGCCAGGGCCTGCTCGCGCGGAACGGAGATGCCCTCCGAGCGCCAATATAGCAGACCGAAGGGATCGCTCATGTAGCCCATCAGGGGCTGCGTGTTCTGCGTCTCCAGCGAGGCGATGACGTTGCAGGCCACCCAGTCCAGCGACTCCATGTCGTCGTTCATGCAGTCGAGCTCGACCACGGGCATGTCCCCGCCCCCGTTGCCGGTCTCTTCGGTCGGCTCGGCTTCCGTCGGCTCCGCTTCGGTCACCGCCGGGCTGGGGTCGATGACGACCTCGGCCGTGGGCGTTGCCGGCTCGGATTCCTCCGTCGGCGCCTGGCCCTCCTGGCTCGTACAAGCGGCAGACAGCAGGGCCAGGGATGCGAGGGCGGCAAGGATGCGTGGGGTCATGATGTCTCTCCGGTTCGCGAAGGTTGCAGGAAGGGCAGACGGGTCGCCGGGGCCGCTCCGGAAGGATCGGAGTTGACCTCTTGGCAAGCCGCCGTGCCAAGGCTCAGGTTCAAGACCTCGACTTGGCTCGGCGGCGCGAAGCCCGAGGCGCAGTCGAGCGCGCGGACGGTGACGCTGGTCGACAGGGCGTCGGCCTCGATGGGATCGGCGCGCAGCCGCAGGTGGCCGAAGAAGTCGTCATGCGGGTGGAGCTCGGGACCAGCGCTGCGGACGGCCGGCAAGCGCTTGAGCGAGACGGTGCCGTAGACGTTGCCGCCGATGGCCAGGATGATGCCGGCCGGCTCGTCCATCGCCACCACGATGTCGCAGTGCATGCGGGCGCCTCGGCCCAGCTGCCCGCGCCGCTGATCGACCGTCTCGTAGCCCGAGCGCGTGCCGCTGCACAACAGGTCACCCGGCCCGATGGCCGCCTCGCCCATCTCGTAGGCCACGTAGGCCGCCTCCGGCGCCCGGCCGTCGCGGGCCCGGATGGCCTGGTCGACGTAGTCTCGGTGAGCGATGGAACGCTGGAACTGGCTCATCTGGCCGACGCCGGACTCGCAGAGCACCCAGGAGATGAAGGCGGCCGACCAGGGATCGCGCCAGCGGGCGGTGTTTCCCTCGGCCTGAGTCCAGCGATCGTTTTGCCGATCGAGCATCCAGGCACCGTCGGGCGTGGCGGCCCAGTAGCCTGCGATGGAGGGCGCCACGCGCAGGAAGGCCTCCACCTGCTGCGGGCTCACGCCGCGGCTGCGCCAGGAGCGTCGCGGCCGGCCATCGCGGTCGCTGCCGCTCCAGGAGAAGCGGTCGCGCTCGACGGTCCGGTCGGTGACCGAGAAGCCGAAGTAGGCCCATTCCTGAACCGCCGTGTCCACGATGCGCCGCCGCGCCGTCGCCAGGGGCAGGCTCGGGCAGCTGGCCGAGGTCACGCGCATCTGGCCGGCCTCGCCGGCCACCCGCTCCGTGGGCGCGGCCACGTCGAGCGCATCGCCGGGCAAGCGCTCGACGTGCGCGCTCTGCGCTTCCACGGTCGAGGCGCCCCGTCCGAGCCCCGTCACCACCATCAGCGAGACGAGCGCGAGTTGGAGCCCACGCCGCGTTCCCTGCTCATATGTCCTATCCATCGCCACGTTCGAGCCTCCCGATGATCAATCCGATAGCGTCCCGAAGCTCTGGCAGATCTCGCACCACGGTGTTCCATACCTCGTCTGGATCGATCCCGAAATACTCGTGCACCAAGATGTTTCTCATCGCAATGATGCGACGCCATGGCACGATTGGATGCTGGTCATGAAAGTCCGAACCGAGTCTCGCGGCCGCTTCTCCGATGATCTGCAAATGGTGTACGCACCAACTCTGCACCAACTCGTCTTGATCAAAGCGCACCCGGCCACGAGCGGAGTAGCGTTCGATGCGCTCGATTGCCTCGAGAATGTCACGCAGCCGGTCTGTCGGATGCCTCACAGGGCGACAGCATCTCGCAAGACCCGCTCGCGTATACGAGGCTTCAGACCGCGTGCGCTGATGACATCCACCGCGTCCCCGAGCAGCGCACGAAGCTCGAGCAGCAACGCGGCGTGGTCCAAGAGACTCCGGCCCGGATCGAAGTCGACGAGCAAGTCGATGTCGCTTGCAGCATCGTCTTCTCCACGAGCCACCGAACCGAACAGCCGGACGTTCCGTGCGCCGTGCGACGCGGCAATCCGCAAGATCTCGTCCCGCTGAGACAAGAGTCGTTGGCGACGACTTCTGCTTGCTTTCTGCGCTCGATCCATGATTCACGCTCCGCTCATCTCGTGAGAATGATACCATCAGCAGGAGCCGCTGAGGATCCGTCCACGTGGAACGGGTCGAGCCGGCCGAACCCAAGCCCGACGCGAACCGGCGGCCGCGCGCTCGAGGCGCCGCGGCCGCCGGTTCGTGTTTGTGTCGGGCGAGATGCCCGCGCTCGCGGATCAGTCCTTGCGCAGCACCGGCAGGTAGATGGCCTCGGGCTCGTCCACCGGCGGGACGTAGTCGCGCAGCAGGTAGCCCATGGCGCGCTCGACCAGCTCGTCGCGGGTCTCGGTGCTGGCGATGCCCTCGATGCCGAAGCCCAGCAGGATGGTGTCGCCGGTGACCACGACCGGCACGTCGCCGGCCGGATAGTCGGCAGCGGTGGCGCGCATGAAGTCGTCCTCGTGCGCGTCGCCGTTGTCCTCGCGGTCCAGACCGGTGACCATCCAGCCGCCCAGGTCCTCCTCGAAGCCGGTGCTCTCGCCGGTCGACAGCGAGACGTCGTCGAGGAAGATGCCCGGCAGGGCCTGGTTGGAGCTGATGTAGGACAGCGAGAGCTCGACCTCGCTGCCGGTGAAGTCGTCGAGGTCGATGACCCACTCCTCCCAGCCGTCGCTGAAGCCGGTTGCCGCATGCCACTCGCCGGTCGTGCCGGTCGGCAGGCAGCCCTGCTCGTCGTCCGCCGTCATATAATGCGACAAGCGGCTGTTGAAGCGGCCGAACCAGCTGCCCGTGTTGCAGCTGCGGGCCGCATCGGGCGAGCTGTGGCCATTGGCGTCCGGCAGGGTGGTCCAGTCCTCGGTGCCCACCGGCCGGGCCTCGACGAAGAATGCGTCGTACTCGTCGCGGGTTTGCCGCGAAACCCAGAAGCGCAGCTCGGCGTCGGTCTCGCCCGATAGGTCGACGGTGCGGGTCGCCTGCTGGAAGGCGTAGGTCGTCAGACCCGACCAGAGGTAGTAGTCGCCAGCGTGGGGCTTGTTGCCCGGCCGGTCGAACTCGGCGCCGGGCCAACTCTCGAACTGCGGGTACTCGTCGGCCGGCATCACCACCGAGGTGGGCGTGAAGAGCGTGTAGTTGTCCTGGTTGCCCTGGTCGGGCGGCAAGATGTCGATCGTCAGGCCTTCGAAGGGCGTGCCGACGCCCTGCATCGTGGGCACCGTCTCCTGCGGCCGGCTGCGAATGGGCAGGGCGAGCCAGTCGTCGATCTCCCAGTCGCCGAGGTCGCCGTCCAGGTCGCTGGCGTAGAGCGCGCCATCGGCGCCCTCGAGCAGGAGGTTGTCGACATGCCAGCCGCCCAGGTTCTGGCCCTGGTCGCTCTCGTAGCGCAGGCGCAGGCCCAGGGTCTGGGTCATGCCGGCCTGGGCCGAGAGGTCGAAGCTCAGCCGGTCCTGCCCCTCGCCCGTCAGACCCCAGCTGTCGTTGTCGCCGTTGGGATCCTCGTCGGTCAGGTGCCCACCGGCGTCCGGCAGGCTCTCCCAGCTCTGACCGCCGTCGGTCGAGATCTCGAGGTAGCCGTAGTCGTAGCCGTCCTCCATCTCCCACAGGCTGTCGAAGCTGAAGGTGATGGGCGAGCTGGCCGACGAGAGGTCGAAGTCGCGCGCGGCCGTGGCATCGCGGTTGCTCGAGGAGCCGGACCACCAGCTACCGCCCTCGCCGACCGGGTTGGGGATGTCGACCGGCATGTCGCCCGCCTCGTCCTGGCTATAGGCGCTCAGGTAGTACTGCAGGAAGTCGTTCTGCAGGCCCAGGCCGCTGCCGCCGGTGTAGGTGTAGGGGTGACCGGCGTACTTGCCGCTCCAGAGCAGGCGCCCGCCCTCGTTGAGGAAGTCGCGCACCGCCAGCTGCGTCTCGTTGGCCAGTCGGGCGCGGTCGGCCTGGACGACGTCATCGGCCGTGCGGGGCAGGTAGTCGTCGCCGGTGTACCAGATCACCGCCGTGTAATGGCTCAAGACGCCCAGCGCGTCCGGCGCCAGGCGGCCGCTGGCGTCGACGTCGTAGACATCGGCCTCGTAGCCGGCCGCGGCCAGGGCATCCAGGTAGGCGTCCAGGTAGCTCGGACCGTCGGTCTTCTCGTAGGGTGGTTCGATGCCCGTGTAGTCCTCGGCCGAGAGCACCA
>CAZJWJ010000038.1:0-24255 GCA_964549495.1 uncultured Anaerolineales bacterium | reverse complement strand
GGGCTCGCTGGCCACCAAACCGTCCTCGCTCTCGAACCAGACCTCGACCGTGTCGCCGGGCTGGGCGCCCTCGATCTGGCCGCGCAGGCGGTGGTAGTAGACGCTGCCGGCCACGCCGTAGCGCTCGCCGCCCGCCCACTCGGCCGTCTCGGCGCTCCGCTCGGTGCCCTCGTTGATGCGGTACATCAGGCGGACCTCGCCCAGCTCGCGCTTGGCCGTCACCTGCACGGTCTGCGGCGAGCCGTAGGACAGGCTGAAGTCGTCGACCACCATCGGCTCGACCGTGTTGCCCAGGTGCGAGACCGGGTTGGCCGGATCGGCCACCGATCGCGCGATGTCCATGGCGAAGGGCAGGTTGATCTCGAACTCGTTCTGGATCAGCTCCTCGTCATCCGGGAAGATGAAGCCCGAACCGGTGTTGCTGCCCGGCGGCGGGGTCGAGAGCTCGGGGGTGTAGCAGAGCACGCCCTGCTTCTCGTAGGCGTAGTCGCAGGTCTCGCCGTTGGTGATGTAAAGGCCCGAGGAAAGCATGGGCGCGAAGCCCTCGACTGCCGGGTTGTCCAGCGTGCCGGCCAGGGCGGTGAAGATCTCGTGGTCCACCGACTCGGTCTGGTCCTGCCAGCCCACCGCGTAGAGGATGAGCTCGGCCGCCGAGTGGTAGTTGAGCTGGAGGCGCGGCTTCACGGCCTCGATCAGGCCCTGCATGGCCTGCGTCTCGGGCTCGCTGGCCACGTCGGGCCCGCGATAGGTCTCGCTGCCCGGATTGCCCGAGCTGCCGTTGATGTCGTAGTTCCAATGCGCGTCGAAGTTGCGGTTGGGGTCGACGCCGTCGCCGTTGGTGATCTGGCCGTCCTCGTTGTTGTCGCGCATGTTCTTGCGCCACAGCCGCTCGCCTTCGAAGGTGTACTGGTAGCCGTCCGGGTTGGCGACGATCACGAACCAGAACTCGTTCTGGTCGATCAGGTCGGTGATCTCCTGGTCGACACCGTAGTTGTCGACGAAGTGGTGCAAGAGGCGCCGGTTGGTCTCGATGGCGATCCACTCGCGGGCATGCTGCAAGGAGCTGTAGAGCACGGCCGGCCGGCTGCCGTCCGGCACGTCGGCCGCCTCGTTGGTCACCTTCAGGGCGATGATCTCGCGACCCTGGTGGCTGGTGCCGATGACGCGCAGGTCGACGAAGCCCGGGTTCTCCTCGGCGATCTGGTAGAGCTCGTCGCGGATGCCGCCTTCCTCGTCCCAGGAGCGGTAGACGTCGTAGCCTTCCTGCTGCTGCGCCCGGGCCAGCTCGGCCACGCTCTGGCCCTGCTCGTCGAGCCACAGCTCCGGCTGGAAGCCCTGGTAGGCCAGCGCCGAGTGCGACTGGGGCGAGAGGACCATCTCGACCTGGTAGCCGCCGTCGACGACCCGCGGCTTGGTGATGTCCAGGTCCTGTTCCAAGAGCTCCTGGAGCTCGGCCCAATCCACCGTCACGGTGTAGACGTCGAGCTGCC
The DNA here is from genome assembly GCA_964549495.1 of uncultured Anaerolineales bacterium. Taxonomy (GTDB): domain Bacteria; phylum Chloroflexota; class Anaerolineae; order Epilineales; family Epilineaceae; genus JACKBJ01. Next base: position 22,765 of record CAZJWJ010000038.1, on the reverse strand, counting down.
CCTCGTCGGCAGGGCGGGCCGAGGCTCGGAGGGTGAGACCCGGCAGGATGATGAGTCCGAGAACGACCAATACGATCGATGAGGTCTTCAACTTGGCTCTCTCCTTGCTCGTGCAGCGCCGGCGAGTGTTTCGCCTGTACGGAAGAATCCTCTCGGCGCGGCACACGTCGGCCACGGGATGGCGCGCATCATGCCACGCAAGTCGGGCGCGGGCCAAGCGCCATGCCACCTTGGTATGACGACGGAGCCCCCTATAATGGGACATCGCTCGGAAGAGCGAATCGAGCCGAACGCCGCGGGGGCCTGGCCCGTTATCAGCCGGGCCTCCCGATTTCGCTTGCGAGGAGAGAGTCTCGTGGAGGACGCAACGCTCCGCCCGCCCCGGATCCGCATCGATCAGGCCGCCGAATACGAAGGCCAAGAGGTCTGCGTCCAGGGTTGGGTCTACAACCGTACCGACAAGGGCCGGCTGCAGTTCATCATGCTGCGCGACGGCAGCGGCATGATGCAGGCGGTGGGCTTCCAGAAGGATCTGAACGAGGAGACCTTCGAGTCGCTGGCCTCGCTCACCCAGGAGTCGGCCATCCGATTGCAGGGCCAGCTGCGCGCCGATTCGCGGGCGCCGGGCGGCTTCGAATTGGGCATCACCGGCATGGAACTGGTCAGCCTGGCCCATCCGGATTATCCCATCCAGCCCAAGGAGCACGGCACCGGCTTTTTGATGGAGCAGCGCCACCTCTGGCTGCGCACGCCGCGTCAGGCGGCCATCCTGCGCATCCGGGCCACGGTGATCAAGGCCATCCGCGACTGGCTGGATGGCGAGGGCTTCGTCAACGTCGACACACCCATCCTGACGCCCTCCAGCTGCGAGGGCACCAGCACGCTCTTCGCCACCGACTACTTCGGCGAGCCGGCCTACCTCAGCCAGAGCGGCCAGCTCTACAACGAGGCCACCATCGCCGCCCTGGGCAAGACCTACTGCTTCGGGCCGACCTTTCGGGCCGAGAAGTCCAAGACGCGCCGCCATCTGACCGAGTTCTGGATGGTCGAGCCGGAGATGGCCTTCGCCGAGCTCGAGGACGTGATGGCGGTCGAGGAGCGCTTCGTCGAGGCCATCGTCCAGGCGGTGCTGGCCGAGCATCGCGAGCTGCTCGAGGAGGTGCTGGAGCGCGACCTGGCACCGCTGGAGCGGGTGCGGGCGCCCTTCCCGCGCCTGCACTACGACGAGGCGGTCGAGCGCCTGCAGCAAGGCGGCTTTCCGGACTTCCCCTGGGGGGAGGACTTCGGCGCGCCGCACGAGACCTATCTGGCCGAGCAGTTCGATCGACCGGTCTTCGTCCACCACTACCCGACCGCGGCCAAGGCCTTCTACATGGAGACCGATCCCGACCGGCCCGAGGTCTGCCTGTCGGTCGATCTCCTGGCGCCGGAGGGCTACGGCGAGATCATCGGCGGCGGCCAGCGCGCCACCAGCGTCGAGCTGCTCGAGCAGCGCTTCGAGGAGCACGAGCTGAACCGGGCCGATTACGAATGGTACCTCGATCTCCGCCGCTACGGATCCGTGCCGCATGCCGGCTTCGGGCTGGGCGTCGAGCGCACGGTGGCCTGGGTCTGCGGCCTGGGCCATCTGCGCGAGACCATCGCCTTCCCGCGCATGCTCGAGAAGATGTACCCCTAAGATCCTGCTCCCTGCCATCATCCCATCTTCCCCGCCGCGCCCTGCTGCCCCATGCGCGCCCAACGCAGACGAAGGAGACGAGCACATGCTCGAACGACATGCACAGGCCTGGATCGTCGCGGCATTCCTGATGGTCACGCCCTTCTTGGCCGGCTCGGCGCAAGCCGCGCTGATCCAGACCAGCGCCCGCCCCATCGCCCCGGCGCTGGGCTTCAGCCCCATCACCAACAGCTACCTCTTGGTCTGGGCCGAGGACCGCGGCAGCGGCACCGGGCTCGACCTCTACGCGGCGCGGATGAACGCCAACGGCATCGTGGTCGGCCTGGAAGTACCGCTCTTGGTGGCCCCGGGCAACCAGAGCGATCCGACCCTGACCTACAGCCCGCAGCTGGGCGAGTTCATGGTCTTCTACACCGACGACTCCGGCGGCCAGTCGGGCACCTCGCCGACCCCGGGCGCCCCGCCGCCCCCGGCGCCGAACCCGACCAGCCCGCCGGGCCAGCCGACGGCCCCGCCGCCCAACCCACCCTCGCCGCCCCCGCCGCCGCTGCAGCTATCGCTCGGCGACGACCTCGGCGCGGTCATCGTCGATCCCATCGAGTCGGGCAGCCCCTTGCAGCAGCCGACGCTGCCCATCCCGGGCCAGCCCACGGCCACGCCGGGCGGTCCGACCGCGACCCCCGGTGGCCCGACGGCCACGCCCGGCGGTCCGGGCCAGCCGCCCGAGGCGCCCGGACAGCGCGACATCTACGGCATGTTCGTCACGGCCTCCGGGCAGCGGGTGACCAACATCTTCGCGGTGGTCGACTCGCCGGCCGACGAGACCTACCCGGACTTGGCCTACATGCCGCGCGGCGGGCGGGGCGACCGCATCGCCTTCGTCTGGCGCCAGGTGGACGGCCTGGACGTGAGCATCAACAGCATGGAGCTGACCCCGGTCGGCCGCTTCTTCCAGCTCTCCTCCCGCCACAACGTGGTGCAGGGCGGTGACCTGGGCCGGCCCTCGGTGGCCGCCGAGGTGCCCAGCGGCAACTACCTGGTGGTCTGGTCGCAGACGCCGACGAATGACACGGCGCGCGACCTCTTCGGCCGCCGGCTCAACAGCAACGCCTTCCCCTACGGCGCGCCGCGCGAATTGGCCCAGAGCAAGGCGCCCATCGACGACGTCTACCCCAGCGTGGGCTCGCTGGGCGCGGCCGGCGGCTTCGTCCTGGCCTGGGAGCGCCGTGACGGGGCCAACCCGCCGGATATCCAGGTGCGCCAGCTCAACCGCAACGGCGTGCCCTACCGCAGCGAGTACGCCCTGGCCGGCGGCACGACCTTCAGCTTCTCGCCCGACGTCTCGGCCTCCGACCGCGCCAGCACCCTGGTGGCCTGGGTCGACCGCAACGCGGCCAGCGATCATTCGATCATCGTCGCCGAGGTCAACCGCTCCGGCCGGCGCATCGGCCCCGAGCGCGTGGCCGTGGTCGGCGGCACGGGCCCGGGCGGCGTCACGCCGATTCCGCCGCCGCCCTCGCTGAACACGCCCTCGCCGGCCCCGCCGCCCTTGCCGACGCCCTGAGCTAGCTCGAGGCGGCTCGATAGCGCGATCACCGGCGCGGTCCTGACAGGGCCGCGCCGGATTCGTTATCGATGTCGACCTTCGAGCGAGATCAGGGCACGAAGCCCACGTCGCGCAGCAACCACTGCAAGGGTTGGGCCGCGCGGCCGTGGACGCGTAGCTCCCAGTGAAGGTGGGGCGCGGTGACGCGGCCCGTCGCGCCGATGGCGCCCAGGCGGGCGCCTCGCTCGACCAGATCGCCGGCGACCACCGCCATCTCGGAGAGGTGGAAGTAGCCCGAGTAGATGCCCCAGCCGTGGTCGAGCCAAACAACGTTACCGCGGATGGACAATGCCTCGGCCATCACCACCCGGCCGCGAGCAGGGGCCATGACCTCGGTGCCCACCGGGCCGCGCAAATCGAGGCCGGTGTGCCGGCTGACCAGCCGGCCCTCGTTGTAGTTGCGGAAGCCCCCGAAGTCGGAGGAGACGCTGCTGGCAACCGGGAGGATCCATTGGCCCTGCCAGAGCTTCTCCGGCGTCACCGGTGCCCAGATCGCGCGCAGGCGGTCCAGTTCGGCCTCGCCCGTGGCCGGGTCGAGCAGGGACAGGCGCTCCGGGTCGAGGACGATGCGCTCCTCGGGGTAGCCGCCGGAGCGGATGCGGATATCGAGCTGCTCGGTGCGCGCGTTGCCCTCCCCGTCGACGACCGTCAGGTAGACCGGCTGGCCGCCGGGGTGGGTCTCCAGGCCGGCCGAGAGGATGCCGGCAAACTCGCCGGGCCGCACCTCGAAGAGCCCGGTCTCGACACCATCGAAGGCCGCGATCACCTGACGCGCGCCCTCGGCCCGCAAGCGCACGAGGAGCGGATCGCCCTGCGCCACCTGGGGCGGGACCGCGATCAGCGGCAGGGCCGGGTCCATCGGGATGGGCGTGGCGGTCGGCGAGGGCGGGGGCGAGGGCGTCGGCTGGGTCGGCACCGTCTCCGGGTCGCGCTCGAAGTCGAGGAACTCGCCGCTCAGCCAGCCGCGGCTTTCGTTGGGCAAGCGGACCGCGAACCAGGATCCCGTGTCGTCGCGCCCTTCCAGGGCGACCGGCGTGCGGCGGCCGGCCACCTCGAGCACCGGGTGCAGGAGGTCCGGGCCGGCACGCAGGTTGAGCGCGCCGATGCGCACCCGGGCATCGACCGGAAAGGTCGGCGTGGGGGTCCGGCTGGGCGTCGGCGTGTCGGAGGGCGTGGGGGTGGTCGAGGGGCTGACGGTGGGCCCGACGCGCTCGATCGGCGCGTCGACCACCGGCGGCTCGCCAGGCGGCTCCCCGCCACCGCAAGCCGTCGCGCCGGCGAGCAGCAGTCCAGCAACGGACCACCGCAGGGCGCGAGACCGGCGCAACCGGATCTCGTGGCCCGTCGATGGGTAGCGCCACGAGATGTCGCGGCCGCGGGGGGTGGTCATGGGCCGCCCATTGTAGTTGCGAGGGCCGCCCGGAGGCCAACCCGGCGGCCAACCCGGCGGCCCGCCGGCTGCTATAATCGACCGCCATGAGCGAGTCGCACCTCCCCCGGCTGGGCCCCGGCCCCTGGCGCGTGGCCTTCATGGGCACGCCCGACTTCGCCCTGCCCAGCCTGGCGGCCCTGGCCGATCGGCACGACCTGGTCGGCGTCTTCACCCAGCCAGATCGCAAGGCCGGCCGCGGCCGGCGCCTGCAGGTCTCGCCGGTCAAGGCCTTCGCGCAGGAGCGGGGCATCCCGGTCCACCAGCCGCGCACGTTCCGCGACGCGCCGGAGGCCCTGGACGGCCTGCTCGCGCTCGAGGCCCAGGTCCTGGTGGTGGCGGCCTACGGGCTGCTCCTGCCACCGGCCGTACTCGAAGCGGCGCCCGGCGGCGCGCTCAACGTCCACGCCTCGCTCCTGCCGCGCTGGCGCGGCGCCTCGCCGGTGGCCCAGGCGATCCTGGCCGGCGACGCGGAGACGGGCGTGAGCATCATGCGCATGGACGCCGGCCTGGACACCGGCCCGGTCCTGTCCCGGCGCGCCATCCCGCTGCCCGCCGAGGCGACCACCGGCAGCCTGACCGAGCGCCTGGCCGAGCTGGGCGCCGAGCTGCTGCTGGAGACCCTGCCGGACTGGATGCAAGGCCGGCTCGAGCCCGAGCCGCAGGACGAGGCGCTGGCCACCTACGCGCCGCGCCTGCACAAATCCGACGGCCGCCTGGACTGGCGCGAGCCGGCCGGCAGCCTGGCCGGCCGCGTCCGCGCCATGTCGCCCTGGCCCGGCGCCTTCACCGACTGGTCGGGCCAACACCTCAAGATCCACGCGGCCGAACCGGTTGCATCGACGGAGATCGATGCGGACCACTCGATGGCGTCCAGCGCGGCCGAACCCGGCCTGGTCCTCGAAAGTCCCGACGGCCCGCTCGTCGCCACCGGCGAGGGCTGGCTGAGGCTATTGCGCATCCAGGCGCCCGGCGGGCGTCCGATGGATGCGGCGGACTTCGCCCGCGGCCGCGAGGGCTTCCTCGGGCATAGGCTGGGCCGCTTGCCGGAGGCAGAGCCCGCGTGAGCCCGCGCAAGCCCGGGTCCATACCCGGGACCCCCTGGCTCGTAGCCGCCTTGCTCTGCGCGGTCGTGGGACCGCTCGCCAGCAGCCGATTCCTGCCGGCGATGGCCGGCACGGGCGAGGACCTCGGGCACCCGATCAGCGCAGCGGCGGGCGCCGCACCCATCCAGGACGAGGGAGTCGAGCGAGCCGGATCGCAGGCACCGGTCGAGCGTGCGCCGGCCGCGCCCGATCAGCCCACGCCGCCCTTCCCGACCCTCGTGCCCACCGAGCCCTTGCCGACCCTGCCGCCCAGCGTGCCCACGCCGGCCCCCTTCACCCCGACCGCCACGGCCGATCGCTCCGAGACCCCGCGGCCGACCGAGGTCACGCCGACCGTGGTCACCCCCAGCCCGACGCCGGGCACCGCCACGCCGACCAGCTTCCTGGGCCTCTCCCGGACCATCTGGCTGCCGGTGGTGGACCTCTTCTTCGTCCCGGAAGGCTTCGAGCTGCCGACGGCCGAGGCCACGCCCGAAGGGACCCTCGGCCCAGCACCGACCGGCAGCGCGGAGCCCACCGGCAGTCCGGCACCGACTTCCGAGCCGGCCCCGGCCGGGGCGGCGGAGCCGGCCGACGTCGAAGTCTTCGTCGAAGTCTTCGCCAAGGTCTTCGGCGCGCGCCCGTCGCGGCGCTGAGCGCGCCGAGCCCCCTGACCCGATGTCCACACGCGAGGCGCCAGAGCCGACCGATCTGCCCGAGCTGCCCGAGCTGCATTGGACCGACCTGGGTCGACAGCCCTACCGCAGCAGCTGGGCCCTGCAACGCGCCCTGGTCGAGGAGCACAAGGCCGGCCGGGGTTGCGACCGCCTGCTCCTGGTCGAGCACGATCCGGTGTTGACCCTGGGCCGGCGCGCGGATCCGGAGCACGTGCTGATCGATGCCGGAGAGCGGGCGCGCCGCGGCATCGAGCTGATCGCGGTCGAGCGCGGCGGTGACGTGACCTGGCACGGCCCGGGCCAGCTGGTGGCCTATCCGATCTTGGATCTGCGCGGCTTTCGGCGCGATGTGCGCTGGTATTCCGGCGCCCTTTCCGAGGCCGTCGTGCGCTGCCTGGACCGATTCGGCATCGCCGCCGAAGCCCGCGAAGGGCCGGAGACGGGCGTCTGGGTCCGGCAGGACCGCGACTGGTGCAAGATCGCCGCGCTGGGCGTGCGCATCGAGCGCTGGATCAGCTACCACGGCATCGCCCTGAACATCGCGCCGGACCTGAGCGCCTACGACATGATCGTGCCCTGCGGCCTGGCCGGCGCGCGCAGCACGTCCGTGGTCGACTTGCTGGGCCGGCCGGTGGAATGGACGCGGGTGCGGGCCGGGCTGGTCGAGGCCTTCGGGCAGGTCTTGGACCGGCGCATGGTCGAATCCCCGGCAAGCGAGCTGCCCGAACCGAACGTCGAGTCGTCGGCGGACCCCCTCAGGTCGATCTCGTGAGTCGAGCGCGAGACGCCAGCGATTCCGGCGCCGGCCGCGGCGCGCGCGGCTTGTTGGCGGCCGCCTCCGCGCTGGCCGGCCTCTCGGCCAGCATCGCGCTGGGCTTGCTGCTCCTGGCGCCCGGCCAGCTGGGCGGGTCGCGGGAGCGGCTGGCGGGTGGATCCTCGCCGGCCATCGAGGCGACCGCGAGCCCCGCGCCGGCCGCGACCTCGCGATCGGGGGATGCGACGCCAGCGCGGGAGATCGCCGAGGCCGACGGCTCGCCCTCGCCCCGCGCCAGTGAGCCCGGAGCCGCCACCTCGAGCCCCGACGCCGAGGCGCCCAGCCCGACCGCGCGCGTGGTCACGGCCACGCCCGAGCCGCCGGGCCGGCGCCCGGAGCTGCCCGGCGCGGTCGACTGGCCCGAGATGCCCGAGCTGGCGGGCCGCCAGGCCATCACCCGGACGCGCAACTTCGAGGTCCATGCGGCCGATCCCGAGGACGTCCTCTTGGTCGAGACGGCCCGGCGCTGGGCCCCGCGGCTGGAGGACATCCTGGCCGAGGTGCGCCGGAACATGGACGGCCGGCCGCTGCCCCGCGGCCAGGTGGCGCTGGCCTTCACCCGAGCCTACGAGGCCCGCTGCCCGGCCCGCGGTCTGGCGGCCGTGCGGGGCGATCCGCCGCTGCTCTTGGTCTTCATCGACGAGCGGACCTCGGACCTGCAGATCCGGGCGGTGCTGGCCCACGAGATGGCCCACCACCTGAGCCTGGACGAGGCCTTCGTCGGCGACGGCGTGCTCACCGAGGGCATCGCCAACTGGGCCGCCGGCCGCTATGCCCTGGCCTGGCAGGGCTGGCCGGACTGGCAGGCCGCGGCCCGGCATTACCTGCAGCGCGGCGCGTGGATCTCGATCACCGACGAGACGGGCCTGCAGCCCCGGCCGGGCGAGTCCTGCATCGCCCGACGCGACCGCCTCTACAACATCCGCACCGCCTTCGTCGACTGGCTCATCGGGCGCATCGGCTTGGATCGGGTGCTTGCCATGCCGCGGCTCGAAGTGCGGTGGCGCGATTCGGATGGCGAGGAGCAGGCCCGCATCCAGCCCGACTACCAAGCCGCCACGGGCCACACGCTGACCGAGCTGGAGCGCATCTGGATCGAGGAACTGCGCCGGGGCGTCGAGATCGAGGCCTGGTAGGGGCCCGTCAATCAACAATGAGGCGCAATTCGGACGCCGCGCTCGAGGGCTCGACGCGCGGATCCGAGAATCCTCGCTCGGAACGCCGGCCGATCGGCCGGTGAATCAGCCGCTCGCGGCGCCGGCAGGCCGGTGCGGATCCTCGCGCTGACGCGGCGGCCGCTCCAGCTGGGGTTTGAACTCCAGGGCATAGATGTCCAGGAGCGCCACGAAGAAGGCCGCGATGATGGGACCCACGATGAAGCCCATCACCCCGAAGACGCTGATGCCGCCCAGGGTGGCAAAGAAGACCAGGAGATCGTGCATGCCCGATCCACGGCCCACCAGCCGCGGGCGCAAGAGGTTGTCGATGTTGGAGATGAGGATGGCCGTGACCAGGAAGATAAAGAGCGCGCTCAGCCAGTGGCCCTGCACCAGCTGGACGAAGGCGATGGGGTACATGACCAGCCAGGTGCCGACGATGGGGATGACCGACAAGACGACCATGGCGATGCCCCAGAGGATGGCGGCCGGCACGCCGGCCACCAGCAGGGTCAGGGCGCCGATGCCGCCCTGGATGAAGCCCAGGATGATCGAGCCGCGCAGGGTGGCGCGCGAGATGGAGATCAGGCGCTCGGCCAGCAGGTCCTCGTAGTAGGCGTCCAGCGGGCTCAGGTAGCGCAGCCGGGCCAGCATGCGCTCGCCGTCGCGGAAGAAGTAGAACATCGAGAAGAGCACCACGAAGAGCCCGAAGATCAGCTGGGCGGTGCCGCGCGAGGTGCGGTTGATCAGGCCGGCCAGCACGTTGCCGGCGGTACCGGCCGCGTCGCGGGCCGAGGACAGCCAGTCGAAGTCGGTGAAGGCCTCGGGGGCCAGGGCCTCGCGCAGGGGCTCGGGCAGCCCGTCCCGCCAGCGCTCGAGGTCGACCAGCCAGACCTCGCCCTGGTCGATGGCCGCCTCGACGGCCGGCTGCGAAGTCTCGACGAAGCGCACGGCTTCGACGAAGACCAGGTTGACGGTGATGTAGAAGGGGATCAGCACGCCCAGGATCAGGATGCCGATGCTCAGCAGGGCCGCGATGCCGCGGCGCCCGCGCAAGAGCCGGGTCAGGCGCTGCTGGAGGGGATAGGCCAGGCTGCTGAAGACGGCCGCCACGATGATGGGCGTGACGAAGACGCGCAGCATCCAGAAGAAGGCGATGGCCACCACCACCAGGATGCCCAAGAGCCAGGCGCGGCTGAAGCGCTCGCCGCCCATCTCGCTGAGCACGGCCAGCATGGCCGGCGAGCCTAGACCTTCCGGGTCCTCCGGACCCGCACTGTCGAAGGAGTCTTGCGCTTCCGCGTGAGACGGCGCGCGGGAATCGGCGTCGGACGACGCGCCTTCGCCCTCGCCGGCGGGCGGCTCGACCGGCGGCTGCTGCGTCATGGCTCGCGCTCCCTGCAGGGGACCTCGGGTATGGCGGGCTGAACATAGCAGAGCAGCCGATGTCGGGCGAGCCCACCGGCGACCTGGTTGCGGTGAGCTCGGCCTCCTCGGATCGCGCGCACGGGCAGGCTTCCGGTACAATCTGGACCCACCCTGCATCTGGAGGAATCAGCATGGCTTCTGCCCGGCGGCTGCGCGTGATGCTCTCGCAGCGCAACCTCTTGGTCGGCGACGTGGCGGGCAATGCGCGCGCGGCGGCCGAGGACATGGACGCGGCCCGCGCGGCCGGCGCCCGGCTCTTGGTGCTGCCCGAGCTGACGCTCTCGGGCTACCCGCCGGAGGACCTGCTGCTCCGGCCCGGCTTCATCCGCGACTGCCGGGCGGCGGTCGACGAATTGGCCCAGGCCTCGCGCGGCCTGACGGCCCTGGTCGGCTTCCCGCACCACCGGGGCGACGAGCTCTACAACGCGGCGGCCCTGCTGCACGAGGGCCGGCTGGTGGACATCTACCACAAGGCCTACCTGCCCAACTACGGGGTCTTCGACGAGCATCGCTACTTCGGCGAGGGCCGGCGCTTTCCGGTCTACGACCTGGGCGGGGTGAAGATCGGGGTGAGCATCTGCGAGGACATCTGGTACGCGGCCGGCCCGCCCCAGCTGCAGGCTCTGGCCGGCGCCGAGGTCCTGGTGAACCTCTCGGCCTCACCCTACCACCTGGGCAAGCCGGCCTACCGCGAGCGCATGCTGGCCACCCGGGCCGGCGACACGGGCGCTTTCGTGGTCTTCTGCAACCTGGTCGGAGGCCAGGACGAGCTGCTCTTCGACGGCAACAGCCTGGTGCTCGACCCGGACGGCCTGGTCCTGGCCCGCGGCGCCTCGATGGCCGAGGACCGCTTCTGCGTCGACCTCAACCCGGAGGAGATCCTGCGCGACCGCCTGCTGGACCCCCGCATCCGCAAGGCCCGCTTGATGCGCCACGATCCGGCGACGACGCCGGAGATCAGGTTGCCGGTCGAGGACGAGGCGCGGGCCGATGTGCTCCCGCCGCCGCCACCGCGCGATGCGCCGGAGCTGCTGGAGGGACCGGCCGAGATCTGGGCCGGCCTGCTGCTCGGCATCCGCGATTATGTCACCAAGAACGGCTTCACCGACGTGGTGCTGGGCCTCTCCGGCGGCATCGACTCGGCGCTCACCGCCGCCCTGGCGGTCGACGCGCTGGGCGCCGAGCGGGTGCACGGGGTGGCCATGCCGGCCCGCTACTCCTCGCCCGAGAGTCTGGCCGACGCCGAGGCCATGGCGGAGCTGAGCGGTCTGGACCTGCACACCGTGCCCATCGACGAGGCCTTCCAGGCCTGCCTGGACATGCTGGCGCCGGTCCTGGCCGGCCGCGAGCCGGACGTGACCGAGGAGAACATCCAATCCCGCCTGCGCGGCCTGGTGGTGATGGCCCTGTCCAACAAGTTCGGCTGGCTGCCCCTGGCCACGGGCAACAAGAGCGAGATGAGCGTGGGCTACGCCACCCTATACGGCGACATGGCCGGCGGCTTCGCCCCGCTCAAGGACGTCTCCAAGCTCCAGGTCTTCGCCCTGGCCCGCTGGCGCAACCAGCTAGGCGCGATCATCCCCGAGCATTCCATCACCCGTCCCCCTTCGGCCGAGCTCCGCCCCGACCAGCTGGACGCCGACAGCCTGCCGCCCTACGAGCTGCTCGACCCGATTCTGACGCGCTACGTCGAGCGCGAATCCAGCGTCGAGGACATCGTCGCCCAGGGCTTCGACCGCGCCACCGTCGAGCGCGTGGCCCGCCTGGTCGATCGCGCCGAGCACAAGCGCCGCCAGAGCCCGCCCGGCGTCAAGATCACCCCCCGCGCCTTCGGCCGCGAGCGCCGGATGCCGATCACGAAGGGTGAACACCGAGGATGAAGCTGGCCACGCTCTGCTATGTCCGGCGGGCGGGTCGGACGCTCATGCTCCACCGAATCAAGAAGCCAGGCGACATGCACGCCGGCAAGTGGAACGGCCTGGGTGGCAAGTTCGAGCCTGGCGAGTCCCCCGAGCAGTGTGCCATCCGCGAGATCCGCGAGGAGAGCGGGCTCATCGCCCGCAACCCAGACCTTCGTGGGATGATCACCTTTCCCGGCTTTGCCGGTGACGACGACTGGTACACGTTCCTATATGTCGTCACCGACTTCGAGGGCGAGCTGATCGACTCACCGGAAGGAGTTCTGCGATGGATTCCGGACGACGAGCTGCTCGACTTGCCGCTTTGGGAAGGGGATCGCACATTCCTCAAATGGCTTGATATACCTGGTTTCTTCTCGGGCCGCTTCGTCTACGAGGGGGAGCGAGTCGTCGAGCAGGAGGTGCATTGGTATCACCTCGATGAAGGCCCTGATTGAAGGTCGTCTTCCAAGTCGTCGAATAGACAGCGAGCGTATCGTGGCGAGCTACCTGTGGTTTCTCGACACCCTGGTGACCGTCCGAATCTCCAGATCCGACGGTAGCGACAAGATCTCGATCCTCGAGCATCGCGCCGCCCAAGGCGAGTCGCCGGAGGGCGGTCGCTGGCAGACGATCACCGCGCCGGGCGACTTCGAGCGATTCGTGCTCGAAGTGGCGCGGCCGGCAGAGCGGGTCGAACTGCCAGATCCGTCCGGCCCTCCAACGCCTGAAGCCGCGGCTGCACTTACGGAGGCCGCCGCACGCTTTGGGATCGAGATCGTTGGGCCGCCGTTGCACTGATGGTTGGCTAGGGCGGCGACCTGCTGATCGGGCTATCCCTCCTCCTCGGTGCTCCTGTGGAGCACTTCGCTTGACAGACCCGATAGAATCCCATCCGGAGAGCCTTGAACCGAGTCGGTGACGGTGCAAGGATCGCCGTGGCAGGACTGTCTACTCGCGTCAACATCGACAACCAGCCAGGAGAATGGATAGTGATTCGGGTGCTGACTCTCGTAGGAGTAGTTGTGACCGCGCTTGTCCTCGCGGTTCCGGCTCGCGCTGGGCAGGAGAAGTTTGCGATCTGTCACGTATCGGATGTCGGCGTCGTCAACGGCGTTCCCGACACTTCTTATGGACGCGTGATCAACGTCCCGGCCAGGGCACACGAAGTGCACGTCGGGCACGGGGATCCTGAGCAGTGGGCCACGGGCACGCTGCCGGACGGCACGGAAGTATGCACGCCACAGTACATCGCCCAGTGCCCCTGCTGGGCTGGGGAGAACTTGTCCGCATTCTCACTCGAGACCCTGTTCCCAATACCAGCCGACGAGAACGTTTGCGAGGTCACGCCGACGCGGATCTACTGGCAACTCCAGACGGACCTCGACCCCTCTACTGGCAGGATCTACACTTTTGACATGGGCGGCTACTACAACCAGCCCTATGGAACCGGATGCGCGCATTGGCATGGAACCACTGATCCACAGACGCATGTTCCCGACACCGTCGACATCAGGCCGATCAGTCTCGACGAAGCCCAAGTCTGCATGGAAGAGGCCCGTTACGTGGGAGCCCAGCTGGGCGTGAGCTGTATCGCAAGTCCGTGACGTGGTCGGATGATGCCGCGCGGAACGAGCCGATCGGCAAGTTCTAGGAGCGTCTAACAATACCGACGCCGAGCGAGCCCGAGGGATCGAGTTCGCAGGCAAGTCGGGAGCGGCTGACGGCGCGGAGGCGTGGCAGCGCCACGCTGAGCACCGGCAGGCGCTTCCGGCGCAGCATGCGGGCGCGAGACCCGGGCGCAGCCGGCGGGAGGTATTGTTAAACGCTCTAAGTGGGCTCGCCAGAGCGGGGGGCTGCAACGCTTCGATGACGTGACCATCAGACACTCAGAAGTGTTGCAGTCACAGGCGAGTCAGGGCCGGCGGAGGTCACGTCCGCCAGCTCTGTATCATCAAGAGCATTTTTGTTCCGGAGCGAGGCTCGTGGCCACGACCCGCACCCGCCTCGAGTTCGTCAACCGTTGGTGTGGAAAGCGGCTCAAGGTGTACTCCGCCCGCCTCGGCTCCGGCGGCAAGCTGGTCGTCGCTGACGAAGGCGCGACCCGCCAGACGGTCAAGAAGCGGCTCCAGGCCGCTGCTGACGCCAACGGCAAGAAGATCAGGTTCTTGCGCTCACCGTCGGAGTTCGTCATCTTCCAGGTAGTGGAATAGCACCGACATCTGCCAGCGCAGGGCCATCGTCGCCGATTCAGCGATGTTTCGGACGGCCGTTCAAGCCTGGGGCGTGTAGGCTCTAGGCGCGGTCATCTCGACATCGCTGACGAACAGCATCAGGAGGGCGGCAATGTGGAAAGTACCCTTCACCTCAGGTTCAGGCCTCCGCCTCGGCCAGCTTATCATTGGCGGCCTAGCTCTGGCTATTGTCGGCCTCCTATTGGAGGCCCTGATTGGCCCTCGCGCTCACCTTACTGCGGTCTCAAGCCAACTGGGTGAGCGAGCCGGCATCGCGCAGGATGCTACCCCAACGCCGGAGCGCTGGTTCTCCTTCTTGCCACTGACGGCTGGCCAGGAGATCTTGAGACCGCCAACGCCAGTCCCTACGAGACAGCCGACGTTGACGGGATGCCACCATGTCTTGTCCAATGGCAGTTTCGAGGATGATCTAGAGAATTGGACGGTGCCGCGTTCAGGCGAGGACCCATTGCCGGGTGTCTATGTTGTAGACGGCCGCCTGGCTGGCATCTCCCCAAGGCATGGCGACAAGATGCTCGCGCTCAGCCCTACCGATGCAGATCGATACAGCGTGTCGATTCAATCCGAGGAGTTCTCCGCAATTCCACGGGACCGTTTCGAAGGTGTACGGATCGGGGCGTGGATTGCAGGGCATGGCGACGAATCTCAAATCGGCCCCGAAGACCATCTCTGGTTCGGCATTGATACCGACTGCTACTTGGAGTTGCGCGGCTCAGATGCCAGAGAGGATTGGCAACACTTGTGGTGCGAAGAGCGCGATCCGGGCACATACATTACCTCGGTGGACTGGGAGATGTTCATAGGGGCTGCTACGGAGAGAGATCCAGAGGCACGCCCTCCCGATGGAGTGACGTGGCTTGTCGACGCGGTCAGTGTCGAGATCTGCCTCAAGTAGAACGGTTCGGGTGCGAGACGGTCCAGCCGCAGCCTTTCATGTTGATCGAGATAGCCGATCGGATACGGCCGCAGAATCGTGGAGGCTGGCCAGCCGATGAAGCGAAGCAGCAGGATATTGGTGTCAACCGTCGTGAGTGTGTCGAACTTCCTGATCGTCTCGGCCATCGGTTGGCGAATCAGCAACACCACGGCCGACTTCTTTCTACTCACCCCTCTCGAAGGGATAGTCTCGACTGCGCTGATGTTTCCGTCCGTTCTCCTGCTCGCGGTGTTCGACCGCGTCAACATCCATGTTTTGGTGCTGCTGAACAGCTTGCTCTGGGGGGCGGCTGCCTACTTCATGCTCGGCATCGTCAAGAAAGCATCGTGAACTGTACCCTCGCGCGTAGGAGATGAAACCGAGTGGCCCTCAATCCACTCAACCGCTTCGTCCGTCGACAAAGGAGCGAACGATGTCAGACGCCACTACGTCCAATCACCCATTCGAAATGTTCGAAGGCGAAGACGCTTCGTTGCAGCTGAAGGAGGACGCGATGCTGGCCCGACAGCACATCTTCCTCGAGAGAGCCGACGAGGGTTGGGAAGGCAATGGCTATGACTGGGCTTCGATCGCCACGGTGGTGATCAGGGAGCAGATGCCCGAAACACTGAGCGCCATCGAGCTCGATCCGGAGGCAGGGAGGTTCGCAGCATACGGCCCGCTGGAGGCGCTAACGCGGCTCGGTGAGTCCCTGGCGGTAGTCTATGCCGACGAAGCAGCGCTGAGAGATCTTCTTGGGCGAGCCGAGTTGGACTGAACCGTCGTGCCTGCAGGTGGCTACGAGCACAAGGGCGTGCGTCAACTCGAGGTTGCCAGGTCTGCCTCACTGGCTGTAACCTCGCACCATACCAGCTCGCGCCCAGGAGCCCACCCGTGCAGCTCGACCGCACCACCCCCACCCTCACCCCCCAAGAATTCGTCAACCGCTGGCGCGGCACGCAGCACGCGGCGAGAGCACTCTCTGACTCCGTGACAAAGTGAGCACCCACGCTTCGAATGCCTCGAAGAGGCAATGGAGGCCAGTATCCATGGCGCAGAATCAAGGGCGATCTGCCCAACCACATGAACACAGATCTCCGATCGCTCGACGAGCGAGGGTCGCCCTCTGGATCAGCGCACTGACCACATTTGGTGGCGTCGTGTTCAACGTGATGCTGTTCAGTTACGCCTCGACCACCTGCGGCGTGTGGTTCTGGTAGTCTACTCCTCGCCCCTGTCTCGAATGTGGAGTGAACCCCTCGCCGGCAGACGGGCTCCAGGTGAATCCAGCTGGGGCCAGGCCGAAGCAGACGCCGCCGCCAATGCAGACGAAGTCCGTACGATGGTACTCGCAGCCTCCGTCCACATCGCAGGTCACGCACACCATATGCAAGCAGCGCACTGCTGATTGCCGTGATGACCTGCTTCACCGCCGACTCGCCGACGCTGCGAGCACCCATTCCACCGCGTCCACCAGCGCCGCGGGCCGGCGGATCGGCAGGTTGCCGTGCCCGCAGTCCTCGACCACACGCTCCGCAGATCGCGAGGACCAGGTGAGCATCTCCTGCCGCAGCTCGCGCATGCCTTCCTTCATCGCCTTGGGCCGGCCCGTCATCCACCAATCGGCGGTGAGCAACATGAGGGGCAGGTCGCCCAGCTCACCGGAAGCCGTCGTGGCCGCGGCGAAGTTCGCCTCGCCGGTCTCGGCCTCGCGGACTGCGGCCTCGTAGTCCTGCGTGCGGCGCGAGAAGGCATCAAAGGCTCGCTGCTCGAAAGCGGAGAGGTCACCTGGTGCGATGCCGATCGCGCGGCGCATGATCGTCGGGCCGATCCAACGCATCAGGCCCGCGCGCGCGAGCCACGACATCAGCCGGTATCCGCGGGCCACCGCGGTGGCATCGGGCACCGCGTCGATCCGCTGCCACATCTCCGGATGCGAGGGATCGACGAGGATCAGGCCGGCCACCTCGTCCGGATGATGCCGCGCCCAGACCAGCATGTTGATGGCGCCGAAGGAGTGGCCGACCAGCACGTAGGGCGCGGCGATGTTCAGCTCGCGGAGGGCCGAACGGTGCTCCTCGACCATCGTCTCGCTTTTGCGCGCCCGGCCCGGGGGCGCCGGATCGCTCCAGGCATAGCCGGCCCGATCGATCGCACAGACCGTCGCGTGTCGAGCCAGCTCTGGGATCGCTGTGGACCACAGGCAGGTGTTGCCACCCAGCCCGGAGTCCAGCGCGACCACCGGCCCGCCCTGCCCGGCTCGGCGAACATGCAGTCGGTATCCGCCGACATCGACCAATTCGCCGGGCGGCTCCATCTGTATACGACGTCTAGACATGGTCGCGACACCTCGATTTGGGATTCATGGACTTGGTCACCATGAGACAAGTGCGACGAGATCAGTGTACAGGCTAATGACGCGAGCGACGGACTCGTCTCCCTTGTGAAGGCATGACCCGCCGGGCACCGCGAGACGAACGGCTCCTGGCCCCTTTCGTAGCACGGGATGTCATAAGAACGCGATACGACCCGGGAATCATCAGCGTGGATCGAAATCCATCGTGCGACCAGCGACGCGCAGGATCCTTGGCACCCGACGGTCTGGCAGTCGACCACGGCGGGCTCGCGAACTCACTAGTCACGATGCTGCGACTGCGCTCCAATCCCGGCACAGCCGCGACGCTCCTGACCGGCGCGATCATGTTCATCGCGCTCGTCTCGGTGCGCGCGACAGGCCGATCGATCTTCGAGAACCACACGGCATGGACGCTCGCTCACCTTGCCCTGACGTCGACGATACTGCTCCTAGCCCGCTGGCGGTTCGGCCTGTCACGCACCTCGACCGATACCGCAAGCTCGCGCGAGATCGCTGTCGGCAAGTTCATCGGGCTCAATCTGGCGTGGCTCACGGGCGATCTACTCGTGTGGCCGGTCTACTTGGTCGTGCTCTGGACGAAGATCTTCGTTGGCATTGCTCTGACTGGATATCCGATGATGGCGATGCCGGCGGTGTGGACTCAGCTGCCACTTGCGCATACGGTCTTGATCATCCTAACCTACCACCTCGTTTCCGAAGGTCAGGCTCGCGTCGACGCAAGCGCAGAGCCCGATCATCGTCGCCGGCGATCCTACATCGTCGGGGAGGCTGCCGCCGGCCTGCTGGCCGGCCTCGCCTACGCATTGCTGGTGTCGCTCCTCGGCAGTCACTACCTGCTGACGAGCTAAGCCTCGAAGAAGGAATCCTCGATGTCCACAGCCGACCGAGATGGAGACCTCCTAGAACCGAAGCAACCGTCGGACCTCGCGCCCGGATCCTACAGCCTGATCCTGCACCGCCACGGCCTGCGCAAGGTCTCCGTGGTCAAGATCCTCTACGATCTCTACGGCCGACGTAGCCTGGCCGAGGCCAAGGAGCTGGCAGAGCGCGCACCGGTGGTGCTCCTCAGCAAGGTATCCGAGGATGCCGCATCCGAGATCGCGTCCGAATTGGTCGCAATCGAAGCCGACGTGCTCGTCCGCTTCTCCGAACCGGGTGAGCGGGCCGGCGACCGGGTGGATGACCTGCATCCGCTCGGCCCCGCTTTCACGCCGGGCGCCTGGAGGCTGGTCCTGCTTCAGCCCAGTCAGCCCGACATCCACACCAAGCTCGCCCTGATGCAACTGATTCCGGATCTGCACCCCGGCCGCATCGACAGCCTTGTCGAAGCGCCCGGGCAGGCCGTCGTCGAACATATCGACCTCTTGACCGCCCAGCGCCTGTCCGATGCCTTCGAGAAGACCGGCGCGGAGATGTCGGTCGAGCCGCAGCCACCACCCGACGAGGACTGAGCGCGAAGAGCGCGGGATCGACGCCGGCTCAGAGCTCGATCTGGGCGCCCATCTCGATGACGCGCTCCGGGGGGAGGCCGAAGTATTGGCCGGCATCCCGCGCGTTGCGGGCCAAGAAGGCGAAGAGCTCCTCGCGCCATAGCGCCATGCCGGGCCGATCGGTGGCCAGCAAGGTCTCTCGCCCCAGGAAGAAATCGGTCCGATCGGGCTCGATCGTCGGGCCGTGCTCCAGTTCGGTCAAGCGCTCGATGATGTTGGGCACTTGCGGGTCCTCCATGAAGCCGTAGCGCGCGATCACCCGCCAGAAGCCGCCGCGTAGATGCTCGACGGTGAGCCGCTCGCGGTCCGGCACGCGCGGCGACTCGGTAGTCCGAATGGTCAAGATGATGTTGCAATTGTGCAGCACGTGATTGAAATCCATGTTACGCCGCAGGGCCGGCGGCACACCCTTGGGGTTGCTGAACAAGAAGACGGCCGTGCCCGGCACCCGCGCCGGCGGGTGCGCATCGATCTGATCCAAGAAACCGCTGAGGGGTGGCGTGCGCTCACGCAGCCGATCGGCCAGGATCTCGCGGCCGCGCTTCCAGGTGGTCATCAGCATCAGGACCAGCGCCGCCACGCCGAGAGGGACCCAGCCGCCTTGCAGGAACTTGGCCAGGTTGGCGCCGAAGAAGGCAAGATCGAAGATCAGGAAGGCCAGGCACAGGGCCAAGGCCAGCGGCCTTGGCCAGGACCAGCGGCGCACCGCAACCACGTAGAAGAGCAGGGTCGTGATAACCATCGTCGTGCTCACCGCGATGCCATAGGCGGCGGCCAGGCCGGTGGAGCTGCGGAAGCCGATCACCAAGGCGATGCAGGCGATCATCAGGATCCAGTTGATGGCCGGGATGTAGATCTGCCCGCGCTCGGTGACCGATGTATGGCGGATGGCCAGGCGGGGGCTGAAGCCCATCCGCACCGCCTGCATGGTCAGGGAAAAGGCGCCCGAGATTACCGCTTGCGAAGCGATAACCGTTGCCAAGGTGGCCATGCCGACCAGCGGCAGACGGGCCCAGTCGGGCGCCATGCGATAAAAGGGATTGACCAAGGTATCCGGATCGGCCAAGAGCAGAGCGCCCTGCCCGTAGTAGTTGACCAGCAAGGCCGGCAAGACCAGGACGAACCAGTTGAAGCGGATCGGCGCGGGACCGAAGTGCCCCATGTCAGCATAGAGCGCCTCACCACCGGTGACGACCAGAAAGACCGCACCCAGAGCCAGGAAGCCGGCGGGACCATTGCGCAAGAAGAACTCCAGCGCATGCAATGGACTCAGGGCGGTCAGAATGCCGGGATGTGACAGCAGATGAGGCAGGCCGAGCAGGACCAGCGTCAGGAACCAGACCAGGGTGATCGGACCGAAGACGCGGCCGACGCCCGCGGTCCCGCGGCGCTGGACCAGGAAGAGTGCCAAGAGGATGGCGATGGTCAGCGGCAGGACGTAGGGCGAGAGAACCGGCAAGGCCACCTCGAGTCCCTCGACCGCGCTGAGCACCGAGATCGCAGGCGTGATCATGCCGTCCCCGTAGAGCAGCGCCGCGCCGAAGAGACCGAGCAGCATGACCGAGGTTCCGCGCCAACCCATCCGGCCCCGCTGCGGCAGCACCAATGCCGCCAGGGCCAGGATGCCACCCTCGCCGTCGTTGTCGGCGCGCAGGATGAAAACCAGGTACTTGATCGAGATGACCAGGATCAGCGACCAGGTGATCAGGGAGAGCACGCCCAAGACGTTGGCTTCGGTCAGCGGCAGGCCATGCGGGCCGGCGAAACACTCGCGCATGGCATAGAGCGGGCTGGTGCCGATGTCACCGTAGACGACGCCCAACGCCGTCAGCGCCAGGAGCGCTCGGTAACGCGCGTCATGTTCCGCGCTGGGGTGATGCTCCGAATGTCCCGTAGCCATGTTGACCTCGCCAGTCTGGTGGCCCGTCCCCGTCGATAACGGGCGGACGATAGGCCTAGTCAGGCGAGCATGGCAAGAATCAGCGCCCCGGGGCTTCCGGTCCTCGCCCGCGCAGGTGCGCCACCAGTCCTTCGAGCGCAAGGACGTAGCCGGCCGGTCCCAGCCCGTAGACGCCGCCCAGACATGCGCCGGCCGTCACCGAGCGCCGGCGGAAGCGCTCGCGGGCGTGGATGTTGCTCAGGTGGACCTCCAGAGCCGGTGGGCCGGCCGCCAGCGCGTCGCGCAGGGCCACCGAGCTATGGGTGAGGCCGGCCGGATTGATGAGGATGCCGTCGCAGCGATCGATGGCGGCGTGGATGGCGTCGATCAGCTCGCCCTCGTGGTTGCTCTGATGGCTTTCTAGCTCGATACGCAGACGCTCGGCGGCGCGGCCGAGTAAGGCGTCGATGGTCGCCAGGTCGACCCTTCCGTAGATCTCCGGCTCTCGTCGGCCGAGCAGGTTGAGGTTCGGACCGTGCAGCACCAGGATGCGCATGTCGGGGTGGCTCCAGGCTCGAAGGCGGCCGATGGTCTCGCGTCGAAGGCCACGCACCAGAAGCCCCGGATGCGACCGAGACGTAAAACTAACCGAGCTCGCCGAAGACCTCGCGCAGCTGGGCCAGCGCCCAGTCGACCTGGTCGGGCTGGATGGACAGCGGAGGGGCGACCCGGATGATGTGATCGTGGGTTTCCTTGCAGAGCATGCCGCGCCCGGCCAGGGCCTCGCAGTAGCGGCGTGCGCCGCCGGCGGATGCATGCAGCTCGATGCCGATCCACAGGCCGATCTGGCGGATCTCGGCGATGGACGCGTAGTCGAAGCCGGCCAGGCCGTCGGCGAAGCGCTGGCCCATGGCGGCCGCGTTCTCGACCAGCTCCTCCTCGATCAGGACCTCGAGGGCCGCGCGGGCGGTAGCGGCACCCAGCGGGTTGCCGCCGTAGGTCGAGCCGTGGTCGCCGGGGTGGAAGACCTCCATCAGGGGGTCGTCGGCCAGGAAGACCGAGACCGGGTAGAGGCCGCCGGAGAGGGCCTTGCCCAGGGTCATGCCGTCCGGGCGGGCGTCCTCGTGTTGCCAGGCGAAGAGCTTGCCGGTGCGGCCCAGGCCGGATTGGATCTCGTCCCAGATCAAGAGGACGTGATGTTCATCGCAGATCTCGCGGATGGCGCGCAGGGTGCCTTTGGGCGGGATGACGATGCCGGCCTCGCCCTGCACCGGCTCCATCAGGACGGCGACGGTGTTGGGGGTGATGGCGTCGGCCACGGCTTGGGCGTCGCCGTACGGGACGGTCTTGAAGCCGGGGGTGAAGGGTCCGAAGCCGTCGCGGTACTGGGGCTCGTCGGAGAAGGAGATGATGGTGGTGGTGCGTCCGGCGAAGTTGCCGGCAAAGGTGATGATCTCGGCCTGGCCTTCGGGCACGCCCTTGACCTTGTAGCCCCATTTGCGCACGGCCTTGATGGCGGTCTCGACGGCTTCGGCACCGGTGTTCATCGGCAGCACGCGGTCGAAGCCGCTCATCTCGGCCAGCTCGCGGCAGAAGGGGCCAAGCTGGTCGTTGCGGAAGGCGCGCGAGGTCAGGGCCAGGCGCTGGACCTGGTCGACCAGGGCCTGGACGATGCGCGGGTGGTTGTGGCCCTGGTTGACGGCGCTGTAGGCGGCCAGGCAGTCGAGGTAGCGGCGGCCTTCGATGTCCCAGACGTAGCAGCCTTCGGCGCGGGTCAGAACGATGTCCAGGGGGTGGTAGTTGTGGGCGCCGTATTGCTCTTCGAGCGCGATGATGTCGCGGGCCCTTCCCGTGGCGGCGGTCGGGACTTCCGATGCTTTGAGGTTGCCGGCGCTCGAGACGGGGGCGGTCATGGGGGTGCTCGCTTGGGATTCTGGGGCGGGGGTGGGGTTCGGGGGGTTTGGGGTTGGGGCAATGGTATTCGTGGGGTTGGTGGGGGTCAACGCGGGGATTTTTGGGGAGGTGTGTCTTCGTTCGGTTGGGGTGGCGAGGTGTGTTCGGGGCCGAGGGGGCTGT
>CAZJWJ010000037.1:0-43204 GCA_964549495.1 uncultured Anaerolineales bacterium | reverse complement strand
GGTTCTGCACCTGGATCGCCGTGTCCCAGCCCTGGTACTCGGAGTAGATCAGCGGGGCGAAGCTCACCTGGTTGCCCACGGTGAAGTTCAGCGGATCGTTGTCCGTCGTCACGCCCACGTAGCTGGTGAAGTGGTTGGCGCCCATGCTGTCGACCACCATGGCGATGGGCTGCGTGGCGCGGATCCAGGCCGAGCCCAGCCAGTCCGGACCGACCACGGTGTTCGGATCGAAGCTGACCGTCTCGCCGGGCGAGAGGGTGAGGATGTCGCCGATGATCGGGCGCAGGCAGTTGTCTTGAGCCTTGAGCCAGATCTCGAGGCTGGTGCATTCGTCGCCGGCGTTCTGGATGCGGAGCATCGTGTTCAGGCCGGCATTCGAGGCGAAGATGAGCGGCGCGTAGTACATGTAGGCGCCCGAGGCCGGATCGCGCACGCCCAGCATGTCCCGCGACAGGCCGCTGTAGGCCGCGCTGGAGATGGCGTTCGGATCGGCCGCGTCCGGGCAAGAACGGTTGACGCTGACCACCAAGGGCTCGCCCTGGTTGACCGCGAAGTCGAGCACCGTCTGGTGCAGACCGCTCTGGTCCCACTCACCGTAGTAGGTCTGCTGCAGGCGGTAGGCCAAGTCGAACTCGGCCCAGAGCATGTGGCTGCCGACGATCTCCTGGAAGAGGGCGTCACAGGCCACGTCGGCGAAGGGTCGCTGGTTGCCACGCGGGGTGGAGACCAGGTTACTGGCGTTCATCGAGTAGGCGATGGCGCTGCGCGCGCCCTGCGGCAGCTGGTTCATCGCGAAGGACCAGGCGCTGCCTGGGCGCAAGAGACCGGAGCACTCGACCTTGAGCGGACCGGCGGCCTGCGGCGGGCAGAAGCCCGGCTCGCCCCAGATCACGATCAGGGCCTTGGTGTCGGCGTCGCCAACGTTCTGCACCTGCAGCCAGGCCTCGCACTCTTCCTCGCCCAGGTAGGGCAGGGCCACGCGCCAGTCGACGCCGGCGCAGGGCACCTCGATCACCGCGGTGTCCTCGGCGGCCACCGGGGCGAGGCAGGGCAGGATCGTGCGGCCGGAGTTCACCGGCGTGCCGGAGACCACGACCGTGTTGGTCGCGATGCCGCATTCCTTGCTGAAGTGCGGCAGGGTCACCTGGCGCAGCACCGTCTCGCCCGGGGCCACCGGCAGCTTCGGGTCGACGCCGAAGGTGATGGTGTCGGTGAAGATCACCGTCGGCATCGTCGTCTTGGTGTCCAGCGTGTCGGTGATCAGGATCGTGTCGAGGTAGGTCGTGCCGGTGTTGGTGATCTCGTAGCAGAAGGTCACCGGCTGGCCCGTCTCGTTGACCCGGGTGATGTCGCGGCCCGGGCACTGGCCGTTGAAGCTGACCGTCTTGTTGACGTGGATCTTCGGGCACTCGATGGTGGTCGTCTCGACCGCCAGGTTGTTGGTCGGGTCGGGATCGAGCGTCGGCGTCCGATCGCCGCCGCCGATGCCGGGGAGCAGGTCCGGTGCCGGCGGCCAGTCCGCGTCGTTCTGGCGCGTCTCGACGATGGCCCGGTTCTCGGCCACGCCGCCGCATTCGGCGTCCAGGCGGACCATGACCGCGATGGTGATGGTCGCGCTCGAGCCGGCGTTCAGCCGGCCGAGCTCGAACTGGCCCTCGTTGTTCGGGTCGTTGCCGACGCGAACCGTGATCCGCCCGTCGTCGCGGATTTCGATCACCTCGCCGGAGGCCAGCTCGCCGTCATCGACGATGACCACCACCTGGGCCGGGTCGACCACCACGTAGTCGGCCGGCAGGTAGTCGACCACGTAGACATCGGCCGCGTCGCTGGGACCGTAGTTGGTCACGGTCAGGTTGTAGGTGATCATGCCGCCCGGCGAGACCGGGTCGCACATCAGGAAGTAGTTGTCGGGATCGACCAGCGGATCGCCGAAGATGTCCGTCTTCTCGATGGCCAGGTCGGCCTGGGCGATGATCAGCGTGTCGTGCGCGCTGACGTTGTTGGCCGTGCGGAAGTCGGTGGTCGTGGTCGTGATGCGGCTGTCGTTGGTGGCGATGAAGTCGTCGGCGTCCAACACGTAGCCGGGGTCGACCTCGGTGATCAGGTAGAAGGCATAACGATCGCCCGGGTTCAGATCTCCCGGCACGATCTGCTCGTTGCCCTTCAGGAGCAGATCGACGTCGACCACGCCGTTGGTCTCCGAGCAGCTGACGAAGTCGTCGATGTCGAAGGGCTCGCAGCGCAGGAAGTTCTCGCCCAGGATGCCGAACTGCTTGAAGTCCAGGAAGTCCTGGATGGCGATGTCGCGCGCCACCGACCAGCCGTGGTTGCCGAACTCGATCAGGTAGCGGTGCTCGTTGCCGGCCAGGGCCAGGTCGGGCTCCTCGGTGCGATCGAGCTCGCTTGAAGCCGGCACGTCGACCTTCTCGATCCACACGTCCGCCACGGCCGTCACATCCGTGTCGGTGCTGGCGAAGTTGTCGTCCAGGAAGGGATCCGGCGTGGTCGGCAGGGCCGGCGGAATCTGCGGGAAGGGGAAGGGCAGGAAGGCGCCGGGCCGCGGCGAGCCGCTGCCGTCACCCCACCAGACGAAGGCGCCGTTGGTCAGGGTGAATCCGTCCGGCACCGCGTTGTCGACCTGTACGTAGATGTCGAAGGTCACCCGCTCGCCGGGCGCCACGTTGCCCAGGCTGCACCACAGCACCTGGCCGAACTTGCCACCGGCGGGATTGAAGACCCCGATCTCCTGCAGCTCGTCGGCCGGCCGGCAATAGGCGCCGTCGGCGCGAAGGAAGGTCACCGGATCGTGATCCAGCCCCGTGTCGGACTGACCGGGCAGCAGGTCCAAGATCTGGACGTTGCGCGCCAGCGAGGGCCCGTTGTTCTGGACCGTGATCTCGTAGCGCAGCTCGTGGCCGGCCGTCACCTGACCCGGCAGATCCTCGAGGATCTCGCGGCGCAGGTCGGTGTCGTAGCCGGTCTTCACCTGCCCGACGGAGAGCTTGGTGATCTCCATGTCGGCCCAGGTGTTGACCGTGGTCAACGTGCTGGTGCGGTTGTCGCGGTTCTGCGGCTCGTAGGTGTCCGAGGCCACGTAGACGTCGTTCTCGAGCACACTGCCCGGCGGGATGCTGGCATCCACGCGGGCCAAGACCGTCACCGTGCGCTGCACGACGCCCGGCGTCCCGAGAAGGTTGCCCAGACCGCAGACCATCTGGTCGAAGGCATCGCCCGGCGTGCCGGTGGTGCAGTCGCCGACGCCGCCGGTGACCTCGTAGTCTAGCACCGTGACACCGAGCGGCAGTCGATCGGAGATGTAGACGTTCTCGGCCGTCGAGGGACCTTCATTGGTTACCTCGATGGTGTACTGGATCAACCGGCCGGCGGTCACCATGTCCGGGTTCAGCGCGTAGTTGGGCGCCTCCGGGAAGGGGAAGGGCGAGACGGGGATCAATCCAGGCTGATCGTTCACCTGGACCTCGCCCAAGGCCGTCTTGGTCACCGTCAGGTCGGCCACCGCGCTGACGCTGTGGGCGACCATGGCCATGTTGTTGTCGGTGTTGGGATCGAAGGAGTCGCTAGTGACCGTGGTGATGTTGGTCAGGTCGATGGGCTCATCGGCCGTCAAGTTCACGGTGATGATGATTCGGCCCTCGTCCGTCGGGCTGCGCGGGTTGAGGTGGTTCGAACCCATTGTCGCCAGATCGAAGACTCCGGTCGCCAAGGCGAAGAAGCAATCGAACTCGTCGATCAGCCCGCCGTCGGTCCGGACGGAGAGCGAGCAGCCGTTGGCATTTACGAATCCGCTGCTGATCAAGGTATCGGTCACGACGACGTTATAGGCCGTCGAGGGGCCGAGGTTGTCGACCAGCATGGTGTAGGTGAACTGCTCACCGGCGCGCACCGGGTTATGCGGGCTGACGAACTTGCTGATCTTCAGGTCGGCCACGCTGCGCACCTCGACGTCGTCGCCGAAGCTGGTCACCGTGAAGTTGCTGTTGGAAACGCTGACGCCGGCCAGGTTGGTGTACAAGCCGGGCGGCATGCGCTCGTCGATGCGCACCAGGACGCTGAAGGTCACCGACTCACCCGCCGGCAGGACGAAGGGCGGGTTGGTGAAAGCGTTGCCCGCCGGCCGGCATTCGATGGTGTCCGGGCTCGAGCTGACCAGCGTGCAGAAGCCGTGAGCCTGGTCGTCGACGTACTCGAAGTAGACCGTCTCACCGTAGGAGGTCGAGCCCTGCGGCAGGGAATCGGTGAAGAGTAGATTTCGTGCGTCGCTGGGGCCGTTGTTCGAGACTTCGTAAGTCCATAGCATCGTCTGACCCGCAACCGGGTTCAGCGGCGTGGAGGACTTGCGGACCTCGATCTGGGCGCGATCATTGACCGTGATATCGGCCGTGGAGATATTGTTGCTGTCGTCGGGATCGTCGGTCTGCGTGGAGGAGACCTCGGCTTCGTTGGTCAAGACCGCCGGCGTCGGGAAGATCCCGGGATCCGTCGTCACCTCGATGAGCACGATCTTCTGCGCCGTGGCCGGCTGGCCGGGCCATATGTCGCCGAGCTCGCAGGCCACCAGGCCCGCTCCGATGTTGGCCGCGAAGGTGCAGAACAAGTCCTCACCGCCGGAATCGTTGCCGCCGGCACCATCGATGACCTGGGCGCTCTTGAAGATCACGCCCGCAGGCAGACGGTCGGCCACGACGACGCCGCGGGCGACCGACGGACCCTCGTTGGCGATGTTCAATTCGTAGGTCAGGTCGTCGCCAGCATTGACTGGCCCCATGGGACTGACGGTCTTTCGAATGGCCAGATCGGCCTCGGTGCCGACCGTCGTGAACCAGTGCAACTCGTTGTCTGGCGGGAAGTCGTCGTCCTCGCAGGTGGTCGAGGGCTTGCCGGCGCCCTCTTCCGTCTCCTCGCAAACCTGCGCGTCGGTGTCGATGACCGAGCCCTCGGCCATGGCCGGATCGACCCGCACCGTGATCGTGATGAAGATCGAGTCGTCTTCCTCGTCGATTTCGCCCAATCGGCAGCTGAGCGGGTTGAGCGGATCACCAGGCGTGCCGGCCATGCAGTCCAGCGGATCCCCCGACGAGCTCTCGAGATCGATGACCTCCAGGCCGGCTGGGATGAAGTACTCCAGGACGACGTCCTCGCTGTCGTCATCCTCATCGTAGACTTCGAGGACGAAGGTAAAGGACTCGCCAGCGAGGATGTCCGTCGGCGGATCGACATTGAAGTCGATTACCAGGTCATCGGCCTGCGCCACACGGGTCCCTGCCAGAGGGAAGGCGAAGGTGACGAACAAGAGCCCGAGCAGGATCTGCCCGAGCCGTCGTCGGATCTGAAAACTGGACTGTGACGTCTGATCGACCATGGAATGCCGCTCCTCGGTGGGATCTCCGAATTTGCTCTTCGTCGTCGACGCGCCTGGGGCGCGGTTCGTGGGTCTTCGATGTCAGGATCTGCACGCTGGATGCGCGTGATGACCTCGAGGCGCACTCAGCGCCTCCGGATTAGAAACGAATGAATGGAAGCCGAAGATACGGCCGGGATCAGAATTGACCGGATCGTCACCTCCCCGATACCCGCGTGGACCGGGGCAGCGACGCGGATCGCGGCGAGGGTCCGCACTCGGCCAGGCCTCAGTCGCCACCCAGGCCTCGCGCCATCACCTCGCTGATGTCCAGCACCTCGACGTCCTCGGCGCCCAGGCTCTTGCCGGCATCGCTGATCATCGTCATGCAGAAGGGGCAGGCCACGCCGATGGCCTCGGGCTCGGAGGCCAGGAGCTCCTCCATGCGGATGATGTTGACGTCCTTCTCCGTCTCGCCCTCGAACCACATCTTGCCGCCGCCGGCCCCGCAGCACAGCCCGTCCTGGCGGCTGCGCGGCGGGTCGACCACATCGGCGCCCGCCCGGCGCAGGACTTCGCGCGGGGCGTCGTACTCGCCGTTGTAGCGGCCGATGTAGCAGCTGTCGTGGAAGACCACGCGCTGCGCGGCGCCCTCGGCCTTCAACCGACCTTGCTCGACCAGCTCGGCGATGAGCTGGCTGTGGTGGATGGCCTCGAAGTCGCCGCCGAACTGCGGGTACTCGTTGGCGATGGTGTTGAAGCAATGCGGGCAGTGGCAGACCACCCGCTCGAAGTCGTACCGGGCCATGCTGGCCACGTTGGCCTCGGTGGCCGTCTGGTAGAGGTACTCGTCGCCCAGCCGGCGGGCGCTCTCGCAGGTGCAGCTCTCCTCTTGCATGACGGCGAACTTCACGCCCGCCGCCTGCATCAGCTGAACCATGGCGCGGGCGATCTTCTGGTTGCGCGCATCGTAGCTGGCCGAGCAGCCCACCCAGTACAGCACCTCGTAGGACTCGCCGGCCGTGGCGATGGGCACGTCCAGCCCCTCGGCCCAGCCCAGGCGGTCCTCCTGGGCGTAGCCCCAGGGATTGCCGGCCGTGCCCATGTTGCGCAGGCTGGCGCTCGAGCCGCCGGGCAGGGCGCCCTCGTTGAGCGTCAGGTAGCGGCGCATGTCTACGATGTCGTCGACGATCTCGATGAAGGCCGGGCAGACCTGCACGCAGGCGCCGCAGGTGGTGCAGGCAAAGAGCGCCTCCGAATCGATGGCCAGCCCGTCCCCGACGATCACCTCGCCGGAACCGTCGATGGCGAAGGGCCCGGCATCGGCCTCGAGGCGCAGCTGCTCGGAGAGGGTGACGATGATCTGCTTGGGGTTCAGCGGCGTGCCGCTCATGTAGGCCGGGCAGACCGTCTCGCAGCGCCCGCAGCGCACGCAGCTATCGGCCGACAGGCGCTGCTTCCAGCTCAGCTGCGAGGCGTTCGCCACACCCCAGAACTCGGCGTTCTCCAGATCGATGGGCTGCAGCGCGGCACCCGGCAGGATGGCCTCGTCGCTCTTGAACCAGGCATTGGCCGAGATCGTGAACATGTGCACGGCGTTGGTGTAGGGGATGGCGGCGATGAAGAGTAGCGAGCCCAGCGAATGTGCCAGCCAGAGCCAGAGGTGGGCGCCGGCGGCCATCGGCCGCCAGTCGAAGCCGGCCATCCCGAAGATCATCTGCGAGATGCCGTGGCCCACCCAGGACCATTCGCGCCAGGCCAAGGGCAAGACCGGCTGCTCGGCCGAGACCGAGGTGATGTAGAGCCGCAGGCCCTCGACCAGAAAGCCGCTGACGTTGATGAAGAGCAGGCTCCAGATGATGAAGTCCCAGGAGCCCTTGACGTGGTGCGGCTCGGCGATGTAGCGGCGCCAAATGGCCAAGAGCAGGCCGATGATGAAGACCAGGCCGGCCAGGTCGAGCACCGCCTCGTACCAGAGGTAGAAGTCGCCGCGCAGGATGCGGCCGGCGAAGGGCCCGTCCATGCCCAGGATCCGCGTGGCCGTCAAGCGGGTGATGTCCCAGTCGATGGTGGCCAGGACGGTGCCGATGAAGAGCAGCGTGAAGCCGTAGAAGATGCCGTTGTGGAAGATGCCGGGGTAGCGCCGCTCGGCCGTCTTGCGCTGGGCCAGGCCGTACTGCAGCAGATTCTTCAGCCGCGGGATGAAGCCGCCGCGGTTGCGCTCGGGCGTGGTCCCCTGGCCCTCGAGCCAGACCGCGTAATGGCGCCAGATGCCGTAGGCGAAGATGCCGATGGCCAGGACGCTGACCGCGTAGAGCATCACCTCGGCCCAATGGGGCACGTTGCAGAAGGTGGGCCGCAGCGGGCCGACCAGGTTGCCGTTCTCGATGACCCGGCATCGGTCGAGGGCTTCAGTGTTCACGTCGGAGCCTCCGGTTTCACTGGGATCGCGGGTGGACTCGACCCTCGACTCGGCGAGCGGAGGGGATGGGCCGGCCTGGGATCAGGGCGTCGGGCTGGCCTCGGCGGCGCGGGTGGCCTTCTCCTCCATGCGCTCGTTCATGGCATCCGGCACGCCCATGAAGATGACGCCTTCGGCCGGCCCTTGGCCCGTCACCATCCGCGGCGCGTCCATGGCCGAGGCTCGGGCGGCCGAGACCAGCGGGCCACCGAAGACGAGCGCCGTGGCCACCAGGAGCGCGCTGACGGCGATGGCCACCGCGCTGCCCTGGGGCACCTGGATGGCCGGCGCCTCGTCCTCGGGCGCGGCCATGGTCATCATCACGATCGGCCGCAGGTAGTAGAAGGCCGAGAGCACGCTTGCGATCACCACCGCCACCGCCAGCCAGGCGTAGCCGGCGCCGACCGCGGCCTGGAAGATGTACCACTTGGCCAGGAAGCCGGCCGTCGGCGGCAGGCCGGTCAGCGAGAAGAGGAAGATCGAGAGGGCCAGTGCCAGGCCCGGATGCCGGGCCGCCAGGCCCTTCAGGTCGCGCAGGTTGGTCGCATCGCGCCCTTCCTCGCCCACCGGACCGATGGCCAGGATGCAGGCGAAGGCACCGATGTTCATCAGGGCGTAGACCAAGAGGTAGAAGAGCATGGCGCCCTCGCCCTCCGGCCCGCCGGCCACGACGGCCAC
The DNA here is from genome assembly GCA_964549495.1 of uncultured Anaerolineales bacterium. Lineage (GTDB taxonomy): Bacteria > Chloroflexota > Anaerolineae > Epilineales > Epilineaceae > JACKBJ01. Next base: position 34,706 of record CAZJWJ010000037.1, on the reverse strand, counting down.
CAGTAGGTAGCCGGCGTGGGCCACCGCGCTGAAGGCCAGCATGCGCACCAAATCCTCCTGCACCAGGGCCGAGAGGTTGCCGATGATCATGGTCGCCAGGGCCAAGAAGGCCAGGGCCGGCGCCCAGCTGTCGGCCAAAGGTCCAAAGCCGGTCCACAGCACGCGCAAGAGCGCCGCGAAGGCCGCCGCCTTGGTGCCGGCGGCCATGAAGGCCGTCACGGTCTTGGGCGCGCCCTCGTAGACATCCGGCGTCCACTGGTGGAAGGGCACGATGGCCACCTTGAAGCCCAGGCCGACCAGCATCAGGCCGAAGCCCACCAGCAAGAGCGGCGTGACGCCAACCTGCTCGTGTTCGAGTAGGTGGCCGATCAGGCTGAGGTTGGTGCTGCCGGTCGAGGCGTAGACCAGGGCGATGCCGTAGAGCAGGAAGCCGGCCGAGAAGGCGCCCAGCACGAAGTACTTGAAGGCCGCCTCCAGGCTCGCCCGCCGGTCGCGCAGGAAGCCGGAGAGCACGTAGAGCGCGATCGAGAAGGTCTCGATGGCCAGGAAGATCATCACCAGGTCGTTGGCCAAGGTCAGCAGCATCATCGCCGCGGTGGCGGCCAGCAGCAGGACCGAGTACTCGCCCCGGTCCAGGCCCGGCCAGCGGCGGACGTAGTCGAAGCTGCACAAGAGCACCAGGGCCGCGCCCAGGAGCAGGATGCAGCAGACGAAGAGCCCCAGCTTGTCGACCTGCAGGAGATAGACCGCCGGCGGACCCTCGGTCAGCGAGACCCCGCGGCCGAAGGCGCCGATGCCGGCCCCGGCATCCAGCCAGCCGCGCCAGCCCAGCCAGCCGGCCAGGGCCAGGCCCAAGAGCGAGAGTGCTTGATGCCAGCGGCTATCGCCTTCGGGTAGGAACCAATCGACCACCAGCACCACCAGGGCGGTGCCGACCACGGTCAGGATGGGCAAGAGCGCGGGCAGGTCGTGGGCTTGCATGGAGTCTCCGGTGCCGGTGAGGAATCGGCGCGATTCTATCACCCTCGCCCCGGGAGTTCAATCGGCGAGCGCTCCGGGCGGCATCCCTCAGGACCCGCCGATGGCGATGAAGCGCGGGTCGGCGCCCAGCTCGATGCGGTAGAGACCCGCCTCCGGCGCGAGCTCGGCTTCGGCGCAGCAGCGACCCGCGGCCAGATCTTCCTTGGGGAACCAGACGACGCGCAGCGGGCCGCCGTTCTCGGCCGCCAGCTCGAGCGTGGCCGGGCTGCCATCCGTGGTCCAGGCGATGATGCGCTGGCCGCCGGAAGGGGGACGGAAGCGGTAGGCGCGCAAGTTGCCCTCCGAGAAGTCCTCGGCCGGACCTTGGGCGAAGTCCACGACGTAGGACAGCACCGGGAAGGCCGGCTTGGGCCGATAGTCGGCGCCGAGGATGCCGCGCTCGTTGTCCGAGTAGCCGGCCGGGAAGTCGACGAAGCTGTACCAGTAGACGCGCTCGACCGTGCCGACGGCCAGGACCTCGATCAGCTCGCGGGTGAGGAAGTCGATCTGCCGCAGGCGGGTCTCGGGCTGGCCGGCCACGGAAAAGCGGTAGGTCTCGGTCAGCCAGATCGGTTTGGACTGGCCGTGGCGCTCGAGGGTGGCCATCAGCCGGCGCAGCTTCGCCGGCCCGTCCGGCAGATGCGGGAAGGCATCGCGCACGTTGGGGAACCAGTGGTAGCCCAGGAAGTCGAAATGGGCGCCGCCGCCGGCGGCCAAGAGGGCATCCAGGAAGCCCATGTCGAACCAGCCGTTGATGTCCTCGTAGGCCAGGCCGCCCAGCGTGACCGGGATGCCGGGATGCACCGACTTGGCCGCCTCGTCGGCGATGCGTAGGAAGTCGCCGTAGGCCTCGGCCCGACCGCCCCAGCAGCCGCCGTAGGGCGTGGTCGGCTCGCCGCCGCCCCAGCTGGCCGGCCGGGCGTGGTCGTCCTCGCGCACCAGCGTCTCGCCGTCGACCTCGTTGCCGATCTCCCAGGCCACCACGCGGTAGGGCGGCTGGCTGTAGCGCTCGACCACGGCGCGCACCAGTTCGGCCCATTCGGTCTCCATGCCCGGCAAGAGGCCGCCACCGCATTGGTATTCGGTGGCCCAGGCCGGATAGGCCACGATGGCCACCAGGATGTCGAAACCGGCCGCACTGTAGTCGGCCAGCTTGCGGTCGGTAGCCGCCCAGTCGAAGGCGCCCGGCCCGACGTTGCTGGGCTCGATCTGGTCCCAACGCAGGGTGGTGCGCACCGAATGCATTCCGGCTTCGCGGGCCAGCGGCAGGGCCTGCTGCTGAGCCTGGGCGTAGCGGCCGGCGTCGAACTCCAGACCCAACTGCAGGCCCCAGATCCGCCGGCCGCCGCTTCGCCAAGCGCCGACCGCGTAGGGCGGCTCGGGCGTGGCGGTGGCGGTCGGGCTCGGGCTGGGCTCGGGGCTGGCCGTCGGGCTGGGCTGGGGGGTGGCGCTGGCTCGGAGCGTCGCGCTGGCTTCGGCGCGGATCTCGACGGGCGCCTCGAGCGCGTCGAGCGGCTCGGCGCCCGGCTCGGTGGGCGATCCGCAGGCGGCCACCGCGAAGGCCGACGCCAGCACGAGGCCGGCGCCACGCAGGAGCACGTGACTCGCGTTGCGGCGAATGTGGGTCGATCGCGTCAGGGCTGGCGGGGCGGACGAATGCTGCGACCTGAGCCTCATGCGTCATCCTTCTCCAGGGTCGATGGGATGGCCTTCTCGAATGCCTGACGCAAGCGCGTGCCGGCGGCTTTCAGCCGGGCCGGCCGGGCTTGAGCTCGGAGAGCATGCTGCGCAAGATGAAGCCCAGGTTCTCGGGCCGCTCGGCCAGCCGGCGCATGTAGTAGGGGTACCACTGGCTGCCGTAGGGCACGTAGACCCGCATCTGGTAGCCCTGTTCGACCAGCTGCTGCTGCAGGTCACGCCGCACGCCGTATAGCATCTGGAACTCGAAATCCTCGGGACCGATGCCGCGGCGCGCGACATGCGCCTTGACCCAGTCGATGATGGCCTCGTCGTGGGTGGCGATGGCCGGATAGACGCCCTGCTGGCGCGCCTCGTCGGAGAACAGCCGCTCGCAGAGGCGGATGTAGCTGGCGTCGACGTCCTTCTTGTCGGGCCAGGCGATCTCCTCGGGCTCGAGGTAGGCTCCCTTGCAGAGCCGCGGCCCGCTGCCCAGCTCGATCAACCGCTCGACGTCGTCGGCGGTGCGATAGAGGTAGGACTGGACGACGATGCCCACCCGCCGGTGGTCGGCGCGCAAGCGGTAGAAGATGTCGAATGTCCGCTGGGTATAGGCCGAGCCTTCCATGTCGATGCGGACGAAGACCTGGGGTTCGGCGGCTTCGGCTCTTTCGAGGATGCGGCGCATGTTGGCTTCGGCCACTTCGTCACCGAGGTCCAGGCCGATGGCGGTGAGCTTGACGGAGATACCGGACTTCACCTGGCTCCGGCGGATGCGGTCGATGGCCTCCAAGTAGGTGTCCGTGGCGGCTTCGGCTTCGGCGCGGTTGGCGACGTTTTCGCCCAGGTGGTCGAAGGTGACCAGCAGGCCGACCTGGTTGAGCTCGCGCACGACCTCGATGGCCTCGTCCAGGCTCTGGCCGGCGACGAAGCGGCGGGCGGCCAGCCAGGCCAGGCGGCTCTCGGTCATGAAGCGGGCCAGGCGTTTGTTGGTGGACAGGGCGATGAAGACCTTGCGCAACATACGACGGGCAGCCTCCGGATGGCGAGCGTGCGCGGGGGTTCCCGGCGCGATGGATGGTGGTGAGGGAGGCGGAGTATATCGAGCGCGGGATCGGTGGGTCAAGGGGCTGGAGGTGGCGAGGCGGGACAGGGCGCGATAAGATTCTGGTGATCATGATCGGAATCTTGATGCGATTGCCCCGGAGGGCGCGGGAGCTGAACCTGCGGCGGATGGCCGCGGCGGCGGCGCTCTTCGTGCTGATTTCCTTTGCGCCCTTGTTGGTGGGGGCGATCGGCGTAGCGGGGCTGGTGGTGGGGCCGGAGGTGGCCGAGGCGCAGGTCCTTCAGGAAGTCGAGCGGCTGCTCGGGGAAGGGCGGGCGCAAGGCCTACGTCGGGCCGTGGAGTCCGCCGCCGAGCCGTCTGCTTCGGCTTGGGCCGCGATCCTGAGTCTGGCGGCACTATTCTGGAGCGGATCCAGGCTGTTCTTCGAATTGGAGCGCGATCTGGACGAGATCTGGGGTCAGCCCGTACGGCAACGGCAGCCGGGATTGCGGGCGCTGTTTCGGACGTTGCGCAAGCGCTTGACGGCCATGGCCTTGGTCCTGGGCACGGGTCTGCTCCTGATGGTCGCGATCCTCGCGCGGGCGGTGTTCACGACCTTTGGCGCACGTGTGTCGGCGCTGCTGCCCGGGGCGCTGAGCTTGGAGTGGCTGGCCAGGGATCTGTGGTTGTTCTTGATCGTCGTTGCGAGCCTGACGGTGGTCTACCGGCTGCTGCCCGATCCCCATCCTGGCTGGCGGCCGGCGCTCGGAGCGGGCTTGGCGGCCGGGGGCTTGATGACGGTGGGGCTCTTGGTGATCTCCGCGCTGTTGGGGATGGCCGGAGATCAGGCATTGCTGGCAGCGGCCGTGTCGCCCCTGGTCGGCATCGGCGGCTTGTATCTGGGTGGGATCTTGTTCTTCTACGGTGGGCTCTTGTGCCACGAGCTGGAGATGCGTCGGCAGCGGCAGAGCCCTATGTAGCATGGAGGAGCTCGTGCTCCTGATCGGCGGTGAGGCCGGCGCGGAGGCGCGTGCCGGCGGGGCGATGCTCGCGGGCCCAGGCCAGGGTGTCGGCGATGATGGTGGACACGGCACGGAAGGTCAGGCCGGCGGCGATGGCTTTGCTGCAGTCGATCTGGCAGCTGCCACGGGCATCCGGGGGCACCCAGAGGGGGAGGTCGAGGAAGGGGCGGAGTTCGGCAGCGGCGATGGCATCCGGTGGCAGCCATCGGGGTTGTGTGTCGCTGTCGGTCGCTTCGATGCAGGTCGAGAAGAGGCCACCGAGGGTGAGCGTCGAGGCCGGCCCGGTGGCGTTGTAGGTGCCGGTGAGTCTCGACTCGGCGGCGTCGAGCATCCACTCGGCCAGGTCGCGGACATCGATGAACTGGGTGGGAACGTCAGGACCCTCGGGAGCCAGGAAGGGGCCGCCGCGGGCGATGCGCAGGGGCCAGTAGGTAAAGCGGTCGGTGGGGTCGTGGGGACCGGCGATCAGGCCGGGGCGAACGTTGAGGACACGTCCGGGCATGGCCGCCTCGGCGGCTTTTTCGCAGAGGGCCTTGAGCGGGCCGTAACTGCGGCCGTCGAGGGTCTCGGTGTCGGGATCGTCGATGGTGGCCACGGGGTGGTCCTCGTCGACGCCGGCCGGCAAGCCCTCCGGGTAGACCGAGATGCTGGAGACGAAGCTGTAGTGCTCGACTGCGGGCGCCAGGGCTTCGGCCGAGGCGCGGACGATGCGCGGCAGGTAGCCGGAGGTGTCGATGGCGGCCTCCCAGCGCCGGCCGGACAAGGCCGACAGGTCGCCGTCGCGATCGCCGATGAGGGTCTCGACGTCGGGGAATAGGCCGGGCTGACTCCGGCCGCGGTTGAAAAGGGTGACTCGATGGCCACGGGCTAGGGCGGCCTCGGTGAGGTGCCGGCCGAGGAAGATCGTGCCGCCGAGGATGAGCAGGTTCATGCAGGGGCTCCTGATGCCTGAGTCTGCCCGCGCGGGGCAGGTGGGGTCGCGGTGCGCGAGGACAGGGACGCGGACTTGGCATCGAGTGTGACCCGGCGCAATCCCCGGGTCGAAGATCCGGTTGGTAGTCACGAGGCGGGGAAATGGACCGTCTAGATCTGCATCGACACCTTGGGCGCCCGTAGGCCCGGAAGCTGGCATTGGCCTGCCGGCACGGGCTCGTCGAGTGCTTCGAGTTTCCGCAATCCAGAGTGTGGGAGATTGGACATCGTGGATCGATCCGCCTTGATCGAGAGCTATGGACGGGGGATGGACGAGCTGCGGGCTGTGCTGGACGAGATGCCGCGAGAGATGTGGCGGTATCGGCCCGCGCCCGGGCAGTGGAGCGTGCACGAGATCCTGGTGCACCTGGCCGACAGCGAGGCCAACAGCTACCTGCGCTGCCGCCTGCTGGCGGCCGAGCCGGGCCGGCCGGTGATGGCCTACGATCAAGATCGCTGGGCCGAGCAGCTGGACTACCATCGGCGGAGCCTGGACGATGCCATGGCGGTGCTGAGCGCGGTGCGGCGTAGCACGCTGAACTTCATCCGGGACCTGCCGGAGCCGGTCTGGAGTCATTCGGTGGTGCACGAAGAGTACGACCGGCCCTACACCTTCACCGACTGGCTCGAGGTCTACACCGACCACATCCCGCAGCACGTGGCGCAGATCCGGGCCAACCACGCCGCCTGGCTCGAGGCCGGCCGGCCCGCGGTGGCGCCATGAGCCGGGCCCCGGATCGAGCGCCCCTGGCTGTGGATCGCGTCCGCCAGCACGCTGAGCGCGGGCGCTACGATGCCGAGACCGTCCACGCCATCCTCGACGCCGGCCTGATCTGCCACGTGGGCGTCACGATCGATGATCGGCCGCGGGTTATCCCCATGGGCTATGCGCGGGACGGCGACCGCATCCTCCTGCACGGCGCCGTCGGCAGCCGCCTCTTGCGCGAGCTGGCCGCTGGCCGGCCCTGCTGCCTCACCGTCACCCACCTCGACGCCCTGGTCCTGGCCCGCTCGCCGCTGCACCACTCGATGAACTACCGTTCGGTCATGGTCCAGGGCACCTGCGAGGAGATCACGGAGCCGGAGGAGAAATCGCGGGCGCTGGACCGCATCCTGGATCATCTGGTGCCGGGCCGGGGCGACGAGGTCCGGCCCTCCACGCCGGCCGAGATCCAGGCCACGTGCGTCGTGGCGCTACCGATCACCAACGCCTCGGCCAAGCTACGGAGCGGCCCACCGATCGACGCGGCGGCCGACGTCGCGCCGGAGCTCTGGGCGGGCATCCTGCCGCTGACGCTGGCCGCTGGCCCTCCGATCGCGTCGGCGGACACCGCATCCGACACCCCACCTCCGATGAGCGCGTCGATCTCGCGAGCGCGCTTTCCCCTCCTGCCCAGTTTCGGTGGGGATACGGTGGAACCTGCTTCTGATGCGATCCCGCCCGACTGGCACCAGACCGTGGCCGAGGGGCTGTCGCGACTCCCGACCGCCGACGGGCAGCGCTTCGTCGAGCGCTTCCGCCATGGCAGCCTCGAGCTCGAGCTCTACGCACCGCGTGGCCATGACCCGCAGACCCCTCACAGCCGCGACGAGGTCTACATCGTCGTCACGGGGCACGGCCGCTTCCGCCGCGAGGACCGGACGATCCCCTTTGGTCCGGGCGACTTCCTCTTTGTGCCGGCCGGCGACGACCACCGCTTCCTCGACTTCAGCGACGACCTCGTCGTCTGGGTCCTCTTCTACGGACCGGAAGGCGGCGAGTCATGAGGCGCACCTATGACTTCTCGGCCGCACGACCCAACCCTTATGAAAGCAGCTCAAGAAGCAGGTCACCATCCGACTGGATGAAGACGTGGTCGCATACTTCAAGTCGCTGACGGAGAGCACGGGAATCCCCTATCAGACGCTGATCAATCTATACCTTCGCGACTGCATGCTCTCGGGCAAGCAGCCGGAGATGACCTAAAGTGAATCGGGTGCCGGCTGAAGACTCGACGAGCCCTTTGCGCCGCGTTGCTGCGCGTGTGGTCGGCATGAGTTCGCTACGAATCCGGCGGCGAAACTGGAATCTCCGTGGAGCTGGTAACGATACCAACCACGAATGTACTCGTCTTCAGGGAGATGACGATCGAAGATGAGGCCTACACCACCAAGCGCGCGAACGCCTGGCGCGTCGGACGGTAGGTAGGACCCGATCGGATCCCATGGCGTGGGCACATCGTAGAGTCCGGCCGCACGCGCGATGTCGTCGGCCCCGGCGGATACTGCGAAGATGAAGTGTTCGTGTTCGAGACCGTACCGCAAGGCCTCCTGTAGAACCGATATCAAGTCTGGCTCGACCGGGCCGGCCACCAACTGCGGGCTGAGCAGCAGGGCGACCGTCGACGTCTCGGGACCGAGCGCTTCCTTCAAGTGCTCGATGGGCACGCGCCGGACGGCGTTCTCGCGGGCTCCGATCGGAGGCAAGGGATCGCCCTCCACCGCCACCAGCTCGCAGCGGAGCGCATCCACGGCGGCTTCGGGCGCCGGTGTGCCGAGTTCGGGGGTCTCCGTCACCGGAGAGCCGGTGCAGGCAGCCGACAGGCCCAGCACGATCAAGACAACGGGACAAGCACCTCGTAGCCGGGTGATCGGCGACATCGCTCCTCCCTCCATGGAGCCCCCGTGGCTAGGATCGCAGAGTCTGGGCCGAATCCCAGAATCCCCAGCACCACAAGACCGCTTGTGCTCCGACAAACCAGATCGCGAGGGTAATCGACCACGCACCCCGATCGCCAAGTCGGGCGAGGTCGATCCATTCCATGCCGAGGATCAAGCCTGGCGTGACGGCGACAACGACGAGCATGAGGACTGCGGCAGCCAAGCGCCAGCGGGACTTCGAGCCCATGCACGTCCTCCTCTTGATCAGCGCTGCGCGACGACCACCGCCGCGTCGATCAGCTTGGCCCAGGCCGTCGTGGCCTCCTGGATCGGGCCCAGGAAGGTATCCGGGTAGATGCCGATCCAGAAGATGAGCAGGACCAGGGGCGCCAGCGTCAGCACCTCGACGGCGGTGAGGTCGGTCATCTTCTCCGACAGCGGGCTGGTCGGGCCGAAGAAGACGCGCTGGTAGAGCCAGAGCATGTAGGCCGCGCCCAGCACCACGCCGAAGGTGACCAGGATGCCGGCCAGCATGTTGGCCCGGAAGGTGCCCAGGATCGACAGCCACTCGCCGACGAAGCCGTTGGTGCCCGGCAGGCCGATGCTCGAGAAGGTGACGATCAGGAAGATGGCGGAATAGCGCGGCATGGTCTTCCACAGCCCACCGTAGTCGGCGATGGCGCGCGAATGGCTGCGCTCGTAGAGCATGCCGACCAGCAGGAAGAGCGCGCCGGTCGAGAGCCCGTGGTTGATCATCTGCAAGGTGCCGCCGGCCAGGCCCTGAGCGTTGAGCGCGAATAGGCCAGCCACCACGATGCCCATGTGGCTGACCGAGGAGTAGGCCACCAACTTCTTGATGTCGGTCTGGGCAAAGGCCACCCAGGCGCCGTACCAGACCCCGATCACGGCCAGGGCGAAGAAAACCGGCACCGCCGCCGCGGCCGCCGATGGGAAGAGCGGCAGGGCGAAGCGCAAGAGCCCGTAGCCGCCCAGCTTGAGCAGCACGCCGGCCAGGATCACGCTGCCGGCCGTCGGCGCCTCGACGTGGGCGTCCGGCAGCCAGGTATGGAAGGGGAAGAGGGGCACCTTGACCGCGAAGGCCAGCGCGAAGGCGGCAAAGAGCAGGAGCTGGGTGCCGGTGGCCAGCGGGGCGGTGTTGAGCAAGTCGAAGAGGTGGAAGGTCTGGGCACCCGAGAGGAACTTCAGGGCCACGATGGCCACCAGCATCAGGGCCGAGCCGGCCATGGTGTAGATGATGAACTTGAGCGTGGCGTAGATGCGCCGCTGGCCGCCCCAGATGCCGATGAGCAGGTACATCGGGATCAGGCTGGCCTCCCAGAAGACGTAGAAGAGGAAGAGGTCCATGGCGGCAAAAACGCCCAGCATGCCCGTCTCGAGCAGCAGCATCAAGGCCACGTACTCGCGCACCCGCTCGCGGACGTGCTGCGAGCTGAACAAGAGCGCGATGAAGCTGAGCAGGGTGGTCAGCACCACCAGCATCAGGCTGATCCCGTCGACGCCCAGCTGGAAGGTGATGCCGCCCGGCAACCAGGTCAGGTGCTCGGAGATCCGCTCGACCACCTGCGTTCGGTCATGGTTGTTCCAGGTCCCCATCTCCAGGGTGGGTGTGGAGAACTGGAAGGCCGGTCCGACATTCCTGGGCTCGGCCCATCCGCGATCGAACTCGGTCATCATGATCACGGACAGCACGAGGACCAGACCGCTGAAGAAGAGCCCGGTGGCGTGGATCAGTCCCGGATGGCGCCTGGGCAGGATGGCTACCAGCGCAGCCCCGACCAATGGCAGAAAGACCACCAGGGCCAGGATCGGAAACGCTAGCAGATTGGTGGGGCTGGAGAAGAGCATGCCTCGCGTCCTATCGGAAAGAGGTCGGACGAGCCGGTCGGGTGTAGGGCAGACGGTCGGAGGTCGGGACTCGCATCACAGGCCGGGCCTCACCAGACCGACCGGAAGAGCCAGAGGGTCAGGATCAGGGCGCCGGCCAGGATCGAGAGCGCGTAGCCGCGGACGTAGCCGCGCTGCCAGCCGCGGGCCCATTGACCGGTGGTCACGGCCAGCCGGCCGATGCCGCCGACCAGGCTGTCGACCATGCCCACGTCGACCACCTGCCAGAGGAAGTCGGCCGTGGCCCGGAAAGGCCGCACGAAGAGCCGGTCGTAGAGCTCGTCGACATAGAGCTTGTTCCAGGCCAGACGGTGGAAGCGCGGCAGGCGGGCCGCGATGGGCTCGCGGAAGGCGCCGTCCTCGCCGGCCAGCTCGCGCGCCGGCCCGTAGAACATCCAGGCCAGGCCCAGGCCGGCCAGGGCGATGACGATGGCGATGCCGATGAAGGGCAGCGGGCTGATCTCGGCATGATGGGCGCCCAGCACCGGCGCCAGGAAGTCGGACAGGGCGTGGATGCCCAGCACCTGGGCGTTGACCAGGCCGCCGACCAGCGAGAGCAGGGCCAGGACGGCCAGAGGCAGGGTCATCGTCCAGGGGCTGTCGCTGGCCTGCTCGGCGCCGGCGCTGCGGGGCCGGCCGGCCAGCACCAAGAGGAGCTGCCGGCCGGTGTAGAAGGCGGTCAGGAAGGCGGTCAAGGTGCCGATGGCGTAGAGCGCCGTCCACAGGCCGATCTGGCCGTGCGCCAGGTCGCGGGCGATGGTCTCGAAGAGGATCTCGTCCTTGCTCCAGAAACCCGCCAGGCCCGGGAAGCCGGCCAGGGCCAGCCCGCCGATGACGAAGGTCCAGCCGGTGGCCGGGATCCTGCCCAGCAGTCCGCCCATGTAGCGCATGTCCTGCTCGGGCGGGATGTCGTCCAGGGCCTCGGGATGGGCCTCGGCGTGCTCGAAGCCGTGCTCCATGGCGTGCATCACGCTGCCGGCGCCGAGGAAGAGCAGGGCCTTGAAGAAGGCGTGGGTCATCAGGTGGAAGACGCCGGCCACGTAGGCCCCGGCGCCCACCGCCAGGAACATGTAGCCCAGCTGGCTGATGGTCGAGTAGGCCAGGACGCGCTTGATGTCGACCTGGACGGTGGCGATGAGCGCCGCCATCAAGGCGGTCAGCGCGCCGACCACGGCCACCGCGGCCATCACCTGGGGCGCGGCGTCGAAGAGGGCGTGACTGCGGGCGATCATGTAGACGCCGGCCGTGACCATGGTAGCGGCGTGGATCAGGGCCGAGACCGGCGTGGGGCCGGCCATGGCGTCCGGCAGCCAGACGAAGAGCGGGATCTGCGCGCTCTTGCCGGTGGCGCCGACCAACAGCAGGGCCGGGATCGCCAGGGCCACCCAGCTGCCGGCCATGCCGGCCGCCTGGGGCAGCACGTCACCGTAGGCCAGGGAGCCGTAGGTGGTCCAGATCAGCATCAATCCGATCAGGAAGGCGAAGTCGCCCACCCGGTTGACGATGAAGGCCTTGCGGCCGGCCGAGGCGTTGGCCGGATCCTTGTACCAGAAGCCGATGAGCAGGTAGCTGCAAGCGCCGACCAGCTCCCAGCCGACGAACATTACCAGGAAGCTCGCGCCGAGCACCAGCGTGAGCATGCTGAAGACGAAGAGGTTGAGGTAGGTGAAATAGCGCCGGATGCCGGCGTCGTGGCCCATGTAGCCCACCGAGTAGAGGTGGATGAGGAAGCCCACGCCGGTGACCACCAGCATCATCAAGATGGAGAGCGGGTCGAGCTGCAGGGCCACGTCGATCGTGAAGCCGTGGCTCTGTGGTACCGACTCGACCACCACATCGGCGGCGTCCAGGCCGGCGGCGGGCGGGACGTTGTCCAGCGTCACGGCCTCGCCGGCCGCGATCTCGGCCATCGGCAGCTGGCCGACCACGGCTTCCGGTCGCCACATGCGATCCAAGGGAACGCCGGCCTCCTCGATCAGCTCGCGCGGGCTCCAGGCGCCCAGTGCGCCCCCTTCGGGAACTTCCTCGAGCATCGGCAGGTTCCGGGTCGCGGCGGTCACCCAGACCAGATCGTCGCCCACGTCCATCCAGCGCCAGAGGGTCTGGACGATGGTCGGGGCCTCGTGCTCGGACCCGGCGGCCTCCTCGACCGCGTGGTCGCCTGTCGCATCCGCCGCGCTCAGGCCGCGGTACTCCAGGGCGATGCCGAGCGAGAGCAGGAAAGCCAGGCCGACCAGGCCGGTGGCCAGCCAGGCCGCGGCGCGGTCGGGCCAGCGGCGGCCGCCGGCCAGGAGCAAGAGGACCCCGGCCAGGGGCAGGGCCGGCACCAGGGGCAAGAGGTCGATCAGGGACATGGGCTCACCCGTGGAGCAGGCTGATGTCGTCCACCTCGCTGCGCCCCAGGGCGCGGAAGATGGCCACCACCAGCGCCAGACCGATGGCCACCTCGGCGGCGGCCACGGTCAGGCTGAAGAAGACGAAGATGTGGCTGTCGATGTCGCCCATGGCCCGGCCGGCCGCCAGCAGGGTCAGGTTGACCGCGTTGAGCATCAATTCGACCGACATCAGGACGATGATGGCGTTGCGCCGGAGCAGCACGCCGGCCGCGCCGATGGAGAAGAGCAGGGCGGCCAGGATCATGAAGTGGCCGGGCGGGACAGTCACGTGCTGACCTCCTGGCTGCCGCCGGGCGCGCCTTGTGCGCCGGCCTCCGGGGCGCCGGTCGCACCCTGGCTGGCCTCGAGCACGGGCAGTCCCTCCTGCGGACGGTGCGGGAAGCGGGCGATGACCACCGCGCCGATCATGGCCACCAAGAGCAGCAGGCTGACCAATTCGAAGGGCGGCAGGTGGTAGGGGTCGCGGTAGAGGGCCTGGCCGACCATCTGGGGCGAGCCGAAGCCCCGCAGGTCGTCGGCGGCTTCGCGCTGGGCAGCCGGCAAGCCCTCGAACTCGTCGGCGGTGAGCCAGGCGCCGTCGGCCGCGATGGCCGCGGCCAGCTGGCCCTCGGCCAGGCCGGCGCTCGGCGCGGCCGGCACGCCCTCGCCGGTCACGAAGACCAGGAGGGCCGCCAAGAGCCCCGCCAGGGTCAGGCCCCAGAAGCGCTGGCCGGCGAGCGGTTCGGCCAAGTCCAGGTCGCGCGCGCCCAGGAGCATCACCACGAAGAGGAAGAGCACCATGATCGCGCCGGCGTAGACCACCAGCTGGACCGCGGCGATGAAGGGCGCGTGCAGGAGCAGGTAGAGCGCGGCGGTCAGGAGGAAGTTGCCGACCATCATCAAGACGCCGTGGACCATGTTGCGCGCGGCCACCATGCCCAGGGCCGTCAGGACGGCCAGCGCGGCGGCGGCGTAGAAGAAGAGAAGCTCGCCGCTCACGAGCCTGCCTCGCGCCGGACATCGAGGGCGCCGGAGAAGTAGTCCATGCCGCCCATGCGGAAGGGCACCTCGCGGTCGCGCGTGTCCTGCGGCGTGTCGCCCTCGCCCTCCGGCGGCGGCACCAGCAGCATGTCCTTGGTGTAGATCATCTCGCGCCGGTCGTAGGCGGCCATCTCGTACTCGTGCTCCAGCACGATGGCGTCGACCGGGCAGGCCTCCTCGCAGAAGCCGCAGAAGATGCAGCGCAGCATGTTGATCTCGTAGACCTCGGCGTAGCGCTCGCCCGGTGAGTAGCGTCGCTCGTCGGTGTTCTCGGCCGGCACCACGAAGATGGCGTCGGCCGGGCAGGCCGCCGAGCAGAGCGAGCAGCCGATGCAGCGCTCCAGACCGTTGGCATAGCGCTTGAGCTCGTGCTTGCCCCGGAAGCGCTCGGCCACCGGCCGCTTGACCTCCGGGTAGGGGATGGTCACCGGCGAGCGGAACATGGTTCGGAAGGTCAGGCCCATGCCCCTCAGCACGCCCATGCCCAGCCCCAGCTTGTCGCGCAGATTCGAGATCATCGCATCACATCCAGTTCTGGTAGGCCACGATGCCCAGCGCGGTCAACGCCAGGTTCAGGATGGACAGGGGCAGGAGCACCTTCCAGCCAAAGTCCATCAGCTGATCGTAGCGCAGGCGCGGGATGGTGGCGCGAATCCAGATGAAGAAGAAGAGGCCGGCCACCACCTTGGCCAGCAGGACCGCCAGGTCCAGGACCCAGCCCAATCCCAGCCCCGTCAGGAAAGCGGGTTCCCAGCCCCCCGGCAGCGCGTAGCCGCCAAGGAAGAGGCTGGCGCCCAGTGCGCTGACGGTGATCATGTTGATGTACTCGGCCTGGAAGAAGAGCGCGAAGCGCATGCCGGTGTACTCGGTATGGTAGCCGGCGATCAGCTCCTGCTCGGCCTCGGGCATGTCGAAGGGCGCCCGGTTGGTCTCGGCCAGGGCGGTGATGGCGTAGATCGCGAAGCCCAGCGGCTGCAGCAGGATCAGCCAGACGTTCGAGGACTGCCAGAGCACGATGTCGGTGATCGACAGGGAGCCGACGATCATCACCACGCCCAAGAGGCTCAGGCCCATCGCCAGCTCGTAGCTGACCATCTGGGCCGCGCTGCGCAGGCCGCCGATCAGGGCGTACTTGTTGTTGGAGGCCCAGCCGGCCAGGGCGATGCCGTAGACCGCGAAGGAGGCCACGCCCAGGATGTAGAGCAGGGCCACGTTGAAGTCGGCGACGCCCAGCCGCATCAGCCCCTCGCGCCAGGGCACGTCGACCGGGTCGCCCAGCGGGATGACGGCGAAGGCCAGGATGGCCACCGTCATGCTGAGCAGGGGCGCCAAGAAATAGATGCCCTTATCGACCGCGGCCGGGATGATGTTTTCCTTGAAGACCAGCTTGATGCCGTCGGCAGCCGGCAAGAGCAGGCCGGCCGGCCCGGCCTTGTTGGGCCCCAGCCGGGCCTGCATGCGCGCGATGACCTTGCGCTCCAGCCAAGTGCTGTAGGCAAAGCCGGTCAGGAGCGCGCCGATGACCGCCGCACCGATCAGGGTGACCTCGAGGATCTCGATGCCGCTCACGCGCCGGCCTCCTGGTCTACCTGGCCGTCATCGAGAGCTTCGAGCTCGACCTCGGCCGCGACCTCCCCGCCGGCCAGCGCCCGCGGGGCCAGCGTCCAGGCCAGGCTCTCGGGCGCTTGCACCCAGCCCGGCGTGATCCCGTCCCGGATCTCGACGCGCGCCTCGGCGCTGCCGCCCGGTCCGCTCAGGCGCACCCGATCGCCTTGGCCCAGGCGGCGCGGCCCGGCGTCGAAGGCGCTGATCTCGACCAGGGGCTCGGGCACCAAGGGGTGCAGGATGCGCGAGGCGGCCACCACCGTGCCCAAGTCGAGCAGCCGGCGGGTGACCCGCAGGCGCAGCCGGCCGTTGGAGGCGGCCTTCGGGGCGGAGGGATCGGCCGCGTCGCCGGCCGCGGCAGGCCGCCAGGTCGGCGGCTCCGGATCGCGATCTTCGACCGGCCACACCCGGCCGCTGCCGTGCTCGCTGCCGTAGGCCGTGCCCTCATAGCTGACGTGGCGGGATTCGGTCTGGGGCGCGAAGGGTAGGAAGATGTCGGTGGGCTCGGCCTCGGCGACCCGGCCCAGCGAGTCGTGGCTCATGCCCTGGTAGGCTGGCAGCGCGCGGGCGATCTCGTCGAAGACGTCGGACGGGCTGGAATAGGGTTCGGACACGCCCATGCGCAGGCCCAAGTCGCGCAGGATGCGCCAGTCGGGCCGTCCCTGGCCGACCGGATCGCAGCCGGCCTGGAAGCGCTGCACGCGGCGGCCCAGGTTGGTAAAGCTGCCGCCGCGCTCGAGGCTGGAGAGGGCCGGCAGCACCACGTCGGCCAGCTGGGCCGTGCGGGTCAAGAAGAGCTCCTGGACCACCAGGAAGTCGAGCGCCTCCAGCGCCTTGGCATGCGCCGGGTCATCGCTGGCCGGGTTGGTCCCCAAGATGTAGAGCGCGCGCGGGCCCTCGCCGGCCAGCATGGCCCCGGCATCCAAGCCCGGTCCCTCGGCCGGCTCGGCCGGCCAGATCTCGGCCAACTCGGCGCGGGCATCGGCGTCGTCCAAGCGGCGATAGCCGGGCAGCCAGCCGGGCATCAGGCCCATGTCGGCCGCACCCTGGCTGTTGGCCTGGGCGCCGACGGCCACCAGGCCGCTGTCCTCGCGTCCGGCATGGCCGGCGGCGGCCAGCAGGGCCTCGAGTCCTGCCGGCAGGTCGCTGCCGCCCATCTCGGGCCCGAAGGCGATCACCAGTCGCTCGGCCTCGCGCATCGCCCGGGCCGCGGCCTCCAGGTCGGAGGCGCGCAAGGGGTGGACACCGGCGATGCGATCGGCATCGAAGGCCTCCACCGCGGTGGCCAGCTCCTCGAGCCCCCTTGATCTCTCCTGCGCGTCGCCGGCCGCCAGCGACGCGCGGATCAGGGCCGCCAGGGCCGATTCGGGCTGGCTCGCCTGGTAGCGCAGGGCCAGGCTGGCCTCTGCCTCCAGCTTTTGCGGGCCGGCCGATAGCAGGAGCACCGATGCGCCCTGGCGGAGAGCCTTGCGCAGGCCCAAGTAGAGCATGGGCGCCTCTTCCTCGGCGTCCAGACCGGCGAGCAGCACGCAATCGCCTTCGCCCAGCTGGTTGAAGTCGGGCTCGCCGCGCCAGCCGGCGCGGGCGATCACGTCGTCGCGCAACAGGGCCGGGCGATGGTCCAGGTGGGGGCTGCCGACCACGGCCCGGATGAAGCGGCTGAAGAGGTAGAGGTCCTCGTTGGGCAAGCCGGCGCCGGCCAGGCCACCGATGGCCTGGGCGCCGTGGTCATCGCGCAGCTTCAAGAGTTTCTCGGCCACCAAGCCCAGGGCCTCGTCCCAGCTGGCCTCGACCAGCTGGCCATCCTTGCGGACCAGGGGCGTCGTCAGGCGATCCGGGTCGCTGGCATGGTGGTGGGCGAAGCGGCCCTTGTCGCAGAGCCAGATCTCGTTGACCGCCTCGTTCTTGCGCGGCATCAAGCGCTCGATCTGGCCCGAGCGGCCGTCGACCATCGTGTTGCAGCCCGCCGGGCAGTGGCCGCAGACGCTGGGCCGGCCGACCACCTCCCAGGCGCGGGCCTCGAAGCGGAAGTCCTTGGTCGTCAGGGCGCCGACCGGGCAGATGTCCGAGGTGTTGCCCGAGAAGTAGCTCTCGAAGGGCGGATCGGAGAAGCTGATCACCTCCATGCCGCGGCCGCGGTTCTCGAAGCCCAGCACCTCGTCGCCGGCGATCTCCTCCTCGAAGCGGATGCAGCGCGCGCAGAGCACGCAGCGCTCGCGGTCCAGGGCGATCAGCGGGCCGATGGGCACCGGCTTCTCGAAACGGTACTTCTCGCCCCAGGAAAAGCGGCTCTGGCCCGGACCGTAGCGCATGGTCAGGTTCTGCAAGGGGCATTCGCCGCCCTTGTCGCAGACCGGGCAGTCCAGCGGGTGGCTGGTGAGCAGGAACTCGAGCACCGAGCGCCTCGCGTCGGCCACCTCGTCGATGTCGGTCTGGACCACCATGCCCTGGCTGGCGCGCATGGTGCAGCCGGCCTGCAGGGTCGGAAAGTAGCGGATGACCGGCTGGCCCGCCTCGTCGGTCTCGACCTCGCCGGTGGCTCGATCGACCGCAGGCGTGCCGACCTTGACCAGGCACATGCGGCACATGCCCACCGGCTCGAGGCGCGGGTGGTGGCAGAAGATGGGGATCTCGACGCCGGCCTGCGCGGCCGCGTCGACCACGCTGGTGCCGGCGGGCACCTCCACCTCGCGGTCGTCGATCCGGATCGTGACGAGCTTCTTGTCGGCCATCGCTTGCGGTCTTTCGTGGGTCGGGGTCGGTCGCGGGTTGGGTCGCGGTCAGGTCGCGGTTCGGTTGCGGCTAGTCGGCGGCGGTCGTCGGGTTCGATGCCGGCTCGGCCGAAGCGGGTTCGGCGGCCTCCCGATCGCCCCCGGTGCGGGCCGCGTAGTCTTCGGAAAAGAGCTGGATCGTCGAGCGCGGCACGCTCTGGGCGAACTCGCCCAAGGGGCAGAAGCAGGCGCCCTTCATCTGATCGACCACCTGGCTCACCAAGTCGACGTCTTGGGCGCTGCCCTGGCCGCCGGCGATGCGGTGGGTGAGCTTCTCGAGCCACCAGGTGCCCTCGCGGCAGGGCGAGCACTTGCCGCAGCTCTCGTGCTCGAAGAAGGCGATGGTCTTCTGGCTGACCCAGGTCATGTCCACCGTCTCGTCCATGACGATGAAGGAGGCCGAGCCGAGGATGCTGCCGGTCTCGGCCACCGACTCCCAGTCGAGCTTCAGGCCCGCCATGTCCTCGGCCCGCAGAATGGGCGCCGAGGCGCCGGCCGGCAGCACCGCCTTGAGCTTGCGGCCCTTCCAGACGCCGCCGGCCATCTCCAGCAGCTCCTCCCAGGGCGTGCCCAGGGGGATCTCGTAGTTGCCCGGCCGCTCGACGTGGCCCGAGACGCAGGCGATCTTGGTGCCCGGGCTGCGCTCGGTGCCGATGGCCTTGAACCAGTCGGCGCCGTGCTCGAGGATGGGCGGCACGTTGGCCAGGGTCTCGGTGTTGTTGACCACGGTGGGCTTGGCGTAGAGGCCGGCCACGGCCGGGAAGGGCGGCTTGAGGCGCGGCTGGCCCAAGTCGCCCTCCAAGCTGCTGAGCAGGGCCGTCTCCTCGCCGCAGATGTAGGCTCCGGCGCCCGGCGTCACGTAGACCTCGACCGAGAAATCGCTGCCGTAGATGCCCTGGCCCAAGTGGCCGGCCGCGCGGGCCTGGGCCACCGCCCGCCGCAGATGGTCCATCTCCTGCCAGAACTCGCCGCGGCAGTAGATGTAGACCGTCTCGGCGCCGACGGCGTAGGCGGCGATGGCCGCGCCCTCGATGCACTGGTGCGGGTTCTCGAGGGTGATCTCGTGATCCTTGAAGGTACCCGGCTCCGACTCGTCGTTGTTGACGACGATGTACTTGGGATGCAGATCGGCCGGCACGAAGGACCACTTGAGCCCGGTCGGGAAGCCGGCTCCGCCGCGGCCGCGCAGGCCGGCGGCCTTGACCAGCTCGACGACCTCGGCCGGCTGCATCTCGGTCACCGCCCGCCGCAGCTGGGCATAGCCGCCATGCTGCTCGTAGACCGCGAGCTGGCGGATGTCGGGGATCTCGCGATTGCGCAGGACGACGTGCTTCAAGGGCATCTCACGCGGCTCCGTTCGATGGCTCGGCGCCGTCCGCGGCCGGCTTGCCGTTGCCGGCAGCGGATGCCGCTCGCTCCGTCGCGGAAAGGGGCCCGCCCTGACCCGCCGGACCCATCTCGCCCGGCGGACCGAAGCCGAAGGGCGCGCGACGTGGTGGATCCTCGGCCGCCCGCTGGCGCAGGTCGGCCACGATGGCGGCCAGGCTGCCGGCGTCCAGGTCGTGGAAGTACTCCAGGTTGACCTGCATCATCGGCGCCCGGTCGCAGGCGGCCAGGCACATCACGCATTCGAGCGTGAAGAGCCCGTCCTGGCTGGTCTGGCCGGACTTGCAGCCCAGGGCATCCTCGAGCAGCGGCAGGAAGTCGTCGGCGCCGCGCAGGGCGCAGGGCAGGTCGTTGCAGTACTGCACCACGTAGCCCCCGTGGGGCCGCTCGTAGAACAAGGTGTAGAAACCGGCCACGCCGCGGACATGGGTCGGGTCCATCGCCAGGATGCCGGCCACCTCCTCGATGGCTTCCTTGCTCAGGTGGCCGTAGGCCGCCTGGGCCAGGTATAGCAGGCTGATGACGGCCGAGGCCTGCCGGCCCGCCGGGTAGCGGGCGATGGCGGCCTGGATCTCGTCGGGGAAGCGCCGTTGCAGGGTATCCATGTGCCAGCCTATCGATCGACCTCGCCCAGGACCGGGTCGAGGTTGGCCACCGCGGTGACCAGGTCGGCCATCAGGCCGCCGCGAACCATCGTGTCCAGGGCTTGCAGGTGGGTGAAGCTGGGCGAGCGCATGTGCACCCGCCAGGGTCGGCCCGAGCCATCGGAGACCACGTACATGCCGAGCTCGCCCCTTGGCGCCTCGACGGCGACATAGGCCTCGCCGGGCGGAGGCTTGAAGCCCTCGGTCCAGAGCTTGAAGTGGTGGATCACTGCCTCCATGCTCTCGTAGAGCTCGGCCTTGGGCGGCGGGGCGACCTTGCGGTCCTCGGTCATCCAGGTCCCGCCGGGCAGCCGGCCCAGGGCCTGGCGGGCGATCACGATGGCCTGGCGGATCTCGCCCACGCGCACCAGGTAGCGCGCGTAGGCATCGCCTTCGGTCCGGACGGGCACCTCGAAGTCGTAGCTCTCGTAGCCGCAGTAGGGCACGGCCTTGCGCAGGTCGTAGGCCACGCCGGCCGCCCGCAGGAGCCAGCCGGTGCAGCCGAACTTCAGCGCCTCCTCGGCGCTGAGCTTGGCCACGCCGACCGTTCTCTCCTGCCAGAAGGGGTTGCGCGTCAGCAGGGTCTCGTACTCGTCCACCGCGCCCGGCATGCGGTCGAGGATCTCGGTGACCGCCGCCTCGAAGCCCTCGGGCAGGTCGAAGGCCAGGCCGCCGGGGCGGATGTAGCTGGGGAACATCCGCGCCCCGCCGGTCATCTCCATCAGGTCCAAGATGCTCTCGCGCTCGCGGAAGGCGTAGAGCATCAACGAGCTGGCGCCCAGGTCGAGCGCGTGGATGCCCAGGTAGACCAGGTGGCTGGCCACGCGGTCCAACTCGGCCAGGATCACCCGGGCCACGGTCGCCCGCTCCGGCACCTCGACGTCCAAGAGCTTCTCGACGGCCAGCACGTAGGCCAGGTTGTTGTGGATGGGCGAGAGGTAGCTCATCCTGGGCGCCAGGGTCGTGCCCTTGACGTAGGTCTTGTCCTCGAAGGTCTTCTCGATGCCGGTGTGCAGGTAGCCGATGTCCGGCGTCACCGAGAGCACGCGCTCGCCGTCCATCTGGGCGATCACGCGCAGGACCCCGTGGGTGCTGGGGTGATGCGGTCCGATGTTCAGGACCATCGGCTCGTCGACCAGGGGCTCGGCCGGCGGGGCCTCGCGCGTGGGCGCCGGCGGCGGCTGGATGCGCTGCAAGTCGTCCACGCGGCTCATTCCTTGGCGAAGGGCTTCTTGGAATAGACTTCTTCCTGGTTGAAGGAGAAGGCCACTTCCTCGTACTTCTGCGGGTGGTCCTTGCGCAGCGGGAAGCCCTCGTAGTCGGTGGGCATCAGGATGCGGCGCAGATCCGGATGGCCGGCGAAGTCGATGCCGAACATGTCGTAGGTTTCGCGCTCGTGCCAGTTGGCCGTCGGGTAGACCGGGGTCAGGCTGTCGACCACCGGATCCTCGGCCGGCAAGGGCACCTTCAAGCAGAGCAGGCGGGCCGGGTCCTCTGGGTCGGCCTCGGCCCGGCCGGCCATCACGCCGGCCGGGATGGCGCTGAAGTGGTAGACCACGTGGAAGCGCGGATCGGCCCGCAGGAAGTCCACCGCCGTCACCGAGCGCAAGAGCTGGTAGCCGCGCTCGTCGCGCAGGTAGCGAGCGGCCTCGACGATGGAGGCGCGGTCGACCACGCCGGTCGGCTCGCGCCGGCCATCGCCCGCGTCGGTGGCCTGCATGGCCTCGCGCAGGCGCTCAGCCAGGGCCTCGAGGTCGGGCGCCGCCGCGCGGCTGACCGCCGGCGTGGGCGGCGGGCCGCTGTAGCGGCCGCTCGACTTCGACCCGGCCGTCGTCGTGTCGCGCATGGCCCTAGCCCACCTGGATCCCGTAGCCGGGCTGCCGGTCGTTCCAGCTGTCGATGCCCTCGGCGCGGACCTTCTCGTGCAGCTTGAGGATGCCGTGCATCAGGGCCTCGGGGCGAGGCGGGCAGCCGGCCACGTAGACGTCGACCGGGATGATCTCGTCGACGCCCTGCACCAGGGCGTAGTTGTTGAAGACCCCGCCGCAGGAGGCGCAGTCGCCCATCGAGATGACCCACTTGGGCTCGGGCATCTGGTCGTAGATCTTGCGGATGACCGGCGCCATCTTGCGGCTCAGGCGGCCGGCCACGATGATCAGGTCGCTCTGCCGCGGGCTGGCGCGCATCAGCTCCATGCCGAAGCGCGACATGTCCATGCGCGCGGTCTGGGTGTGCATCATCTCGATGGCGCAACAGGCCAGGCCGAAGAGGGCCGGCCACATCGACTGGGTGCGTGCCCAGCCGACCGCCTTCTCCAGCGTGGTGACGACCAGGCCTTGCTCGCCGGTCTTGCCCTCGGCCAGCTGCTGCGGGGTGAGGATGGTCTGAGGGTCGAGGACGCCGCGGCTCGCGGCGCCCGATGGCTGGCTGCTCATGCGCGACTCCTTTCGGCCCGTGGGCCAGGTTGGGGGCCGGCGCGGCCGGCTACTCCCATTCCAGCGCGCCCTTGCGCCAGACGTAGACGAAGCCCAGGAGGAGCACGCCCACGAAGAGGCCGACCGAGCCCAGCGCCGCCGCGCCCATCCCGCCCTCTTCGACCGGTGCCGAGAGGGACTGGAAGCGGGCGGCGTAGGGAAAGAGGTAGATCACCTCGATGTCGAAGAGGATGAAGAGGGTGGCGATCAGGTAGAAGCGCACCGGTACGCGCCGGCGCGAGGGGCCGATGGGCGAGAGCCCGCTCTCGTAGGTCGACCCCTTGACCGAGCTGGGCTTGCGCGGCCCGATCAAGAAGGTGATGGCGAAGATCGCCAGCCCCAAGCCGACGGCCAGGCCGCCGAGGATGAGGAGCGGCAGGTAGGCCGCGCTCACGCCTGGCCGCCCTCCTCGGCCTGCTTGGCGGCCTCCTTGGCGCGCTTGGCGGCTTCCTTCTTGGCCCGGGCCTCGGCCTTGGCCCGCTCCTCCTCCACCTCGCGCTTGTAATCCGTGGGGTGAATGGCGGCGTGGAAGGCCACCGGCTGCAGGAGCTCCTGCAGGTCGAAGACCCAGCTCTCGTGCCGCTCGTAGCTGGAGAACTCGTAGTCGTGGTTCATCTTGATGGCGTCGAAGGGGCAGTACTCGGCGCAAAAGCCGCAGCTCATGCAGATCGAGGCGTCGATGTAGAACTCGCTGGAGACCGGGCGGGGCTTGCCGTCCTCGCCCTTGCCCTGGACGATCCAGATGCACTGGGGCGGGCAGACCTTGGCGCAGATGCCGCAGGCGGTGCAGCGCACGCCGTCGAACTCGGCCCGCTCGTGCTCCGGCTCCTCGTCATAGACCAGGAAGGGGATGTAGCGGAAGCGCTCGGGCACCGGCAGCTTCTGCTCCGGATACTGCACCGTGGCCAGGCCACCCACCTTGGTCGGCATGCCGCCCTCGAGCTTGCTGACCGCCACCTCGCCCGGCGAGGGCAGGTCGCCGGCCGCGGCGGGCTGTTCGATCAGGCCGGTGGTATAGGTATTGATGAAGCGGCGGATGGTGATGCCCATCCCGCGCAAGGCTTCGCGGCCGAAGGCCATGGCTTTGCTCCTCGAAGGATTCGGTGGATCGCCGTCTAGCGGTCGACTTCGCCCAGGACGATGTCGATGGAGCCCAGGATGGCCACGGTGTCGGCCACCTTGTGGCCCTTGGTCATCTCGGCCAGGGCGGTCAGGTTGACGAAGCAGGGCGACTTGACGTGGTAGCGGTAGGGGTTGGCCTTGCCGTCGCTGACCAGGTAGTAGCCCAACTCGCCGCGCGGGTTCTCCACCCGGCCGTAGGTCTGGCCGGCTGGCACGCGGATCTGCCAGGCCTTCTTGCCGCCCATGATCTCACCATCGGGGATGTCGCGCAGGGCCTGCTTGAGGATGGAGAGGCTCTGGCGCATCTCGCCGACGCGCACCATGTAGCGCGCGTAGACGTCGCCCTCGGGCCGGGTGACCACGTCCCAGTCGAAGCGATCGTAGATGCCGTAGGGCTCGGCGCGACGCACGTCGTAGTTCACGCCCGAGCCGCGCAGCACCGGCCCGGAGGCCGAGAAGTTGATGGCCATCTCCGGCGGCAGGACGCCGACGCCCTGCATGCGCTCGAGCACGATCTCGTTGCCGGAGAGGTAGGCGTCCATCTCGTCGATGGCCCGGTCCAGCCGGCCGTTGACCAGCGTGTCGGCCATGCTCAGGAACTGATCCTGCAGGTCGTAGGCCACGCCGCCGAAGCGCATGTAGTTGCACATCAGCCGCGAGCCGGTGGCCATCTCGAAGAGGTCGAGGATCAACTCGCGCTCCTCGATGGCGTACATCATCGGCGTGAAGAAGGCGCCGATGTCGTTGAGCAGGAAGGTGATGCTCCAGAAATGGCTCTGGATGCGGTTGAGCTCGGCCAGGATCACCCGGATGTACTCGGCCCGCTCGGGCACCTCGACGCCCATCAGCTTCTCGACGGTGAGCGCGTAGCCCCATTCGTTGCCCAGCTGCGCCAGGTAGTCCAGCCGGTCGGTGAAGGGCATGTTGCCCAGCCAGAGGTTGCGCTCGCCGATCTTCTCGTGGTTGCGGTGCATGTAGCCCATCACGGGCTGCAGGTCGACCACCGTCTCGCCATCGAGGGTCAGGCGCATCTGGAAGACGCCGTGGGTGGAGGGATGCTGCGGGCCCATGTTGACGATCAGACGATCGCTGGCGAAGCTGGGGCCGTGCTTGAGCTCGTCGGCGTCGACCACGGCGATGTTGTCGTCGGCGCGCGAGTCCTCGACGCCCTCGGCCCGATAGCCGCTGGGGTACTTCTCGTTGCCGCCCCAGTCGGCCAGCTTGTCCTCGCCGAAGAAGAACTCGCCCTCGGGCCAGCGACTCTTGAGCGGCTTGAGGTCCTCTTCGTAGTAGGCCTCGCGCCAGTCCTTGCGCAGCGGGTGGCCGGCAAAGCCCTCCCACATCAGGATGCGCCGCAGGTTGGGGTGACCGGCGAAGCGCACCCCGAACATGTCGTAGACCTCGCGCTCCTGGAAGTCCGCGCCGGCGAAGACGCCGGTCAGGCTGGGCACCAGGGGCTTGTCCTTGTCGGCCGCCACCTTCAGCGCCAGGGGCTCGCCGCCCCGGATCGAGGCCAGGTGGTAGACCGTCTCGAAGCGGTCGGGCCAGTCGACGCAGGTCAGGTTGCAGAGGTAGTCCAGGCCCAGGTCGTCGCGCAGGGCACGGGCCACCTCGGGCAGCTTGGCCGCCTCGACGACCAGGGCATCGTCCTCGTCGCGGCGCACGGACTCGCCGAAGCGCTCGAGGACCCGGTCGGCCACCGCGGCCGGTTGGATGGGCGTCGTCTTCACATCGCTGGTGATCATGGTCTCTGGCTACCTCTCGATTGGGTGCGGAACCTGGCCCCCGGGGCGACGGGCGTCGCCGGCCGGCTGCGAGGCGAGCGTTGGGCTCGCCGGAAGGCTCCCGATCAGGCCTCGGTCTCCGCGTCGTCCTCCGAAGCACCATCCTCCGAACCGACGGCATCGGCGGTCGCCGCCTGGTCGCCGTTGGCCTCCGCCGAAGCCTCGCTCGAGGCGGTCGCGTCCGACTCCGCCTCGACCGCTTCTTCGGCCTCGCCGCGGATGGCCGGCAAGCGCCGCAGGTCGATCAGGTCGGCCCCCAAGACGGGCACCGGCACCTCGTCGACCTCGCCGCGGCGATACCAGGACAGGTCGCGGATGCTCTGACCGTCGATCTTGCGCTGCAGGGTCATCACGCCGTGGATCAGGGCCTGGGGCGTGGGCGGGCAGCCCGGGACGTAGACGTCGACCGGGATGAACTTGTCGATGCCGGAGACCACGTTGTAGCCCTCCTTGAAGGGCCCTCCGCCGGTGGCGCAGGCGCCCATCGACAGGCAGTAGCGCGGCTCGGGCATCTGGTTCCAGAGGCGCACGATCTGGGGCACCATCTTCTTGGTCACCGTGCCGGAGACGATCATCAAGTCGGCCTGGCGCGGCGAGGCGCGCACCAGAGCGGCGCCGAAGCGGTCCAGGTCGTAGCGCCCGGCGAAGGTGGTGATCATCTCGATGGCACAGCAGGCCAGGCCGAAGCCCAGCGGCCAGATGCTCTGCCGCCGGCCCCAGTTGTAGACATGGTCGAGCATGCCCACCAGGCGATCGAAGGTGGTGACCATCACGCTCTGCTCGACCTGCTGCGCGATGAAGTCCGCGTCGTTCTCGAAGCGCTCGACGTAGCTGGACCATTGCTCGAGCACGTCCGGATCGATGGTCGGCGTGCGGTAGAGCGGGTCCTGGTTGTCGGACATGGTTTGCCCCTGCATGGTGCGCGGAAGCGCTCCGCGTGCTCCGGTTCGCTGGCCGGCCGCCGCCCCCCGCGCATCGAGCCGGGGAGACCGGTAACCGGGCCGCCCGGTATTATAAGAGACGGACGGGGTGAGTCAACGGAACCCGTTAGGGACCGGGATCGGAGACCTGCCGCAAGCCCTCGACCAGCGGCGGCAGCACGGCCAGGACGTGGTCGATGTCTTCGCGGCTGGTGTAGCGCCCGAAGGAGAAGCGCAGGGCGCCGATCGCCAGATGGTCGGGAATGCCCATGGCGGTCAGCACGTGCGAGGGCTTCAGCTTGCCGGCCGAGCAGGCCGAGCCGCTCGAGGCGCAGATGCCGTGCATGTCCATGCCCAAGAGCAGCGCATCGGCCGGCACACCGTCCACGCAGAAGGAGGCGTGGCCCGGAATGCGCCCTTCCGGATGGCCGGTCAGGCGCAGCTCCGGCAGTCGCGTCAACTCCGCGACCAGTCGGCGGCGCAGCCGACCGGCGCGCTGGCAGAGCGCCTCGCGGCCCTCGCAGGCCATGCGCAAGGCGGTGGCCATGCCGACCGCGCCGGCCACGTTCTCGGTGCCCGAGCGCAGGCCTTGCTCGTGGCCGCCGCCGGTCTGCAAGCAGTCGATCGGCGTGCCCTGCCGGACGTAGAGCAGGCCCACGCCCTTGGGTCCGTAGAACTTGTGGGCCGAGAGGCTCATCAAATCGACCTGGAGGCGGTCGACGTTCAGATCGCACCAGGCGGCGGCCTGCACCGCGTCGCAATGCAGGAGGACGCCGCGGCGGCGCAGCTCGGCGCCGATCTCGGCCACCGGCTGCAGGCTGCCGACCTCGTTGTTGGCCAGCATCAGGCTGACCAGGACGGTATCCGGGCGCAGGGCATCGAAGACCGAGTCCGGATCGACCCGGCCCTGGCCATCCACCGGCAGGATGCTCAGCTCGAAGCCCTCTTCACGCTGCAGCTGGCGGCCGGTGGCCAGGATGGCCTCGTGCTCGATGGCGCTGGTGATCAGGTGGCGCCCCCGGCCCTCCCGCTTGGCGGCATGGGCCGCGCCGCGCAGGGCCAGGTTGTCGCTTTCGCTGCCGCCCGAGGTGAGCACCAGCTCGGCCGGCCGGCAGCCGAGCAGCTCGGCCATCTGGGCCCGCGCGCCCTCCAGCGCCCCCCTCGCCCGGCGCCCCATGGCGTAGGCGCCCGAGGCGTTGGCGAAGTCCTGGCAGAAATAGGGCCGCATGGCCTCGAAGACCTCGGGCGCCACCGGCGTGGTCGCGCTGCAGTCCAGGTAGACCGATCGCCGGAGCTCGGCCGGCAGGCCGCGCCGGACCGACGGCCTTCGGTGGCCGGCGCGCGGCGCGGACTCGTCCGCAAGGCGGAATCCCTCGGCCGTGATGGCCGCGTCTTCGCTGCTCATGGGCTCGATTGTAGGACAGCCGACAGCCCCGCGCCAGCCTTGCGGGCCCGATGGATCCCGGTATACTCTGAAGCTCATTGGTTTTCCCGTATTCACGCCCGGGGTCGCGATCGCCGGGCTGCCTGCTCGGCGAGCCCGCCGGAGCGGCCGGCCAGCAAGGCGACGCGACCGGGCACGAGCCCCGAGGATCGGCACGCCCCGATGAACGATCCGCGCCACGCC
This sequence comes from uncultured Anaerolineales bacterium, assembly GCA_964549495.1. Lineage (GTDB taxonomy): Bacteria > Chloroflexota > Anaerolineae > Epilineales > Epilineaceae > JACKBJ01. The sequence goes on along the minus strand of CAZJWJ010000037.1, from coordinate 6,676 downwards.
TCCAATGGATCCTCCCAGCCATCGCCCGCCGAGGCGCGGGCCGGCGGAGATCCGGACGACCCGGCCGACATCGGCCGCGGCAGCGCCCCGGCCAAGATCATCCTGGCCGGCGAGCACGCCGTGGTCTACGGCCAGCCCGCCATCGCCCTGCCGGTGCCTCGATTCCGCGCCGAGGCGCGGGTCTACGAGCTGGACGAAGGGCCGACCCGCATCCGAGCCAGCTTCCCGGCCGGCGAGGCGCGGGCCGAGTTGGACTTGGAGTTGGGCGGGGCCGAGGACGAGGAAGCGTTGGGCGCGGCGGTCCGTGCCGCCCTGCGTTATGCCGGCCGCACCGAGCGCACGCCTTGGCGGATCGAGCTCGAGAGCTCGGTGCCCACCGGCCGGGGCCTGGGCTCCAGCGCGGCCGTGTCGGTGGCCGTCGTGCGGGCCATCGGAGGGGCGGCGGAGCAGGACTGGGATGACGAGACGGTGGCCGATCTGGCCATGGCCGGCGAGCGCCAGGCACACGGCCGGCCCAGCGGCATCGACCCGACCGTGGTGGCCTTCGGCCGCCCGATCCGCTTCCAGGCCGGTCGAGGCCAGCCCCTCGAAGTCGGACGGCCGCTGCGCTTCTTGGTGGCCGATTCGGGCCGGCCGGCCGCCACGGCCGAGATGGTCGATCGGGTCGCCCGCCAGCGCGAGGAGCGCCCGGGCGTCTACGCCGACTGGATGAAGCGCATCGCCGAGCTGGTCGATGATGCCGTCACCGCCATCGCCCGCGGCAATCCCAGCCGCTTGGGTCGGCTGATGGATCGCAACCATCTGCTATTGCAGGGCATGCGCGTTTCCGGTCCCGAGCTGGACGGCCTGGTGGCCGCCGCGCGGGGCGCCGGCGCCCTTGGGGCCAAACTCTCCGGCTCGGGCGGCGGCGGGGCGGTCATCTGTCTGGTCGACGCCGATCGGGAAGCCGAGGTGCAGGCGGCACTGATCGGAGCCGGCGCGCGGGATTGCTTCGGGATCGAACTGCCGGCCAGCGAGGACTGACGACGCCCCTCCAGCCGGCGAGGACATCGAGAGCGGCGCTCAGGCCAGGATGCGCGTGCCCCCGGCCGCCGGATCGTCGCGCAGGGCGGCGATCAAGGCTCCCGGGCGCAAGCCCGAGAGGATGCGCACCTCCAGCTCCGGCTGCTCGGCCACCAGGTCGAGCATGGAGGCCAGCTTGCTGGCCATGCCGCCGCTGACGTCGCGGGCCCGGTCAACGTCGGTCCGGACCCGATCGAGGATCTCCTCGCGCCGGCCCAGCTCGATGCGCTCCAGCCGCCTCGCGCCGCCGGCCTTGGGATCGCGGTCGTAGACCCCGTCGACGTCGGTGGCCAGGATGACGCGGGCCGGCCGCAGCTTCCGGGCCAGGGCCATCAGCAGGGGCTCGGTGCTGGCGATGCAGCCGCCCTGCAGGGCATCCGGCGCCGCGTCGCCGTAGAGCACGGGCAGGAGGCCGGAGTCCAAGGCCGTGGTGACCAGATCGGCGCGCACCGACTCGACCCGGCCGGCCCGACAGCGCGCCAAGAGGCTACCGGGCAAGGGCAGGGCCGCCAGCTCGCGCTCGAGCAGGGCGGCGATGACGAAGCGGTCCAGCCGCGCCGCGGCGGCGGCCACACGGGCCAGGGCCAGGGCGTCGTCCGGCCGCTGCATGAAGCCGCTCTCGGTGGCCGCCGGGTGGGCAAAGGAGCCGCTGCCATGGGCCAGGACCAGCCGGCCATCGCGGGCGCCGGGCCATTCGGCCAGCTCGTCGCAGAGACGCTGCAGATGGCTGGGGCGCAGGGCCTCGCGGCCAGCCTTGTCGGTGAGCAGGGCCCCGCCGAGCTTCAGGAAGACCAGGCCTTCGCGTCGCATGCTGGACATGACCGACGATTGTATACCAGGCGCGCGCGGATCCGTAGCACCTGGCCTCGCCATACGCGCCGGTCCGGGCGGTGCGAGGCCTTGGAGCTGGCCGCGGCCCTGCACTAGAATCCCTGCGGTCGGGAGCCGGATCTCCCGGATCCGACCATCCGGGCTCGAGATGCGAGCCCCGTCGACCATCCCCCCGAGGATCGCCCCTATGGCCAGGCCCGCCGAGGCCACCGCCTTGGCCCACAGCAACATCGCCTTCATCAAGTATTGGGGCAATCTGCGGCCCGATCTGCGCCTGCCCTACAACGACAGCCTGTCGATGAACCTCAGCGCGGCGCACACCACCACCAGCGTGCGCTTCGATCCCAGCCTGCAGTCCGACCACCTGGTCATCGACGGCGAGGCGCATATCGGCCCGGCCCTGAGCCGGGTCAGCGCGCAGCTCGACCTGGTTCGCCAGCGGGCCGGCATCCAGACCCGCGCCAGCATCAGCTCGCAGAACAGCTTTCCGATGGGCACCGGCATCGCCAGCTCGGCCTCGGCCTTCGCGGCCTTGAGCCTGGCCGCTTCCGCGGCCGCCGGGCTCGAGCCCAGCGAGCGCGAGCTGTCGGCCTTGGCGCGTCGCGGATCCGGCTCGGCGGCCCGCTCGGTGCCCGGCGGCTTCGTGGCCTGGCAGGCCGGCGCCAGCGATGCCGATTCCTATGCCGAGTCGGTCGCGCCGCCGGAGCATTGGGACCTGCGCGACCTGGTCGCCATCGTCAGCCGCCGGCACAAGCAGCTGGGATCGACCGGCGGTCACGATGCCGCCACGGCCAGCCCCTTCTTCGGTGCGCGGATGGAGCGCATCCACCAGGACTACCAGCGGGTGCACCGGGCCTTGCTGGATCGCGACATGGCGCGTTTCGGCCCGGCCGTCGAAGCCGAGGCGCTGGCCCTGCACGCCATCGCGATGACCGGCCGGCCGGCGGCGCTCTACTGGGAGCCGGAGACCTTGGTCTTGATGCGCGCGGTGCGGACCTGGCGCCAGGAGGGACTGCCGGTCTACTTCAGTCTGGACGCCGGCCCCAACCTGCACCTGCTCTGCGAGGGCCGGCACGCCGACGCCCTGCAGACCGAGCTGGAAGCCATGGACGTGGTCGAGCAGGTGCTCCACAACCGACCGGCCGGCCCGGCCCGATTGCTACCCGAGTCGCCGCCGGCCGCCTCCTGAAGCCCGCCGAGGGCTCATCGAGCAGGAAGATGCCCAACCACAAGCGAGGAGTCGAGTCCGTGGGATTCACCAGCTTCGATCCGGAAACGATGGAGCCGGCCGAGCGCCACAAGCTCTCCATCGGCAGCATCGTGCCCCGGCCCATCGCCTGGACCACCAGCGTGGACGCCGAGGGCCGGGCCAACCTGGCGCCCTTCAGCTACTTCATGGGCTGTCACAGCTACCTGCCGGCCCTGGCCATCAGCGTCGGCAGCCGCGCCGACCGGCCCAAGGACACCCGCGCCAACATCGCCGCCAGCGGCGAGTTCGTGGTCAACTTGGTCAGCCGGCCGCTGCTCGAGAAGATGAACGTGAGCGCGGCGGCCTTCCCGCCCGACGTGGACGAGTTGGCACTGCTCGAGCTCGAGACCTTGGCCAGCGAGGTCGTGCGCCCGCCGCGCATCGCCGCCTCGCCGCTGCAGATCGAATGCCGCGTGTTGCACGCCCTGGACCTGGGCGAGGCGCCGCGGGTCAGCACCCTTTTCGTGGGCCAGGTGCTGCGCTGGCATGTCCGTTCGGATCTGGTGTCCGACTTCAAGGTCGACCAGGCCGGCCTGGACGCGGTGGCGCGCATGGGCGGGCCCTTCTACTGCCGGGCCGACGAGCCCTTCGCGCTGCAGATCCCCGACTGGCGCGAACACCTGCCGGAGCATCCGGAAGCTCGAGAGCCGGCATCCTGAGCTCGCTCGGAAGCGATCTCCACGTCGAGCACGTCGTCGGCGCCCGCTTCTCGAATCATGTCCGGTTCCGCCCCGCTGGTCTTGTCGCCCCGCCGGCAGCGCCCTACCATTGGCGCCCATGACCCGCGATCGAGCCCTTCCGGGCGACGACATCGTCGCCCTGATCAGCCTGGTGATGACCGGGGTTGCCCTGCTCTCCCTGGGCAGCTTTCCCACCCGCGCGCTCGAGTTCCAGGTGCTCGATACGCCGCTGAGCATCGTCTTCTCGGCCCGCTGGCTGGTGGCCCTCTGCCTCATCCTGCTCACCTCGGCCGGCATGGACACCCTGGTGCGCAACATCTCGGGCCGCGAACAGCTCGATTTGCGCTTCTCGCTGAGCTTCTGGGTGCTGCCCAGCCTGGTCACGCTGGCCGCGGTGAGCTCGCTGCCGAGGCAGTTCGAGAACACGGCCGGCTGGGCCGGTACCCTGCTGTCGCTCAGCGCCCTCTTGGCCATGGTGGTGGTGGCCGAATGCGGTACGGTCGATCTGGATCAACCGCATTATCGCCTGGCGCGCTTGGGGCTGAACATCGCCACCTACGGCGCGGCGATGGCCCTCTACACCAGCATCTATGGCCTGCAGGAACGCAGCCTGATCTCCTCGACGGCCATCATCCTGATCACCTTTCCGCTGGCGATCGAGCTCTTGCGACGCACCGAGGAGCAGTTGGCCAGTGACTGGATGTACGCCGGCATCATCGCGCTGGTCGTCGGCCAAGTTTCCTGGCCGCTCAACGCCATGGGCCTGCGCGCGCTGCACGGCGGCGCGCTCTTGATGCTGCTCTTCTACACCCTCACCGGCATCACCCAGCAGCATCTGGCCGATCGCTTGGAACCGCGGGTGGTACTGGAATTCGTCGGCCTGGCGGCCATCTTGGCCGGCCTGGTCGGATTCAGCGCTTGGCGCAGCGCGGAGGCGGGCCAGGCGGGCCAGTGGCCGGCCCCCGACTCCGAGTACCCCGGCCAGTTCGACCCCAACCAACCCGTCCTACGGCCCGGCGAGGGCAGCGAGGTCCAGCCGGCCTTGCCCGAAGACCTGGACTGGCCGGCGCCACCTCTGGAGAGCATGCCCGATTCGGCCGAGGGCGCGCCGCTACCCGGTCCGCTGGTCGACCCGGGCGCGCTGCCGGCCGAGGGCCTGCTGGAGAACCGCGGGGACGATGGTCTCGGAGCGGAGGGGGCGTTCGGACCGGGCGGCGCGCCGGCCGGCGCATCGCCGGTGCCGGCGCGACCCGCCGATCGCCTCGACAAGCCCTGATCTCCGGTTTCTCCAGGCAATCACCACGTCATCCGCGGGCGCGGCGACCCCCACCCGGCCTCTGCTATAATCGGCGGGTCAAGCGCCGAGCATCCAGGAGAGAGTCATGGCCCGAAAGCGCAGCCGTTCCCGAAGGCGAAGTCGCAGCGAGAAGATCATGATCGTGCTGGGCATCCTGATCTCGATCAGCATGGTCGTCAGCAGCTTTGCCTACTTGATGTTCAGCTAGCCGGCCGCCCCGGGCGCGATCGTCCAGCGCCCATCGATCATGACACCGTCGATCTGGCGGCTTCCGAAGCGATAGGCCAGATCGCGGTAGTCGCCGCTGTCGATCAGGATCAGGTCGGCCGGCCATCCAGGTGCCAGGCGCCCGGCGCGCTCCCCCCGCCCGCAGCTCTCGGCCGCGTTGCGCGTGGCCGCCACCAGGCCCTCGGCCGGGGTGAGGCGCAGGTAACGCGCGGCGATGGCCAGCATCAAGGGCATGCTCTCCGAGGGGCAGGTGCCCGGGTTGAGGTCGGTGCCCAAAGCCACCGGCAGCCCGCGCGCGACCATCTCGCGCGCCGGCGCGTAGTGGCTGGAGCCCAGGCCGAAGGTGGTGCCGGGCAAGAGCACCGCGATGCTGCCGGCATCGGCCATGGCCTGGATGTCCTGGCTGCCGGCGGCCACCAGGTGGTCGGCGCTGCGCGCGCCGAATTCGGCCGCCATGGCCGTGCAGCCCAGGTTGACGAACTCGTCGCTGTGCACCTTCAGCGGCATGCCCAGATTGCGGGCGCGTTCGAGGATGCGCCGGGTCTCGGCCAAGGTGAAGGCCCCCTCGTCGCAGAAGACGTCGCAGAAGACGCCCGGCCAGGCTTCGGCCACGGCCGGCAGCATCTCCTCGATGACCAACTCGACGTAGTCCGACTGGCGCCCGCGGTATTCGGGCGGGACGGCGTGAGCGCCCAGGAAGGTGGGCACGATGTGCACCGGATGGCGCTTCTCGGCCCGGGCCAGGATGCGCAGATGGCGCAGCTCCTCGGCCGTCGACAGGCCGTAGCCGGTCTTGGCCTCGACGGTGGTGACGCCCTCGGCCATCAGCCGATCCAATCGCGCCAAGAGGTCGGCCAGCAGGACCTCGTCACCGGCCTCGCGCGTGGCGCGCACGGTGCTGGCGATGCCGCCGCCGGCCTCCATGATCTCGACGTAGCTGGCACCGGCGATGCGCTGCTCGAACTCCGCGGCGCGGCTGCCGGCCCAGATCGGGTGGGTGTGGGCGTCGACGAAGCCGGGCAGGACCAGCCGGCCGCCGGCGTCCAGGCGCTGGCCCGGCTCCTCGGATAGCGCCGCCTGCAATTCGCGCCGAGGACCGATGGCCAGAATCCGCCCGTCTCCGACGGCCACCACCCCGTCCTCCACCCGGCCAATATCGCCCTGCCGGCTGCCGGCCAGCGGCCCTGTCCCCCCGGCCATGGTGGCCAGGTTGGCGTTCTCGATCCAGATCTCGACGTCCTTCAGCACTTCGATAGGTCACACCTCCATCCTTACCGAGCCCTAGTAGAAGACGCTGCCCTCGACGCTGCGCTGCACGCGTCCGCCGAC
>CAZJWJ010000036.1:42615-43376 GCA_964549495.1 uncultured Anaerolineales bacterium | reverse complement strand
GGGCGTGCCGCCCTCGGCCGGGTCGACCGTGTCGACCAGACCGTTGCCGTCGCCGTCGGTGCCGTCTTGCTGACCGTCACCGTCGACGTCGGTGCCGCCGCCCTCGATCACGTCGTTGATGCCGTCGTTGTCGGCGTCCAGATCGCGGTAGTTCGGGATGCCGTCCCCGTCCGCGTCCTCGGCCCCTTCCTCGGCGTCCGGGATGCCGTCCCCGTCCGAATCCAGGTCCTCGCTGTCGGGCTCGCCGTCGCCGTCGGTGTCGACCGCGCCGTTGCCCTCGGCCGCGTCCGAGATGCCGTCCCCGTCCGCGTCGCCAAAGGGATCGCCGATACCGCCGAAAAGTGCGTCGTTGTCATCGACGTCGTTGGCCGCACCGTCGCCGTCGTCGTCCGTCGGGTCGTCGAGCTGGCCGTCGTCGTTGGCGTCGAGGCCGCTGTTGCCCGCATCGTCGATGTCGTCGCCGGTTCCGTCGCCGGTGGTATCGGCCGGATCGTCCGAGTCCGGATCCAAGTAGTCGTCCAGCGCGTCGCCGTCCGAATTCTGCGCGCCAGGGTCGCTGTCCTCGCCGAAGAGCGCGTCGTTGTCATCGGCCGAGTTCACGATGCCGTCGCCGTCGGCGTCCGGCCCATCGGCCACGCCGTTGTCGTTGGCGTCGATGGCGCCCGAGCCGCCTTCGATCAGGTCGGAGACGCTGTCGTTGTCGCTGTCCAAGTCGAGGTAGTCGTCGGCGCCGTCGCCGTCGCTATCCGGGACCGGCAGGG
>CAZJWJ010000036.1:0-42515 GCA_964549495.1 uncultured Anaerolineales bacterium | reverse complement strand
GCGTGCCGCCCTCGGCCGGGTCGACCGTGTCGACCAGACCGTTGCCGTCGCCGTCCGTGCCGTCCTGCTGCGCGTCACCATCGACGTCGGTGCCGCCGCCCTCGATCACGTCGTTGATGCCGTCGTTGTCGCTGTCCAGATCGCGGAAGTTGGGGATGCCGTCGTTGTCGGTGTCGTCGGTCCCTTCCTCGGCGTCCGGGATGCCGTCCCCGTCCGAGTCCAGGTCCTCGCTATCCGGCACGCCGTCACCGTCGGTGTCGACGTTGCCGTTGCCCTCCTCGGCGTTCGAGATGCCGTCGCCGTCGGCGTCGCCGAAGGGATCGGCCAGGCCGCCGAAGTTGGCGTCGTCATCGTCGACCGGGTTGGCCGCGCCGTCCCCGTCGTCGTCGGTCGCGTCGTCGATCTGGCCGTCCCCGTCCCCGTCCAGCGGGCCGTTGCCGGCATCGTCGATGTCGTCACCGGTCCCGTCGCCGGTCGTGTCGCCCGGGTCGTCCGAGTCCGGATCCAGGTAGTCGTCCAGCGCGTCGCCGTCCGAGTTGGCCGGCGGCGTGTCGCTGTCCTCGCCGAAGAGCGCGTCGTTGTCGTCGGCCGAGTCGACGATGCCGTCACCGTCCGCGTCCGGGCCGTCGGCCACGCCATCGTCATCGGCGTCCGTCGCGCCCGAGCCGCCCTCGACCAAATCGGAGATCGTGTCGTTGTCGGAATCGAGGTCGACGTAGTCGTCGGCACCGTCGCCGTCCGTATCGGGCACCGGCAAGGGCGTGCCGCCCTCGGCCGGGTCGACCGTGTCGACCAGACCGTTGCCGTCGCCGTCGGTGCCGTCTTGCTGACCGTCACCGTCGACGTCGGTGCCGCCGCCCTCGATCACGTCGTTGATGCCGTCGTTGTCGGCGTCCAGATCGCGGTAGTTCGGGATGCCGTCCCCGTCCGCGTCCTCGGCCCCTTCCTCGGCGTCCGGGATACCGTCCCCGTCCGAGTCCAGGTCCTCGCTGTCCGGCTCGCCGTCGCCGTCAGTGTCGACCGCGCCACCACCTTCGGCCGCGTCCGAGATGCCGTCCCCGTCGGCGTCGGCGAAGGGATCGCCGATGCCGCCGAAGACCGTGTCGTCGTCGTCGACCACGTTGGCCGCGCCGTCGCCATCGTCGTCCGTGGCGTCGTCGAGCAAGCCGTCGCCGTTGGCGTCCAGCGAGCCGTTGCCCACGTCGTCGATGTCGTCGCCGGTTCCGTCACCCGTGGTGTCACCCGGATCGTCCGAGTCCGGGTCCAGGTAATCGGGCAGCGCGTCGCCGTCGGTGTTCGTCGGCGGCGTGTCGCCGTCCTCGCCGTAGCTGGCGTCGTTGTCATCGGCCGAGTCGACGATGCCGTCGCCGTCGGCGTCCGGCCCATCGGCCACGCCGTCGTTGTCGGCATCGGTCGCGCCGGATCCGCCCTCGATGAGGTCGGACACGCTGTCGTTGTCGCTGTCCAAGTCGAGGAAGTCGGGCGTGCCGTCGCCGTCCGAGTCGGGCACCAGCGCGTCGCAGCCGCCCTCGTCGGGGTCGACGCTGGCCACCAGGCCGTCGCCGTCGGCGTCGGCGCCGTCGGCCACGCCGTCGTTGTCGGCGTCGGTGTCCTCGAGGACCTCGTCGAAGTTGCAGTCGCGGACGCCACCTTCGACCACGTCGTTGATGCCGTCGTTGTCGCTGTCCAGATCGCGGGCGTTGGGAATCCCGTCGCCGTCGGCGTCGTCGTAGCCCTCGATGGTGTCGAGGATGCCGTCGTTGTCGTCATCCGGGTCGGTCACGTCCGGCACGCCGTCGCCGTCGGTGTCGATGGCCGCCAGGGCCGCCGGTACGCCGATGTGGCCGAACTCGGTCGGATCCAGGTCGACCGCATCGGAGATGCCGTCGCCGTCCGCGTCGTCGGTGTCGTCGACCCGGCCGTCGTCGTCCAGGTCCAAATCGCCGTTGCCGGCCTCGTCGATGTCCAGCGTGGCATCGCCATCGCTGTCGACATCGCGCCAGTCGCCGTCGCCGTCGTCGTCCAGGTCGGGCGCGGGCGGGCTGCCGGCATCGCCGAAGCCGTCCAGACCGTCGACACTGTCCTGGATGCCGTCGCCGTCCGAGTCCGGACCGTCGATGACGCCATCGTCATCGGCGTCGAGGCCGCCGCTGCCACCCTCGACCAGGTCGGAGATGCTGTCGTTGTCGCTGTCCAGGTCGCGCAGGTCGGGCACGCCGTCGCCGTCGCTGTCGACCGCCGTCAGAGGCGTACCGCCCTCGCTGGCGTCGAAGCAGTCCAAAACGCCGTCGCCGTCGACGTCCAGCGGGTTGGGTTGCGGGCTGGGATCGACGAAGATCACGCGCAGCTCGTCGACGTAGCCCAGGACGAAGTCGTCGATGGTGATCGACATGCCGTCCGGGCTGATCACCTGCGAGTCGAACTCGGTGCTGCCGCGCACGCCGCCGCGGTAGTAGACGTTTTCGCCCACGTCCAGGCGGTCGGCCGGGTTGAGATCGTGCCAGCGCAGGATCAGGGCGTGGATGGGTGTATCGAAGGTGATGCTGCCGGTGGTGCCGCCCGCGCCGCCCGGCGGGTCCCAGTGCACCAGGAAGCTCTTGATGGTGGTGCCGGCCGGGATCTTGAAGGGCGAGCTGCCGGCCGCGGTGCCGCCACCGGCGGGCACGAAGTAGTCCACGTCCAGGGCCGCGTCGAGCACCAGGGACTGCTCTTCGAAGACGCGGATGTCGGTGCTCTCCAGGGCCCCGATGCGGAAGTCGGTGAAGCCGGGCTGACCCTGCTGGCCCAGATCGCTGATGTCGATGTCGCCGCTGGTCGAGCTGATGGCCACGCTCAGGGCGCCCGGTACCACCGGGCCCAGGCAGTCGACCATGCCGTCGCCGTCGGCGTCCGGCCCGTCGATCTCGACCACGTCGTTGATGCCGTCGTTGTCGCTGTCCAAATCGCGGCTGTCCGGCACGCCGTCGCCGTCCGTGTCCAGCGTGCCATCGCCCTCGAGCAGGTCCGGCAGGCCGTCGTTGTCGTCGTCGTCATCGTCGACATCCGGCACGCCGTCGCCGTCGGTGTCGACCTGGGTCTGGATGGCGAAGGCCAGGACCTGGCCGTCCTCCAGGTCGACGTCCGCGGCCAGGTAGTCGCCGTGGTCGCCGAGCGGGAAGAAGGTATCGCCGCCGTCGATGGTCGCGTCGTCGCTGACGATCATCCAACCCAGGTCGGTGGCGCCCAGGGACAGCGCGCTCGGGTCGATGCCCACGCGCACCTGGCCGACCGTGCCGGTCTCGGCGACCTTCCACAGCCGCTGGATGCGGGAGACGTTCGGCGCGCCGGCCACCGTCGACGTGATCACGGTCGAGCCGTCGTCGTTGCCCCAGAGCAGGAAGCTGCCGTCGGCGGAGAAGTCATTGGGGTTGTCGGCGTTGGAATCGGCCAGGGTGCCCAGGCCGATGGCCAGCAGCCGGTCCAGGCTAGCGCTGGTCGACTGCCGCTGCATCAGATCGGCCGGGTCGTCGCGACCGATGCCGGCCACGTCGTGGTGGAAGCCCTGGTAGCTCGCGTCGCTCGTGCCGGGCCAGATCGTCGTCCCGCTCGAGTCGGCGTAGTCGAAGTTGGTGGTGGCGCTGGCCGGATCCATGTCCAGCGTGGCCGCCCAGCGCAGCGCGAAGTAGCTGCTGACGCGCTGGCTCTCGACGGCCGTCAGGTTGCGGTTGTAGACCGCCACCTCGCCGATGGGACCGTCCCAGACCTCGACCGCCTCGTAGGAACCGATCTGGAACTGGTCGGCGGCGGGTGCGCCGTTGGCGAAGTGGCTTTCGCGCAACTCCATGTCCGGTCCGGTGAAGGGCTCGCCGTCGAAGATCACGTCCAGCCCGGTGTTGCTCAGGATGCTCGATGGCTCGTTGGCCATGTCCCATTCCCAGCCCCAGAGGTGGGTCTGGTCGGCCACCGGCGCGGCCGGATGGTCGGCCCGGATGGGCGAGGAGCCGTTCATGTAGCCCAGCGGCGCGCCACCGGGCGCCTTGCCCAGGTGCGGGTTGTCGATGCCGAAGACCACCAGGTTGTCGAAGCCCGTGCCGGGGCTCTCGTTGGCGGCCGAGCCGTAGACCGAACCGCCCGGCTCGGCGCCGGTCATGAAGGGCGCCAGCTCGAGACCGCTGTTGATGCCGTCGAAGAGCAGCGTCGGGTGGAAGTTCGTGCCGGCCTCGGGCCATTGATAGAGCGGCTCGCGAGCGGCCGTCTGGGCCGCCATGTCGTTGCCGTTGCCGCTCTGGTCCAGCCAGGTGTCCACCTGGCTACCGAGAAGGGCCGGCACGCCCTGGTCGGCCTTCATCCAGAGCTCGAGGTTCGTCAAGACGCCGCCGGGGGCGTAGCCGACGCGGGCGAAGCTGAAATACTGCCCGTCGCCCAGATCGACCATCGCGGAGGGCGCGCCATCCTCGTCCTCGACCAAGGGGATCTCGGTCGGCGTGCCGGAATCGAAGTCGGCGCCGTTGTGCACCAGCAGGTATGCGGCCGAGGTCCCGACCGGCAGGCTGACCTTCACCATGCCGACGCTGCCGACTTCCTCGACCCGCCAGATGCGGCCCATGCGCGCCATCGGCGCCGGCGGCGTGAAGCTGTTGGGCGTATAGGGGTTGCTGAAGGAGGTCGAGCCGTCGTCGTTGCCCCAGAGCATGAAGTCCTGGTCGGCGGAGAAGGCCGACTGGGTCTCGATGGTCGCCAGGGCGTCGGCGTTCACGCTGCGCGCGACCCGCTGGTCCAGGCCCGAGCGGTCGTCGCGGCCGATGCCGGCCACGTCGTGGTGGTAGTCCTGATAGCCGGCGTCGGCCGTGCCGGGCCAGATGGTCGACCCGCTGGCGTCGACGTAGTCGTAGTTGACCGTGTCGCTGGCCGGATCGACATCCAGCGTCATGCCCCAGCGCAGCGAGAAGTAGCTGTTGACGCGCTGGCTCTCGGCCGCGCTGAGGTTGCGGTCGTAGACCGCCACCTCACCGATCGGCCCGTCCCAGGGTTCGATGCCCTCGTAGGAGCCGATCTGGAACTCGTCCGCGGCGGGCGCGCCGTTGGCGAACTGGCTCTCGCGCACCTCCATGTTGGCCGCGGTGGAGACCTCGCCGTCGAAGATCACGTCCAGTCCGGTGTTGCTGACCAGGCTCGAAGGCTCGCTGGCCATGTCCCATTCCCAGCTCCAGATATGGGACTGGCCCGGCACCGGATCGGTCGGATGATCGTTGCGGATGGGCGAGGAGCCGTTCATGTAGCCCAAGGGCTGGCCGGTCACCGCGGCCGTGCCCAGATGCGGGTTGTCGATACCGAAGACGACCAAATTGTCGAAGCCGGAGCCCGGGCTTTCGTTGGATGCGGCGCTGAAGACCGAACCGCCCGGCTCGGCGCCGGTCATGAAGGGCGCGATCTCCAGTCCATCGTTGCCGCCGTCGAAGAGCAGGGTCGGATGGAAGTTGGCGTCGGGCATCGGGCCCTGGTAGGTGGGCTCGCGGGCGGCCGTCTGGGCCGTCATGTCGTTGCCGTTGCCGCTCTGGTCCAACCAGGTGTTCACCGCGCCGCCCTCGGCCGCGCAGGCACCGTAGTCGGCCAGCACCCAGAGCTGGAGGTCGGCCGAGACGCCGCCCGGTGCCACCGCGGCGCGCGCGAAGCTGAAGTACTGGCCATCGGCCAGGTTCACGCTGACGCTGAGGTTGCCGTCGGCGTCCACCGAGAGCGGAAGCTCGAGCGGCGTGCCGGTGTCGAAGTCGGCGCTGCCATGCACCAGCAGGTGGGTGGCGCCGATGCAGTAGGGAATCGAGAGCGTGACCGAGGCGATGCTGCCGCTTTCCTGGACGCGCCAGATGCGATCCATGCGGGCGTAATCGGTCACCGGGGTGAAGCTGTTGGGCACGTAGGCCTGGCTGAAGGCCATCGGGCCGTCGTCGTTGCCCCAAATCAGGAAGCTGCCGTCGGTCAGGAAGCTCCCGCTCTTCTTCATGGTCACCAGGGCATCGGAATGGACGCTGCGCGACTTGCGCTGGTCCAGGCCCGAGTCGTCGTCGCGGCCGATGCCGGCCACGTCGTTGTGGTAGGTGGCGTTGACCGTCGAATCCCAAACCGTGTTGCCAGCCGCGTCGATGTAGTCGCCCTCGACGATGCTGGCGTCGTTGTCGACGGTGCGCAGCGTGTCGCCGTACTTGATCGCCAGGTAGCTGTTGACGCGCTGTAGCTCGCCGATGGTCAGCTTCCGATCGAAGGCGATGGCCTCCATGATCAGGTGGTCCCAGTCCTCGCCGCCGCCGTTGCTGCCCACGCCCACGTTCTGGCCGTAGTTGGCGGTGGTGGGGATCTCCATCGTGGTGGCGACCTCTTCACCTTGGAAGGCAAAGCGCAGGTCGTCGGCCACGCCATTGTCGGCGCGCAGGCTCCAGATCATCGGCTCGTCTTGCGGAAGCTCGCCATTGAAGAGATCGACGTTCGAGGGACTGCTTCCGTCCATGAAGGGGCTGATGCGAGCGGCCTCTTGATCCATGGTCGGATCGTTGTAGTTGTCGCCGAAGGCGTAGAGCGTGTTGATGCCGGCCGTGACGTCGGTCGCACCCACCGCGATCATGCTGAGGCTGTCGGTGGTCTGGACGATCCGGTTCGTGTTGTTCAAGAAGTCGTTGTCGAACTCGATCGCCGGGTTGAAGTTGCTGTTGGCCGCGCCGGCCCGATAGATGGGCTGTTGGCCGGCCGTCGCCTGGCTCACGTGCAGCGCGCTGGCCGACTGGTCGTTCCACTGGGCCACCGGATCGCCCTCGCCCGAGGGCGTCGTGCCCGCATCCTGGAAGACGTCCTCGTCGGCGCGGATCCAGTGGACCAGGCCGGTGCCCACGCCGCCGGGTCCGACGGCGGCATCCAGCGCATCCGCGCCGTCCAGACCGTGGACGCCCAGCGGCCCATCACCCGCGCCCTGCGCGCGGGCCGGCCCCGCGCCCTGCGCGAGCTGCATGGCGATGCCGAGCATCAGCATCGATGCGAGGATCTTGATGATCCGGGTTGGCTGACGGGTCGAATCCGAGTTTGGCGAAAGCATCGACGTCTCCTTGATCGCTACGAAGCGCGAAGCGGCTCGAATCATCGCGGAGGGACGCCGATGGCTCGCCGAAGCGAGCGTGCACCGATCGGTCTGCAACCCCCAGGCGCGTCTCCGCGCCCGTCCCCCCTGCACAAAGCGGATCAACATGGTGGCCCTGAGGCCTTGCGGATATGTCTGCCATGCCGGCTGTCGGCCACCGGTCCGAAACCAGCACCGGGCCTAGAGGCCGCGACGAGGCCGGCATGCTGCATTCTCGGTCGTGTGATCAAGTAATGTACCCAGATTTTCATAGTATGTCAATTGTCCTTGCTGATGCTCGACGCGAAGTCCCTCGGCATCCCATCGCTATGGCAGGGAATTCGCGCGCTGGACCAGCGGGAGGAAGATCGACGTCGATGGGTCCGGACCGCGATCCCCGGGCCCCGGCGTGGGTTCGACCGGCGTGGGTCGAATCGGCGTCGGGTCGGTCGGATCGGGATCGGGCGTCGGCCGGCCCGGCTGCGGGGTCGGCGTGGGCTCCATAGGCGGCGCATCGACGCGGACCAGCACGCCCGCTCGGGCCGTGTTGTCGCTCGTGCGCGGCTCGTCGGAGCGGGCCACGACCGCAGCGGCCAGCTCCAGCTCACCGCGGCTTTCGGCGTCTACCCGCAGGTAGAGCAAGCGCTGGACCGTACCGCCCACCGCCAGGTCGCCCAGCTGGCAGCGCAGGGCCGACTCGGCACCACCCAGGCTCGTGCAGGCTTCGGGCAGCGCCTCGATGCGCAGCCCGCCTGGCAGCGAGATCATGACGGCCGCCTCGCGGGCCAGACTCGGCCCCCGGTTGGCCGCGCCGAGGGTCAGGCTGAAGACCTCGCCCGGCCGCAGGATCGAGGGCTGGGTCTCGGCCGCGATGGCCAGGTCGGCCCAGGACTCGACCTCCAGCGTGGCAGCCGCCACATCGTTGCCGGGCTGCGCGTCCACCGGGCCGGCTTCCACCCGCGCCTCTACCCGCAGGCGATGGCCCGGCTCCAGGGCAGCATCGACGAGCGTCGCGATCTCCAACTCGTAGTCGGCACCGGCCGGCAAGGCCTCCAGCAAGCAATCCAGCTCGGGCAAAGCCGCTGCCCTGCAGACCTCTGGCGCCTCCAACAAGCGCAGCCCTTCGGGCAGGCGCAACCGGATCCGCGGTGCATCGGTGGTTGCGGGCCCGGCATTGCGCAGCCGCAACCGATGGAGCGCCGGCAGACCCGCCACCACCCGGCCCGGTAGCGCCACCTCGACCGGGGGTTCGCCCGGCTCCAAGCCGGTCCCGATCGCCTCCATTTCAAGCTGCAGATCGGCCGCCGCACCGATTCGCAACTCGACCACATCCCGATCGTTGGTCGAATCCGGATCGGCCGTCTCGGAGCCGATCTCGATCGCCGCCGGCCTCGCACCTGCCGCCGACGAGGGATCGGCCCGCAGCCCGAGCGTCAGTTGCTGGGACTCCTCTGGCATCAGATCGCCCACCTGGCATTCCAGCACGCCGTCGGCACCTAGGACGCAAGCCTCCGGCACCGGCTCCGGTGCGAAGCCCGCCGGCAGCTCGACGCGCAATCGCGCGCCACGTGCCAGCGAGGGCCCCTGGCTGCCGAGGTCGACCCGAAGCTCGAGGCGCTCACCGGGCAGGATCGGCCCTACCGGATCGAGCCGCGTCGTCACGCCCAGGTCGGCAAGCGTTCCGATACGCGTCTCCTGCCGCGCCACGATCGGACCCGGCTCGACGCCAGGCTCGGCGGCGCTCAGCTCCGCCCGCGCCTCGATGTGCGCACCCTCGGCCAGCGTTGGGCTCGAGACGACATCCAAGCTCGCGCTTTGGGATCCACCCGCCGCGATGCGGTCGAATGCGCAGTCCAGCTGCCGATCGCCGGCCGCTTCGCAGGCCGGGTCCACGCCGCCGAGCAAGCGCAGGCCCTCCGGCAGCTGCAAACGCAGACGCAGATCGGTTGCGTCCGCCGGCCCGGCGTTGTGCGCATCCAGCTGATAGCGCAGCGTCCGGCCGGCCACCGCCACCACCGGCAGGCCCGCTCCCTGCGGCGGGCTCGAGACGCCAGTCCGATCGTCGACCTCGGCCCACAAGTCCAGTCCCAGGTCCACCTGCGCCCCCACCGCGATGTCGGCAGACGCCCGATTGTCCGCGGACCGGAGCTCCTCGGTCCGACTCTCGACCTCGGCCTCCAGGCGCAGCGAGCCCGGCCGCAGATCCTCGGCCAGCCGGGCCTGCATCCCCAGCTCCAGGCTCGCGCCGGCATCGAGCCGGCCCAGCGCGCACACCCGCTGGCCACGCTCGTCAGGCTGACACCCAGCGTCATCGCTCAGCGGGATGAGTCCCTCGGGCAGCCGATCGATCACGCGCAGCCCGCTGGCCTGCGAGGGCCCGAGGTTCTCGACCCGCAGCGTATAGCTGAAGGGCTCGCCCGGCAGGCGCTCGATCGGATCGGCGTCGATGCTCAGGCGCAGATCCGCCCGCTGCACCGGCTCGATGCGCAGCGAAGCCCGGTCGTTGGCCGGCTCGGGATCCTCCGCCGCAAGGTGCTCGGCGGTGACCACCAAGCTGGCCCCCTCGTCCAGGTTGGAGTCGACGTCGACGGTCACCTCGACCTGGCGGAACGCGCCAGGCTCCAGCCCGGTGAGACCGCAACGCAGGCGCGGCAGATCGGCCGCGTCGCAACCTGCTTCGTCCGAGCGGTAGCTCGCGCCCGGCGGCAGGTCCAGGATCAGTTCCGTGGCCAGGCTGGGCGAGGGTCCGAGGTTGTCGATGTGCAGATCCAGGCGCAGCATCTCGCCGGCCACCGCCTGCTCACCCTGCGGCTCGAAGTCCATGGTCAGCGCCAGATCGGCGCGCCGCGTCACGTTCAGCTCGACGCGGGCCCGGTCGTCGGCCGGCGACGGATCCAGCCGGCTGCCCTCGACACTCGCCTCGACGGCCAAGACCTCGGCCTCGACCGCGGCGGGACCGACCCGCAGCGGCAAAGCGAGGCGAAGCTGACCGCCTACCGCGATCTCGCCCAGGCTGCAGCGCAGCACAGCGGGCGTCTCCAGCGCGCAGCCGGCCGGTACGCTCTCCAGTTCCAAAGCGGGCGGGAGCGCGATGTCGACGACGCTCTCGGGGGCCGGGCGTGGACCCGCGTTGTCGACGCGCGCTTCGAGCTGCAAGCTGCTGCCCGCCGCCGGCCGCGGCTCGTCGACCGTCAGGCCGATGGCCAGATCGGCCTCGTCGGCCAAGCGGATGGTGGTCTGCAGCTCGGCCCGATCATCGGCGGGCTCGGGATCGACGCTGCTCGAGGCGGCCTCCGCGGCCAGGCGCAACAGGCTACCGTCGGCCAGGCTCGCCTCGCTCCGGCCGAAGATCTCGACCGAGGTCTCGAGGCCGACGGCCAGATCGCCCAGCTCGCAGTCCAACACGTCGACGGCGACGGTACAGTCGCCGCCCTCGGCCCGCTCGAAGTCCAAGCCCTCGGGCAAGGCGATTCGTGCCCAGGCCGCGCCGGCCAGCGAGGGACCCGCGTTGACCACCCGCAGGCGATAGCGCAGCGCCGCGTCCGGTTCGGCCTTCCGCGGCCCTTCCAGCGCCAGCTGCAGATCGGCGCGGCGGGCGATTTCGATGCTCAGGATCGATCCTGCCGCCTCGGGCGCGGGATCGGCCGCGCCGCTGTCGATCCGGGCGGCGAGCTCGATGCGCGCGCCATCCTCCAGCCCGGCGTCCGGTAGCCAGCGCAGCGGAAGCTCGATGCGACCATCGGGCGGCAGGTCGCCCAGCTCGCAGCGGAGCTGGTCCGCTTCGAGGATGCAGCGCTCGGGCAAGGTGACCGGCTGCAGGCCGGGCCTCAGCCTCGCGCTCCAGGTGATGGCGGGCGCCAGCGAGGGGCCGACGTTGTGCAGCTGGTAACGGAGGTCGATGTCCTCCCCGGCCACCGCCTCCCGCGCGCCCGCGCTCGGCTCGAGCCGCAGGTCGGCCGCGGCGCCCAGCTCGAGGGCTCGCGCGGCGGCATTGTCGGCCGGCTGCCGCTCGCGCATCGGGGTGGTCGCGGCGGCGCGCAGCAGCATCACCGAGCCTGCGCGCAAGGCCGGATCGGTGGCCAGCTCGACCTCGATGCGCCGCGGCGGAGCGCCGGCGTCCAAGGGGCCCGGATCGCAGATCAGCTTGCCATCGGCCAGGCTGCAAGCCCCGTCGTCGCCCAGGTATTGGCTACCGGCCGGCAGCCGGCTGCTCAGGCGCGTCGCCTCGGCGCGCGTCGGACCGCGGTTGGCCACCGTGATGGCGTAGCGCAGCGTCTCGCCGGCCAGCACGGGCCCTTCGGGCGCCTCGATGCCCACCACCAGGTCGGCCTGCCTCTCGACGGGCACCGAAACGCTGGCCAGGTCGTTGTCCGCGTTCGGGTCGGCCGGATCCGCGTCCAGCACCGCGCGCAACTCGAGCCGGATCCCGTCGGCCAGGTCGGCGTCGACCCGCGTGCGCAGCGCGCGCGTCGCGACCGCGCCGGCGGTGAGGTCGTCCAGCAGGCATTCGACATCGCTCGAGCTGCCCGCGATCGCCCGACAATCCCCGACCCCATCGACCAGCCGCAAGCCATCGGGCAAGCTCAGCGTTACCCGCGGCGCGATGGCAGCGCTCGGTCCGGCGTTGGCCACCTGGACCTGCCAGTCCAGCTGGCCGCCGGCGGCCGCCTTGCCCAGAGCGGTCAGCTGCAGGACACGGTCGGCTTCGGGAATCAGGACGAGCTCGACGACCGGCAAGACGTTGTCGGCCGGCACGCGCTCGGTCGTCTCGGACGAGAGCTCGGTCCTCGCGCCAACCAAGTCCGCCTCGCCGGCCAAGGGATCCAGCACCAGGCCCAGCCGGAAGGTCCAGCTGGCGCCGGCCGCCAGCCGGTCGCGGTCACAGCGGATGATTCCCTCGGCGGAGAGGTCGCAGCCGGACGGAAGCTCGCCGGCCACGCGCAGCGCGGGCGGCAAGGTCTCGATCAAGCGCAGGCCGCGCGCGTCGGAAGGCCCATCATTGTGGATCGTGTAGGTCCAATCGAAGCGCTGGCCCGGCCGCAAGGTCGTCGGTCCGGATCGCGCGATCGACAGATCGACCTCGGCGATGCTGCTCGCCTCGCCGCTGGCCAGAGCATCGCCGGCATCGGGATCGCGACCGCCGACCAGGCTCAGGCGGGGCGTCGGGCGCAGCTGTGTGCCCGATGCGAGGTCGGGATCGACGCGCAAGGCGATGTCGACCACCAGCTCGCCGCCCAGCGGCAAGCCCGCACCCTCGCAGGTCAGCCAGCCCTGACCGCCCAGCGGCAGGCCACCGCAGACGGCGCCCCGGCTGCCGGCATAGCGCGTGCCGGCCGGCGTCTCGAGCCGCAGGCGCCAAGCCGGCGCGTCGGATGGCCCGGCGTTGCCGATGCGGAAGCTGCTGGTGAAGACCTCGCCGGCCACCACCGGATCCGGTGCCGTGGCCAGGCTGGAGAGGCCCAGATCGGCCTCGGCCACGACGAAGACGGTCGCGCTGTCGACGTTGTTGACCGGATTCGGGTCGCCGTCGAGCCAGGGGCGGTCGGCGACATGGTCGCTGGAGCTCGTGAGGGTGGACCTGACGTCTCGACCACCGTCCGCGACATTCACCGCGGGCAGGCTCGGCAAGATGGCCAGCAGGCTGCTGCCGGCCAGCTCGACCGAGGCCGTGTTGACCACCGGGGTGCCGGGTAGGACGCCCGGGTCGACGAAGGACAGGATGGCAAAGAGCAGGCTATCGCCGGCGGTCAGCCCGTCGAAGCTGCATTCGAGGTGGTCGGGCGCGCTGGCGACCAGGCTGCAGGCGCCGCCGGTGGTGTCGCTGGCGTAGCTCAGGCCGGCCGGCAATTCGTCGGTGACGACGAACGCTCCGGCCTCGCCGGGCCCGTCGTTGAAGACCTCGATCAGGTAGGCGAACTGGGTGCCGGCCACCGGCGTCTGCGTCAGCGCGCGCTTCTCCAGGCGCAGATCGGCACCGGCGATCGGCGGCGAGGGCGGCGGAGGCGGCGGCGGGGCCGGATCGCCCGGCGCGGGCAAGTCACCGTAGTCGCCGCCCAGGCGAGGCCCGACGTAGGGGGCCGGCCGGTCCTCGTCCGCAGGCACGATGCCGCTGCGCCAGCAGTCGGCGGCGGCCTGGAGGTCGGCCTGCGACAGCGGCGGCGGGTTGTCCTCGTCGTAGGGCCCGGCCTCCAGGCGGGTGCATCCGTAGAAGCTCAGCCGCATGTCGCGCGAGCGCCACTGCATGGTCAGCAGGTAGGTCTGGTCTTCGGGCAGGGCGATCTCGGTGAAGCCCGGCGCGGCCGCGATGGCCTGATGGGTCTCCCAAGCAGGCGTCGTGCCCAGCGTGCCGGAGATGCTGTAGGTCTCGCGCAGTTCGGTGGCGCGGCGCGGCTCGATCTCCTCGGCCCGGATGGTCTGGACCAGCGGGCCGGCCGGCCGGATCGGGCCGGTGCACTGCACGAAGCCGTCGGGATCGTCGAAGTCGGCCGGCGCGATGCGTTCGATGTCGACCGCGATCGTGTGGTCGACGTTGAAGGGCGGCAGGACCGACATGTCGGCCGGCAGGCCGTCGAGGAAGTAGCCCTGCTGGAAGAGCGAGTCCTGACTATTGAAGGCCGGGCCGGTCAGACGGCCCTTGGGCACCGGCGTGCGCAGGGTCAGGAAGGCCAGGTCGCCATTGCACTCGGCCGGGTCCAGCGGATCGCCGCCGGCGGCGGTCCGGGTCATCAGGGCCACCACGTTGTACTCGTGGCCGTCGACGTAGAAGCGCTTGAGGTACCAGGGGTCACCCGGCACCAGGTCGTGGCCGCCCAGGCCGTCGTCGATGGCCGAATGCGAGGCGCCCAGCGCGCGACCGACGGTCAAGACCACCAGATCATCGACCGGATCCAGATCCTCGACGAATAGGAACCAGGCCCCGTCCACGTCGCCCAGGTTGTCCTCGCCCGGCTGCAGCCGGCGCAGGCCACCGCCCAGGTGGTCGGCCACCAGCGCATCGCCGATGTTCAGCGAGACCAATCCGCCGGCCACCAGCTGCGGCCGCGCGGCCGAGATGTCACCGCCGGTGTATCGGATCTCCAGCTGGGCCCGCGGATTGCTGCCGGCGGTCACGTTGCTCAAGCGGACCATGTGGTCCAGGAACATCAGGTCGCGGCCGATGCTCGGCGTGCCGGCGTCCACGTCCAGCACCATGCCCGAGAGCGAGAGCACCAGCATCTCGTTGCCGTTGAGCGCGATGCAGTCCTCGTCCAAGTCGTCGTCGCCGCTGCCGTCGCCGTCGAAGTCCAGGATCGGACCGGGAACCGGCGGCGGCGGGAAGCCGGGAAGGGACGGCCGCACCGCCTGCCAGATGGCGTCCAGGCGGGCGTTGATGCTGGCCTCGGTGTGCAGGTCGACCGCCTCCGCCCTGCCGTCGAAATCGGCGTCGAAGGTGGTCAGCCCGTAGCCGAAGTCACTGCCCGGCGGGCTCGAGCCCGGCTGGGGCAGCTCCTCGGCACGGGTGGCCATCGGGAAGGCCAAGCGGCTGCTGCCGGGCCGCATGGCCAGGGGATTGAGCGTGGTATCCAGGGGCAGGAAGCTGTACTCCTGCACCAGGGCCGGGAAGACGATGTCACGCTGGCAATCGCCTGCGAAGCGCAGCTTGCTGATGTAGTCCGGCTGATACCACATGCGCTGGTAGACCTTCTGCAGCGCGTTCTGGCCGTTGTTGGCGATCTGGGCGTAGAGGCCGGCCAGATCCTCGCCCGAATGCTGGAACTCGCTGAGGAAGGCCGGGTTGAAGGTCAGCGAATCCGAGCGCGGCGCGTCGGGATGCTGGGGGTTGAAGGGCGCGAAGGGATCGGTGTAGGGCAGCACCTCTACCGGCGCGCCGCTGAGCGGGTCGGTCAGGGCGGTCACGTCTCCCGCGCCGGCCAGGATCGAGGGCCGCGAGCCGGCGTCCTGGCAGTCGACCGTCGGGCAGTCCTCGAAGCCGCCATAGAGGCGGATGCCCGCCTCGTCGGCCACCAACTTCTCCGGCTGGTCGGGATCGAACTCGAAGCTGGCCCGGCGCGGCGCGCCGTACTGGCCGCTGTCCGGATCGAAGCCCGGGTAGTCGGCGATTAGATCCGGCGGCAGGGGCGGCACCTGGGCCGGCACGCCGGCATCGGGCATGCGCCAGCGCCGCAGCCGTGCGTTCGGATCGATCAGGTTCGAGGTGACCGAGTAGCTGTCGGCATCGCAGAGGACCCGCCCGGAGCCCGGATCGCTCGGATCCGGCAGCTGCGGCAGGTGGAACTCGGTGAAGTGGTTGGGCGCCGAGAGGATCTGCTCGTTGTAGAAGAAGGCATCCGGCACGCCGGCCGGCGGTGGGCATTCGAGCGCGCTGGTGTTGGTCGCGCCGTACTTCTCGCGCAGCTGACCGGAGAGACCCGGGTTGACGTCCTCCAGCAGGTAGAACCAGCTGCTGGCCAGGGTATCGGTGTAGGGCCCGACCGGTACGCTCGGATTTCGGCCGGTGTAGGGCAAGGCGTCGGCGTCGGAGAGGACCGGCGGTACGGGACCGATGGGACCACCGAAGTAGAGGATATCCGGCCGATCGACGCTCTGGCCGGCGGGCGGCAGGATGGGGCAGGCGCCGAAGTCCTCGGGCTGGGCCACGTCCTCCAGGATCGTGTGCTCGTGGTTGAAGGGCGGCGGCAAGACCAGGCGGTTCTGCGGGCCATAGGCCTGCAGGCGCACCGAATGCTGCTCGATGGTCACCGGCACCTTGGGCAAGGGCGCGCGCAGGCTGAGGTACTGCAGGCCGCCCGTCTCGCAGGTCATGATGGCCGTCAGGTTGTACTCGTGGCCGTCGACGTAGAAGCGCTTGAGGAAGTAGGGCGATCCGGGCTGCAGGTTGGCCTGGTTGGGGCCGTCCTCCATCGAGGCGCAGGGTGCGCCCAGGCCGCGGCCCAGTACGACGATGGCCGTGTCGCTGTCCGGATCGGAATCGACCAGGTGCACGAACCAGGGGCCGACCGGCACCTGGCCCAGGTTGCTGCCGCCGGGCGGGATGATCTGGGCCGGCCCGATGTCGCCGGCCAGGGCGGTGGCCCCGTTGCCCAACAGGATGGGATTGAAGGGCCGCGTCTGCAGGTCGCCGTTGTAGACGATCTCGAGCAGCGCGCCCGATCCGGTCACCGCCTCCAGGCGCAGGAAGTGGTCGAGGAACTGCACCGTCTCGCCCAAACCGAAGCGCAGCGCGTCGGTGTGCAATACCGCCAACTCGTCGCAGGAAAGGGCGCCTGCGCCCGGTCCCCGGTCCCCGTCCAAGGGGTCCTGCGTCCCGTCACCGTCGAAGTCGAGCACCGTACCGCCGATGGCCGCCGGCAGGGTCTCTTCGTCGGCCACGGTGATCATGTCGTTCTGGCCGTCGAAGTCGACGTCCAGGCTGGTCAGGCCCTGGCCCGTGGCCGGCCCGCCGTCCAGCGTCTCGGCCAGCTCGGTGCCGGCCGGGAAGACGATGCGCGTGCCCGCCCCCGGCGCGCCGCAGGTCGGCCGCGGCGCCGAGCGGTGCAGCTGGGCCGGCGCGGGATCGGCCTGGGGCAAGGGCGTGTTCTCGACCAGCATGTAGGTCAATTCGGTTAAGATGGCCGGGTACCACTCGTCGATGCTGGTCGGCGTCGGGTTCATCGGCGCATCGGGAATGCCGTCGGGCCCGCCGCCCGGCGCGCCGGCCAGGTCGGTCAGGCAGCTGTCGGCATTCAAGTCCTTGTCCAGGTGGGTCGGCTCGTACCAGGTCCGCAGCCAGACCTTCTGGCTGGCGTTCACCCCGCCGGCCCGGATGTTGCTGCCCGCGCTGACCTCGTCCAGGCCACCGGCGCAGGCCCAATCGTCCATCAAGGCCGGGTCGCCCAGCCGCTCCGAGATCCACGCCGGGTTCCAGGTGACGTAGTCGGCCTCCGGGGACTGATCCGAGAGCGGGCTGAAGGGGCCCTCGGGATCGCTATAGGGCGGATCCTCGGGCACCAAGAGCGTTGCGGCGTCCATGGCCAAGTTCGAGCCGGCCGTCACCGGCAGGTTGCCCTGGCCGGGCGTCAACGGATCGCAGACCGCGGTCTGGCCGTAGAGCCGCAGGGTCGGCAGATCGGCCGCGCCGCGCTGGTTGACGTAGAGGTCCTCGCCGTCGCCGGGCTGGTAGAAGAGCTTCGCCCGCGCGCTACCGGCCGCCAGCGAGGCCTGGTAGCCGAAGTCGGCCAGCAGGATCACCTCGCCCGAGAGCAGGCTGACCAGGGCGGTGTTGGGCGTCTGCACCCCGTCCATGTCGTAGATCGGCGCCAGGCCGAAGGGCAGCGTTCCGACCACCACGGTCACCCGGTAGTCGCCACCGAAGAGGTTGTCGAAGCGATAGTTGCCGTCGGCATCCGTGCGCGTGGTATAGACCATCGGCTGGCCGTTGATGGTGGCCTGCAGCCGCACCAGCACGTCGGGGATCCCCTCGCCGGGATCGGGCTGGCCGTTGCCGTCGGCATCCAGCCAGACCGTGTCGCCGATGCTGCCGCTGCCGATGAAGCCGAAGTCGAGGGTCCGGTTGCTGTCCGGGTTGCCGTCCTCGCTCACCGGCTCGCTGCCGATCTCCAGGCGGATGGCGCGGCTGGACACGCCGCCCAGCGCGTCCGGCTCGCCGTCATCGACATGGTCCTCGTCGTCGTTCGGATCGCCGGCCGGCCCGCTGCTGCTGACCCCCAGCGGCAAGGCGCCGCCCGGGTCGAAGTTGCTCGGATCGACCTGGACGATGTAGTCGCCCTCCGCCAGCAGGCAGAACTCGTAGACGCCGCCGCCGGCCGTCAGCACGCTGCCCAGCAGGCTATCGGCCGCATCCAGCTGGCCCGGCGTGCTGCCATCGTCGCGGTAGAGGTTCAAGAGCACGTCGTTGAGGCCGATCTCGCCGTCCGCTGGCTCGAAGCGACCGTCGTCGTCCAGGTCGTAGAAGATCCGATCGCCCAGGCAGAGCCGGCGCTCGATCGCCGCCGTGTCCTCGTCGGTCACCAGCGGCAGGCCGGGCAAATCGACCCCCGAGGGATCGCTGGGATCGGCCTCCACCTCGGCGCGGTTGACCCGATCCTGCTGGATGCTGCCCTCGTAGTACCACAGCGCCGTGGCACCGGGTGCCAGGGGCAGGCTGCCCGAGCCGAGCGTCAGCTGGGCCGTCGCGACGCCCAGATCGAGGTCCAGGATCTGGATATTGCTCAGGTAGGTGTCGCCGGTGTTGGTCACCGCAAAGCACCAGGTGACGGCCTGGTCGAAGCTGCCCAGGATCAGCTCGCTGCCCGGACAGCCGGCGCCGGCATCGTGGCCGGCGTAGACCGTCTTCTCGATCGACACCGAAGGATCGGCCAGGCCCACCTCGGCCGCGTCGCCACCTTCGGCCTCGGGGACGCCCGGCAAGGGATCGCCGGTCGGATCGACCGGCTGGCCGCGGACGCTGCCGACGTTGGTCACCGGCGCGTCGATGGTCGCGGTCTGGCTGCAGGTCTGGCTCGCGCCCGGCGCGAGGGGGCCCGGGATGGCGCAGATCGGGCCCAACACGTCGTCGACCACCACGATGTCGGAGACGAAGGTGTCGCCGTTGTTGGTCACCTGGTAGCAGTACAGGACCACGCTGCCCTCGATGACCAGCAGCGCATCCTGGCCCGGGCAGCTGCCGCCGGTGGAGACGGTCTTGCGCAGGCTCAGGGCCGGCGCGACCACGTCGACGAATGCCTCGTCCCGGTCCTCGACCGGCCGGTCCAGGCTGTCGCGGCCGCTGGCGGTGACCTGGTTGAGCGTGTCGGCGTTCACCGTTCGGCTGCAGGTGTAGACCCAGGTCTCGCCCGGATCGAGCAGGCCGTTGCCATTGGCGTCGCCACCCGGCTCCGGACCGCTCAGCGGCGCGCAGCGATCGTCGCTCAGGCTGACGTCGCTCAGGGGATCGTCGCCCGGGTTGCGCACTTCGAAGCGGTAGTCGACCAAGCCGCCGGCCAGGATGACCTCCGGATCGGCCGTCTTGAGCACCTGGATGGCGGGCCGGATGACGTCCACCGCGGCCAGGTCGCTGTCCGGTTCCTGGGGATTGCCCAGGGAATCCTCGCCGGTCAGCGTGGCCAGGTTGACCGTGTCCTCGGTCAGGACCGCCGTGCAGGAGTAGACCCAGGTCTCGCCCGGATCGAGCAGGCCGTTGCTGTTGATGTCGCCGCCGGGCTCTGGGCCGAGCACCGGCGCGCAGCGGTCGTCGGTGATCAACACCTGCTGGGCCGGATCGCTGCCGATGTTGCCGGCCAGATAGGTGTAGGTAACCGCCTGCCCGGGATCGATGATCGGCCGGTCGACGGACTTGTCCAGCGTCAGATCGATATCCAAGGCATCGACGAAGGCCACGCCCTCGTCGGTGACTGGGTTGCCCAGGCTGTCCTCGCCGCCGCCCGCGGCCCGGTTGAGCACATCGACGTCCCGGACCACGCTGCAGGTGTAGACCCAGGTCTCGCCCGGATCGAGCAGGCCGTTGGTGTTGACGTCCCCGGCCGGGTCCGGCCCGAGGATGGGGCTGCAGCCCGGGTCGTCGACGAAGACGCTCGAGAGTGGATCATCGCCGGTATTGCTCAGCTCGAAGCGGTAGTCGACCGTATCGCCCGGCGCGATGGACGGCGGGTCGGCCGTCTTGACCAGCTGCACCGAGGGATCGATGGTGTCGACCTCTGCTTGGTCGACGTCGCCCACGTCGGGTAGGCCCGGCAAGTCGACACCATTCTCGTCGACCGGGTTGAAGGTGGCGCTGGCGGTGTTGAGCTGGTCTTCGTCCAGGATCTGGCTGCAGCTGTAGACCCAGGTCTCGCCCGGATCGAGCAAGCCGTCGGCGTCCAGATCGCCGGCCGGGTCGGGCCCGCTCAAGGGGCTACAGCGGTCGTCGGTGATGGCCACCGGGTCCAGGGAGACATCGCCCGTGTTGCGCGCTTCGATGGTGAAGGTGACCGGCTGGCCGGCGTAGACCTGGGGCGCGCTGGCCTGCTTGACCAGCTCGATCGAGGGCGCGACGATCTCGACAAAGGCCGTATCCTCGTCCTCGACGCTGCCGCCCAGGCTGTCCAGTCCGCTGACGACGACGGTGTTGAGGGTGTCGACGGCCACATTGGCCGAGCAGCTGTAGAGCCAGACCTCGCCCGGGTCGAGCAGGCCATCGCCATCGGCATCGCCGCCGGCCTGCAGGCCGGCGATGGGACCGCAGGTATCATCGACCAGCGTGAGGTCCGAGATCGGATCGTCGCCGGGGTTGTCGACCTGGTACTGGTAGGTCACGGAGCCGCCGGCCAGGACCGCCTGCGGGCTGGCCGACTTCTGGACCCGGATGGCCGGCTGGATGACCTCGACCGTCTCGGTGGCCTGATCCGGCGTCACCGGGTTGCCCAGCGGGTCCTCGCCCTCGGCCGTGGCCAGGTTGGTCGTGTCCTCGGCCAGCACCTGAGAGCAGGTGTAGACCCAGGTCTCGCCCGGATCGAGCAAGCCGTCGGTGTCGACGTCGCCGGCCGGATCCGGGCCGTTGACCGGCGCGCAGCGATCGTCGCCGACCTGCACCGCGTTGGCCGGCTCGCTGCCGCTGTTCTGGAGCGTGTAGGTGTAGGTGACCAGGCTGCCGGAGTAGACCCGCGTGGCGTCCGCCGACTTCTCCAGCTCCAAGCCGACGACGATCAGGTCGACGAAGGCCTCGTCCTCGTCCTCCACCGTGCCGCCCAAGCGGTCCTCGCCGCGCACGATCGCCCGGTTGAGGGTATCGGCCGACGGGGTGGTCGTGCATTCGTATACCCAGACCTCGCCCGGGTCGAGCAGGCCATCGCCGTCGGCATCCCCGCCGGCCTGCGGCCCCAGGACCGGGCTGCAGGCATCGTCGATCAGCTCGATGTCGGACAGCGGATCGTCACCGGGGTTCTCGACGACGAAGACGAAGCGCACCGGCTGGCCGGGCAAGGCCTGATCGGGAATGGCTTCCTTCTCCAGCTCGATGTCCGGGTGGATGACCTCGACCGTCTCCTCGTCGCCACCGGAGACCGGCGGCAAGCCCGGGATGGGGTTGCCGGCCTCGTCGACCGGGATGGCGCTGACGCTGGCCGTGTTGGTGGTGTCCACCGATAGGGGCTGGCTACAGGTGTAGGTCCAGACCTCGCCGGGATCGAGCAGGCCGTTGGCGTTGGCATCGCCGGC
The DNA here is from genome assembly GCA_964549495.1 of uncultured Anaerolineales bacterium. GTDB lineage: Bacteria > Chloroflexota > Anaerolineae > Epilineales > Epilineaceae > JACKBJ01. Next base: position 21,244 of record CAZJWJ010000036.1, on the reverse strand, counting down.
CGGATCCGGACCGAGCACCGGCGCGCAGCGGTCGTCGCTGACGGAGACCGACGACAGGAGCGTGGCGCCCGGGTTGCTGACCGTGTAGGTGTAAGTGGCCGTACCGCCCGGGTAGACAAGGCTCGGGCTGGCCTCTTTGTCCAGGACCACCTCCGGTGTGCCCGGCTCCAGGGCCTCGACCTCGGCTTCGTCCTCGTCGCTGGGATCGACCAGCCCCGGAAGGTCCTGGCCCTGCTCATCGCTGGGATTGGCCCGCGCCTCGACCCGATTGACCAGGTCGCCGGCGATCTCGGCCTCGAGGTACCAGCGCAGGGTGTCGCCCGGCGCGAGGGGCAGGCTCGGCCCGGGCAAGGGTATCATCTCCGCCTGGCTCAGACCCAGGTCGGCATCCAACAGCGTGACGGCATCCAGATGCGTATCGCCGGAATTGGTCAGCGCGAAGCAATAGGTGACCGGGCTGCCGTCGAGCTCGCTGGCCAGCGTGCCGCCGGGGCAGCTGACGCCGGAATCATGGCCGGCGTAGACGGTCTTGGTGACCACCAGCCCGGGAGCGACGAGGTCGACCTCGGCCCCGTCCTCGGCGATCGGCTCGGGGATGCCCGGCAGATCCTGGCCCAGGTCATCGGTCGGATTGCCGCTGGCCGCCCCGGTGTTGACCACGTCGGCAACGATCTCGGCCGTGGCGATGCACTGCCCGGTCTCGCCCGGGGCCAAAGGACCGGGGATGTCGCAGATTGCGCCCAGCACGTCGTCGGTTACGACCAAGTCGGAGAGCGGGGTGTCGCCGGTGTTGGTCACCGCGTAGCAGTAGCTCACGACCTGGCCGGCGGTGACGGCCAGCATGTCGTCGCCAGGACAATCTCCGCCCCTGCCCACCGTCTTGACCAGCGAAAGCGCGGGCGCCACCACGTCGACGAAGGCCTCGTCCTCATCGGTCACCGGATTGCCCAGCGAGTCGTCGCCGCTGGCGATGACCGTGTTGGTCGTGTCCGCCGCCAGCTCGGCCGTGCACTGATAGGTCCAGACCTCGCCCGGATCCAAGAGCCCGTCGGCGTCTAGGTCGCCGCCGCTGGGCCCGACGATGGGCGCGCAGCGGTCGTCGCTCAGGCTCGGATTGGCCAGCGGGTCGTCGCCCGGGTTGCGCAGCCGGTAGTCGTAGGTCACGCTGCCGTCGACGCCGACCACCAGCGGATCGGCCGACTTGTCGACCGCGATGGCCGGCGCGATCACGTCCAGCTCGGCCGAGGCCGAGTCCGGCGTCAGGGGGCTACCCGGCAGGTCCTCGCCCTCGAGGGTGGCAATGTTCGTGACGTCCGCCGATGCCGTCGCCTGGCAGCGGTAGATCCATTCTTCGCCCGGATCCAGGAGCCCGTCGGCATCGTCATCCCCGCCGACGAAGACGATCAGGGCGCAGCGGTCGTCGACGACCGAGGGCTCGGCCGCCGGGTCGCTGCCCAGGTTGGTGGCCCGGTAGGTGTAGGTCACCAACTGGCCGGCATAGACCACCGCCGGCTCGACCGTCTTGACCAGCGAGAGCTCGACGTCCTGCGCATCGACCAGCGCCGTATCCTCGTCGCTCACCGGGTTGCCCAAGCTGTCCTGCCCGGTCACCTCGGCCTGGTTGACGCGATCCTCGCTCACCACATCCACGCAGCGATAGGACCAGGTCTCGCCCGGATCAAGGACGCCGTCGCTGCCCAAATCGCCGGCAGGATCGGGCCCGACCAGCGGGCTGCATCCGTCATCGACCAGCTCGATGTCCGACAGCGGATCGTCGCCGATGTTGCCGACCTCGAAGGTCCATGTCACCGCGTTGCCCGGCGTCACCTGCGCCGGATCGACCATCTTGACCAGCTCGATGGCCGGATCAATCACGTCTACCTCGGCCGTGTCGCCGTCGACGACATCGACCAGCGCGGGCAGGTCCTCGCCGCCCTCGTCGACCGGATTGGCCGTCACCGTGGCCTGATTGACCCGGTCCTCGACCAGCATCGCGCTGCATTGGTAGATCCAGACCTCGCCCGGATCGAGCAGCCCGTCCGCGTCGAGGTCGCCGCTCGGATCGGGCCCGGTGATCAGGCCGCAGGCATCGTCCGAGACCTCGAGGGCGTCCAAGGCGACCTCGCCCGGATTGCTGATCGCCAAGGTGTAGGTGACCGTCGTGCCCGGGTAGACCGTGCTCGCGCTGGCCGCTTTGACCAGCTGGATCTCGGCGCGGACCACGTCGACGAAGGCCGTGTCCTCGTCCTCGACACCGCCGCCCAGGCTGTCCGTTCCGCTAGCGACGACCGTGTTGGTCGTGTCCACCGCCGGGCTGGCGCCGCAGGCGTAGGCCCAGACCTCGCCCGGGTCCAGCAAACCGTCCGCGTCGGCATCCCCGCCGGCCTGGGGCCCGCTGACCGGACCGCAGGTGTCGTCGGTCAGCGTCACATCGGCCAGCGCATCGTCACCCGGGTTCGTCACCAGGTACTGGTAGACCACGGCCTGGCCGGCCTCGATCACCGCCGGGCTCCCCGACTTGGCCACCTCGATGGCCGGATGGATCACCCGCACCGACTCGACCGCTTCGTCGGCGGTCACCGGGTTGCCCAAGGGATCCTCGGCGCCGCCGGTGACGGTGTTGACCGTGTCCTCGGTCAGCGTCTGGCTGCAGGTGTAGGTCCAGGTCTCGCCCGGATCGAGGGCACCGTCGCCATCCGTGTCGCCGCCGTCGAAGGCCAGGGGCGCGCAGCGGTCGTCGACCAGCTCGACCGCCTCCAGCGGATCCTGGCCCGTGTTCTCGGCCCGGTAGGTATAGGTCACCAGGCTGCCCGAGTAGACGCGGGTGGCATCGGCCGACTTCTCGACCTGCAGGCCGGCCACCACGACGTCCACGAAGACCTCATCGGCGTCCTCCACGCTGCCGCCCAGGCTGTCCTCGGCTTCGACCTCCGCCCGGTTCAGCCGGTCCTCGTTCAGCGGGGTCGTACAGCGGAAGAGCCAGGTCTCGCCCGGATCCAGCTGCCCGACGACGCCCGAATCGCCAGAGATCGGCCCGGTGATGGGACTGCAGAAGTCGTCGGTCAGCTGCAGGTCGGTCAAGGGGTCGTCGCCCGGGTTGTGGACGAAGAAGCTGTAGGTCACCGACTCGCCCGGCCGAAGGCGCGTCGGCAGCGCGCTCTTGGTCAGTTCGATGTCGGGGTGGATGACGTCGACCGTGGCCTGGTCCTCGTCCTCGACCGGATTCAGGCCGGGGATGGGGTCGCCCGATTCGTCGCTGGGCTGGCCGCTGGCTACGGCGGTATTGGTGGTGTCCAGCCAGAGCGGGACCGCGCAGCGATAGGTCCAGACCTCGCCGATGCCCAAGAGGCCGTCACCGCCGGTGTCACCCGAGACGTAGACCAAGGGGCTGCAGCGATCGTCGCTGGCTTGGACATCGGCCAAGACCGTCTGGCCGGTGTTCTCGACCTGGTAGGTGTAGGTCACCAGCTGGCCGGCATAGACCCGGCTTGGATCGGCCGACTTGCGGATCTCGATGGCCGGCGTGCCCGGCTCGAGAACCTCGACCTCTGCCTCGTCCTCGTCGCTCGGATCCCCCAAGCCGGGCAGGTCGAGGCCCTGCGAGTCGCTGGGATTGGCCTGGGCCGTCGCGAGGTTGAGCAGGTCGTCGTCCAGTGTCGTCTCGAAGAACCAGCTGGCCGAAGCACCCGGCGCCAGCGGTAGGCTGGGAGCCGACACGGGGCTCAGGTCCGCGAGGTCGATTCCGAGGCTGGCGTCCTCGATCTCGATGGCATCGAGGAAGGTGTCGCCCTCGTTGGTCAGCTCGAAGCAGTAGGTGATCGGAGATCCGGCGAAGTCGGTCAACAGCTCGCCGCCGGCGCAGCTCGCGCCGCCGTCATGCCCGGCGTAGACCGTCTTGCTCAGGCTCAGCGCGGGCTCGGCCGGCACCAGGCCCAGGTCGACCGTGCGGTTGCCATCCTCGTCGTCCCCATCCACCAGCTTGCCCGGCTCGAGCGAGCAGGTCAGCGTCACCGCCTGGCTGGCGACGACCAATCCTCCGCCGGGATCGATGGCCGCGCCGTTGTCGTCGTCGTCGACATCGTCATCCGGGTCGGGCGCCGGATCGTTGCCGGGGCTGCTGACCAGGCCGACCAGGGCGCCACCGGGCAGGTGCTCGCCCGGGTCGAGGACCACCAGGTAGTCGCCCGGCTTCAGGTCACAGAACAGGTACTGGCCATCGGCACCGCTCTCGAGGCTGTCGACGAAGACGTCGCCGCTGGAGAACTGCCCATCGGCATTCGCATCGCGATACAGCCGGATTGTCACGGCTTCGATACCCGGCTCCGTGCCGACATCGAAGAGCCCGTCCTCGTCCAGGTCCAAGAAGACGCGGTCGCCCAGGCAGAGCCGGCAGCTGAAGCCGAAATCCAGCGTGAGGTTGGTATCCGCGTCCCCATCACCGTCGCCGGTCGGCTCGCTGCCCATGCTCAGGCTGATGGCCCGCGAGGCCACGCCGAAGCCGGCCACCGCCAGGCCGTTGTCATCGCCTGGCTGGTCATCGTCCGGATCGGGCGCCGGATCGTTGCCGCTGCTGCTGACCTGGCCCTCCAACGCGCCGCCGGAACCGAAGTTGACCGGCGCCACCGCCACCAGGTAGTCGCCATCGCTCAGGCCATCGAAGGCGTAGGCCCCGCCACCGATGCTGTTGTCCTCGTCCAAGAAGGTGTCGCCCGCATCCAGCTCCCCGGCGGTGGATCCGTCATCCCGATAGAGCCGCAGCAAGACCGCCCCGACGCCCGTCTCGCCGTCGCCGGGCTCGTGCGCGCCGTCGTCGTCCAGATCGGCAAAGATCGTGCCGCCCAGGGTCAGCAGCGCATCCGGGGCATCGGGCACGAGTCCCCGTTCCGCCCGGTCCGCGAAAAAGTGCCCGCCCTCGTCGATGGGCATGGCCCGCAGCGTGGACGGGCTGGAGGCGGCTGTCGAGCCGATCCAGATCAGGGTGAGAACGATCAGCGGGAGGCGCGAGGCGAACTTCGGGGCATGCCAGGACGCGGACCGCTGCACCGAGCGCCACGCTCGGCCAATGGGCCCGTCGGCCGGCCCTTCCGCCATCGACCGCACGGCCGCAAAGGCCGTGCACAAGCGACACCAAGCCCGATTCTTCGAGCGCATGCCAACCCCCCCCAGACTCAATTTCCAACAAGTTCTACCAATTGAAGTGAGATTTCAGGGTAACACAGTCAATGGACGGCTGTCAATTCGAATCCGTGGCAGCGATCTCGGCCCCCTGGATGAGCAGCGGCAAGAGCGCCCGATGGGTTCCATCCGTCCCCCCATCTCGAAGGGTCGGCTGAATCTCCGGCGTGGGCGTGCCGACCCCGGGCGCGCGGGTCGCGCTGGGCTCGGGCCGGGCGGTCGGGCTGGGATCGCCTGGCGGCGTGGATCCGGGCACATGGGTTGCGCTGGGCCAGGCGCTGCCCGGGGTCGAGCTCGCGGCCAGCGGCGGGCTCGGCGTGGCAGCCGGCTCCTCGGAGGCAGCTGCCGTGGGCGTATCCTTCGGATCCACGGTCGGGTTCGGGCCTTCCCCCGGTGTGGCGCCGGGACTCGGGCCGGCCGTCGGTGGATCGGTCGCCATCCCGGTCGGGCTGGGACCGGCGACGGCCGTCGGATTGCCGCCAGACCCGCCGGTCGGACTGGCCGTGGCGCTCGCGGTCGGGTTCGGGCCGGTCGTCGCCGAAGCACTGGCTGCCGCTGTCGCTTCCCGCGTGACCGTCGCCGTGGGGCTCGGCGCGAAGGTGACGGTGGCCGTGGCCGCTACCGTACCGGAGGCCGTGGGCGATCGGCTGGGCGACGCCGTGGTGGTCCCGCTCGGCGCCGCCGTGGCGCTCGGCGGGAGCGTCGCGGTGGGGCTGCGAGTGGGTGTCGACGTGAGCGTCGACGTGGGCGTGGCCGTGACGCTCGGGCTGGCGGTGGGAATCGAGGTCGGCGCCGGCGTCCCCGTACCCGTGCCGGTGGCCGTCACCGCAGCCGTTTCCGTCGTCGTCGACGTAGGATGGAGGGTCGGCGTGGGCGTGGCCGTCGCGGTGGCCGACGGATCTGCCGTGGGCCTGAGGGTGGGCGTCCGGGTCGCGCTCGGGCTGGCCGTCGAGGTGGCCGTCCGGCTGGATGTGGCCGTCGGGCTGGCGGTCGGCGTCCGACTCGGGCTGGCGGTGGACGTGACGGTCGGCGTGGCGGTGCGGGTCGCGGTCGGCGTGCGACTGGGCGTTGGGGTCGGACTCGCCGTCGGGCTGGCGGTTGGCGTGCGGCTGGGCGACGGGGTCGGACTGGGCGGCGGGGTCGGAGTGGCGCTGGGTTTGGGCAGTACCGTCGGGGTCGAGCTGGGACCCACCGGCTGGTAGCCGGGCGGCAGCTGGATGGGCGTGGCCGGGTCGCCGAAGAGCGTGTAGGTCTCCACCAGATCGTGGTAGGCGCCCGTCTGGCCGAAGAGGCGTAGCTTGCCGGCCAGGAGCAGCGCCCCCACCTGCGTGGTCCCGTCGCGCAGCAGGGCATCGAAGACCGCCCGATTGAGGTAGTCGTGGCCGGTGGCCACGCCGAAGCCGGTCGGCGCCACGTAGGCCACCGCGCCGCCCGAAGGCGCCAGCAGGGCCGCCTCGGCCATCGACTGGCCGATGGGCTCGTCGAAACGGCCGGTCAGGCAGGTCCAGTCGAGCATGACCGTCAGCCTGTCGCCGTTGACCAAGCCCGCCAGGTCGCTTTCGCGCAGGAGGTTTTCGGCCGCCCAGGCCCGGCTCTGGCCATGGCCCACGTACTGGGTCACCAGCCGGCCCTGGTTGATGGCCGCCACGATGGCCGCGCGGGCCTGGGTCAGGCTCTGGTGGGTCTGGCCCAGGTAGACCCGCTGGCTGCCGAAGGCCGGCGGCACGTGATCCTGGATGATCGCGTCGGAGAGCGCATGGAAGTCGGCCACGTCCGGATCGTCGGCCGCGAAGAGCAGCTGGCTGCGCCAGCTCCCACCGGGCGAGGCGCGCTCGTAGTCGAGGATGCGCTGCACCACCCGCGAGGCGTCGCCGACCGATGCGACCGGCAAGCGGCCCAGCAGCAGGTCGGGAAAGTAGTCCTCGCCGTTCACGGCCGCGTAGGCGTTGTCGGAGGCCACCTCGCCCAGCCAGGGGTCGACCAGGTCGAGGTAGGGCGGCAGGTAGCTCGGATTGCCCGCCGGCATGCGGCCCAGCATGTCGTAGCTGCCGTCGCCGACCAACAGCACGTAGTGCAGTCGCTCCCCCGGCCAGTGATGATAGGCCCAGGCGATCATGTCGCGGATGGCGCCCGCGCTGGGCTGGCCGTTGCCGAAGGCATCGTAGACCCGCTGAAGATCGACCAGCTCGGTCCGCATCGTGGCGCGACGGGCAGCGAGCAGCGGCTGCAGGGCCGAGACGAAGTTTGGATGCGCCAGGATCAGGTAGTCGGCACCGGCGGCAGGCGCGGCCAATGGGGCGACCCCCTGACGCGCCATGATGGCGCTGGGCGCGCGGATCCGCCCCGACTCCAGCGCCAGGTATGTGGCCTCCGGCAGCCCATCGTCGAAACGCAGGACCCGATCGCCCGGACTACCGGCCAGATCCCAGCCCGACAGCAAGACCGGCCGCCGCGGCTGGCTCAGGTCGTAGAGCCGCAGATCGTCGCTGGAAAAGCCGTCCAGGTCGAAGGCCGTCGTGCCCGGATCGGCCCGAAAGTGCAACGCGCCTGCCTCGGCGCGCAGGCGCCGGCGATAGTCCAGCGCCACCTCGTCGAGGTGGAAGTGATCGAAGGGCGCTCCGGTCTGGCCGGTGGCCTCGAAGCGCAGATCGAGCGGGTCCTGCTGCAAGAGGCCGGCCGGCAGGCCCAACGCGAAGTGCTCGATGCGCAGGTCTCCGTCCCAAGCCACCTGCCCGATGGCCTGCCCGCCGGCCCGCAGTCGCAGCTCGTGGTCGGGCCAAACGGCCTGGATGTTGCTGCGTCCGACCACCGCCAGGCGCAGGCTGGCCTCGCCGGCGCCAGGCGCGACCTGGAGGCCGGGCAGGCTCAGATCCAGTGGCTGGCCTTCGCGGATGCGCGCCGAGTACCAACGATCGAGCGGCGGCCCGGGCGGCGGATCCACGCCGCGCTGGACATGCGGCAGGTCGGAGAGGTAGAGCGCGTCGAAGTCCACCATCCGGGTGGCGGTATAGCTGGTGGTCGGGCTGCGACCGGCGCCCGGCACCACCGCGCGACTGCCGACGCGAAACCCGAAGCCGCTCCCCTGCACCAGCTGGTAGATCCGCTGCTTGCTCTCGCGCGTATCGGAGCCCCGGCCGTAGAAGCGGATCCGGTCGACGAGGTCGAGGCGACCATCGGCCTGGCCCTCGACCTCGATGGCCAGTTGCTGCCCCGCTTCGAAGAGCTGGAGCTTGCGAGCATCGACGTGCTGCAACGAGACGCCGGCCAGCACCAGATCGAATCCGCGCAAGCTGTAGAGCCCATCGGTCTCGACGGCGATGTTGGCCAGCAGCTGGCCGGCCGGTGGCGCCGGAAGGGCCAAGGCCGAGGCCCCCGACCCCACGTCCCGCCGCCAGGCGCGCGCCGAGGCCGGGTTGAGCAAGGCGCGATCCAAGAGCGCATCGAAGTCGGAGGGGCCTCGCCGCTCGGCTCCGGATCTCGCGGCGACGGAGGTCGAGACCGGCACCTCATCCGTGACCGCCGAACCCACCGCCTCGGCGCCCTCGAAGCGCAATCGCAAGCGCAGTTGCCGGTGATGGATCAGTTCGGACCGGCCTGCGTCGTAGTGCAGCGGACGAAGCTCGATGCGGGCCACCCGCTGATCGCGCAGCCAGCCGACATCCAGCACTTCGGCCGGCGCCGGAATGTCCGCTGCCAGGTCGCCTCCGGCCGAGCCGATCCTGGAATCGACCACAGCCTCCAGAGCGGCATCGTCCAGCCCCGCTGTCCGAACCGCGGCCAGCGGCCGGGACATTTCGAGGCGGCGGCTGTCCTCGACCTCGATCTCCAAGCGCGGCCGGCCCGCCGGCGGGATGCCCAACAGGATGACGCGGCTCGGCAAATCGGGCTCTCCGGGCGAGGCCGTGTGGACGAGACCGGAGACGCGAGGACGGAGCAGGCGACCACCGGGCGACTCGACCGCATCGAAGTCGACGACCTCCGTTCGAAGCTCCAACTCGATCTGCCGGGCATCGGACCGCAAGAGCCGCAGGGGCGCCTCGGCCTCGCCCGGCTGGGCCTCACCGCCTCGTCGCTCGGGTAGGGAGAGCGCGGTCGTCAGTAGCAAGCACACAGCGATGCCCCAAACGGGCATCCATGCCACACCGGTCGAAGCGCGACCGGAACGTGCCAGCCAAGCGGGCAGCTTCAAGCTTCGAGCCTTCGATCCAAAGCGACGGTGGTCGGTGATCTCGCCCCCCCGATCGATGGCCTCGAACCAGAGCGAGGCATTGACGGGAGTTGAACTTACTTGAACGAAATCAAAGATGCCCGAAGGATGCACCCGGCGTCAAGTGGCGCGAGTGAGAGCGGCCCGATCCAATGAGATGAAGCCTCGAACGCCATCCGAACCCTCGGTCGACCCGGGATGTTCTAGGCCTGCGCCACCAGCCCGGATCAGAGCTCGACCCGCAGGCCCTCGGTGCCCGGCAGTAGCTCGACGTCGCCGCCGGCCAGCCGCTCCGCCTCGAGCTGCATCGCGTCGAGGGTCCGGTCGTCGTGGACCGGGTCGTGGTGGAAGGGGATCAGCCGGCGGGCGCCGACATGGCGCGCGAAGGCCACCACCTGCGAAGTCGAGCTGTGCCCCCAGCCCAGGTGGCTGGGGTACTCCTCGTCGGAGTACTGCGCATCGTGGATGAGCAGGTCCACGCCCTTGGCCAGATTGTAACCCGAGGTCCAGCGCGGCGGTCCGGGGAAGGGATCGTAGCAGAGCGCCGGCTCGTGATCCGGCAGGTAGGCCAGCGTGCGCGAGCCTTCGCTGATGCGGTAGCCCACCGTGGGACCGGGATGGCAGACCAGCTCGGCGGTGATGACCAATCCGCCGATGCGCACGCGGTGCACCGGCACATCGTGCAGCTCGGGCGGGCTGGGCAACTCGCGCAGACGGATGGGGAAGAGCGGCGGGGAGAGGTAGCGCGTCAGCCGCGACCGCAGGTCCTGGGTGGTCGAGGCCGGCCCCCAGATGTGCACTTCCTTGTCCGGGTCCTGCAGCGGCCGGAAGAAGCCCAGACCCTGGATGTGATCCATGTGCAGATGCGTCAGGAGCAGATCCACCCTACGCTTCCCGCCCTCGAAGGTCGCGCCCAGGTTCCGGATACCCGTACCGGCATCCAACACCAGGCGCGTGCCGTCCTCGCCCTGCACGTCCACGCAGGCGGTGTTGCCACCGTAGCGCACGGTGTCGGGCGATGCGCTGGCCAGGGAGCCGCGCGTCCCCCAGAGGGTGACGATCACGCCTCGTCGCTCTCCCAGAAGATGGCCAGCGCGCCCAGATGGCGCTCACCCTGGCCCTCCAGCGGGAAGGCCGTCACCTGGATCTCGCGATCGACCTTGTCCAGGGCCTTGATGCGGATCCGACCGTGGGCCGGCCGTTTCTCGAGGAGGGCGACCCCGATGGGCATCTTGCTCGACGCGATCGGCCTCCCCTCGGCGTCCTCCGCGCGGAAGAGCGAGGCCAAGTCCGACAAGGGCATACTGCCGGTCTCCTCGAAGCGCTGTCCGAGCAGCGCCTCGGCCGGCTCGTTGTAGTAGAGCAAATCCCCGTTGGCGCCGGCCAAGAAGACCGGCATGGCCAGCATGCTGGCCCAGCGCCGCACGAGGATCAGCTCGATATCCTGTTGTGGCATCGAATTCGAGCATCCCTTCATGATCGTGCGGGTGGGCGGGTCGGCAGCTGGCGGATGACGAGCGGGATGTCGCCCGGCACCGGATGCCGATGCCCCATGCTAAGCCGATCCGGATGGGGCGTCAATCAGCGCCAAGCGGAGACGACCAACTCGCCCAGGAAGCGCTTCAGCGTCTCCGGTTCCACGGACTCGAAGAGCCTTCGGTTCTCGGCCAGACTGTTGGCCTCGTCGAGGAAGGCCAGCCCCAGGTCGCCCGTCTCGGGCGTGAACATGCCGAACATCAGCTCCTGGGCCAGGCCCGGGGCGCGGTGAAAGACCTCGGAGGTGTAACGATCGGCGGCGCGGTAATACCAAGCGCTGCGCTCGCGATGATGCGGCCGGCCGGTCTCGACCATCGAGCGCGCGATGGCCCGCGCATCGGCCAGGATGCGCGTATAGGCATAGCTGGTCGAGGACTTGATCATGCCGCCGCGAATGCCGATGGGCAGCACGCGGCTGTGGCGGTCGCGCTCGGGGAATCGGTCGGCCAGGGGCAGCCGGCCGAAGCATTCCTTCTCGATCCGGTAGGCATCCACGCCCAAGCGCTGGCGCAGGTAGCCGTCGATGACCGCCCGGCAGTCATCGGGCTCGACAAGCCGCTCCCGCGGCGTCACGAAAGCCACGTTGACCAGCGCGCGCCGCGGCCCGTAAGGCAAGAGGTAGATGAAGTCGAAGTTCGGCGAGTCGAGCAGAAAGTCGAAGAGCGTGGCCACCTCCGGATCGAAGACCGCGGTCTCGGTCTCGATCTCCACCGCCAGGCCCTGCATGAGCATCGGGTCGGCCCCCGCTTCGAGCAGCGCCGGCAAGCTGGCGCGACTGTCGTAGACCCAGCTCGCGGTCAGCGGCCCCACCGCGGTCTGAACCCGGGCGTGATCCCCGGCATCGGCCACCTCCAGCACGTCCGCTTCTCGCCAGGTGACGTTGGGCCGCGCGTCGAGCAGCCCTTGCAAGTGCGCGTCGAAGTCGCGTCGCCAGAAGCAGTAGAGCCGGAAGCGCTCGAGCGGGCAGCGCGTGCGCCGCGGGCCCAGGCGAACCTCGATCTGGCGCCAGCTGCCGCCGAGGATCTCCGGAAAGGGCGGCGCGTCCTCGGTCCAGAAGCTGATGTTGTAGTCCGGGTCCGGGTCCCGGTCGACCAGCAGGATGCGCTGGTCGGCCGGCAAGGCCTCGGCCAGCTGATGGGCCAAGGTCAATCCCGAAACGCCAGCACCGATGATGAGGTGGTCGGCATCCAGGTCGGACGTTCGCATGCTCCCTCCCGATCGATCCGCGCCAAGCGGCGGCGACGCGGAGGATAGACGCCTTTTGGCGCGCATGCAGATGCCGAGGGGATTGGGGCTTGACAAACGCGTAGGCATCTGTATACTAGTCATCAGTTAGTTGAACAGCTACGCAATGAACGTTGAAGGAGATCTACTCATGAACGCCATCCAAGCCATCCGCCAACTCTTCGCACCCGGCAACCTCCGCGATCGCGACCGCCGAGACGATCGGCGCCGCCAACAGGGACGCAGCGTCCTGGATCATCCGTCGGCCGGCTTCGGGCTGGACCTCGAGCGCAGCGCCTGGCGCTGAGGCCCGACGTGTCCGAGTCCACCCCCGCCCCCGGCTGGTCCATCGGTCGCTCCATCCTCCTCGAGCTGGGCATGACCATCGATCGCCTCGGCGATCGGCCGGCCCTGCCCGAGCCGCCCGAGGTCATGGCCGACCTGGCGCTCGGCTTGTCGGAATCCTGGCAAGCCGAGCGCCGGAGCCTCCTGGGCAGTGGTCGCGGCCCTTTGGCCCTGCCCTTGGTCATGGCCTGGCTGGGCGACGCCCTCTTCCTCGACGACTACACCGAGGCCACGCGCCGGCTGCGCAGGCTGGATCTCGAGACGGCGCTGGAGCGGATGGAGGCGCGGGCCGCGGCGCTGGACATCACGGCCGATCCCGAGCTGGAACCCGGTCCTCGCCTGGCCAAGCTCTGGCGGGCCATGGCCCGGGCCGATTTCTCCAGCGCGGACCTGCCCGAATTGGCCAGCCGCAGCCAGTCGGGCGAAGATCCGCTCGAGCGCTTGCCGCGACTCCTGCGCGGCGGCGAGGATCACGACCGCTTCTGGCATTGGCTGGACCGCTTCTACTACCAGCGCTACGCGCCCTGGCGCGAGACCCGCGAAGAGGAGATGTTGGCGCTCGAGCAGCGCGCCCGCCTGCTGCTCGGCGGCAGCGCCTCGGGGTCCGCCGCCCCACGGCTGGACTGGCTGCCCGAGTCCAACCCCCTGCTCAACCTGCCCGGACCGCGCCGCGCGGTCGAGGAGGGGCGTATCTCGGTCCTCTTCTTGGTCGAGCCCCTGGGCCTCAGCAGCCTGCTGCTCTTCCTGCCTGGCATGCTGGTCACCGGCTTCGCCGAGCCGGGCGCGATGCGGCGGCAGATGGAGGCGCACGCGGCCGAATTGGCCGGCCGGCTCAAGGCCGTGGCCGACCCCACGCGCCTGCAGATCCTGCGCCTGATGCGCCATCTGGAGCTGGACAACACCCAGATCGCCGCCTTCCTCCAGATCGCCAGGCCCACGGTCAGCATCCACGCCCGCCAGCTGCGCGAGGCCGGCTTGATCGAGACCCGCCGCGAGGGACGCAAGGCCCGCCACAGCGTCCAGACCGAAGCGGTGCGCGCGCTCTTCGACGACTTGGCCCGCATGCTCGATTTGCCCGAGGACTGATCGCGCGGCGGCAAGCCGTCGCAAGCCCCCATTCGCCGAGACAGGTCCCGCGCCGGGTCGACTGCCCAGGCCCGCTCGCTCGTGCTATGCTCCGCCTCGCCTTCTCCGCGCCTGCGCGTCGAGCAGCGAGAGCCTATGAGCGCTCCGAGCAACAGCTTCCTCCCCCAGGCCTTCCGCGCACTTCGCGGCCGGCCCTTCCTGCTGCTCTGGAGCGGTCAGACCCTCTCGCGCATCGGTGACTTCGCCTACGAGATCATCATCGCCTGGTGGGTGCTCTTGGAGACCGGCTCGGCGGCGATCATGAGCAGCGTGCTGATCGTCAGCTTCCTCCCGGTCGCCGTCTTCACCGTGCTGGGCGGCGTCCTGGTCGACCGCCAGCCGAGGGTTCGGGTGATGGTGGCCGCCGACCTGATCCGCGGCCTGCTCATCCTCTTGGCCGCGGTTCTGGCGTCGTTGGGTATGCTCGAGCTCTGGGCGATCTACCTGCTGGGACTGGTCATCGGCAGCGTGGATGCCTTCTTCCAGCCGGCCTACTTTGCCTTGCTGCCCGAGATCGTCCCCGAGGAGGATCTGCCCAGCGCCAACGCGCTGACCAGCATGAGCTTCCAGCTGGGCCGCGTCCTCGGTCCCTCGCTGGGTGGCCTGCTGGTGGCTTTGGGCGGCGTGACGCTGGGCCTGACCATCAACAGCTTGTCCTTCGCCCTGGGCGGCCTGCTATTGATGCCGCTACTGGTCGGCTCGAAGGCACCCGAGCGCGCCGCCGAGGCCATCGCCGACTGGCGCGCCGATCTGCGCGAGGGCTTCGCGACGGTCTGGGACGACCCAGTGCTGCGCGTGGGCTTGATCGCCAACACCCTGGCGGCCTCGCTCCTGGTCGGCCCCTTCCTGGTGGCCTTGCCCTTCCTGGCCGAGGAGCGTTTCGGACCCGACGCGCTGGCCTACGGTCTGCTGCTCTCCGTCTTCCCGGTGGGCTTCCTCCTGGGCAGCCTCTGGGCCGGGCGCAAGAGCCACTTTCGCCGGCCCGGCCGGCTGCTCTTCGGCGGCATCCTGATCGCGGCCCTGGCCCTGGCGGTCTTCGGCCTGCCGGTCCACGCGGCTTGGCTGGCCGTGGCCGCGCTGATCAACGGCTTCGCGCTGGAGGTCGGCGGCCTGGCCTGGAGCCTGATGATGCAGCGCCGCGTGCCTCCGGAGCGGATGGGCCGCGTGGCCAGCCTGAGCGAGCTGGGCTTCTGGCTGCTCACCCCGGTCGCCATGGGCGCCGCCGGCTTGGTGGCCGAGGTCTACGGACCCGGCCCGACCTTCCTGATCGGCGGGCTCGGCGCGGCCCTGGTGGCCGGGCTGGCCCTCTTCCATCGCGCCATCCGTCATCTCGACGAGGGGGACGGCCCCGACATGGCCGAAGGTGCCGTCCAAGCATGAGCCTCCAGATCGCGAGACACGCCTCGGGTCTTCGGATGCGCTACCAGCAAAGGCATCAGGAGCGCGCGTAGATGCTGGACTGGCGGCGCTGGATCTGGGATGCGCGACTGGGCTTGGCGCGGCTTCTGGCGCCGCCCGGCGCGCGGATCGAGGCGCCGGCCTGGACGCCGACCCGAGCCCGAGATTCGGCCGATTCGACCCCGGAGGATGATCCTGGCGCGACCGGGGCCGGCAGATCCCGCCTGCCCTGGCTGCTCTTCGCGCTGAGCCTGGCGGTCTACGCCTTCACCCGGCTCTCGGGCCTGCCGGAATACCCGATCTACTTCCACGGTGACGAGGCCATCCAGCCCCTCCTTGGCCGGTCCCTGGCGCAGGGCGCGGACGTGGGCGTCGACGGTGACTGGCTGCCGGTCTACTTCCGCACCGCGGCCCACCGCTCGATGCCCATCTTGCCGGTCTACCTACACCGCATCACGGCCGGAATCTTCGGCATGTCGATCTTCGTCACCCGCGCCAGCTCGGCCCTGGTGAGCCTCTTGGGCGTGGCGGCGGTGGCCTTGACCTTGCGCCGCGCCTTCGGGCGCCGCCACTGGTGGCTGGCGGTGCCGGTGATGGCGGCCCTGCCGGCCTGGTTCTTGCACTCACGCACCGCCTTCGAGGCGGTGGTGATGAGCGCCTGCTACGCCCTGACCCTGCTCTGCTACCTGCGCTACCGCCTGGACGCGCCGCGCTGGCTCTACCCGGCCTTGATCCTGGGCGCGGCCAGCTTCTACAGCTATTCCAACGGCCAGATGATCACGCTCTGCCTGGCCCTGGCGCTTCTGATCGTCGACGCGCGCTACCACTGGCAGCATCGGGCGACCTGGCTGCGCGCCCTGCCCCTGGCCTTGGTCCTGGCGCTGCCCTTCCTGCGCTACCAGCTGCGCAATGCCGGCGACGCCGCCCTGCACCTGCGGGCCCTGGATTCCTACTGGCTGCACGACATCGGCTTGGCCGAGAAGCTGGGCATGTACGCCGAGCGCTACCTCTACGGACTGAGCCCGCAGTATTGGCTACTACCCAATGCCAAGGACATCGCTCGCCACCGCATGGACGGGCTGGCCCACCTGCCTTTGTGGACGGCGCCCTTCCTATTCACCGGCCTGCTCATCGGCCTCCGCCGCTGGCGTGAGCCGGCCCCTCGCACCTTGCTACTGTCCGCTCTGGCGGTGCCGGTCGGCGCCTCGCTGGTCGACATCGGCATCACGCGGGTGCTGGCCTTGGTCGTCCCCTTCGGCTTGTGGATCACCCTCGGTCTCGACGCCAGCCTCGAGTGGCTGGCCCGTGGCCCCCTGAGCCGGCTCGACCAACGCGGGCTGGCCACCATCGCCTGCCTGCTCGCGCTCCTGCCCGGCCTCTGGCTCTACCGCCTGGCCATGACCCAGGGGGCCACCTGGCATACCGACTACGGCCTCTACGGCATGCAGTACGGCGCCCGCCAGCTCTATGAAACCCGCATCCCGGCGCTCCTGGCTTCCGATCCCGAGTTGCGCCTGCACGTCTCGCCGCTGTGGGCCAACGAGGCCATGCGCTTCGCCGAGTTCTTCCTGAGTCCCGATGAGCTCCAGCGCGTCGACGGCACGGTGGTCGACGACGCCCTCTTCGAACGCCGGCCGCTGGAAGACCACATCTACGTGATGACCCCCGAGGAGCATGCGCGGGCCGAGCGCAGCGACAAGCTGGCGGAGGTCGAGCTGGTCGACACGGTACTCGACCCCACCGGCCAGCCGGCCTTCTACCTGGCGCGCCTGCGCTACACGCCGGACGTGGACGAACGCTTCGCCGCCGATGCCGCGGCGCGGCGGCAGCCGGTGGCCGGCCAGGTCACCTGGGAGGACCAGACCATCGACTTGCTCCACTCCCGGCCGGACATGGGCCGCATGGAGGAGGTCTTCGACGGCGACGACTTCACCCTGGTGCGCGGCCTGGAGGCCAACCCCTTCATCATCGAGCTGGATCTGAGCCAGCCACGCGCCATCGAGCAGATCGCCCTCTTGCTCAACGAGGCCGACTACCAGCTGGAGGCCCGGCTGCACCCCGAAGGCGGGGGTGAGGTCGTGCGCTACGAGGCGATGCTGGATGTAGAAGACGGGGACGGCAACTCCTGGCTCGAGGTGGCGGTGAATGCCGGCCCGCCGCGGGTGGCGCGCATCGAGCTGGCCATCGAGCAAGTGGGGGCTGGTGAGCCGGCCAAGATCCACATCTACGAGTTGGCCCTGCGCTGAGAGCCTGTTTCTCCCAGCAGTCTCCAAGAACGGGTCTCGCAGAACTCCACGGTAGGATCCGCGGATTCGAATCGCGCGTGTTCGGCCCGCGCGATGGTATCATTGTCGGTGTTGGCACCGCAGCGACCTCCGCGTCGTACGCTCGGAAATCCGGCCATGTCCGAAGCCCCTTCCGTGGATGCCCTGCTCCGCAGCACCCTCGACCGCGTCGACGGCTGGCTGAAGTTCGCCGAGGCCAAGAACCTGGCCATCGTGGCCCTCTCCGGCACGGCCACTGCCGCCCTGACCGGATTCCTGCGTGGCAGCGACCTGCAGGTGCCGGTGGCGGCCCTGATCACGGGTGCCGAGATCTCCTTCCTGCTGGGCCTGGCCACGGCCATGCTGGGCTTCTTGCCCCAGACCGCCTTGGGACAGGTGCTGTCCCGACCGCTCGGCAAGGTGGATCACGAGTCCGACAACCTCTTCTTCTACGGAGACCTGCAGAAGTACGCGCCGGCCGAGCTGGCCGCGGCCATCGCCCGGCGCTACGCTGGCGCGGCCGACTACGATCCCGGCGCGCAGCCCTTGCACCTGGACCTGGCGGCGCAGATCACGGCCAACGCGCGCATCACCGTGCGCAAGCTGCGGGCCTTCACCTACGCGGCGCGGCTGGTGCTGCTGGGCGTCTTGCTGGTGGGCTCGGGCCTCCTGGTGCGGCTGGCCATCGGGTGAACGCGGACGCGCCCTGGCCGCGGGGCACCGTCGCTTTCCTCTTCACCGACATCGAGGGCAGCACCGCCCTGTGGGAGGCCGATCGCCGGGCCATGGCGACGGCCGTCGAGCGTCACCTCGAGATCCTGCGCGAGAGCGTTCGGGCCCGCGGCGGTCATCCTTTCAAGGTGGTCGGCGACGCCCTGCAGGCCGCCTTCGATCGCGCCGCCGACGCGCTGGCGGCGGCAGCCGAGGCCCAACGCGCGCTGGCGGCCGAGACCTGGTCCGAGCTGGGCGGCCGGCCGCTGCGGGTCCGCATGGCGGTGCATGTCGGCGAGGCCCAACCGGTCGACGGCGACTACCTGGCCCCCTGCCTCAACCGGCTGGCCCGGCTGCTCTCGGCCGGCCACGGCGGCCAGATCCTCGTCAGCCAGGCCGCCGCCGCCCTGATCGAAGGCCAGCTCCCGCCGGAAGGCCAGTTGATCGACCTGGGCCGACATCGCCTGCGCGACCTGCTCGAGCCCGAGCGCATCCACCAGCTAGGTGCTCCGGGTCTGGCCGGCGATTTCGCTCCGCTGCGCACGCTCGACTCGCGTCCCAACAACCTGCCGCGATCCACGACACCCCTGATCGACCGCCGGGCGGAGCTGGAGGCGGCGATGGCGCAGCTGGGCGGCACCGAGGTTCGCTGGCTGAGCCTGACCGGCCCGGGCGGCATCGGCAAGACGCGCCTGGCGCTGCAGATCGCCGCCGAGCTGCTCGACCGCTTCGAGCAGGGGGTCTACCTGGTCCCGCTGGAAGCCCTGCGCGACCCGGCCCTGGTCCCCTCGGCGGTGGCCGCGACCCTGGGCCTGCGCGAGGGCGGCGGCGCGCTGGAGGCGGCGATCCAGGCAGCTCTCGAACCGCGCGAGATGCTGCTGGTGGTCGACAACCTCGAGCACCTGTCGGCGGCCGGACCCTGGCTGGCCGGCCTGCTGGAGCGCTGCCCACGCCTGCGCATCCTGGCCACCAGCCGGGCCCGACTGGGGCTGCGCGCCGAGCATCTCTTGCCCCTCTCACCCCTGGACCTCCCGGCGGAGGCTGGCGCCACGGTTGCCGGCCTCGAGGCCAGCCCGGCCGGAGCGCTCTTCCTCGAGCGGGCACGCGCCCAGCGCCCCGACTTCGCCCTCACCGCGGACAATGTCGAGGCGGTGGCGGCCATCTGCCGCCGGCTCGACGGCATCCCGCTGGCCCTCGAGCTGGCCGCGGCGCGGCTGAGCCTGCTCCCGCCGGCGGCGCTGCGAGAGCGGCTGGAGCACCGGCTGCCCCTGCTGGCCGGTGCCGCCGGCGACCGGCCGGCCCGACATCAAGGGCTGCGCGAGACCATCGCCTGGAGCCACGAGCTGCTCGATGCGCCGGCCCGAGTTCTATTCCGCCGGCTCTCGGTCTTCCGCGGCGGCTTCACGCTCGATGCCGCCGAGGCGGTCTGCGCACCCGCCGAGGATTCCGAACCCCCGCTGCCCGACCTGCTCTCGGCCCTGTCCTCGCTGGTCGACGGCAGCCTGGTCCGCCCGGCGACGTGCGATGGCGCGGAGCCGCGCTACGAGATGATGGGCACCATCGCCGAGTTCGCCGACTAGCAGCTGGCGGCGGCTGGCGAGCTAGAATCGAGGACGGTTCGCCACCTGGCCCACTTCCTGTCGCTGGCCGAGCGCGCGCGGGATACGCTCGCCGGCCATGACGGCAGCGCGGCGCTCGACCGGCTGGATGCCGACCACGACAACCTGCGCGTGGCCCTGCGCTACGCCGCGGAGCAGGGTTGGACCGAAGAGGGTCTGCGCCTGGCGGCGGCACTCTGGCGGTTCTGGTACCTGCGCGGCCGCTTGTTCGAAGGACGCTCGCGCCTCGAGCGCGCGCTGGATCTGGCCGGTGAGGCGCCATCGGTCGCCCGTCTGCGGGCCCTCAACGGGGCGGGGGTGTTGGCCTGGAACCTAGGCGACTACGACGAAGCCGAGTTGCATTATCGGGCGGCACTCCAGGTCAGCCATGCCATAGGCGAGCAGCGCATGCGCGCTTCGCTGCTCAACAACCTGTCGATCCTGCAGATGGACCGCGGCGAGCCGGAGGCAGCGCAGGCAAGCCTCGAGCAGGCGCTGGCCCTGATCGATCCCGAGGTGGAAGCCAACGATCTGCATCGGGCCGGCCTCCTGCACAGCCTGGGCGCCCTGGCCGGCTCGCGCGATGATCTGGCGGGCTCTCGCCGCTACTTCGAGGAAAGCCTGGCGCTGCACCGGCGGCTGGGCAACCTGGAATCGGTGGCCTCGTCGCTGCACAACCTAGCCGAGCTCGACCATGCGCTGGGCAATGCCGAACTGGCGCGTGGACGTGCCGAAGAGGCGCTGGAGCTGGCCCGGCGCTTGGGCGACCGTGCGACCATGGCCGCCGCACACAGGCTGCTAGGGCTGCTCGACATGGAAGCCGGCGCGTTGGATCGGGCCGAAACCGGCTTGATCGAATCGCTCCGCCTCCGCCAGGAAACGGGTGACCGTCGCTCCCTGGTCGAGTCGCTGAACGGGCTGGCCTCGCTGGCTGGTCGCCGGGGCCAGCCGCGCGATGCGGCTCGCCTCTTCGGCGTAGCCGAGGCCCTACAGAACGAGATCGGTGCCAGCCCGACCCGTCGCGAGCTCGATCTCCTGGCGCAGCTGGTGGCCGCGGCGAAACGCGGCAGCGATGAAGACGGCTTCGAGGCGGCTTGGCGGGTCGGCGCAGGCGAGGACCCCTCCGGCGTGATCGCGCAGCTCTTGGCCGACGGGTCCGAGATCGACCGTCAGATCGGTCAGCATTGACGGTTTCGGCCGAACGTTCGTCACCCTTGGTGCCTGAATTTCAGTCTGTCCACCAACGGCCACCTCGCGTGTTCAGACCCCTGGCAGCGAACGGCCCGCTGCCGCTTCCCCTGCGGCCTCGTGTCGGTGCTTTGGCTCCTCTTGGCGCCGATACGAGGCCGCAGTCTTGCTCCAAACCTCGTCGATTCGATTTAGGGGTCGTCAAGCAATGAGAGGCGCAATTCGGACGACGCTGCGCCTCTCATTGCTTGACGACCCCTTAGCGCTGTACGCTGAGCCGCGGTAGCAAGATCGCGTCGATTCCAATGTCAAGCTCGATCAGCTGAAGACCGTAGCCCTGCATCGCCAGCGCCAGCTGACCTCCGGAGATCGCGCCCCCTACCCTGCCCAGATAGGCATCGCGGGGAAGCGCGAGGCTTCGGGTCTCCATCCAATCGCCGTCCTGCGCGCGCTCAAACATGCGGGCCTGTGCG
>CAZJWJ010000035.1:0-46200 GCA_964549495.1 uncultured Anaerolineales bacterium | reverse complement strand
GACACGGTGGATGCAGCGGTGTCCGAATTGTGCCTCTTTTTGCTTGACGTGCCCTTACCGCCGGGCCCGGGCAACGGGCTGCGGACCCCACTCTCGCTGCATTCGCCGGGTAAGCCCTTCCATCCGCTGTTCAACACCCTGGTGCTGACATGCGGATGCCGTTGATCACCGCAGCAGCTGCCACGAGCGTCGTACGAGCCGGGAGTTGACGGACCGGCCGTGATATCATCCGAACCGGTGGCCGCCCTGCAGGGACTTCGGCGTGCGGCCGCCGTGTCGATTCGGAGCCACCAGCCGGCGACCGGCGAAGAGGGAGCGCGCGCGCATGACAGTCCAGCAAGGCCGATGGCAGATGGCAGTCCGGCGCGGAAGGCGGCGCGGAGCGAAGGAGCGGCAGACGGCCAAAGGTCGCTGGGACGAAGAGTCACCGAGCGCGCGAGCCGGCGGGGAGGGTTACGGCGATCGGGGTACGTGGCAGAACGCGCTGGCCCTGGTGCTGCTGATCGCCCTGGTCGTCATGTGGTGGCGCTGGCCGGCCGGCGGGGGATCCAGCCAGGCCTACGGCCCCTTGGATACCTGCCAGCGCCAGCCGCGCTTCACCGCCGAGCTGGGCCTGGTCGGCTCGGCCATCGGCACCTCCATCGAGGGCGTCAAAGGCCTGGCGGTGGTCGATCCCTCGCAGCCGGCGCCGGAGGGCGTCTACCAGCACGAGAGTTGGGACGACTTCGGCTACCTGGGTCCCTTTACCTATGACGCCGAGGGCAACCTCTACACGGCGCCGGTGCCGCTGGTCAGCTTGGAGGAGAACCCTCTCGGCGAGCAAAACCGCGTGCTGCGCATGGACACCAGCAGCCAGGTCCTGAGCCTCTTGGTCGAGCTGCCGCCGGCCGCCGAACCCAGCTCGACCAATCCCTACGGTGTCGTCGGTTTGGCCTACGACTGCGAGACCGGCAGCCTCTACGCGGCTTCGCTGGCCGGCTCGACCGCCGGCGAGGAGCTGGGTCGCATCTTCCAGATCCGCGCCGCCGACGGCCAGGTGTTGGACGTGTACGAGGGCGCCGACGCCATGGGCTTGGGCGTCTTCCGCGGCAGCTCGGGCAAGCGGCTATACCTGGGGCGAACGCGATCGCCAGAGGTGCAGAGCCTGGCCTTGGACGAGGCCGGCGGCTTTGCCGGCGACCTGCGGCCGGAGTTCTCGCTGACCGCGCGCGCCCGCGGCGGCATGGACACCGCCCGCCGGCTGCGCTTCAGCGGCGAGGCGATGCGCGTCCACGCCTTCGACTTCAACTACAGCCTCCAGGTGGCCAGCGAGCGCGAGGAGTTGGAGCTGGACTATGCCTACGATGGCGACGCGGACGCGTGGCTGCCGATCGAATCGCCTTGATCGCGTGAAGAGAGGGGCCTCGGTGGGCCCCTCTCGAGTCTGCCGATTCGATTGGATCGAGGCGAGCGGCGACTAGAATTCGCTACCGCTGCCGAGCGTCGGCAGGACGAAGTTGGCGTCCTCGGAGTCCGGGCCGAGGCCCTCACCACCACGCCCCGGGCCGCGGTGACCCGGACCGATCCCGCCACGACCGCCGGGGCCGCCGGGCCGGCCGCGCATGCCGGGGCCCGCATGGCCGAAGCGGTTCTTCAGCTGCTCGGCCTGCTCGGCCGTGATCAGGCCGTCGGCCACCGCCTGGTCGATGATGGCCTCGACCCGGGCCTGCATCTGCTCGGCGAACTCGGCCGCGGTGATGCCGGCCTCGTCCAGTAGGTCGCGCAGGGTCTTGCCCTCTTCATGGGCCGCCTGCAGCTCCTCGACGGTCAGGCCCAGGATGTCTGCCGTGATCGCCTGGCGGTCGATCAGGCCCCTGAGGACCTGGCCGGCCAGCATCAGGTCGGCCTGCTCCTGGGTCAGCCGGCCGGCTTCGACCGCCTGCTCGAGGCCCGTCGCGAAGGCCTCGGCTCGGGCGGCCTGCAGCTCCTCGAGCGATATGCCCAGGGCGTCGGCCAAGAGTTGGCCGCGCTGGCCGCCGCCGGCCGGGCCGTGGCCGAAGCCGCCGCCAGGGCCGTGAGCCGAGGCGACGCCGGAGAGGGCGATCAGGCCGGCCAGGGCCAGACCGAGGGCGGCGGGGATCCAGAGGTTCAAGCGCTTCATCGTGCAACTCCCTTTCATGGGCTCGGGCGGCTGGATTGCCGCCTGCATCGGTTGATGGGGCCCAGTTTGCGGCTGGCGCGTGAGCGAAGTCTTGGAGAAGCGAAAAGGAAGTGTGCCGAGCCTGTGATGTGTGGTTCACAGGTGTTATCGCACTGTGATCCGAGGGCTGCCCAAGTGACCACGCCACCATCGGCCCCGCCCATCCGATTGCTGGCAGGCCCCCCGGGCCGAGGCGAATCGGTTGATGAACCGTTCGGTTGGAAAGACATTCGTCCCCGAGGCAATCGGCGATGAACGCATGAAAGGCAAGCACGAGGCGAGTTGCGCTACGTGGACTCACTAACAATGTCGATGTCCGCCACAGCCGCCACAGCCTGTATCAGCTCCTCCCGAAGCGTGGTCAGACACGCGTCGATTTCGTCGTCTGACAACTCATTGGCAGGACGGCGAAACCTGAGCATCTGCCGCGCCCCGGAAACTGGCTGGGTTGACCAGAGCTCGAATCCGTAGCGCTCGAATATCCGGATGATCATCGTGGAGCGCGCCTCTACGTGCCGGGCCCTGGTCGAAATCGTTACGGTGGAGTCGATCCACTTGGCAGGAGACATGTTGTTCGCCTCTCGAGCCCTAAGTCTCATTCTGGCAGTGCACGTGGTCGCTTGAACCCGCTGGTCGCACGATCAGGATGGGGACGTGCACACGGCGAAAGATCTCACGAGCGAGGTCCCCAAGGAGAACCCGCTGCCAGCCCTCACCTCGATGTGCACCGATGATGACCAGGTCGATGTTTGAATCCTTCGTCTCCGAAACGACCTCGTCCACCACCAAGCCATGTCGAACCACCACGGTCGCGGGAGCGCGTTCCTGTTGGAGTCGTTTCAACTCGCTGGCGATGATGCCGGATTCTGGGATGTCTGCCTTGCCGCTACCAATCTCCTCATCGACCACATCCGTCACTTTCGCCGCGGGGCCGGCGCTTACCTGCGAGCGTACATGAAGCAGCCGCACCATGTCGGCAGCTCCGACAAGGGCCGGCAATTGCTTGATCAGCAATTCGCTCAATGGGAACTCGGCAACACCGCTCTCGCAAAGGAGAATCCGGCGAATCGAGCTCACCCTACCTTTGGCAACCGCGACCGCGCAGGGAGCGTGCTCGATTACCCTCTCTACAGTGGAACCCAAGACCAGGCGCGACAGTCTAGTTTGTTGCTCACGATCTCCGAGTACGACCAGTTGGTAGGGTGTCTCATGCAATTCGTCGAGGATCTCCTCTGCCGGATGACCGATTCGCAACCGTGTGCTCAGAATTGCAGGAGGTAGCAATTCTTCGAGGACCCGCATCGACTCTCGCAGCGAAGCCTCACCGGTGGATCGGTCCTGTTCTGATCGACAGACCGTCAGCAGGGTCAAGTTGGCGTCGAGGAGACGGCACAGGTGATTGGCCAACATCAACACCTGGTTCGAGCGACTTGCTCCACGGGTCGCCACAAGTATTTGGTCGCGCTTATCCATGGGATTTCTCCAGCTCGTTCGACCGGTCGATGGTCATCGGCTCAACAGAATCAGCGGCAGAACAAAGATGAGTACCATGAAC
This sequence comes from uncultured Anaerolineales bacterium, assembly GCA_964549495.1. Lineage (GTDB taxonomy): Bacteria > Chloroflexota > Anaerolineae > Epilineales > Epilineaceae > JACKBJ01. Next base: position 42,466 of record CAZJWJ010000035.1, on the reverse strand, counting down.
ACGGTCAGGTTTCTTCGTGAGGCCAAGCAGTGGTCCACAAAGGCCAGAGTCCACCGCTCGTAGTGGTGAAATCCTACGAGGAGCAACACCAAACTCACCACTGTAAGTGACACCATCTCTGCCGCGACGACACCCAATGCCGCTGGATTGCCGATCAAGAAAGCTGCGAGGAGCGTGTCTATGAATGTGCTGATGTTGGCGCCCATGATGTAGGGTACGACATTCTCGCGATGAACCAGACCGCGCTGACTTAGAGGCACCAGAAGCCCGAGAGAAATGCTCACTGACATCGATACCAGCGTCACGATGCTCCCGAGCGTGAACATGACCCATGGGCGATAGATGAGGGAGCCGATGTGCCCTACGTTGCTCTCCTTGATCGACATTTCTGGCAGCGAAAGGTCGAAGAGTCTAAAGCTGCCGAACAGCACGAACAGACCCACCGTGAACACCCCCCAGTCCGGTAGTCGGCTCGCGATGCTGTCGACTAGTGGGCCGAGCGCGCCGTCGAGGACATCGCCAAGGTTGGCTCCCATTGCGAACCGCCAGCCATCTACCCAACCGGCGTTGACCAGCCAGAGGCCGATTGGAATCGCGAGAATCTGGACCGTTGCTGCGACGGTAAGTGCAAGCATCCCCATCGATAGGCTGGTGCTTCGGTCTCGACCGCGTAGAACATAGATGAAGCCGATGAATAGTACGATGAAGCTCGCTCCGAACCGACTGCCAACGACCATTCCGTAGGCGCCGAATCGATCCACGACCTCAGCATCCAAGAATGCCATGGCGGCACCAGCGACTGGGGAACCGCTCATGATCAGGTAGGACATGAGCCAGCCAAATCCCATGCCATCCAGGAAGCCCGTTACAGCAAAGCGGTCGCGCACGATAGGGCCAAGTGCCGCAGCACCCTCTTTCATCAAGAAGATACCAACTACGAACGTTGCGATGCTAACGACGAACAGCGGCGGCTTGTGCCAACCACGACGATCGGTGTTCATGATCGTGTGGCCCCGACGTGTTGCCAGTTCACGAAAAAAACTCCTTCAGGGCGCAGTTCAGGCCCAAGAAGGAGCGTCTAACAGAGCAAGTCCGAGCGGTGGACAGCGCTCGGAATGCCGGGCGGCTTCCGGGGCCTACGAGGTTAGCTGGCGGGTTCGGGCTGGAAGCTGCCCTTCTCAGAGACGAGATTCACCCCATGCGGCGGTTGGGTCCCCCGTTCCCCGGATGCACCGAGGACTCGGCCGTATTCGAGCGACTTGGACGAACATTAGCGCCGATCTCGCGACCGTGCAAGTGACATTCGAGTCCAGTTGAAGGTGGCCGGGCCCGTTCGGCATTACATTCCAAGCAGGCCTTGGAAGACCATCAGGACCACCACCGCCAAGGTGACCACGATCGCCACGGCGTTGGGCGACTCGGCGTCGTCCAGTGCCTCGGGCAGGAGCTCGGCCACGCACATCCAGATCATGGCGCCGGCGGCGAAGCCCAGGCCGGCCGGCAGGAAGGGCCGGAAGGCCTCGACGAAGAGGAAGGCCGGCACCGCCATGATGGGCTGGGGCAAGCTGGAGAAGATGCTCCACAGCGCCGCGCGCCACACCGGCACCCCGCGGGGCACCAGCACCAGGCTGATGGCCAGACCCTCGGGGATGTTGTGGAAGGCGATCGAGGCGGTGATCAGCGCCCCGAAGGCCTCGCCGCCGCCGAAGGAGACGCCGACGCCGACGCCCTCGGCGAAGGAATGCAGGGTCATCACGCCCACGATCAGGATCATCTTGGTGGCCTCGGCCGGAGAGACCTTGCCCAGCGCCAGGGCCTGTGGGCCGTGGGCGTGACCGCCTTCGTGCCGCTCGAGCAGGCCGCGGCTGACGATGATGAAGCCCAAGCCGATGAGCACGCCCAGGCTGGTGCGCGCCCAGCTCTCCGCGAAGCCCTCGTAGATCAGGCTGAAGCTGGCGGCCAGCATCAGGCCGGCGGCCACGGCGTTGGCCAGGCCCAGCCATCTCCGGCTGATGTTGCGGGCGAAGTAGAGCGGGATCGCGCCCAGGCCGGTGAACAGGGCCGTGATGAGCGCGGCGATGAAGACCTCGATGAGAGGGATGGGGCTGTCCATGTGGGGCGGGGCTCCTGGATGGATGGGACGGGCCAGATTCTGCCAGGCGGACGGTGACCGAGCAAGCCCGAATGCAATGGTGGTGAGCGCGAAAATCAACCGGGTTGTCGATCCGGTCGGTCTCGCGTCGAATGGGGGCCTCGTATCGACACCAACGTGTGCGGCCCGTGCTTCAGGGCGGAGCTCGACGGCCTGCGCGAAATCGGATCAGCGCTGGAGCGAGGGCAAGAAGATCGGTGACACCGGTGCCGTACCCGTCGCCGTCGGCCGGCGCGGCGTCGCGGTCGGGGTGACGCCGGCGGTCGGGGTCGAGCTCGGCGTGGCGCTTCCACCAGGCGTCGGTGTTGGCGCGTCGGGATCGACGACCTCGAGCACCGGCACCGGGAACCAGGCGCGGCCGCGACCGCCCAGGCCCAGGCGGTAGTCGACCCGCGCCAGGCGGCTGACGGGCACCGGGCCGGCCAGGCTAGGGCGGGCCTGGTAGCGGAGCGTCAACCCGCCCGCATCCAGGCGGTCGAAGGTCCAGGTGATGGTTCGACCGTCGAAGGCCTCCGGCGCAGGGGCGATCGAGCCGGCCTCCACCTCGATGGCCGTCGCCAGCTGGTCCTCGATGCGCAGCTCGCGCACCGCCACCTGGATCAGCTCGAGTGCGATGCGGTCGAGCAGGTCGATCAGGCCGGCGCTCTGGTCCACGTCGAAGACGTAATCCGGCCGCGAGGCCACCAGCGGCAGGGCCGCGTCGCAGCGGCCCGGATCGGCGCAGATGGTCAGGATCTCGGCGCCCTCGGCCCGCAGGCGGCCGGCCGCGGCCAGCATGGGCTCGGGGCCGGCCGTGTTCTGCCCGTCGGTGAGCAGCAGCACCAGCGTGCCGGCCTCGGGCCGGCGATCGGCCAGGAGCTCGCGGGCCGTGCCCAGGGCCTGGCTGATGGCCGTCGTGCCCTCCGGGTTCAGGTCCTCGATGGCCCGCAGCACCGCATCGTGATCCTCGGTCAGCGGCAGGCGGACGTCGACCACGTCGGCGAAGGCCGCCAGGCCCACCCGTACGACCGCCGGATCCAGCCGATCCAGGAAGGCCGCCGCGGCGCGCTTGACGTTGGGCAGGCGCTCCAGGCTGCCCATCGAGGCCGAGTGGTCGAGCAGGAGCACCAAGTCCAGCGGGCGCTCGCGCTGGGGACAGTCGAGGTCGAGGGTCAACTCGACCTCCGCACGCTGGCCCAGGTCGAGGCGTAGGGGATCGGCGGTCTTGTCGATGCGCGGCGCGCAGGGGCCTTCGGGCTCGGGGACGTAGGTTTCCACCTCGGGGACGGGAAAGTCGGCGCTGCCGGCCCGGCCCAGCTGGTCGACGAAGTCGAAGCGGGCGCCCAGGCTGGTGGTCTGCCGGCCCAGGAGCAGGGGCTCGGCGCGGTAGCGGATCCGCGGGCCGGCCGAGGCCGGCTCGCTCAGCGTCCAGCGCAGGGTCCGCGCCTCCGGATCCCAGTCGGCCGGCGGCTCGGCCGAGCCGGGCAGGTAGCGCAGGTTGGGCGGCAGGTGGTCGACGATGCTCGCGCTCTGCAAGCCGCCCTGGCGGAAGGCCAGGGCCAGGTCGGCGAAGCGCCGGCGCAGGGCCTCGCCGTCCTCGGCATGGTGGGCGTGGGCCGGGCTGCTGGCGGCGGCGACCAAGCTGGGATCGCAGACCGGGCCGTAGCAGATGGTCACCAGCTGGATGCCGCCGGCCTTGGCCGCGTCGGCCGCTTCGAGCACCGGCGCCGAGCCGACGTTGTTGAAGCCGTCGGTCATCAAGAGGATGGCCGGCAGTACTGCATCACGCCGATCCTCTAGGATGGCGGCCGACTCGCGGATGCCCAGGGCCAGGTCGGTGCCTCCGCCGGCTTGCATGCCGGCCAGGGCCGCGCGCAGGGGCGAGAAGTCCGCCGTCAGGACCTGCCGCTCCTGCGCCGCCTGATCGAAGAAGAGGAGCCCCACCTGAGCCTGACCGGGCGGCATCACGTCCAGGAAGTCCTCGGCCGCCGCGCGGGCCGCCTCCAGCTTGGGGCCGGTCATCGAGCCCGAGACGTCCAGCGCCAGTACCACGTCCACCGGCCGCAGGTGGTCGGGGCAGTCGGCGCCGAAGTCCAGGGCCAGTTCGACCTCGTCGCCCAGGGGCAGGCGGGAGGGCCGGGCCGTCTTGCCCACCTGAGGTTGACAGGCACCGGGCTCCTCGCCGCCGCGGTAGGCCACCTCGATGTGGCCGGAAGGGATCTCGAATTCCTGCACCCCGGCATCGGCGTGCCAGAGCCGCGCCCGGGCGCCGATGCCCAGCGGCAGCCGTCCCCAGATGCGGGTCCGCGCCCGGTAGCTCAGCGCGTAGACCTGGCCGGGTTGCGGGTCCTCCACGCTCCATCTCAGACCGTCACCGCCGAAGGCCTGAGCCGGTGGTGACGAGCCGCCGTCCTCCAGCTCGAGGTAGCGCGGCAGATGCTCCTCCACCTCGAGCCGATCCAGACGCGCCGGCGGACCGCGGTGCGCATCCAGCCCGTCCTGGCGGAGCCAGCCCCGCAGCGCCCCCGGGCTGGCCAGCGCGTGATCGATGGCCACGGCCTGATCGCAGCCGCCGCCCACGCAGATCGTCACCAGCTCGATGCCGCGATCCGCGGCTTCTTGCTCGAGGGCGGCAAAGCGGGCGGCATCCGCCGCCGGAAGGCTGGCGTCGAGCAGCAGGACGATGGCCTCGTGGTGCAGCGGCCAGTCGACCAGGCCCTGCAAGGCGGATTCGAGCATACCGGCGGCATCCGATGCCGGCCGCCCGAGCTCCAAGGCCTGCGCCAGATCGGTCAGCGCGCTGTAGGCCGTGGTCGGGCCGGCGCGCTGGCCGCCGTCGGCGCCGGCCACCAGCAGGCCCAGCTGGGCCTGGTCGCCCTGGAGGCGGTCGACCAGGGCGGCGCCGGCGGCCAGGACCTCGCCTCGAGCGCGGGCATCGGCCGGCGGCGGGAAGGCCAGCAGGATGCGGCTGCGCAGGGCCCGCGAGCCGCAGAGGCTGGGCGAGACGCGCAGGGTGACGGTGAAGGGATCGCCGGCGGTCACGGCCTCGGGATCGACCTCACGGCCGCGCGAGAGACCGCAGCCCACGCCGACCTGCCGGCGCGCGATGCGCAGCGCCGGCAGCTCCGGCGGCGGCCAGCTCAGGTCCTGGCCCTCGACCCGCAGCTCGATCCGGCTGGTCCAGCCCAGGTCGATGGCTTCGGCATCACCTTCCAGCAGACGGTCGGGGCTGGCGTAGAGGCGGTAGCGCAAGCCGATGGTCGCGCCGGGCGTCGGGAAGTCCCAGACCGGCGCCAGACCGTCCTGCTCCGGTGCTCGGCCGATGCCCGGCACCAGGCTCACGCCCGCCGGCAGGAGCTCGGTGACGCGCAGGCGCTCGACCTGCCGGCCGCCGCAATCCAGGCGCAGGTCCAGCCGCACATCGACCTCCTCGCCCCAGACCAGCGTCCGATCGGGACCGAAGCCGCGCGCGACCTCCAGCTGGCAGGGGATTTGCTGCAGCGGGCTGGCGGCCGCCGGTGCGGCCGGGGCATGCCAGGCCGGATGGGGGCAAAGCAGGATCGACAGCAGGATCACCGGCGCCGTGGCCAGGGGACGAGGCCGGTGGAGGTGCAATGGTCTCGTCCTCGGCAGGCTCCACGTCGGCCTGACCCGTGGCTTGGCGCGGGAAGTGGAGCGGTCGGACGGCATCTGGGCGGCGGCTTCTGGCTGCATGGCGCGCTCCTCGGGGGGCATCCGGCGGTTGATGCTGCGTCGCCTCGTCCGACGGAGGCGAGACCGACCGATCGTCCATCGATTCTAGACGATGTCCGGCCGACGATCGGGACGGGCGGCTGCCGGGATGCTAGAATGGAGCGCGTCCCATTTGCCCTCGTGCCGACCCTGGTCCCAAGGCTCGACCCGCCGATGTCCCGAGATCCCGATCCCGAACCGCGTCCTGCCGAGCGCGCGCTCGGTGGCTGGTTGCCGCTGCTGCTCGTGCTGCCCGCCCTCCTGCTCGTGGCCGGCCAATTCGCCCATGGGGTGACCTCGAAGGCCGAGAGCCGCCGGCTCGGCCTTGCGCGCGAGTCTGCGGCGCCGAGTGCTTTCGAGCTTCCGGGCTCGACGTCGAACGCAGTGTCCGAGTCCATGTTCGAGTCGATGTCCGACGCGATGTCCGGCGCGGGGTCGGACGCGCTGTCGGACGCTCCATCACAGGGCGACGAGGGCTACGTCTGCCGCGGGGTCGACGGGAGCGGGCAGCCGCTCTCCGAGCGCGTCGTCGAGCCGCCGCAGATCGAGCTCTGCGCCGAGACGCGGGTGGTCACGCGGCTGCGCGTCGATTGCGCGCCGCCGCCGCTGAGCGTGGTGCTCAACGTCGACCGCTCCGGCTCGATGTTCGGCCAGCCCATCCTGGACGTCATCGCGGCCGGCCATGCCATGCTCGACGCCTTGGACCTGGGCGCCAACGCGGACACCCGCGTGGCCCTGGTCTCGCATGGCGAGCCGCCCTTGGTCGACGTGCCCTTCGGCGCCGGCGAGGCGGAGCTGCGGGCCGGCCTCGACCGCCTGACGGTGGCCAGCGAGGAGGTGCCGGACAACCTGCCGGGCGCCATCGACACCGGGCGCGAGCTTCTGGCCATGGATCGCCAGCGGGTCGGCTACCAGCCCATCGAGCTGATGCTGCTGCTTTCGGACGGCGGGCAGACCTTTGCCGCCAACCAGGTGATCGAGGCGGCCGAGCGGGCCGAGGAGGCCGGCATCCTCCTGGTCAGCGTCTGCGTCGAGAACCGCTTGGCCAGCTGCCCGACCATGGCGGCCGTGGCCAGCCGGCCCGAGCTGAGCTACTCGGTAGACGGCACCGGCGAGCTCGGCGCCATCTTCGAAGCGGTCGCCCTGCGGGCCCGCGCCCTGGCGGCCCGCGAGGTGCGGCTGGTCGAGCGCCTGCCCGAGGGCCTGCGCTACCTGCCCGGCTCGGCCGATCCGCCGGCCATGGTCGATGGCCAGAGCGGCCAGCTGAGCTGGCGGCTGCGCTTCCTGCCGCGCGAGGGCGTGACCGTCAGCTACCGCTTGGCGCCGCGCTGGTTGGGTGACTTCGCGCTGCCGGCCGAGGCCAGCCTGGTCGATCCGCTCGGTCGGGATACCCTGCTGCCCATGCCACCGGCCAGCCTGCGCGTGGAGGGCAGCTGCGGGCTGGAAACGGCCACGCCGACCATCACGCCCAGCCCGACACTCCGGCCCAGCGCGACGCCGACCGTCACCCCGACGCCCTCGCTCACGCCCGTCCCGCGTCCCATCCACCTGCCGATGCTCTTCCGCGGTCACTGCCTGACCCGCGAGCAGCCGGCGGACGTGGTGCTGCTCATCGACGCCTCGGGCAGCATGAACGAGCAGACCCGCGGGGGCCGCAGCAAGCTGGCCGCGGTGCAGGCCGGCGCGCTGGAGTTCGTCGACCAGCTGCGCGCCCAGGACCGGGCAGCGGTCATCGCCTTCAACGACCGGGCCGCGCTGCGCAGCGGCCTGACCGACGACCGGGCCAGGCTCCAGGCAGCCATCGAGGGCATCCAGGTCGCGCCCGGCACGCGCATCGACGTGGCGCTCTACGCCGCCGCGCTGGAACTGGCCGGCCCCAGCCGCCGTCCGGAGAGCCGCGGCGTCATCGTCCTGATGACCGACGGCCGGCCCGGCGCCGAGCATCGCGAGTCCAGCCTGGAGGCGGCCGCCGGCGCCCGCGCGGCCGGCCACCAGCTCTTCGCCATCGGCGTCGGCCTGGACGTCGACCGGCTGCTACTGGAGATCATCGCCGGCGAGCCCAGCCGCTACTACCCGGCCGAGGACGCCGAGGCCATCGAGGCCATCTACCGCGAGATCGCGCAGCGGATTCCCTGTCGCTGAGCTGACTCCCGGTCGTCGCAGGATGTCGAATCCGGCGCGTCGAGTTCGGACTCAGGCCAGATCGTGACCGCCGACGATGCGATCCAGTACGGTTTCGACCTTTGCCTCGGGCTCGGGTCGGGGTGCCGCCCCCAAGCTGACGTCTGCCGGCAGCCCCTCCAGTGCGCGCAGGACATTGACCACCCCGTTGCCCAGGGCATCCAGGTCGTAGCCACCCTCCAGCGCGAAGGCCAACCGGCCTTCGGCATGGCGCTCCGCCATCGTCATCAGCCGGCGACTCATCGCGTGGTAGCCCGCGCCGGTCACCTGCAGGCCGGCCAAGGGGTCGCGGAAGTGGGCGTCGAAGCCGGCCGAGACCAGCACCAGCTCGGGCTCGAAGCGCTCGGCGGCCGGCTCGATCACGCGCTCGAAGGCACGCAGCATGGCCCGATCCCCGGCCCCGAGCGGCAGCGGAATGTTGATCGTCGTCCCCTTCCCTGCACCCCGCCCGCGCTCGTCCTCGAAGCCCGTGCCGGGATAGATGCCCGCCTGGTGCAGGCTGACGAAGAGCACCGACGGATCCTCGTAGAAGATCTCCTGCGTGCCGTTCCCGTGATGCACGTCGAAGTCGACGATCATCACCCGGCCGATGCCCATCGCCTGGGCCTCCCGCGCGGCGATGGCCAGGTTGCCCAGCAGGCAGAAGCCCATCGCGGCGCCGGGCCGGGCGTGGTGGCCGGGCGGGCGGACCAGGGCCAGGCCGGCCGGCGCGCGCCCCTCGACGACCTCTCGCAGGACCGCGATCGTCGCGCCGGCCGCCGCCAACGCGCAGCGGAAGGACCCGGGCGTGATGTAGGTCGGTGCCGGGTCGACGATGCCCGGCGCGCGAGCCATCGCCTGCTCGAGCGCGCCGAGGTAGCCGCGGTCGTGACAGCGGGCGGCCTGTTCGATCGAGGCCTGAGGTGGATCCTCGATCCAGCGAAGCGTGGATGCCACCTCGTCCGCCTCGATGGCGCGAAGGATGGCCGGCACGCGGCCGGCGTGCTCGGGGTGCCCGGCCAGATCGTGGGACGGTGAGTCCGCCTGCGCGCAGACGGACGACAACCCGCCCATCAGGACTCCGCGCCCGACGCCAGCCGGCCCAAGAGCGCGCCCATGCCCGCGATCAGCTCCGGCGCCCGCCCGATCTCCACCCACTGCAGGTCGAAGACGATCGGCTCCTCGATGCCGTCCGACCGATGACGCTCCAGATGCCGCCAGCGCTCGGGGGCCGGTCCTTCCAGACTCAGCTGGTAGAAGTGGCGCACATCGAGCCGCGCCGCGCCCCAGGGCCGCATGTCCTGCCGGCGCGAGCCCAGATAGCGACGCAGCGTCAATCGCTGCAGTCCGGTCTCTTCGAGGGTCTCTCGGATCACGGCCTGGGCCAGGGGCTCGCCCGGTTCGACCGTGCCGCCGGGCACCTGGATGCCCGCCTCGGGCGAATCCGGCTGGCGGAAGACCAGGAGCTCGCTGCCCCGCATCACGTAGGCGTAGACCTTCCGCTGGCGCGGCAGCTGATGGGGCTCGAGGGCCCCCTGGCCGGGATCGAGGATCGCGGGGATCATGCCGGGCCCGGCATCAGGCCTCCGCCTCCAGCTCGACCGCCCCCTGCCCAAAGGTCAGCCCGTTACCGTCCGGATCGCGCAGGTCGATCTCCCGCATGCCGTAGTCCAGGGTCCGCGGTCCCTCGTCGACCTCCGTGCCCCGCTGCTCCAACTCCGCGGCCAGCGCATCGACATCACTGACGAAGACGTAGGCCATCGAGGTCATCGCGGTCGACCCCTCCGCCCGACTCAGGTGCAGCGTGGCCTCGCCGCGGCGGATGATCGCATAGCGCGGCGGCTCGGTGTCGCTGGCCTCGGGCCAGAGGAAGTCGATCGAGAAGCCCAGCCGGTCGCGATACCACTCGGCCGAACGCTGCGCGTCGTTTACGCGCAGCACCGGTGCGACCTCGAGGACCTTGCAGCTCTCGGACATCGGTGGCTCCTAGCACGCATCATTCTACCGGTCGGCGACGAGCTCGCGACCCGGGCCGCTAGCCGCCTCGTGGTTCCCCCGCCTCTTGGCCTCGTGGACCCTCGACCCCTCAGCCTCTCGGCCCCATGGACCGCCCCTCCGCCTCGGGCGGCAAAGGTGTCGCGGTCACCGACTCCTGTCAAGCCAGACCATTAGGGCTCGCCCAGCAATAGTCTCCCCGATTCGGACGCCGCTGCATCCACTGTGTCGGCCCGCTGTTCGTCGGCAATAGCTCTGCTATTCCCTCCTCACAGCGCACCAACACAGCGGCGCAGCGACGCCCTCGGTCGGGGATTCTATTGCTGGGCGAGCCCTTGCATCAACGGGAAGCGATGACCCTCGACCTCGCGCCCAGCGGTCGATTCGCGATGTTCCCGCCTCCACCATCTACGGTTCAAGCGGGCGGTGAGGGGCTTGGGGCGCGCAGCCACAGGCCGTGTGCGACGGCGACAGCAGCGGGTGAGACCGACCGCCTTCTGGCGCCCGGACCCCGCGTCACGAGGTTCGGTCATCACTTCGGCTGCGCGCCCCAAGCCCCTCACCGCCCGCCAACCACCTACACCCCAGGCCCCATCGGCGCCGCCCCCCGAGGCCGGTCCAGCGGCCGAAAGACCAACCAGAGCGCCGGCAAGGCCACCAGCGCCGTCAATCCGGCGCCCAGCTCGTAAGGCAGCCGCGGATCGATGGCAAAGATGCTGCCGGCCACCGCCGTGCTGATGATGATGGCCAGGCTCATCGCCGACTGGTAGACGCCCAGCACCGCGCCGCGGCTCTCGTCGCCGACCGTGCGCGTGGCCAGAGACTGCAGGGGCGGCATCATCGTGCCCATGCCGAAGGCAAAGAGTAGGGCACCGATCGGCGCCTGCCAGGGCGCGCTGATCCAGGCCAAGATCGCCATGCCCACCGCGCGCACCAGGCTGCCCAGGATGACCAGCTTGGCATCCCCCAGCCGGCGCACCAGCCGCTTCAAGAAGACCGCCTGGGTGATGACCTGCGACAGGCCGACCACCGCCAGCAGCAGGCCGATGTAGAGCGTGATCCGATCCGGCGGGTAGCCGGCGAAGACCACCGCGTCGCCGTAGAGCGCGAAGGTCGACTGCAACAGCCCGAAGCCGAACTGGCCGATGATCGAGATGCCGATGACGATCAACAGCGGCGCGTTGCCCATGGCCTGGCGCAGGCCGAACTGGGGGCGATCCCGATGCGCCCGCTCGCGGCGCAGCTCGGGGTCGAGCGTCTCGTCGAGGATCCGCCAGGTGATCAAGACCGTCAGGCCGGCCGCGATGGCCGCGAAGACAAAGGGCAGGCGCGTGCCGTAGGCGGCCGAGACCAAACCGCCGAAGGCCGGCCCGAAGACGAAGCCCATGCCGAAGGCGGCAAAGATGTAGCCCAGCGACTGAGTGCGCTTCTCGCGCGGCGTGATGTCGGTGATGTAGGCCTGGGCCACGATGATGTTGCCGCCGGTGATGCCGTCCAGGATGCGGGCGGCGAACAAGGTCGGCACGTCGCCGGCCAAGGCCAGCATCAAGAAGCTCAGCGCCGTGCCGATCTGACTCACCAGGAGCACCGGCAGGCGGCCGATACGGTCCGACCAGCGGCCCAGCCAGGGGCCGGCCAAAAACTGGGCCGCGAAGAAGGAGGAGATCAGGATCGTGATGACCCGATCGTCCATCGCGAACTGGCGCTTGGCCACCAGGGGCAGGATGGGCAGCACCATGCTCGCGCCCAGCATCTGGACGAAGACGATCAAGAGGATGGTCAGCAGCCGCCGATCGAAGCGCTGATGCAGGCGGTCGAGGATGGACACGCGCCGGCTTCCCTCCTTCGGGGGCGAACACCACGGGGAAGCGCGCAATTGTATCATCCCCACACGAAATCGAGCGTGACCGATCGGCCCCGAATCGCGTCATAGGCTGCTGGACGGACGCAATGCGCGCCCTTCCCACCCTGGTCAGGCCCGATCACGGGGCCGCGAGGTCGCCGGCGGGCCACGAAATTGCAAGGAGTCGCATCCATGAAGCGAAGAACGCCCATCCTGTTGGCAAGCCTGTTGCCGCTGCTCTTCCTGTCGGCCATGCTGGTCGGCAGCCTGGCTCCGACGCCGGCTTCGGCGCGCGGTATGGCCCAGGACGAGCCGCCCGCATGCGAGACGCGCTGCGAAGCCCAGCGCGAGGCCTTCCTGGCCCGCTGCGAGGCCAGCGGCCGCGATGACTGCGAGGCGGTCGTCGAGGACATGATCGCCAGCTGCATCCAACGCTGCGAGGGCCCGGCCGAGCCGCGGTCCGGCGCGTGCCAGAGCGCCTGCGATCGCCGCATCGAGGCCTGGTTGACACAATGCCTGGCCACCGGGCGCGAAGGCTGCCACGATCAAGCCGAGAAGCTGCGCGCGCAATGCCTGGCGCGCTGCGACCGGCCGCTGGACTGTGAAGCGCGATGCGCCGAGCATGCGCGCCAGCAGCGCATCGCCTGCATCGCGGCCGGCGGCGACGAGAAAGCTTGTGCCGAACGCGAGCAGAAGGTGCTGGCCGACTGCCTCGAGCGCTGCGAGAATCCGCCAGCGCGCCCCGATCCCGATCCGCGCCCGCGACCCGTGCCCCAGCCCGAGCCGGACTGCACCGGCCGCTGTGTCGAGCAGTTGGTCGAGTTCTTGACCGATTGCCTGAGTTCCGGTGCCGACGACTGCACCGAGCAGGCACGCGAAAAGCTCATCCAATGTCTGCGCAGCTGCCGCCCGGGAGCGGATCCCGAGCCGCCGGAGGATCCCGGCCGCCCCGAGCCCGATCCCGGCAATAGCTGCGAGGGCCGTTGCCGGCAGCATGCCGCCGAGGTCAAGCGGGCCTGCCTGGAAGCGGGCGGGAGCGCGGAGGACTGTGCCGAACGGGCCCAGACCGCCTTGGACGACTGTCTGGCCAACTGCGACCGCGATCCGGCGGTCGGCTGCGAAGAGGGCTGCAAGCGCCGCGCCGAGGCGGTGAAGCGCAGCTGCCTGGCCCGCGGTGGTGGCGAAGACGAATGCCAGCAGGAGGCCGAGGAGGCCCTGGCCGAATGCCTGACGCATTGCGAGCCCGACGACCCCGCGCCGGTCGGCTGTGAGGAGCGCTGTGAGCAGCGTGCCGAGGCCGAGGAACGCGCCTGTGTCGCGCGCGGCGGCAATCCGGAGGAATGCTACCGTCAGGCCCAAGAGAACCTGAAGCGCTGCTTGGAGTCCTGCGACCCCAGCATCGCACCCGACCCCGGCAGCAGCTGCGAGGGCCGCTGCCGTCAGCATGCCGCCGAGGTCAAGCGCGCCTGCATGGAAGCCGGCGGGAGCGCGGAGGACTGTGCCGAACGGGCCCAGACCGCCTTGAACGAGTGTCTGGCTACCTGCGACCGCGATCCGGCGCCGGGCTGCGAGGAGTCCTGCCGCGCCCGAGCCCAGCAGGTGCTGCGCGAGTGCGAGGCCAACGGCGGGACGGATTGCGAGGCCAAGGCCAAGCAGTACTTCGACGAATGCGTGGCGGCGCATTGCCGGCCGGATCCCGGCACGGAGCCGAGTTGCGAAGCGCGCTGCGAGCGCCGCGCCGCCGAACACGAGCGGGCTTGCGTGGCTGCCGGCGGCAACCCGGAGGCCTGCCATGCGGAGGCTCGGCAGATCCTGGAGCGCTGCCTGCATGCCTGCGACCCGACCGTGGTCCCGGCGCCGGGCTGCGAGGAATCCTGCCGCGCGCGAGCCCAGCAGGTGCTGCGCGAATGCGAGGCCGGCGGCGGGACGGACTGCGAGGCCAAGGCCAAGCAGTACTTCGAAGAATGCGTGGCCGAACATTGTGGCCCGGACGAGCCGACCTGCGCAGAGTCCTGCGAGCGGCGCGCGGAACAGGTCCTGAAGACCTGTCTGGAGCAGGGTGGAGACGAGGAGGTCTGCCGGCAAGAGGCCGAGGACTTCCTGGCCGAATGCCTGCAGCGCTGTGAGCCGACGCCCGACGAGTGCCTGGTCCGCTGCCGTAACGAAGCCAACCGCGTGCTGCGCGAATGCGAGGCGGCCGGCGGCGGAGAGGAATGCGCCGAGAAGGCCAGGGAGGCCTACGAGCGCTGCGTGCGCGAGAACTGCGCGCCGGAGCCGGATCCCGGAGCGCCCTCGCCGCGGCCCGAGCCGCTGGACGACTGAGTTCGCCATGCGCCGGAACTCGGCGCACCTCCACGGATCGAAACCGGTTCGTGGCGCGGGCGAGTTTCATAGGAGCCGCTGGACGGCCGAGCGAGCGAAGGATCACGGGAGGCCCGCCGCGCATTGGTTTGGCTTGGCGCGCGAAGCGGCCTGGATTTGAAGAGCGGGCCTGGTGGCGATTCGCCACCGGGCCCGCTCGGCTCAGGGCTCTCCCAGTAATAGGATCCTCGACCGAGGGGCTGCGCCGCTGTGTCGGTTCGCTGTGAGGAGGAGAGCCCTCAGCGCGGCTCCAGGGTCCAGAGCGGCGACTGGTTGGAGAGCTCCACGTTGAACCACTCGTAGAGCGTCGGCACGCTGACGAACATCAGGCCGATGAAGCTGCCCACGCAAAAGGCGGCGTAGAGCACGAAGCGCCATTCGCGGTAGAGCCGCTCCGGATTCTGCACCGGGCTGTCATCTCGCAGGCCGATGCGCAGGTACCAGGTCAGGAAGCCGGCCACCAGCGGCATGGCCAGGATCAGCTCCAGGTGGTAGCGCACGATGAAGACGCCGATGAAGAGCGCGCTCATGATGGCGTAGAAGAAGAGGCTGACCAGCAAGCGGTTCTCGTCGTAGTAGGCAAAGGAGCGCCGGTAGCGTGCCGCCACCTCGGCGTCGCCGATGCTGCGGTACTCCGCGAAGCGCTTGATGGCCATGAAGTAGGCCCCCAGCATCCAGTAGGCGATGACCAGCGAGACCGGCGGGAAGGCCGTGTGGATCAGGGCGAACCAGCCCAGCATCAGCCGCAGCGGGTTGTTGATCGATTCGGAGGCCACGTCCAGGTAGGCCATCTCCTTGCTGCGCAAGGGCGGCACGTTGTAGACGATGCCCATCAGCCACAGGGCGGTGGCCGTCAGGCCGACGTAGAGCCCGATGCGCAGCGCCAGACCGATGCCCAGGGCGGCCAAGAGCAGCCAGAGCAGCAGGGCGCCGGTGGGGCGGATCTTGCCGCTGGCCGCCGGCCTGTTGCGCTTGACCGGATGCTCTCGGTCATAGGGCGCATCCAGCAGCTCGTTGATGACGTAGTTGCTCGAGGCCACCAGGCAGGTGGCGGCCAGGGTCCACAAGAGCGGCGGCAGCGAGGACCAGGCAATGCGCGAGGGCTCGAAGAAGATGGCCAGGATGGCACCGGGCACGACGAAGACGTTCTTGAACCAGTGATCCGGGCGGGCCATGCTCAGGTAGGGCCGCAGCCCTTGCCAGAGGTTGGACGGTGATCGCGTCTCAGAGGACATCCAGGAGCTCCGTCAAGCGCTCGATGTGCAGGTAGTCGGATGGCGGGCCATCCCCCGCAAAGGACTCTGCCGCAGCGTGTTTGCCACCGATGATGGCGCAGAGCATGCCGGCCGCGACCGCCGCGGCGGCGTCGACCTCCGGCCGGTCGCCCACGTAGAGGATGGTGTCTGGGGGAAGATCCCAGATCTCGGCGGCGCGCAGCAAGCCGGCCGGATGGGGCTTGAAGGCGTGGATCTCCGGGTCGGTGGCCGCCAGGACCGGATCGAAGCGTCCGGCCAGCCCCATCGCCTCCAGCTTGGCCCGGGCCGGATAGTCCGAGAAGAGACCGATGTGCAGCCCGCGCGCTTCTAAGCCGTCCAGCAAGGCGGGCAGCTCGGCGCGGACGCAGCCGGCCAGATGGGGCAGCGGTCGCCGGTGCATCCAGCGCTCGACGATGGTCTCGACCTCCGCGGGGTCAAAGCCCAACTGCTCGGCCGGCCGCCGATACTGCAAATCGACCAAGTCCTCGACCCGATCCCCCTGGACTCGCAGATCTTCGCGGGTCTTGCGAAAGCGGCGGATCACCCGCCAGACGCGCAGCGCGCTCGCCGGCGAGCGCTCGCGCAGGGGGGCCAGGGCCAGCTCGATCAGCATGCGCCGCCGCAAGGGCGCCTGGTGATAGAGCGTGCCGTCCAGGTCGAAGAGCATCGCGCGCGGGGGTGTCGGGACCGGCCGGCTCACGGGGCTTCCAGGCGGTAGATCTGCACGTCGGAATGCTCCAGCCAGGCCGGCACCGGCAGGCTGGCCACCTTCCGCCAGCCCGGCAGGGGCTGGCCTGGGGCCAGCACTTCGGCCAGGGCGAACTTGTTCTCGGCGTGGTAGGCGCGGCCGGAGTCGTCGTCCGGCGGCGCGCGGAAGGTGTAGGCGGCGTGGTCGAAGCCGCGCCGGCGCATCTCCTCGGTGAAGGCCGCGAAGTCATCGGCCGGCGCCTCGAAGTCGCCGAAGGCGGCCAGGCGCTGGGCCGGCAGGCCGGTCAGGAAACGCACGTGGCTGGGGTGCATCACCACGATGCGCGAGCCCTCGGGCAGCTCGGCCTCGATCCAGTCGGAGAGCAGCTTGAGCTCCCAGTTGTCGTAGCGCACCTCGTTGAGCTCGTAGCGGGCCAGGGTGGCCCCGCCGGCCAGGGACGGCAGACAGACGGCCACCAGCAAGCTGGCGCCGGCCAGGGCGGGAAGACTGCGCCGGCGGGCTTCGGTCAAGGCCCAGATGGCGACCAGGAGGAGGCAGAAGCCGATCCAGGTCCATTCGAGGCGCGGTGAGACGTCGCTCTGCGTGCCGCCGAGCTTGCCGGCCCAGATCCGGATCATGCTCGCAGCCAAGATCAGCGCGCCGGCTGCGACCAGCAGGCTGGCCGCTCGCGGCAGGCGCTCGAGCCCGCGCGGGATCCAGCCCAGGCCGATCTCGCGCAGACCCAGGGCGAAGAAGAGGATGGCGATCCACTGGCTGGGATAGACGTAGCGCGCCTTGTCGATGCCGAAGGCCATCACCAGGCCGACCTGGCCCAGGTAGAAGAGGATCAGGGCCAGGGTCAGCGGCCTGGCGCTGCGCCAGGCGGCGCGCAGGCCGGCGGCCAGCGGGAGGCATACGACCAAGAGGAACCAATGCAGCTGGTCGTCCCAGCCGCGGTACCAGCCCTCGAAGGGCTGCTTGAGGCTGCTGTGGATGAAAGCCCATTCGGGCCGGAAGCCGCCGGCCTGCATCAGCTCTAGATAGTTGTTGCTGCCCGGCTCGCCGTAGGCCAGGTCCAACAGAGCCCAGAGGAAGACCGGCAGACAGGCCAGGGCGCCCAAGAGCAGCTGGCGTCGCCGGTCGCGACCCTGCCATAGGCCGGACAGGACCAGCACCGGCACGATGACGCCCACCTCGTAGCGCGAGAGCGCGGCCGCCGCCGCCGCGGCGTACATCCAGTCCGAACGCCGCGCGCAGAGCCAGAAAGCCAGGACGACGAAGAAGCCCATGCTCGGCTCGACCAGGGGCTGCAGGCCCATGCTCTGGAAGACCGGGTTGATGGCCAGGAGCACCACCGGCAGGATGGCGCCCCGGCGCATCAGACGCGCCGAGAAGTCGAAGAGCAGCAGGAGCAGGCCTAGCGAGAAGCCGGCGTTGAGCAGGCGGGCGGCGGCCAGCCAGGGTTGCTCGCCGGGCATCAAAGGCGCCAGGAGGGCCATGAGCGCCGGGAAGATGGGCAGGCGCTTGAAGCTCTCTGGCAGCTCAAAGGCGGCCAGGCTGCGCGCCGTGCGTTCGAAGGAGTAGTAGTCGTTGTTGGGCAGGTAGAAGGGATCCGGCAGGGCCCACCACCAGGCCACGAGCCCGGCCAAGAGCGCCAGGAGCAGCCAGCGCTCCCGGATCGGCGCCTGGCGGCCAGGGTCGACACGCATCGTGTCGTCGTTCATGGAGCCTCCCTCGCGATCACGGTGTCGCCTGCAGCGGTCTTGGCTCGTCCGCGGATCGGCTCGGGCAGCACCAGGGCGTCGCCGGGTACCGGCCGGCCATCGACGCGCAGGGGCAGGCGCTCGAGGCTCTCCGGATCGTAGAGGCCGACGTGGATGCGCAGGCCATCCGGGGCGCCGGGCTGGATCTCGATGGGGTGGCGGTCGATGACCAGGCCGCGGACCGGCCACTCGGTGGTCGGCATGCCGCCCCCGGCCGGCGTGCCGTCGTGCTGGCCGTGGCGTTCGCCGGCCTCGTCATAGAGGTGGGCGAAGACCGACAGGTGCCGGTCGCTGTGCTCGAGCGCCAGCCAGAATAGGCGCAGCTCCAGCCGGTCCCCGCGGCGCGCCAGGGCATGGCCCAGCAAGCGCGCGACCGAGCCGAAGACCGGCCCCGTCTCCCGCCCCCGCTCGATGCGATCGGCGCGAGCCCAGGCGCGGCGGTCGTGGCCCAGATCGATGTCGGAGCGGAAGCCGGAACGCTCGGGATCCTCTAGGTAGTCGACATAATCGGAAAAGCCGGCGATCTCGGCATCCCACATCAGGACCACCGGCAGGTCGCGCCGGCGTGTGGCCTCGATCAGCTGCGCCGACGAGAAGGCGCCGACGGCCACCGCCCGGCTGGAAAAGGCGGCCAGCTCTGGGGCCACGCGCCGACCGGCCAGGAAGGCCACCAGCTGATAGTCGGTGGCCACGAAATCCCCGGGATCGCTGCGCAGCCGCAGGTAGTCGGCCGCCGCGCGCAGCTCGTCCTCGCGATCTTGCTCGGCCAGCCACTCCGGGCTGTCGGGCCGGACGATCCGGCCGTCGTTGTCGTAGCCGCGTGCCCGGCCCAGGGTCGCGTCGACGGTCAAGACATGCGGCAGCCAGATCAGCCAGGCGGCCAGGCCGAGCAGGGCCGGCCCGAGCGTCTCCCGGTCCGTTGCATCCGCGCCGACCCGCCGATCTCGCCATCGGGGGCTCGCGAGGGCCTTCGCGAGCCAGCCGGCGGCCAGGCCGGCTAGGGTGCACAGAGCCAGCAGCAGGGGCTCGAGATGGTCCTTGATCCACAGCGGCGCGTGCTGCATCGCGGTCAGGACGGTCAGGGCGGTCCAGGCCAGGGCCAGCGAGCCGCCGGCATCCGGCCGACGGATCAAGATCCAGGCGCCGGCCAGGGCCAGGAGGGCCAGGCCGGCGTTGTCGGCCCGCAGCCAGGTGGCCAGCGTGGCCAGGTTGTCCGACCAGTCGACCGGGTACTCCGAACGCGTGTCCAGGTAGGTGCCGAGCACCTGCGAGACGAAGCGCGAAGGGCCGTAGACCAGGGCCGACAGCAGCAGCGGCCCGAGGCTGCCGGTCGCCAGGATGCCCAGGTCGCGGGCGGCGGTGGCGAGGTCGCCGTGGCCGCCCGCTCCGCGCGATCGGCCGATGCCCAGCGCGCCGCGCCGTCGCCACAGGACCAGCAGGCCCAGGGGCAGGCCTAGGTAGATCATCTGCAGCTTGAGCCAGAGGCTGAAGCCCAGGGCCAGGGCGGCGGCGGCCAGGAGCAGGCTGCCACCCCGGCGGGCGTAGCCCAGGGCCAGGCCCATGGCCAGGGCCGCGCTGGAGAAGGCCGGCAGGCCGATCATGGCCGCGCGCGAGGCCCACCAGAAGTTGGGTGCCAGCATCAAGGCCAGGGCGCCGGCCAGCGCGCCGATCCAGGCCGCGCCGCGTCCGGCGCCGCGGGCCAGGAGCAGCTCGCGCGCGCCAAGGGCCACGCCCAGCGGGCCGGCCAGACAGAGCAGCACGCTCAGGCCGCGGGCGATGGCCAAGGATGGGCCGAAGGCGGCGAAGGCCCTGCCGAGGAGCAGGGTGTAGCCCGGCGGCTGGTCGGCCCAGACCTCTCGGTAGAGCCCGAAGCCGTCGGCCACCAGCCAGGCCTTGGCCAGGTTGATGCCCTCGTCGGAGTCCCAGCGCAGGCCGCCCAGATGACCCAGCGCGATGGCGGCGTAGGCCAGCAAGAGGAGCAGCAGGAGGATGCGACCGGCGCGCTCGGGATCCGGCCGGCGGGGGAGGGGATGGGGCATCGGGACGTCGATTCGGTGGATCCTGGGGGTTCGGGTCTGGGTCGGGCTTCCTGTCGTGCCGCGCGCTCGGGACGGGCCGGCGCCAGGCCCCACCAGCAGCCCGCGGATCGGACGAGGGGGGATTATACACGCCGGAGGGGTGTATACTTGCCGATCGATCCTAGGACGTGTTCGGCCTGGAGTTCGATCTCGCGATCGGGCATCGACGCGACCTGAATGATGGAGTTTCAATCCTGCGCCCGCTCCGGCGCGCCATGGCCTACCTGTGGCCCTACCGCCACATGGCCGGTGTCGCCTTCCTCAGCCTCGTGATCGTCAGCCTGGCCAGCCTGGCCGGGCCGCGCATCCTGCAATGGGGGATCGACGAGGGCATTCAGGCGCGAGACGCGCGGGTGATCTACCTCAGCGCCTTGGCCATGGTGGCGGTGGCGGCCGGCCGCGGGATCTTCGCCTTCGTTCAAGGCTACGGCTCCGAGGTGGCCAGCCAGGGCGTGGCCTTCGACCTGCGCAACCTGCTCTACGACAAGCTGCAGCGGCTGTCCTTCAGCTATCACGATCAGGCCCAGACGGGGCAGCTGCTCACCCGCGTCACCAGCGACGTCGAGCAGGTGCGGCAGTTCGTGGGCTTGGGCGTCCTGCAGCTGGCGTCCGCCCTGACCTTGCTCATCGGCAGCGCGACGGTGCTGGTCTGGATGGACTGGCAGCTGGCCCTGGCCGCGCTCTCGGTGATCCCGGCCATCTTCCTGGTGCTCCTGGCCTTCATCCTGCGCATCCGGCCGCGCTTCGGGGTCATCCAGGAGCGGCTCTCGGAGCTGAACACGGTGCTGCAGGAGAACCTGGCCGGCGCGCGGGTGGTGCGGGCCTTCGCCAGCGAGCCGGCCGAGTCGCGGCGCTACGGGCAGGCCAACGCGGCCCTGCTCGAGGAGTGGCTGGGCCTGATCCGGGTCTTCGCCACCAGCTTTCCCTTCATCTTCTTCATGGCCAATGTGGGCACCCTGATCGTCTTCTGGTACGGCGGCAACAAGGTCATCGACGGGCAGATGAGCATCGGGGCCCTGGTGGCCTTCAACAGCTACCTGGCGCTCTTGCTGATGCCCATCTTCATCCTGGGCGGTATCGCGGCCAACCTCTCGCGGGCCGGCGCCTCGGCCGAACGGCTCTTCGAGCTGATCGACGCCGATCTGGAGGTGCATGAGCGGCCGGATGCCCGCGAGCTGGGCCCCATCGAGGGGCGGGTGGCCTTCGAGGGCGTGCGCTTTCGCTACGCCGGGGCCGAGACCGAGGCCCTGCGCGGGCTGGACTTCCGGGTCGAGCCGGGCGAGACGGTGGCCATCTTGGGCAGCACCGGCTCGGGCAAGAGCACCATCATCAACCTGATCCCGCGCTTCTACGACGTGACCGGCGGGCGGGTGACGGTCGACGGCTGGGACCTGCGCGACCTGACCCTGGACTCGCTGCGGCGCCAGATCGGCATCGTGCACCAGGACCCGATCCTCTTCTCGGGCAGCATCCGCGACAACATCGCCTACGGCCGGCCCGAGGCCACCGACGAGGAGGTCGAGCGCGCCGCCCGCGCCGCCCAGGCCCACGACTTCATCGCCGCCATGCCGCAGGGCTACGACAGCCCCGTCGGCGAGCGCGGCGTCGGCCTCTCGGGCGGGCAGCAGCAGCGGGTGGCCATCGCGCGGGCGCTCTTGGTCGACCCGCGCATCCTGATCTTCGACGACTCGACCTCGGCGGTGGACACCGAGACCGAGTCGCGCATCCAGGCCGCCTTGCGCGAGCTCCTCGCCGGCCGCACCGCCTTCGTCATCGCCCAGCGCCTCTCGACGGTGCGCGAGGCCGACCGCATTCTGGTGGTGGACGAAGGACGGCTGGTGGCCGAGGGGACGCACGAGCAGCTGCTGGCCGAGAGCGCCATCTATTGCGACATCGTGGCCTCGCAGCTGCTCGAGGACGTGGCGTCGCCAGGGGACCGGCTGCAGCCCGAGGCCTTGCCCGCCTCCGAGGAGCGCTAGCCGTGCACGGTGGGATGGAGCGCATGGCCGAGCTGGCGGACAAGGCGCCGGCCGCGGATCGAGCGGGCACTGCCCGGCGGCTCTTGGGCTACCTGCAACCGCACCTGCCCAGCCTGGCCTTGGCCCTGGTCTTCGTCGTCATCGGCGCCAGCGGCCAGGCCCTGGGGCCGGCGGTCATCCGCCAAGCGGTCAACGAGTCGCTGGCGCCCGGCACCGACCCGGCCGCCCTGCAGCGCACGATGCTGCTCCTCTTGGGCGTCTACCTCCTGGGCCTGACCGGCTTCGTGGTCCAGGTCTGGTTGATCGGCCGGGTGGGTCAGCGGGTCCTGGCCGAGTTGCGCGGAAAGATCTTCGATCAGGTTCAGCGCCTGCCGATGCGCTACCTCGACCGCCAGGACGCCGGCGACCTGATGAGCCGCCTGGTCAGCGACACCGAGGTCCTGGGCGGCTTCTTGACCCAAGGCGCCATGCAGAGCGTCGGCGCGCTCTTGGGCCTGGTGCTGATCATCGCGATGATGCTCTGGACCAACGCGCAGCTGGCCCTGGCCACCTTCATCGTGCTGCCGGTGATGCTCTGGGTCACGCGCTTCTTCGCCCGCCTCTCGCGCGAGCGCTATCGCAGCGCCCGGGCGGCCATCGGCGAGGTCTCGGGCACCTTGCAGGAGGACATCTCGGGCATCCGCGAGGCCCAGGCCTTCGCCCGGACCGAGGAGAACATCCAGCGCTTCAGCCGGGCCAACGCGGCCAACCGCGACGCCAACGTCAGCGCGGTGGCCGTGACCAGCGCCTTCACGCCGGCCGCCGAGCTACTCAGCGCCGGCGCCCTGGCCATCGTCATCGGCTATGGCGGCTGGCTGGTGGTGGCCCGCGGATCCGACCCGGGCGCGGTGGTGGCCTTCATCATCTGGGTGGGCAACTTCTTCCGGCCCATCCAACAGCTCTCGGCCGTCTGGACCCAGGCCCAAGCGGCCCTGGCCGGCGCCGAGCGGGTCTTCGACCTGCTCGACGAGCCCATCGAGCTCGAGGACGCGCCGGATGCCATCGAGCTGCCGCCGATCGAGGGTCGGATCCGCTTCGAGGGCGTGACCTTCGGCTACGAGCCCGACCAGCCGGTGCTCCGGGACATCGACCTGCAGATCGAGGCGGGTCAGAGCTTGGCCCTGGTGGGGCCGACCGGGGCCGGCAAGACCACCCTGGCCAACCTGCTGCTGCGCTACTACGATGTGGACGCGGGGCGGGTGACCATCGATGGCTACGATCTGCGCGCGGTTCGGCAGCGCAGCCTGCGCCGGCAGATCGGGGTGGTACCGCAGGAACCCTTCCTCTTCTCGGGCAGCCTGGCCGACAACATCCGCTACGGGCGGCCGGAGGCCAGCATCGAGCAGGTCGAGACCGCGGCGCGGGCCGTGGGCGCGCATGACTTCATCTCGGCCTTGGCCGAGGGCTACGAGACGCGGGTGGGCGAGCGCGGCAGCGGTCTGTCGGCCGGCCAGCGGCAGCTGATCGCCCTGGCTCGCGCGGCCCTGGTCGATCCGCGCATCCTGCTCCTGGACGAGGCGACGGCCAACATCGACACCCGCACCGAGCGCCGCATCCAGGCCGGTCTGGAGCACCTGCTGTCCGGCCGCAGCAGCCTGATCATCGCCCATCGGCTGTCGACGGTGCGCGGGGCCGACCAGGTGCTGGTGCTGGACGGTGGCCGCATCATCGAGCGCGGCAGCCACGCGGCGCTCCTGGCCGCCGGCGGCGTCTATGCCGATCTCTACCGGCGCCAGCTGGGCGACCTGCCCGAAGCGGCCGGTGCGAGAGTCGAGGTCTGAAGGTCGGCCGCGACCCGCTGCAAAACCCAAGCCAAGCCTCGCGCGTAGAGCGCGATGATCGTTTGCCGAAGGCCGCGGGGCCCGTCGGTCCCGCCCTCGAGTTCTCGGAAC
This sequence comes from uncultured Anaerolineales bacterium, assembly GCA_964549495.1. Taxonomy (GTDB): domain Bacteria; phylum Chloroflexota; class Anaerolineae; order Epilineales; family Epilineaceae; genus JACKBJ01. Next base: position 18,549 of record CAZJWJ010000035.1, on the reverse strand, counting down.
AAGGAGTCCCCGTCATGCCACTCAACCTCCGCAGCCTGCTCCTCGGTCTGGTCTACCTCCTGCTGGCCGTCTTCGTATGGCTCAACCGGGCGGTGATCTTCGGCTTTCCACGGCTGGAGGGTGCCGAGGGCTCGGCCGAGGTCCTCGGCGCGCGCTTCCCGCTGGTCGACATCGGCCAGTTCACCACCGGCGAGGTGCTGCTGGGCTTCCTGCTGCTGCTCAGCCTGATCTACGCGGTCTTCGCCGCCGGCATGCGAACCTCCAGCCTGGTCGAGATCCGCCGCTACGCCAAGGAGGTCGAGTCGGCGCGCAAGCTGGCCGACGAGGCCGAAGCCTCGCGCGTGCAGGCCTTGCAGGAGCACATCGACGGGGTGATGGGGCGCTTGGAAGAGGAGAGCGTGGCCCGGCACAACATGCTGGCCGCCAGCCTGGGCGAGTTGGAGGATCGGCTCGAGCGGGCCGGGCTGGCGCCGGCCGCATCGGGTCAGGCGACGGCGACTTCAGGCGAGTTGACGGGCGTGGAACCCGATGACGTGGCATCCGACGAGGATCGCGAGGCGAGCGAGGACGGGGGCGCGACCGGCTGAGTTCGCCAAGTGACGGAGCATCGATCGTCCATCATGAAGGCCGCGCCGACTGGCGCAGCCTTCGACTTTCGCGGTCTGGTGATCGATCCCGCGCAGCAGCTGCCGCTGCGCTCGAACGGGATGGTGCGACCTTGGAACTCAGAGCACCCCGGTGCGGAAGGGGACGTCGTCTTCCCAATCCGAGGAGAGGAAGCCCAGCGCGATCAGGTCATAGTACTTGCCGTCGCGGTAGACCGCCTCGCGCAGGCGCCCCTCCTCCTGGAAGCCGATCTTCTGGTAGGCCTTCAAGGCGGCCTCGTTGGCGACCGGGATGTAGTAGGAGACCCGGTGCAGGCCGAGAATGCGGAAGGCATAGTTGAGGGCCAGGCGCATGGCGTCGGTGCCGAAACCGCGCTGGCGCGAGACCGTGTCGCCGATCCAGACCGCCAGCTCGGCCGATCGGCTGCGCCAGTCGATGGGCGCCAGCTCGACCCCGCCGATGACGATGTCGTGCGACTCGATGGCCCAGCGGACGGCGTTGGGATCGACGCCGGACCAGTAGTCATCGTAGATACGCTCGATGGCACTGCGCGAAACCGGCCGGGCATCGGCGCCGGTCAGGAGGCCCAGGTCGAGATCCTGTGCGAACTCCCACAGGCGGTCGATGTCGTCGCGCTCCATCGGGCGCAGGCTGATCTGCTCACCGTGCAACATGGCTGTCCCTCTCCTCCTCGCCATCCGCGGCTGTGGCGGACGCGCATGAGCCCCGATCGGGGGCGTCGCTGGCTGGCGCGATTGTATCATAGCGAGGGGAGGGCGCAAGGCGCCGTTTGACCCCCTCGGTGGGCATCCCTACCATCCTCGGCGTGCAGACTCCACGCCCTTGGATGGTCCTCGAGCTCGCCTGCGTCGCCCTGCTGACGGGGACGTTCCTACTCGGGCTTTCGCTTCCCGGTCCCGTGGTGGCTCAGTCGACCGCGGTGCCCATCCGGCCGCCCTCTACCAGCGTGCCGGATCCGACTCAGGCGCCGCCGGAGCCAACCGAACCGCCGCCGGCCACGTCGCCGCCCATCGCCACGTCCCCGCCTGCCGCCACGGCCCGCCCGCAGCCCGGGCAGCCGGGCGACGAGGACGACGACGATCCCCCGCCGGCCCCGGGCCCGGGCCAGCCTTCCCAAGAGGCCACGGCCGACCCGCGACCCACCCGCACGCGGCGGCCCACGCGAACGCCGCGCACCACCCCCACTGCCAGCCCGACCGTCGCGGTGCTCGGCGGCTTGCAGCTGAGTATCTCGGTCGACCCGCCCCAGCCCGTCTTGCGCCAGCGCGTGCGCTTCGACCTGGACCTCTTCAACCAGTCGGGTGCCGACCTGTCCGAGCTGACGCTCGAATTGCTCGTGCCCGACGTGCTCTTGGACTACGAGGTGGAGCAGCGCCTGGGCGAGACGGCGCGCGCCGGCCGCTTGCTGCGCTGGTACCTACCGGGCCTGCCCGCCGACTCGGGCACCAGTATGCGCATCACGGGCGTCGTGGGCCGCAGCCCCGGCGGGCAGAGCCGCCTCTGCGCTCTCCTGCTCTCCGGCGGCTCGCCGGTGGAGCATTGTCTGGCCTTCGAGGTGCTCGGCCGGCTCCCTGAAGCCGCCGCCGATCTCAGCCCCAGCCCGCCACCGGTCTTGCTGCCCACCGCAGAGCCGCAGCGAGGCCCGGTCGAGGAGGCGGCCGGCCTGCTCCGATCGGGCTGGAGCCTGCTGCTCTTGGGCCTCGTCATCCTCGGTACCTGGCTGGGCCTGCAGCTGCGCGGCCGCTCGGGCATTCCCGAGTCATCCGACGACACATCCGACGATCCCTAGGAGCTCCGAAATGGCCACCAAGCGCGTCGAATTGACCTGGCTGCGCGACATGACCTTCGATGCCGAAGCCGAGGGTCGGCACCTGACCCTGGACAGTGGCAATGGCCGCGGCTTGTCGCCCATGGAGCTGGCCCTGGTCTCGCTGGCCGGCTGCAGCGCGATGGACGTGGTGTCCATCCTCAAGAAGTCGCGCCAGCCCTTCACCGACCTGGTGGTGCGCGTCGAGGGCGAGCGCGCGGCCGATCACCCGCGGCGCTATACAGAGGTCACCATGGTCTTCGAGGTTCATGGCAAGGGGGTCAGCCGTTCGGCCGTCGAGCGCGCCGTGGCCCTGTCCGAGGAGAAGTACTGCTCCGTCTCGGCCACCTTCCGCGAGCAGACCGAGCTGCACAGCCGCATCGAACTGGTCGACGAGGTCGAGGTCGAATCGGGGCACGAATCCGGTTCCTAGACCCGCCTCCGAACCCGCCGCGAATCGCGCGCAAGGGCTCGCGGCGCGATCAGGCCTCGCCGAGCATCTCGATGAGCCGATCCGCGATGTCCAGGGCGGCGGCCGGCTGCGCGGCGGCCCGCGCGCGTCGCTGTCGATCCGCCAGGCGATCGACCGCCTCGGGGGCCATCCAATCGGCGGCGATCCGGGCGGCACCCTCGGGGCTTTCGGCTAGGGCGCCCAGGCCCGCCTCGAGCAGGAAGCGTACGTTGCCCTCCTCCTGACCCGGCAGGTAGCCGTGCAGCAGGATGGGCAGGCCGGCGGCCAGGGCCTCCATGATGGTGCCGGGGCCCGCCTTGGCCAGGACCAGGTCCGATGCGAACATCCAATCGGCCATGTTCTCGACGAAGCCGGTCACGGTTACCGGCAGGGGCCAATCCTCGCGCCGCAGGCGCTCGGCCGCCGCGCGGTTGCGGCCGGTGACGACCGCGATCTGTTGCGAGGCCGGCAGGGCCGCGGCCACCGCTCGTGTGAGCTCGAGCAGAGGCCCCAGGCCGTCGCCGCCGCCGGTGATCAGGACCATGGGACGCTCGGGCGCCAGGCCGAGGGCTCGGCGAGCCTCCGGCCGCGGCGGTGGCGGGGCGGCGAAGACCGGACGGATGGGCTGGCCGACCGGATGGACGCGCGCCTTCGGCAGGCCCAGCTGCCGGGCCCGCTCGGCCACGGCCGGGCTGGGTACCAGCATGCGGTCGACGCCGGGCTCGAACCACATGGCATGCGCGTCGATCAGGTCGGTGACGACGGTCACGAAGGGCGCCGCCGATCCGATGCTGCGCAGGGCCGCCAGGGCGCGGCGGGTGAGGAAGGGGTGAACGCTCACCACCAGGTCCGGCCGCGCCTCGGCATAGTGGCGGCGCAGCACCGGCCCGAGGTGCGGACGCAACAGGGCGTGCATGCAGCGCGCCGCGCCGCGGCGGTCGCTGAGGTGCCAGACGCGGCCATAGAGCCCCGGCAGATGCTCGGCCACGAGCGCGTAGCCCGGTCCGACGCCGCGCAGCGGCCAGGCCGCGTCGGCCAGGGGATCGACCATGCGGCAGTGGAAGGCGCCGGGTCGACGTGCTTCCAGACCCTCGATGATGGCGCGGGCCGCGGCGCGATGGCCGCCGCCGGTGTCGGACATCAAGAAGAGAATTCGCCGGAGTCCGGCCGCGCCGCGCTTCGAGCCGGCGCCGGCCCGATCGGGACCGGCCGGTGCCGTCGGAGTGTCCGGTGTATCAGCCGATGAGGTAGATGTAGATGTCGTAGAGCGCATGGGTCCAGGTAACGATGCCGAAGCCGCGCAGGGCGTAGATGGCGCTGAAGACCAGGCCGCCCAGGAAGCGGAAGGTGAAGGAGCCCAGCTGCAGCGGATCGCCCAGGGGGCCGACGTAATGCGCCAGGCTGAAGAGCAGGGCCGAAGCCAACACCGCCGCCAGCAGGGCCGGTCCGCGCCGGGCGAGTCCGCCGGCCGTCAGCAGCCAGGCGATGCCCGAGACCAGCAGGACCCGGAAGAAGAGCTCCTCGTAGAGCCCCGCGCCCAAGGAGAGCGCCAGTCCCTGGAGCGCGGTGCCGGCAGCGGGGGCGGCCGCCGGGGCCGCGCCGCCGGGCGAGGCCGCGCTGGCCAGCGTTCCGGCCGCCTCCGCCGCAGCCAAGGGCGAGAGCAGGTAGCCGGTGGCGCTGCTGACCAAGAGCAGGAAGAGCCAAGCCCAGATCGCGCTCTCCAGGAGCATCCAGCCCAGGATCCGGGGCTCCAGGGCGCGCCAGCTCCAGCTCGGGTTGCGCCGCCACTCGCGGGCGATCACCAGCAGCGCGGCCAGGATCAAGAGCCCGATGAAGACGGCTTGGCCGCCGATGCCCAGCTGCACGATCATGCGCAGCATCAGCATCTCGGCCAGGTTGCGCACCTCCATCCCCTCGCCGCGCAGGCGGTTGGATAGGCCGATGAGCAGCTCGTAGCCCAAGAGCAGCGGCAGGGCCAAGAGCAGGCTGTAGGTATGGCTGCGCGAGCGCTCCCAGTAGTCGATCAGGCGCGCTTGGATCTCGGGCATCGTCCGCCCTCTCCACGGTGGGGTCGAACGCCGCCACGAGGGCCGTGACGGGGCCGACCCATTGTCACCCGCCGGGCCCGGCTGTCAAGCTGGCATCCGGCGGTCAGCGGGGGAGGCGGCGCGGGGTCCCCGCGCCGCCCCGCTTCGAGGGTCGATCAGCGGCAGGGGATGCCGGCCGCGATCTGACGGTAGATGGCCTCGAGCGCCTCGCCATCGCGGGCGAAGTAGCTGCGCTCGGGTCCGGCGATGCGCTGCAGCTGGCCCATGTCGACGTCCTCGCCCAGGCCGACGGCGTAGATCAAGGAGCCCAGGCTGCGGGCTTCGGCCGCCGCGCGGCGCAGCTCGGCTTCGTCGCCGTTGTGCGCGCCGTCGCTGAGCAGGACGATCACGCCCTGGTTGCCCGACTTGCGCCGCGGGCCGAGCAGCTCGGTCACCGCCGCGCCCAGCGCGCGGTCGATGCGGGTGCCCGAGCCCGACTGCAGGCCGGCGATGGCGCGGCCCAGGGCCCCGGCATCTTGGCTCAGGCCGGCCGCCAGCCGCGGCTCGGCATCGAAGCTGATGACCGCCGCCTGGTCGCGGCGCAAGTCCAAGAGCTCGACGAAGCTCGCGGCCGCCCGGCGCGCGTCCTCCAGCTTCTGCCCGGCCATGCTCGAGGAGCTGTCGACCAAGAGGATCACATCGACCGGGGTCGCGCTGCTGCGGCAGCCGTTGAGCAAGGGCAGGTAGATGGGGCGCGGCACCGGGGTCTGGGTGGCCGTCGGCGTGGGGCTGGCGGTGGGCGTCGGCGTGGGCGTGATGGCGCAGACCGTCGGCAGCGGAAAGTCGAAGCGTCGGCGCGCCCCGTCGGCGTCGGTGTACTCGGCGGCCGCCCGCAGGCCGGTGGGATGACAGCCCGGCGCGCTGGCCTCCAGCTGGTAGCTGAGGGTGATGCCGGAGACCGGCAGGATGCTGCGCGCCCAGCGCAGGCGTTCGCCCTCCTCCAGGGCCGGCGGCTTGGCCGATCCGGCCAGGTAGCGCAGCGGTCCACCCAGCTGGTCGTCGATGATCAGGTTGCCGGCCAGGCTGGCCAGCACCTCGCGCAGGATCTGCCCGTAGACCGGGTAGAGCTCGGCCGGGCTGGGCGCGTGGAAGTAGCGTTCGGCGCTGCCCGCGATCTGGCGCAGATCGTCTCCGGCCGCCTCCGGACCCAGACCGATGGTGTAGATCTGGGCGCCCCAGGCCCGCGCGTCGGCCGCCAGCTGCAGCGGATCCTCGTCGTCGACGCCGTACTGCCCGTCGGTCAGGAGGATCATCACCGGAAGGGCCTCGGCGCGGCCGGCGGACTCCAGCTCGGCGCGGGCGGTCCGGATGGCATCGGCCAGGTTGGTGTCCGAGCCGGCCACCAGGCCATCCAGGCCGTCGATGATGGCGCCGATGTCGCGGGTCAAGGATACGTCCAAGCGCGCGTCTTCGCTGAAGGAGACCAGCCCGATCCGGTGATGCCGCACGTCCAGGAGCTCGGCGAAGGCCTGGGCCGCGCTGCGGGCCGCGACCAGCTTCTGGCCGCGCATCGAGGCCGAGCGGTCGATGACCAGGAGGATGTCGGCGCCGACCACCCGCGAGCCGGCCGGGCATTCGGCGGCCAGGCTGAGGGTCACCGAGGTGCTCGCACCCAGGACGACGGTCGAGGGCCGGGCGACCTTGTCGCCCTCGATGCGGCAGGTCAAAGGCGAGGGGCTGGGCGTGGCGCTGGGCTCGGCCGGCTGGGTGGGCGGAATGCCGGCGCCCGGCATGTAGACGTGGACCGCGCGCTGGCCGGCATCGGCCAGGTAGACCTCGCCCTCCGGACCCAGGGCCAGGTCGACCAAATCCAGGCTGCCGCCGTCCAGATCCGGCTGCCAGCGGGCCAAGAGCCGGCCGCGCGAGGCCTCGTGCAGCTCGACGTAGCCGTCGGCCAGGATGGCGCCGACCACGATCTCCTCGTTCCAGCGGGCGCTGGCCAGACGGCGCGGACCGGCCAGGAGGCCGGCCTGCCAGACCGCGTCCGGCGCCTCGGGCCGGCGCCAGGCCTGCACCGAGGCGCCGACCAGGTCGGCCGTATGCAGGCGCCCGTCCGGCGCGATCTCGACGTCCGAAGGCCAGAGCCCGGCTTCCGGGCTCCAGCCGTAGCTGCGCAAGCGCAGCCCGTCCTCCGGGTTGAAGGTGGCCACCTCGGCCGAGCGCGGCCGGCTGAGGTAGAGCGCCGAGGGGCTGGCGGCCAAGCGGCCGCCCAGCTCGCAATCGCAGTCCATCTCCCAGTCGGGCTGGGGCGCGTCGCCGACGGGCAGGCGCATCACCCGCCCGTCCTCGGTGCTGGCGTAGAGCTCGCCCGAGGCGCCCAGGGTCACGTCGATGCTGCCCAGGGGCGCCGTGCCGATCAGCCGCGGCCGCTCGCGCCAGGCCATCCGCACCAGGCGCGCGTCCCGGCCGTCGAAGGCCATCAGCCCGCCGTCGGGCATGCTCGTGAGCCCGATGGCCGGCCGGGCGCGGGGCGGGGTCTCGTGGGGCTCGAAGCGGCTTTGCACCCGGCCGCCCACCAGGCGTTCGACCAGGCGGTCCTCGCGATCGTAGATCAGGGTGTGGAAGCGCTCGTTGCCGGCGCTGAGCACCAGGCCCGCGTCGGCCGCGGCCATCGACCAGCGCCAGCTGTCGTTCGAGATGCTCGGCGCGCCCATGGCGGCCAGGCTGCGCCGGCCGGCCGGCTGGCGCTCGGCGTCGAAGCGCAGCACCAGCGGCGCGCTCGGGTCGTCCGGGTCGAAGGCCCGCACCATCACCTGCAGGCCGCCGGCGCCGTCCGGTGCGACGGCCAGCGGCAGGTGCTCGCCCAGGTCCAAACGGCCGACCGGGATGCCCTCGAAGGTCAGGATCTGGACCGCCGACTCGAGGGGGCGGACCAGGGCCAGGTGCAGCTCGTCGATCAGGGCGATCTGGCCGGCCGGCCCGCTGGTGTCGCCGACCTCGATCGAACCCTCCAGCCAGGTCGACTCGGCGTCGATGCGATGTACATGGCCGTCGGCCGTGAGGAAGAGGTCGCCGGAGACCGGCTCGACCGCCAAGTCGGAGGGCTGGCCGATCTGGCCGATGCTGCGCAGCGGGCGCTCGCGGCTGCCGTCTGGCCGACGGGTGTCCAGGAAGAGGCCCAGGTAGCGCAATGCGCCGCCTGCCTCTCCGCCCTGCCGCTCGAAGCGCATCCAGAGCAGGTAGACGCGCTGGCGGACCGGATCGGCCGCCACCGCGGCCGGTACCAGCACCTCGTCCTCGCTGCCGGCCTGCCAGCGATCGCGCAGCCGGCCTTGCGGATCGAAGGCCAGCACCTCGTTGTGCTCGCCGTCCACCGCATAGAGCCCCTCGGGTCCCAGGGCCAGGTCGACCGGCGCCGATGGCGCGGCCGGCAGGGGCCAGGACTCCTGCAAGACGTAGTCGATGGTCGGATCGGCTTGATCTTGTGGCGCGGCCAGGCCGGGCAGCGCCGCCAATCCGAGAAGCGTGAGCAGGAGCGCGGGCATCAGGCGGCGGCCGAGCAGCGGTGAGAGCTCGTGCGCGCGTGACCAGGAAGGAGGCATGGGACATCTCCGATCACGGCATGATGGCAAGGGGCCATCATGCGGGGGATGGGGCTGGCCTTGTCCTCGCCATCCGAGCGCTCGATGGCCGGGCGGTGACGGGGTGAGGAGCCGATGCTCGGCCGAACTGGAATGCAAAGCAGCGACGATGCCCGGACCGACGAGCTCGGACGACGAGGTAAATTCTAAGTTAATTCCGTCGACGCGGCCAATGGTAGCCTCCAAGTCCGGATGCTGCAACCGGAATCCGCGGCGCGAGGTGACAAATCCATTAAGAACGGCTATACTCATCCGAAGTAGAACCGCATTCGGCCGACCGCGAGCCCGGGCCGGGCCCCACCGCACCGGGCGGGCGCAGATCGGTCGGGCGGGTCCAGCGAGCCTCGGGGCCCGCTGGCTCGTCCGCTGGAGAGCCCAAGGAGCCTCGCCGTGTTCCGAGCCACCCCACAGCATCGCTCGCCCATCATCGCCGCCCTGTTGGCCGCGCTGCTCCTGGCCGCCACCGCGGCCCAGGCGCAGCAGCCGGATGGCGGCCCCAGCCCGGCGCGCTACCAGGGTACGGTCGACTGGTACGGCAGCCCCGCGCCGGTCGGCATGCTGGTCTCCGCCGAGCTCGACGGCCAGGTCTTTGCCACCACCCTGGTCGAGAGCGATGGCAGCGACAGCAGCTACGAGCTGGTCGTGCCGGCCGACGACCCGGGCACCGGCCTGAAGGAAGGCCCTGCCGAGGGCGAGACTTTTTTCTTCAAGGTGCACGGGGTCTCCGCTTCCAGCCCGGCCACCGGCGAGGCCTTCAACGCCGGCGAGGACCGGGTGATCGACCTGGTCGCGGCCAAGCTAGAAGTGTGCCTGGGCGCCTATCACGACTACGACAGCGATGGCGCCAAGGACGAGGGCGAGCCCTACCTGGCCGGCGTGACCATCAACCTGATCCAGTTCATCGTCCAGCGCAGCTATGTCACCAGCGGCAGCGACGAACCCAGCTGCATGCTGCACATGCCGGTGACCAGCCAGGTCAAGGCCGTCGACTGGCCCATCGAGTACGATGCCGGAAGCAGCGGGGTGATGACCGGCATCGACTTGAGCCAGACCGAGGGCGTCTTCTACATCGACCTGCCTTTCGTCTCGGACATCATCGACCCGCCAGGGCCGACCAGCGATCCCGAAACCCCGACGCCGACGCCCGAAGCCTTTGCGGGCCCGACCGGCCTGACGCCCCTGCCGACCAGCACGCCGACGCCGACGGCCACTCCGACGGCCAGCAATACCCCGACCCAGACCGCGACACCGACGCTGACGTCGACGCCGACCCTCACGCCGACCGACCTGCCCCCGGACGTCACGCCGCCGACGCCGACCGCCACGCTGACGGATACCGGCACGCCGGAGCCCTCGGCCACGCCGACGGCGACGGCCACCGAGACGGGCTTGCCGCCGGCCAGTCCCACGGCCACGCCCACCGAGGCGCGGCCCACCGAGAGCATCTTGATCGTCAACAGCACGGCCGATCCGGGTGTGGTGGGCGATGAGGTGCTGGGCCTGCGCGAGGCCTTGCGCCTGGTCACCGGCGACCTGAGCCTTGGCGCGCTCAGCGACGACGAGCGGGCCCAGATCGTCGGCGAACCCGGTCCGGCCAGCGTCGACATGATCGCCTTCGATCCCGGGGTCTTCCCGCCGGCCGCGCCTTCGACCATCCTCGTCCAGCCGCCCGAGGCCACGCCCGTGCCCTCGGCGACGCCCTCGGACCTACTCAGCGTGCAGCACGTCACCCGGCCGGGCCTGCCGCCCCTGTCCACCGGCGGCGACGTGATCAACGCGGTCGGCAGCGGCGTCATCCTGGCCGCCGGCCTGGGCAGCGCGGGTTTCGACGGCCTGGTGATCAACTCGGCCGGTAACCGCGTGCAGGGCCTGACCCTGCACAGCTTCAACGCCGGCCTGGTGCTGGAGGGCGGCGCGGCCGACAACATCATCGGCGGCGGCGGCACCGGAGAGGGCATCACCAGCATCCGCAACATCGTCGGCATCGTCCTGGACGGGCCGGAGGTGGCGGGAAACTACATCCTCGGCTCGCGCATCGGCGTCAGCGCCGACGAGCTGGAGGGCGACGGCAACGCCACCCACGGCATCCTGATCGAGGGGGGCGCGCACAACAACCGGATCGGGCAGCTGACCCTGGCCGGTGGCGGCTTCCCGGGCAACGTGATCAGCGGCAACGGCCTGGACGGCATCGCTATCCTCGGCCAGGGCAGCGACGACAACGTGGTGCAATTCAACCGCATCGGCACCAACGCGGCCGGCAACGCGGTCATCCCCAACGGCCAGGGCGTGGTCATCGGCGGCGGCCCGGAAGGCAACCTGATCGGCGGCGGATCGCTGTCGGTGGGCAACATCATCAGCGGCAATGCCGGCGAGGGCATCTGGATCCAGTCGCCCAGCACCCGCTCCAACGTCATCCAGTCGAACCTCATCGGCACCGGTCCGAGCCAGTTCGACCCGCTGCCCAACGGCGCCGACGGCATCCTGATCGACGACGGCGCCAGCGGCAACCTGATCGGCGGTGCCAACCAGACGGCCGGCAACCGCATCGTCTTCAACGACGGGCACGGCATCCGGGTGCGCGGCATCCGCACGCTCTCCAACACCATCCAGCGCAACAGCATCGCCGCCAACGACGGCGAGGGCATCACCCTGGAGAATGGCGGCAATCGCGAGCTGGCCGCGCCGATCATCACCGGCACCGGCATGCGCTTCGTCGAGGGCGTGGCGCCGCCCAACAGCCGGGTGGAGGTCTTCAGCGACAACGACGTGGAAGGCGCCCGCTACGAGGGTCGGACCGTGGCCGACAGCGGGGGCTTCTTCCGCTTCGACGCGCCCTTCGACCTCAGCGGACCCTCCTTTACCGCCACCGCCACCGATGCCGAGGGCAACACCAGCGCCTTCGGCCGGCCCGGCGTGGCGCCGCCGACCCCGACGGCGGGGCCCAGCCCCACCGCCCGTCCGCCCTTGGTCTTCCGGCAATACCTGCCCCTGATGCTGCAGCGCCAGATCCTCTTCGCCACCCTGGCCGTCGATCCCAGCCGCTCCATCCTGCGGCCCGGCGAGGTGACGACCCTGGCCTTGCGGCTCTCGGACGTCCGCGAGCTCTTCGCCCTGGAGATGCAGCTGGGCTTCGACCCCAGCCTGGTCGAGGTCTTGGACGAGGATCCGGGCCGCGAGGGCGTGCAGATCGCGCCGGGTGACTTCCCGCCGCTGGCTGGCGTCTTCGTACAGACCAACACGGTCGACAACGCGGCCGGACGGATCGACTACGCCATGGCCCTGATCGACTCCAGCGGCGTCTCCGGCTCCGGCGTCGTGGCGCGCATGCGCGTCCGCGCTCTGGCGCCCGGGCGCTCGCCGATGAACTTCGTGATGCGCCAGGCCTCCGATCGCCTGGCGGCCGAGATCCCCTTGGCCGCCCGCGACGGCCGCATCGACATCCTGGCTCAACCCAGCGCCACGGCGCCGCCCAGCGCGACGCCCACCGCCACCCTGCCGCCGCCGACGGCGACGAACACCTCGCCGCCGCCGACGGCCACCGACACCCCCTTGCCGCCGACTGCGACGCCGACGGAGACGAACACGCCGACCGCGACGCCGACGCCGAGCCTCACACCGACGCCATCGGACACGCCGACGCCGAGCACGACGCCGACCGCGTCGGACACCCCGACGGCCAGCGCGACGCCGACCGAGACCCGCACGCCCAGCCTGACGCCGACGCCGAGCATCACGCCGACGCCCTCGGACACGCCGACGCCCAGCGTGACGCCGACGCCATCGGATACCCCGACGGCCAGCGCGACGCCGACGGCCTCCGATACGCCGGAGCCAACGGACACGCCGAGCATCACGCCGACGCCATCCGACACGCCGACGGCCACCGTCACGCCCAGCCCGAGCCACACGCCGACGGCCACGATCACGCCCAGTCCGACCGCAACGCGGCCGGCCAGCGCCACGCCGATCGCCACACCGGACGACTGCGCCCGACCGCTGCAGCAAGGCGGCTTCGAGCAGGACGGCGCCTGGACCTTCCGCGGCGGCCGTCAGCCGCGCTACTCGGCCGAACAGGTCCACGGCGGCCGGCGCAGCCTCTTGCTCGGCATTCGGCCGGGCGAGCCCAACGCCTTCTCCTACTCGACGGCTTGGCAGGCGCTGCCGGTGCCGGCCGACGCCACGCGCATGAACATCAGCGCCTGGACCTACCAGGCCGCCGAGCCCGGTGGGGGGCCGGACCGCCAGCTGATGCTGGTCTACGACATCGACCCGGCCGAGAACCTGCAGGGCCAGCGCAATCCCGTGGCCTACGTCTTCGGCGAGCGGGTCAACGCCGGCGCCTGGCAGAAGCGGACCCTGAGCCTGGACGTCCGCGCCTGGCGCGGCGAGACGCTTTGGTTGTACAGCACCGTCGCCAACGACGGTCTTGGAGGTCGAGCATGGATGTTCCTGGACGACATCGAGGTGGAGCTCTGCCCGTGAAGGTTCGGCGAGCCCCGGTCTGGCAGCCACGCCGGATCGGCGGAAGCGGGCGCCTGCACCGGCTCCGCCGCGGCGCCGCGCGCGCCGGGCTGGCCGCCCTGCTGGCGGCGATGCTGCTCGGCGGCGCCCTGCGACTCTTGGGCGGCTTGGAGCCGGCCCGGGCCCAGGACGGCCGGCGCTACGTGGACGACCAGGCCGGCTGCTCGGGCCAGAGCCCCTGCCACGCCAGCATCCAGGCGGCGGTGGACGCCGCCAGCCCGGGCGAGACCATCGAGGTCGCGCCGGGCCGCTACACCGAGACCGTGCAGGTGGTCGACAAGTCCTTGCGCTTCGAAGGACCGGGCGCCGATGCCGGGGATCCGGCCGGCGACCCGGATCAGCATGCCATCTGGGTGGGCAGCCAGGGCGGTCTGCCCGGCGTGGCCTTGATCGCCGATGCCCGCACGGCCGATCTGGACGGCCTGCATGTCGAGGGCTTCCGCTTCGAGGGGGCGGCGGCTGGACTGCTCTTGCACGGTCGCCAGCCGGGCGATCCGCTCGGCGCATGGCCGGGGCTGCCGGCCACGGTCATCACCAGCCCGACCCGGCTGCGCGACGTGCGCGTGCTCGCCAACCGCTTCTCCGAGATCGGTGGTGGCAGCCCTCCCGAGTCGGCGGCCGTCGTGGCCTGGTTCGTCGAAGACCTCGACATCGAGGGCAACCACATGCACCGCGTCGATGCGGGGCTCCTGTCCCGCGGCGGCCAGGGCCTGCGCGTGGCGGACAACCGCTTGGACGAGGTCGGCGGACCGGGCATCGAGCTGCGCGGCCTGGGCGGCCTCCTGCGGCTCGAGGACAACCAGCTGGTCGAGATCGCCGGGCGCGGGATCGAGGTCCTCGACCCGCCGGCCGGCCTGCCGGCGGCCAGCGCCGAGCGCTTGGACCTGGTCCGAAACCGGATCGAGTCGGCCGATGCCGAAGCTCTGCGGCTGCAGGCCGGCACCGGCCAGGCGCTGCAGCGCCTGCGCCTGGAGAACAACCGCGTCACCGGCGCCGGTGCCGGCGCGGTCAGCCTGGCCGGCGGCGTGACCATCCTGGACGGCAGCGGCAGCATCGGCAGCCTGGAGATCGTCGGTGACGAGATCGTCGACACCCAGGTGCCGGGGGCGGCCGGGCTCCATATCGAGGGCGTGACGCGCACGCTCGACTTGGCCAGCCTCCGCATCACCGGCGGTAGCGGGCCGGGCCTGCGCCTGATCGATGCGCGCAGCCTGTGGCTGCACCGCAGCGTGATCACCGGCAACGCCGAGGCCCTGCGCATCGTCGAGACCGCCCTCAGCGATCCCGGCCAGCCCTTCGATCTGCGCCTGGGCGGCTTTGCCAGCGAGGGCAACCTGCTCTGGGGCAACGGCGCCGCCCTGGTCCTGGAGAACGACGGCAACCCGGGCCGCACACACGATATCGATGCCCGCCACAACGACTGGGGCGTGGCCTGGGCCCCGCAGATCGAGCAGCGCCTGGTCCACCAGCCGGATGCGATGGACCTGGGACTGGTCAGCTACCTGCCGGCCCTGGGCATGCCGGCCGACGTGGTCCTCGACGCCCAGCCGGCCATCCTCGAGGCGGACGGCGTCAGCACCAGCACGCTCACCGCGAGGGTCTTCGACAGCGCCGGACGGAGCGCGGCCGACGGGGCCCTCGTGCGCTTCGAGACCAACGGCGGCAGCCTGGACCGATCGGGTCAGGAGGCCGAGGTGGAGGACGCCGCGGCGGTCTGGCGCTCCGACCGCTGGACCCTGATGGAGGACGCGCGATACGGCCTGGCCTCCTCCCTGGGCTACCTGCGCGCCAGCGCTGCCGGTGCCGTCTTCAGCTGGACCTTCGAGGCGCCGGCGGTGGTCCTGCGCTACGGCCAGAGCCCCATCGATCCGGGCCGATTCCGCGCCTACGTCGACGACCAGCTGGTGGCCGACATCCAGGCCCGGGGACCGCGCCGCGAATGGGTCGAGCAGCCCCTGGCCGTCGGTCTGGGTGCCGGCCTTCACGTGCTGCGCGTGGAGGTCCTGGGCGGCGAGGCGGCCTTCGACCGGCTCCTCTCCGGCCAGGTGCTAGCGGCTGGCCGGGCCCGGGCGGTGCTGCGCGCGGCCGATGTGCCGGGGCGCGGGCGCGTCAACGCCGAGGCCTACGGAGCCGGCGGCCGCGTGGCCGGCCAGGTCGAGGTGCCCTTCGTCAGCGGACCGCCGGCCTCGATGACCTTGACGGTCGACGACGAGCTGCTGACTGTCGGCGGCAGCAGCACCCGCGTGGTGGCCCGAATCTCCGATGGCGAGGGCCGGCCGGTGCGCGACGGCACCCCCCTTCGCTTCTCGGCCCAGGGCGGCGGCATCGCGCCGATGGACAGCGCGACGCGCGATGGCAGGGCCGAGGCCACCTTCACCAGCGGTGATCGGGCGGGGCCGGCCCTGGTCTTGGCTTCCATCGACCCCTTGACGGTCACGCGGGGCATCACCCTGCTGCCCGGCGCCGCCGCGCGACTGCACATGACGCCGACCCGTTCGAGCTTGCCGGCCAACAGTCAGACCGCCAGCAGCCTCGTGGTCGATGCCGCCGACGCCTACGGCAATCCGGTGGCCGACGGCAGCCCGGTGCTGCTCACCACCAGCCTCGGCCGCTTGGAGGCCGAGCGCCTCCAGACCTTGGGTGGTCGTGCCGAGACGCGCCTGGTGGCCGGCAACCAGATCGGCCAGGCCACCTTGCGCGCCGTCGCCGGCAGCGGCGAGGTCACCGCCAGCGTGGCGCTGTTGCCCACCGACCTGCGCTTGGAGCAGCTGGCCGAGCCGCGTTCGGCCGTCGTGCCGGGCGAGCGAGTCAGCTTCACCCTGCGCCTGCGCAACGTCGGCGCGGGCACGATCTTCGACGTCGACCTGGTCGATCGCCTGCCGGCGGGGCTGATCTCGCCCAGCTTCCGCGCCGACTTCCTGCCGCGCGGGCCGCTCCTCGAAAACCGCTCGGGCGGCGAGCCCTATGCCTTCCGCATCGACCGGATGCCGGCCGGCCAGCAAGGCCTGGTGACCATCACGGCGCGGCTGGACACCAGCCTGGGCTGGGGATCCGACAGCCGCTTGGTCAACCGGGCCAGCGCCAGCTCGGCCACGGCCTACGAGGCCACGCCGGAGGACAACGCGGCCACGGCCGAGATCGAGGTCTCGCCCGGTGCCGCCTTCACCGTCACGGTCGAGGCGCCGGCCCGCCTGGAAGTGGGCGGCGAGGAGGCCGAGGTGGTCGCGCGGGTGCTCGACCGGCTGGGCAATCCGGCCGTCGATGGCACGGCGGTCTTCTTCACCGCCGACGATCCGGAGATCGCCAGCCTCTCGCCGGCGGTGGCTTCCACCCGCGACGGCATCGCGCGCAGCACCTTGCGGACCGGTCTGCGCGCCGGCGACACGGTGATCCGCGCCCTGTCGATCGACGATCGGGGCGGATCGGCCCGCTTGAAGGTGCTGCCCGGCCCGGCCGAGCAGCTGAGCCTGGAGGCCAGCCGGCGGGCCATCGCCATCGGCGGCCAGACCGCGGCCCTCACGGCCACCCTGCGCGATGCCTTCGGCAATGCGGTGCCCGAAGCGGCGACGAGCTTCGAGACCGACGCGGGGCTCCTGGCCATCACCGAGGCCCGCACGGACGCGCGCGGCGTGGCCACCAGCAGCCTGCGCTCGGGCATTCGGGTCGGGCCGGCCACGGTGCGCGCCAGCCACGAAGAGCTGATCGACGAGATCCAGGTCGACTTCGAGCCGGGCGCGCCGGCCAGCCTGATGCTCGAGCTGGCCGACCACAGCCTCGTCGTCGGCGCACGGACCCTGGCGGTGGCGCGCATCGAAGACGCCTTCGGCAACCCGGTGTCCGGTATCTCGATCGAGATGGACTCCAACATCGCCGGCCTGGACCGCCGCCTGCACGTCAGCGATGCCAATGGACAAGCCGAGGCCGAGATCGTCGCGCTGCGCCCCGGACTGGGCACGGTCAGCGCGCGCAGCCGCGAGTTGCGGGCCGAGAGCCGGCTCGAGGTCTTCCCGCGGCGGATCTGGTTGCCCTTCCTCGCCCACCGCTGATCGCTCCGCGCAGCGAAGGAACCGCGACAGGTCGGCGAAGTCCGCCCGGATATTAAGATTCGCGGCCGTATCCTGGCGCCTCATGCTGCGTTAAGCTGGATGTGGATGGCCGTGTATGTGCACGGGGATCCGGCTAACGTTACGTTCATCTGAGCATCGCTGGACATGGGATAACGATCCCGAAATCGTTGGCGATGGCAACCCGGGGGAGAATCACAGAACATGATCGTTCGCAAGAGACTCTTGGTGGTCGCGCTGACCTTGGTGGCCTTCGCCGCCTTCGGCTCGCGGACCGCGCATGCCCAGACCCTGGGCGTGGTCGCCAACGGCAGCGGCAACGGCGCCACGATCATCGACGCCGACACGCTGACCGTTGTCGGTACGGTCAACGTTCCGGGCATGGGCAATACTTACGATGCCTGGATCTCCAGCGACGGGAGCACGGGCTACGTCTGCTCCTTCTCGACGGCCAACACCCTGGGTGCCATCGACATGGCGACCCTGACACCGTCGACGGTGGGCACCAACCCGCTCTCGCTACCGACCCAGTGCGAGGACATCACCAGCACGCACGATGATGCCTATCTGGTGATCACCGATGGTGGTGCGGCACAACCGGTGGTCTCGGTCGACACGGCCACCTTCATGATCGCAGACACCAACAGCCCGTCCTCCGGTCACAATGCGGTGGATGTCTGCGAGGACAGCAGCGTCTTGGTCTCGACCACCGGCGGCAACGGGTACCGACTCACGATCGATGCTACCGGCGCCTTCATGAACACGGGCGAGACCATCGCCTTCGGTACCGCGCCGAACGACATCGCCTGCAGCCCGGACTCCAGCTCCGGCATCGCCATCCTCCGCGACGGCGCGGGAACCTTGCGATCCTTCCTGACCCAGGGCATGACGGCGGTCAGCTCTCAGCCGGTGCCCGGTGCGGGTCTCGGAATCACCGTGCTGACGAACAACGCCGGCGACATCGTCTACGGACGTCGAGGCACCAACGGCCTCGCGGCCTACGACTACGACCAGGCAACCGGCACCATCGGCGCAGAGATCTGGAACAGCACGCTGGCCGGTCGGCCGACCTTCTACGGTGTCGATCAGATGGCGATCACGCCGGATGACTCACTGCTCTTCGTCTCGTTGGCCGGCTCCATCGAGGTCCTCGATGCCGCGACCGGCGCCAGCGTCGGCAACATCGGTGGCATCGCCGATCCCCGCGGTATCGCCTTCCCGCGTGCCGGCGCCGCCGCTGGTGGCGACGAGGTGGTCATCCCGGTCCGACCCAACGACCAGCTCGGTCAGCAAGTGCACCTGCCGATCCTCAACTTCCAGGGCCAGGACGACGTCTGCCGGACCTGGATCGAGGTGCAGTACATCGGCTGCGATCCCAGCAAGGCCGTGTTGGTCACCTGGGGCGAGCCGG
>CAZJWJ010000034.1:39784-46431 GCA_964549495.1 uncultured Anaerolineales bacterium | reverse complement strand
GCTCTTCGCCCTCGCCCAGCTCCTTCTGGATGGCCTTGAGCTGCTGGCGCAAGAAGTACTCGCGCTGCATCTTCTCCATCTCGCCGCGCGCTTCCTGCTGGATGCGCCGGCCCAGCTCCAAGACGTCCAGCTCGCGCGTCAGGTGGGCGATCAGGCTCTTGAGCCGCTCGGCCACCGTCTCCATCTCCAGCAGCTTCTGGGCCTCGTCGACCTCCATGCGGGTGTTGGCGGCGATGAAGTAGGCCACCGCCCGCGCGTCATCCATGTTCTCCAGCGCGCCGATCAGCTCTTCCGGCATATGCGGCACCAGGTTGACCAGGCGCCCGAAGAGCTCGGTGACGTTGCGCGTCAGGGCCTCGACCTCCAGGCCCTCGGGCTCCTCGTCGGGCAAGACCTCGACCCTGGCCTTCAGGTAGGGTTCCTCGGCCTCCCAGCCGGCGATGCGGAAGCGCCGCAGTCCCTGGACGAAGAGGCCGATGTTGCCATCGGCGCCCTTGACCATGCGGTGCATGTAGGCCGCCGTGCCCACCTCGTGAAGCAGTTCCGGGCCGGGCTCCTCGACCTCCGGATCGCGCACGCTGACCAGGCCGACCACCCGATCGCCGACCGTGGCATCGTCGACCAGCTTGATCGAGCGCGGCTGGCCCACCGACAGGGGCAGGAAGCTCAGCGGGAAGACCACCACGTTGCGCAAGGGCAGGATGGGCAAGACCTCGGGGATGCCGGGTGCTCCCTCCTCGGCCTCCTCGCCATCGGTCTCCTTCTCGAGATCGACCGGCAACTGCTCCTCGGCGGCCTTCAGCTCGGGCTCGGTCGTTCCGCGCTCGTCCCGATCCTCTGGCTCGGTCGGCGGGGCGGCCTTGGGATCTTCCGCCGGCCCGCTCAAGACCCGCCTCGCATGCGCTCGTCCCGACGGAAGGGCAACTCGACCAAGATGAAGCCGTCGCGATAGCTGGCGGCCACCGCCTCGGTGTCGATGCCGTCGGGTAGCTCGATCCGGCTGCGGAAGGGGCCGTCGGCGATCTCGACTTGCCGGCAGGAGATGCGGCCCGCCAAGTCGGGCGATGGGCGTCTCGAGCCGCTGATGGTCACGTGGCGCGGCCCGAGCAGCACGCGGATGGCTCGAGGCCGCATGCCGGCCACCTCGACCTGGACCACGATGCCCTCGTCGGTCTCGTAGACGTTGGTGGGCGGCTGCCAGCCATAGCTGCCGCCGCCGGAGCGGGGAGCGGGTCGCCACAGGCGCAGTCCAACCATCTCGTAGTGGCCGGCGCGGCCGCGCCAGAGCTTGTCATCGGACATTTCTTGCCTCCTGGCATCGCGGCGACCACACGGCCGCCAACTGCCTGTGGCGAAGTCTAAGCGAAGGTCCGGCCGGCGTGCAAGAGGGCCGAGCGCTCGAGCGAGGGCCAGGCCGGGGATCTTCGCCCGATGCCCTTCGCTCCAGCGGAGACCTCGGGATCTGCATCCTCCACGGCAGCGGCCGCGCCGGCTCGCGTTGACGCCCAGACGGGGGGCCGATAGAATCAGCCGCTGCCTCGCCCGCAGCCCCTTTCCCCCGGCGGAGTCCGAGCGCTGTCCGGCGCAACCCGAGCGCCGCTGGAGTGTTCTAGAGCATGAGCAGCAAGGAGTCCGATCTGATCCGACGCGCCAAGCGCGACCCATCGGCCTTCGGCGAGCTCTATGACCGATACGTAGAGCGGATCTACAACTACGTGCTGCACCGGGTTGGCGATGTCGGTGATGCGGAGGATCTGACCTCGCGAGTCTTCCAGCGCGCCCTGGTCAAGATGCCGGGCTACGAGGATCGCGGCGCCCCCTTCGGCGCATGGCTGTATCGCATCGCGCACAACTTGATCGCCAACTGGTACCGCGACACCGGTCGCTATCAGAAGGTGTCCTACGAGGAACTCGAGGCCGAATCCGAGCACCTCGCGTCGGTACCCTCCGGTGGTGATCGCCTGGCAGAACAAGTGCTGGCCGGCGAGCGCATGGCACGGGCCATCGGACGCTTGGACGCCGATCGGCAGACGCTGCTGATCCTCAAGTTCAACCAAGGCCTCTCCAATGCCGAGATCGCAGCCGTGCTCGGGCGATCCGAAGGGGCCATCAAGAGCCTCTATCACCGTACGCTGCTGGCCTTGCGTGAACAGCTCGATGCGCAGGACCCGGGCGAGGCCGGCGACGGGCCATCCAGATCTTGAAGGCGCACACGAAGGAGTTGCCGCCATGCCGTCCTTGAACCGCGAACGGACCGATTTGTTGGATCGGCACGCCGAGCTCCTGCGTCAGCGCGACGGGCAGCGCGCCGCGGCATTGGCCGCGGAAAGCGAGCCGGCCTTGGCAGCGCTCATGCGCTGCGCCGAAAGGGTGCAGGGCCAATTGCTCTGGTCGGCGCCGGACCCGGAGTTTCGCCACCGCCTGGGCGAGATGCTGCGCCAGGAAGCCCGCCGCGCATGGGCGGTCCAGGCTCCTGACGGCTCCAGAGGCCGCGCCTTGGCGCAGAACGGAGTAAGCGCCTTGCGGCGGCATCGCCGGCGGATTCTGGCCGGCGGGGGGGCCGCCGTGGCGGTCATCGGTGTGACCCTGGCCGTGCTGCTGCGCGATCGCTCCGGTGCCGCGGAGACGGCCGGCTCCTGATCGCCGGCCGCTGGCAGTCCGGTTCATTCGGCCGCTACGATCTCAGATGTCGAGGTTCTTCACATCCTGCGCGTGGGTCATGATGAAGCGCTTGCGCGGCGGAACCTCGGCCCCCATCAGCATCTGGAAGGTCAGGTCGGCCGTGGCCGCGTCCTCGATCCGAACCTGCAAGAGCTGGCGGTTCTCCGGGTTCATGGTCGTCTCCCAGAGTTGGTCGGCGTTCATCTCGCCCAGACCCTTGTAGCGCTGCAGGCTCACGCGACTCCGATCCTCCAGCTCGCGCATGGCCGCTTCGCGCTGCGCCTCGGTATAGACGTAGCGGCTGTCGCGACCGGCCTTGATCTGATACAAGGGCGGCTGCGCGATGTAGAGGTTTCCGGCCTCGATCAGCTGCGGCATGTAGCGATAGAAGAAGGTCAAGAGCAGCGTCCGGATATGGCTGCCGTCGACGTCGGCATCGGTCATGACAACGATCCGCCGATAGCGCAGGTTCTCCAACTCCACCTCGTCACCCAGACCGATGCCGATGGCTTGGATGAGCGCGCGGATCTCGTTGTTGCGCAGGATCTTGTCGATGCGCGACTTCTCGACGTTGAGGATCTTGCCGCGCAAGGGCAGCACCGCTTGGAAGTGGCGGTCGCGGCCCTGCTTGGCCGTGCCGCCGGCACTGTCGCCCTCGACGATGTAGAGCTCGGCCTGGTCCGGGTCGCGTGTCGAGCAGTCGGCCAGCTTGCCCGGCAGGGCCGAACTCTCCAGGGCGCTCTTGCGGATGACCAGCTCGCGGGCTTGCCGGGCCGCGCGCCGCGCGCGGGCCGCGGTGAGGCACTTGTCGATGATGGCCCGCGCGTCGCGCGGATTCTCCTCGAGCCAGGCGCCGAAGGAATCGGCCACGGCCGAATCGACCTGGTTGCGCACCTCGACGTTGAGCAGCTTGACCTTGGTCTGACTCTCGAACTGCGGATCCGGCACCTTGACGCTGATCACCGAGGTGATGCCCTCGCGCGTGTCGTCGCCGGTCAGGTTGTTGTCGCCTTCCTTGAGCAGGCCCTGTTTGCGGGCATAGTCGTTGACGACGCGGGTCAGCGCCGAACGGAAGCCGGTCAGGTGGACGCCGCCGTCGGGCGTGATGATGGTATTGGCGAAGGCGTAGGTGTTGTCGGCGAAGGCGTCGGTATACTGCCAAGCCGCCTCGACCTGGGTGCCCTCGATCTCTCGCAGGGTATGGACCACCGGGTGCAAGACGCTGCGCCCACGGTTGAGGTAGCGCACGAAGCTCTTGACGCCGCCCTCGAAGTGAAAGGTCATGTCGCGGGATGGCAACTCGCGCTCGTCGATGAGGCGGATGGTGATGCCGCGGGTGAGGAAGGCCGTCTCGCGCATGCGCTGCAACAACGTCGCGAAGACGTAGTCGGTCTCCTCGAAGATCGTGTCGTCGCGCAGGAAGCGGATGGTCGTGCCGGTATCCTCGCCGGCCTCCAGCGCTCGCAGCTGTTCGACCTCGCCCTGCGGGATGCCGCGCTCGTAGCGCTGGCGGTACAGGTGGCCTTCCGTGCGCACTTCGGCCACCAACCAGGAGGACAGCGCGTTGACGGCCGAAACGCCCACGCCGTGCAAGCCGCCGGAGACCTTGTAGCCGCCTCCGCCGAACTTGCCGCCGGCGTGCAACTTGGTCATCACCGTCTCCAGGGCGCTGCGCCCGGTCTGCTTGTGGACGCCGACGGGGATGCCGCGGCCGTTGTCCGTCACCGAGACCGAGGCATCCGCGTGGATGCGCACCTCGATCCGGTCGCAGACACCGGCCATCGCCTCGTCGACCGAGTTGTCCACGACCTCGTAGACCATGTGGTGCAGGGCCTTGATGTCGGTGCCGCCGATGTACATGCCCGGCCGGCGCCGTACGGCTTCCAGGCCCTCGAGGACCTGGATGTTCTCGGCCGTATAGCTCAGCGCCGACTCCGGCTTCGTCTCGGGCCTCGTGTCCGTCATCTCGCCTCGCTTCCCTGACACCTCGTGGCCCCCAAACGTCCGGGGCTCAACCTCGTTAATTTTACCGGAACACGGGTTCTAGAGCAAAGCGTCTCGCCCTCGGCGCGCTCGAAATCGGGCTTGACGGACGCCCGGCCACCGCCTACCATTAACAAGGGCCTAACCCCAGCCCCGCCCTTCTCGAACCTTGCACGGAGCGGATCCGATGCTGCGTCGCCTGCACCTGCCCCTCTTCGCCCTCCTCTTGACCTCCAGCCTGAGCGCTTGCGCCGCCGTGCCCGAAGGCATGGGCATCGTGTTCCGCGCGCTGCGGGGCCACGAGAGCAGCCAGTCTACCGCCCCCTCCGCCGATCCTGGCTCGGCCGATGGTGTGGAGCAGCCGGCCGGCGAAGGGAATCCAGGGTCGCAAGAACGATCCGATGGCGTAGCGCACGCCATGGAGCCCCAGCCGGAGACCGCGGCCGAGGATGCGCCGGATGCGTCGGACGGAGCCCAGGAGCGGGTGGTGGCCCTCGCGCCATTGCCCAGCCAGACGCCACTTCCCAGCCCGACGCCTGAGCCGAGCCCGACCCTGCCCCCCACCAGCACGCCGGATCCGATGGCGGCTGCCGGGCAGCCGACGCGCCTCGAGATCCCGGCCATCGGCGTCGATGCGCCGGTCGAGTTGGTCGGTCTCACGCCCGAGCGGGCCATGGACGTTCCCAAGGGCTGGATGAACGCCGGCTGGTATCGGAACGGCTTCCTACCCGGCGAGCTGGGCAACTCGGTCATCGCCGGCCACCTGGACACCAGCACCGGCGGTCCGGCCGTCTTCTGGGATCTGGGTCAGCTGGTGCCCGGCGACGAGGTCCACGTGACCTACGAGGATGGCAGCCGCCGCAGCTTCGTGGTCGAGGCCAGCAAGATCTACGACCACGACGCCGAGGGCGCCATCATCGAGTCCATCTTCGGCAAGTCGCTGACCGCGGACTTGAACCTGGTCACCTGTGACGGGGCATGGGACCACGGCGCAGCGACCTACGCCAAGCGCCTGGTGGTCTTCACCACCCTGATGCCCGAGCGCACCGTGTCCGCCGGCGCCCTGGAATCGACGCAGCCGCTGGACTGACGGTCACCACCGGATAGCAGGCCACGGTCGAGTCGGATCTCATCCCCGGGATCAGGGTCGAAGCAAGCGCGGCAGGTAGGCCGGCAGCACCTCGCTGGTCGGCTCGGGCGTCGGGATGGCCGGATCGGTGGGCCGCGTCGTGGGCGAGGGCTCCGCGGTGGCCGGATCCTCGGTCGGCGTGGCGCTGGCCTGCACGGCCGTCGGCGTCTCCGTGGCCGGTTCCGGGGTCTGGCTGGGCGGGATCGGCGTCTCGGTGGGCATCTCGGGCGTTTCGGTGGGGACGATCCGCTCCAGGGCGGACAGTGCGCTGTCGACCTTGATCGTCACCGCCTCGTTGTCGCCCAGGCGCAGCGTGGGCCGTTGACCGTTCTCGCGCAGCACCTGCAGCAAGACCTCCCGGCCGGCCCATGGCGCCTCGCCCTTGAGCAGGGCCAGCGCGCCGGACACGTGCGGTGCGGCCATGGAGGTGCCGCTCTTGGTCCCGATTCCGCCCTGCACGTCGGCCGACTCGATGGCCACGCCGGGGGCCAACAGATCCAGGAGGGGGCTGCGGTTGGTGAAGTCGGCGATCTCGGCCCGCGGCAAGGTATGGTCGACCGCCCCCACCGAGATGACCTTGGCGATGCAGGCCGGCGAGGCCATCTGGTTGCGCGAGCCGTCGTTGCCGGAGGCCGCCACCGAGATCACGCCGGCCTCGTCCAGGCGGCCGAAGGCCGCCGAGAGCGCGCGGTGGTAGGCGTCCAGGTCGTCGCACTGGCCATCGAAGAGCGTGCTGGTGCCCAGGCTCATGTTGATGATGTCCACATCATCCCTTCCCAGCAGCTCGTCCAAGGCCTCGAGCATGTTCGAGCCGGCGCCGGTGGCCCGCGTCTCGAGGAACTTGACCGCGATGATGCCCGCCGCGGGCGCCACG
>CAZJWJ010000034.1:0-39774 GCA_964549495.1 uncultured Anaerolineales bacterium | reverse complement strand
CGGCGTCCGCGCGAGGCGACGATGCCGGCCACGTGGGTGCCATGCCCATCGACGTCGTCGGCCAGGTCGTCGCCCGAACCGCAGCGATCGCGCGGCACCAGGGTGCAGACCTGGGCGACCACCGCTTCGCGCAGGTCCAGGTTGCCGGCGTCGACGCCGGTGTCGATGACCGCCACGTTCACGCCCTCGCCGTCGACGCCGCGCCGATGCAGGCGATCGGCGCCGATGAAGGGCACGCTGTCGTTCAAGAGTCCCCGCAGCTCCGGATCCTCCGAGGCCATGCGCAGTCCCGGGACGGCGGCCAGACGCGACAGGGCGTCGCGATCCAAGCGGCCCGCCATGGCCGAGATGTGTCGGTAGCGGTGCGTCAAGTCGAAGTCGGAGCCCAGGGCCGCCAGCACGCGGTCCTGGGCGGCCGCGATGGCGGCGGCGTCGTCATCCGACGCATCGAGGGCCAGGATGGCCATGCTGCTCGGCCGGCTAGCCAGCGCATCGATCAGGGTCGGGCTGATCTCCGCCGGCGCACCGACGGATCGCGAGGGCTCGGGCGAGGGCCATGCGCTGACGCCGGATGCCCAGATCGCTCCGATCAGCAGGAGCGCACTCGCGATCACGACGCCCCGTCCGAAGAAGCGCCGTCCGACGAAGCGCCGATGATCCTGCGTCGACGACCCGGGCCAGGCAGAACGGCCCTCGGCCGAGCGCAGGACCTGTCCGCGAGTCTTCACCGAGCGTGTGTTCCGGACCAGCTTCATGATCCATCCTCCAATAGTCTGTGTGTGGGCAGTTTCAGGTAGGCTTCACCGCGCAAGGTGGCGCGCAGAGCCGCGCGATCGTCCCAGGGATGCTCGACGTCGCCGAAGCACATGCTCTGCTCGTGGCCCTTACCGCAAACGATCACGACGTCGCCGACGCGGGCAGCGCGGCAGGCCGCGGCGATGGCCGCGGCGCGATCCGGCAGCCTTCGGTAGCCGGTTCGAGGATCGCCCGCTTCACCGGGATGCTCCATCGCCACGGCGCCGGCATCCTCCAGCCCCTCGGCGATGGCATCCAGGATGGCGTCCAGATCCTCGCTGCGCGGATCCTCCGCCGTGATCACGGTCCAATCGGCCAGACGGCCGGCGATGCGACCCATCGGGGCTCGCTTGCCCGGATCGCGCAAGCCGGCGCAGCCGAAGACCGTGATCAGGCGCCCGCCGGGCGCGCGCAAGGCGCGGGCCGCGCCCAGGGCCTCCTGCAGCGCGTTGGGGGTGTGCGCGAAGTCGACGATGGCCTCGAAGGGCTGGCCTTCGTCGATGCGCTCCATGCGCCCCGGCACGCCGGGCAGGCTGGCAGCCCCATCGGCGATGGCTCCGAGCGAGCAGCCCAGCGCGCTGGCGGCGGCGGATGCCGCCAGGATGTTGGCGACGTTGTATCGGCCGCGCAAGCCAGATCGGATCGTGGCGGAGCCCGCCGGCGTCAGCAGTTGGAATCGGAGCCCCTCGTGCGTGGCCTCGATGGCCTCGGCTTCGAACGCGGCCGGCGCGTCCAGCGCATAGCGCAGGCATCGCGCGACGGGGATCTCGGCCAGGATCTCGGACGAGGGATCGTCGGCGTTGAGCACGAAACAGGCTTTGAAATCGGGATCCACGGAGGCCTTGGGCTCGGCCGCGGAGACCATCTGGAAGAGCCGCGCCTTGGCCGCGCGATAGGCCTCGAAGCTGCCGTGGTATTCCAGCGACTCGGGGGTGATGTTGGTCAAGACCGCCACATCGAAGGCCACGCCGGTCACGCGATCCTGATCCAGTCCGTGCGAGGTCGTCTCCAGCACCGCGATCTCGGCGCCGGCATCGCGCATCATGGCCAGGATGGCTTGCACGTCCTCGGCCTCGGGCGTGGTCACGTGCAGGCCGGTGTCCAGGTCCTGCTGGCCGACCCGGGCGGAGACGGTGCTGATCAGGCCGGCGCGCCGGCCGGCTGCGGTCAGCATGGCGTGCAGCAGGCTAGAGGTGGTGGTCTTGCCGTCCGTGCCCGTGACGCCCACCACCAGCATCTCGCGCGAGGGATCGCCGTGGAGCGCCGCGGCTATCAAGGCCCGGGCCCGCCGTGCGCGCGGCACCTGGATCAGACAAATGTCCGGCGCCAGCCCGAACTCCTCGATCAGCTCGCGCGGCTCGCGCTCGACCAAGGCCGCCACCGCGCCGCGGGCGAGGGCATCCGGCAGGAAGCGGTGGACATCGAGGTTTACGCCCTGGTAGGCCACGAAGAGCGTGCCCGGACCGGCCCGACGCGAATCGTGCGTGATGCCGGAGACGAGCGGATCGCCCGCGCCGCTGCGGGCCAGCACGTCGACCGCTTCGAGCAGGCTCGATAGCGGGGCTCTGGCCCCGGGGGGTGCGTTCATGAGGAGGATTCTAGCAGTGGGTCCCCCCGGGCCGTGCCCTGGGACCGCGACGCCAGCCGATTACCAGGTCGCGGGCAGAGGCGCCGACGCCCCTCAGTGCCCGGCCATCATCTCGCCCACCGGCGCGATGACCTCGGCGGCGCCGTTGGCCGCGTCGATGAAGATGCCGGGCGCCAGGCCGATGACGAAGGTCATCACCAGGGTGACCGCCACCACGAAGGATAGGCTGGGGGCCAAGCGGATGGCCCCGGCCCCCTCCGCTGGCGCGCCGAAGAAGACCTCGCGCAGGATGCGGAAGTAGTAGACCACCGAGATGACGCCGGTCAGCACACCGACCACCGCCAGCGGGATCTGGCCCGCTGCAACGGCCGATCCGAAGACCGCGAACTTGCCCACGAAGCCCGAGAGCGGCGGGATGCCGATCAAGCTCAGCAGGAAGATGGCCAGCGCCACCGCCAGGTAGGGCGAGCGGCGCATCAGCCCGCTGTAGGCCTCCAGCTCCGCCGAACCCTCCGAATGGTCGATGGCGATGATGATCGCGAAGGCGCCGAGGTTGGTGAAGAGGTAGGCCAGGATGAAGAGCAGCACGCTGCCCAGCGGGTCCAGCCCCGCTAGATGCCCGCCCCCGATCGAGGCCAAGCCGACCAGCATGTAGCCGGCCTGCGCTATGGAGGAGTAGGCCATCAGGCGCTTGACGTTGGTCTGGCCCAAGGCAGCCAGGTTGCCGACCACCATGGTCAGCATGGCCAGAATGGCGATCATGCCCAGCCAGCCGGCCATCAGCTCCGATCCGCCGAAGACCTGCGTCATCAGGCGCAGGAGCAAGGCGAAGCCGGCCGCCTTGGGCCCCACCGACAGGAAGGCCGTCACCGGCGTCGGCGCGCCCTCGTAGGCATCCGGCGACCATTGGTGGAAGGGCACCAAGGCGATCTTGAAGCCGATGCCGGCCAGCATCAGCATGATGCCCGGCAGGAGCACCGACTGCAGGCCGTGCACGGCGAAGGTGTCGGGGTGGGCCAGGGCCGCCGCGACGCTGCGCAGGCCCTCGCCCTCGGGGCCGCCGGTGAGCGTGGTGGTGCCGGCCGCGCCGTAGACGTAGCTCATCCCGAAGAGCATGGCCGCGCTGGTGATGGCGCCGTAGAGGAAGTACTTGAGGCCGCCCTCGATCGAGGCCGCGTCCTGGCGCAGGTAACCGGTCAGGATGTAGCTGGTGATCGACAGGAACTCGATGGCCAGGGCCACCAGGATCAGGTCGTTGGCACCGGCCATCAGGTTCATGGCGATGGCCGCGCAGAGCATCAGGGCATAGAACTCGCCCTTGAAGGGCGTGCGACCGCGCATGAAGACCAGGCCCGAGAGCACGACCAGGCCCGTGGTCAGGATGCCCACCAAGCGAAAGAAGTGGGTGTAGCCGTCGGAGAGGAAGGCACCCGGCCGCACGAGGCTGCCGTCGACGATGCTGTGGGTCGCAAAGATGCCCGCCGCCGGCATGGTCCAGAGCCAGATCGTCGCGCCCAGGGCCAGCACCAGGGTCACCAGGGTCAGCTGGCCCTGCCGGCCGTCGCGCCCGCGGACCACGATGTCGTAGCCGAGCACGACCAGCGCTCCGAGTACCAGGATCAGCTCGGGCGAAAAGTGGGTCAGGATGCTTGCGATATCGAGATTGGGCACGCTGCCCTCCGTCTGCGTGTGTAGGTTGACGGCGAAGGCGCCGAACAGGGGGTCGACCGGATCAGCCGTCCGAACTCTCGGCCTCGTCCTCGGACGAAGCATCCTCGGAGCTCTCGCCGGCGCCGCTCGCCTCGCCATCGTCGGCGCCGTGATCGCCTTCGGCCTCGCTCTCGCCGGCCATGTCCTCGTCCTCTGCGCCTTCCATGGCATCGATGCCGTTGACGTCGACCGAAGTGGTAATGTTCTTCACCAAGGCATCGCTGGCCGGGTTGATCGTATTCATGATGCTGGCCGGCAGGATGCCGATGACGATCATGAAGACGGTCAGGATGGCCGCCATGGCCATCTCCTGGCCGTCCAGGTCCTCGGTCTCGATCCAGCGCTCGTTCTGCGGGCCGAGCATCAGCATTTGGATGACCTTCCAGAGGTAGAAGGCGGCCGTAAAGAGGATGCCCAGGACCGACAGTGCGGTCAGGATCAGGAGCGGCATGTTGCCGGCCAGGGCGACGCCGAAGGCGCCGCGGAAGGCCAGGAACTCGGCCACGAAGCCGGCCAGGCCGGGCAGGCCCAGGCTGGCGAAGGCCGCGATGATCAGGAAGGTGCCGTACTTGGGCACGGTGCGCCACAGGCCGCCGCCCAGCTCGCGGAAGTCGCGCACGTGGGTGCGGGTATCGTAGATCATGCCGACGTACATGAAGAGGGCGGCCGAGATGATGCCGTGGGTGAACATCTGCAGCACCGCGCCATCGACCGCCGCGACGCGCGCCGCGTTGACGTTGGCGATGGCCGCCGTCGGATCGGCCGCCGTGCCCTCGACCGCCGCCACGGCCGCCACCAGGCCCAGCGTCACGTAGCCCATGTGGTTGACCGAGGAGTAGGCCACCAGCTTCTTGAAATCCCACTGCGCCATGGCCACCAAGGCGCCGTAGACGATGCTGGTAAAGGCCAAGAAGCCGATGGGGATGGCCAAGAGGCTAAAGGCGGCCGGGAAGAGCGGCATGACCACCCGGACCAGGCCGTAGGTGCCGAGCTTCAAGAGCACGCCGGCCAGGATGATCGAGCCGCCGGTGGGCGCCTCGACGTGGGCATCGGGCAGCCAGGTGTGAAAGGGGAAGCTGGGCACCTTGATCAGCATGGCGATCAGGAAGCCCAGGAAGGCCAGCACGGCCGCCGTACCGGTGGGGTCGGAAGCGAAGGGAACCGGCGCGGCCTCGACGATGCTGGAGACCATGGTGCCGCGCACCAGGGTGAAGGTCTCGGTGTTGAAGGCCACCGCGATCAGCGCCAGGAGCATCAACACCGAGCCGGCCAGGGTGTAGAGGAAGAACTTGATGGCCGCGTACTCGCGCCGCGGGCCGCCCCAGATGCCGATCAGGAAGTACATCGGAACCAGGCCGATCTCGAAGACCACGTAGAAGAGGAAGAGGTCCAAGGCCATGAAGACGCCCAGCATGCCCACCTGCAAGAGCAGGAAGAGGGCGTAGTACTCCTTGACCCGCTCCTGGACGGGCTTGGCCGAGTACCACAGGGCGATGACCGTCAGCAGCGCGGTCAGGAAGATCAGCGGGATGCTGAGCCCGTCGACGCCCAAGTGGAAGCGGATGCCCAGGGATTCGATCCAGGTCCAGCTGACCTCGTAGGCCAGGTCCGTGGTGTTCCGGGCCTGGTAGTCGATCCACATCCAACCCGAGAGCAGCACCGGCACGGCGCTCCAGAGCAGGCTGAAGAGCTTGACGCGCTCGTCACCCTTCAGGGCGAACATCACGATCAGCATCCCGACCAGGGGCCAGGCCAGGAGCAGCGGTAGGATCATGCTATCGATTGCCATCAACGGATTCTCCTCCGGCAGCGAGGGCCGGCGTTAGAGGACGAAGACGCCGACCAGGACGACCAGGCTGACGAACACGACGAGTAGGTAGTTCTGCACGCGGCCGCTCTGCAGCCGCTTGATGCCGCTGGAGAGCTCGCCGTTCACGTAGGCGATCAGGTTGACGGTGGCGTCGACCACGTTCGTGTCGACCCAGCCGTTGACCCGCGAGAGCCACTCCCCGGCCATGCCGGCCAGGTTGACCATCCCATCGACCACGCGCTTGTCGATCTGACCGTTGAGCGTGGCGAAGGCGGAGGCCAGGGCCACCAAGAGTCCCGACTGCTCGGCATGCGGCTTGTCGGCCTCCGTGGCATCGGCCTCCCTGTGGATGCGCGGATCGGGGCGCACCACCAGGCCGTAGAGCTCGTCGAGTCGGTACTTGTCGTAGAGCAGCTTCCACAGACCGCCCAGGCGCTGCAGCGGATCGCGAGCGCGGGCGGCGGCCGGGTTGCGGCCGTAGAGCCACCAGCCGACGATCCAGCCCAGGACGGCCACCACCACCGACAGCGCCATCGGGATCAGGTTGAACTCCAGACCCTCGAAGTGGGCGCCGGTCGACAGATAACCCATGAAGTGGTGGAAGGGGTTGCCGAGGGCCGGCCCGAGTCCGGGCAGGGTCTCCGGCACCCCGATGAAGCCCAGGAGGGTGGCGAAGACCGCCAGGACGGCCAGCGGGTAGACCATGGCCGGCGCGCTCTCCGGCGCGTGGCGCGCGCCCTCGGTGGCCGGCGGGCCGGCGAAGGTCATGAAGACCTGGCGGGCCATGTAGAAGGCGGTCATGAAGGCGGCCGCCGTCAGCAGCAGCCAGACGAAGCCGGCGATCAGGATCTGGCTCTCGACGCCCTTGTGGAAGGCCTCGGCCAGGATCTCGTCCTTGCTCCAGAACCCGGCCCAGATCGGGATGCCGGTCAGGGCCAGGGTGCCGGCCAGGTAGGTCCAGAAGGTCATCGGCATGCGCCGACGCAGGTTGCCCATGTTGCGCATGTCCTGCGGATCCTGCGGATCGGCCGCGTAGGCGCCGTAGCCGCCGGCCGGCCGGTGATCGTGCCCCCCGTGATCATCGCCGTGGTCATCCCCATGCTCGTGCGCATGGTGCATGCCGTGCTCGACGCCGTGGATGACCGAGCCGGAGCCCAAGAAGAGCAGGGCCTTGAAGAAGGCGTGGGTGATCAGGTGGAAGACCGCCGCCACGTAGGCGCCGATGCCCAGCGCCGCCACCATGTAGCCGAGCTGGCTGACGGTGGAGTAGGCCAGGACGCGCTTGATGTCGAACTGGGCCACCGCGATGGTGGCCGCGAAGAGGGCGGTGAAGGCGCCGACGGCGGCCACCACGAACATCGGACCGGAGATGTCGCCGGGCGTGGCGGGCGTGGCGGCCGAGAAGGCCGGGTACATGCGGGCCACCAGGAAGACGCCGGCCGAGACCATCGTGGCGGCGTGGATGAGGGCCGAGACGGGCGTCGGGCCCTCCATGGCATCCGGCAGCCAGACGTGCAGCGGGAACTGGGCGCTCTTGCCGACCGTGCCGCCGAAGATCATCAGGCCGACCAGGAGGATCATCGGGATGGCCAAGGTCAGCGGGCCGATCTGCATGACCAAGGGCGCCGCGTCGTGCAGGACCTCGATGCCGGCCTCCGACAGCATGACCGTATAGTCCACGCTGCCGTGCATCCAGAAGAGGATCATGATGCCGACGAAGAAGAAGAGGTCGCCGATGCGGGTGGTGATGAAGGCCTTCTTGGCCGCTGCCGCCGCCGAGGGCTTGAAGTACCAGAAGCCGATCAGGAGGAAGGAGCAGAGACCCATGATCTCCCAGAAGACCATCGCCTGCAGCAGGTTGCTGGCCAACACGAAGCCCAGCATGCCGGTGGCAAACAGCGAGACGTAGGCGAAGAAGCGCGCGTAGCGCGCGTTGCCCACCGCGTGGTCGACCGCTCCGGTCTTGGGGTCGCTGTAGGCCGTCAGCTCGCCGGACATGTAGGCCGTGGCGTAGATGAAGATGGCCGAGCAGAGGATGGTGACCATGGCGGTGGCGGCGGCCGACAAGGGGTCGACCTGGACTCCGAAGGCCAGCGTTCCATCGCCCATCGGCAGCCAATGCCACCAGATGTCCGTGTAGGGATGGGCCGCCAGGCCGCCGTGCTCGCCCTCGGCAGCGCCGAGCGCGGCCATCAGCAGCGGCAGCGAGACCAGGGTCGAGGCCAGGATGCCCCCGACCGCCACTCGCGCGGCCAGCTTGCCGCTGCCGCCGGTGACGATGATGGCCATGATGATGACGAAGGCGGCGAAGGTGAAGCCCGGGATCAGCCAGGCATAGCCGCCGATGACGTTGAGATCGAACATGTGGATGCTCTCGCTTAGGCGTCCGGGTAGCTCAGCCCTGCAGCATGTCGAGCCGCTGGAGCTCGACGGTGCGGCGCGAGCGGTAGACCGCGATGATCAGCGCCAGGCCCACCGCGGCTTCGGCCGCGGCCAGGGCGATGACGAAGATGGCGAAGACCTGACCGTCCAGGCTGGACAGCACCTGGACCGTCCGGCCGTCGACGGTGGCCTCCGCGGTGGGCGACACGTAGCGCCACAGCGCCACGGCATTCAGGTTGACGGCGTTGAGCATCAGCTCCACGCCCATCAGGACGTTGACCGCGTTCTTGCGGGTCAGCGTTCCGTACAGGCCGATGGAGAACAGCAGTGCCGCCACCAAGAGGTACCACCACAAGGGAATCGCGGGCACCATCTCCTCCTCAGAATCAGGGCGTTGGTCGGGGGCCTCTCGAAAGGCCCCTCAGTCGCGAGCGATGACGATGGCGCCGACGAGGGCCACCAAGAGGATGACCGCCACGACCTCGAAGGACAGCAGATGTTCGCTCATCAGCGAGCGGCCGAGCATGACGATCTGTTCCGGGATCTGGTAGGCACCCTCGACGGACATGGCGGTGGGCAGCTTCCCGGCGACCGATTCCTCGATGACCGCGTCGCCCGCGCTGACCGTACCCTGAGTCAGGGTCCAGTCGGTCGTGAAGCTCACCACCATCAAGAGCGAGGCCAGGGTGCCGACGATCATCGCCGCCAGCGGCCACTGGGCGGTCGGCTTGGCCTCGCCCATGACGTCCTCGGTGAGCATGATGGCAAAGAGGATCAGCACGCTGATGGCGCCGACGTAGATCAGGATCTGGACCACGGCCAAGAGCGGCGCGGAGAGCATCACGTAGAGCCCGGCCACGCCGATGAAGGACAGGATCAACCAGAGCGCGCTGACGAAGACCGAGCGCGCCCGGACCACGCCCCATGCGCCGCCGACGGTCATGCCGGCCAGCACCATGAAGGCGACCTGCTGCAAGAGCTCGGCACTCATGCCGACACCTCCGCCGAGGCGGCCTCGCCGGCGACCGGCGGGCCGAAATCGATGCGCGGGCGCTGCGAGTGCTTGCGCCACCAGCCGATGAGCCAGAGCGCGCCCAGGAAGAGCAGCACGTTGGCCACGGCGAAGAAGAGGAAGACGACGATGGGGTGCAGCGGCTGGCTGGGCTGGGTCCGGGTGATGTAGGACAAGAGGCCGGTCACCAGCAGGTTGACCAGCGAGATCGGAACCAAGACCTTCCAGGCAAAGCCCATCAGCTGGTCAGAGCGCAGACGCGGCCAGGTGCCGCGGAACCACATGAAGACCAGGATCATGACGAAGGTCTTCAGGCTCATCCAGAGCCAGCCGAGGTCGAAGCCGGCGATTCCCTGCAGGAAGCCGAAGGGGGCGCGCCAGCCGCCCAAGAAGAGGATGGACACCAGGGCCGCCGAGGCGATGGTCATGAAGTAGAGCGAGAGCTGGAACATGCCGAACTTCAGGCCCGAGTACTCGGTGTGGTAGCCGGCGATGATCTCGCTCTCGGCCTCGGGGATGTCGAAGGGCGTCCGCTCGATCTCGGCCGCGGTGGCCAGGACGAAGATCACGAAGGCCAAGGGCTGGACGAAGACGAACCACATGCCCGGATAGGTCGTGGCCGGCCCGCTGCCATCGATCGGCGCGCCCTGCGCGAAGCTGAAACCCTGCATCGACAGCGTCCCGGCCAAGAGCAGCACACCGATGACGCTGAGCACCTGAGGGATCTCGTAGGACACGATCTGGGCCACGGCGCGCATCGAACCGATGACGGCGAACTTGTTGCGCGAGCCCCAGCCGGCCATGAAGATGGGCACGATCAGGGTCGAGGCCACCGCGATGAAGTAGAGGAAGCCGACCGAGAGGTCGCTGCCGATGAGGCCGATGCCCAAGGGGACGACCGCGAAGACCAGGATGGCCGGAGGCACGACCATGATCGCCGCCAGGTTGAAGACCCCGCGATGGGCCTCGGTCGGCGTGACGTCCTCCTTGGTCAGCATCTTGACCATGTCGGCAAAGGGCTGCAGAAGCCCCAGCGGGCCGACCCGGTTGGGTCCGAGACGGTCCTGGATGCGGCCCAGGAACTTGCGCTCCAGCAAGGTGGTGTAGAGCATGCTGACCTGAACGATGCCCAGGATCAGGCCGCCGATGATCGCCCAAGAGGCCAGGTCCAGCATCAAGCCGGAAAGGCCCAGGCTCTCCAGGATCGTCCGCAGCGGGCCGGCGTCGGCCTGCAGGAAGACTAGACCCATTCCAGAGCCCCCTTGCGCCAGGCGTAGGCCAGGCCGATACCGAGGATGGCCAGGAAGATGAACATCTCGACCAAGGCCAGGAGGCCCAGCTGGTTGTAGGCCACGGCCCAGGGGATGAGGAAGACGGTCTCGATGTCGAAGAGCACGAAGATCAGGGCGTAGAGATAGTACTGCACCTTGAACTGGGACCAGGTGTCTCCGAGGGTCTCCAGACCGCATTCGTAGGTGGTCTTCTTGATCGGGCCCGGGCGATGCGGGCGCAAGGCCCACGCCGCCACCAGCCCGATCAAGGGCACGCTGAGCGCGATCAGTGAGAAGAGGGCGATGAAGCCCCAGTTATCGGACATGCGCGCGTTCTCCTCGGGGGGGTGCTCCGGCGGAAAGCCGGCGGGATTATAACACAATGAACGGCCTTGGCAACCCGGCGCGGGGCTTCCCGAGGACCACCCCGAGTCCGAGCTTGTACTCGCCCCGCCCGGCCGTGCTAAGCTCCCTGACCATGCCCTCATGGAAGCGATCGAAGACCATGGACGAGCAAGCCTGGCGCCGTTTCGCGGGCTCCCGACCGCAGGCCCACTTCCTGCAATCGGTGGCCTGGGCCCACCTGCGCGCCGAAGCGGGCTGGGAACCGCGGCGGCTCTTGATCACGGCGGCCGATGCCTCGCCCGACGCCGACGGCGCCGCCGCGGTGGCCGGCGCGCAGATCCTGGTCCGGCGCCGACCGGGCGGCCGGCTGGCCTATCTGCCGCGCGGACCGATCTGCCCGCCGGATCACCCGGCCTGGCCGGTCTTGCTGGACGCGATGAAGGCCGCTACCCGCGACTGCGTGGCCCTGCGCATCGAGCCGAACTGGCCCGATGAGCCGGTGGCCCGGACGGTGCTCGAGGCGGCCGGACTCCGCGAGGTCGAGGCCCTCCAACCCCCCAGCACGCTGCGTTTGGATCTGACGCAGGGCCCGGAGGCGCTGCTGGCCGCGATGAAGCAGAAGTGGCGCTACAACATCCGCCTGGCCGGCCGCAAGGAGGTCGAAGTCCGGCGCGAAGGCGCCGAGTCGCTGGACCTCCTGGAGTCGATGATCGCCGAGACGGCCCAGCGCAACGACTTCGCCGCCCGGCCGCAGGGCTACTATCGCGCGGTCTACCTGGCCTTCGAAGCCGAGGATCCGGAGTCGGCGCGGCTCTATGTGGCGCGCTTCGAGGACCAGCCACTGGCCTGCATCCTGGTGCTCCACTACGGCGACACGGCCACCTACCTCTACGGCGGCAGCCGCGAGCTGGAGCGCCAGCGCATGCCCAACCATGCCCTGCAGTGGCGGGCCATCGAGGAGGCCATCGCGGCCGGATTGAAGCGCTACGACTTCTGGGGCATCCCGGATGCCATCGGCCGGGCGGCGGTGGCCGGCATCCCCCCCGAGGAGGTTCCGGAAGGTCGGGACGGGCTCTGGGGCGTGTGGGGCTTCAAGCGGGGCTTCGGCGGCGAGATCTGGCGGGCGGCCGGGGCCTGGGATCTCGTCCACGCGCCGCTGCGCTATGCCCTGGCAAGCCGCTGGCTGCCCCGCTTGCGCCAGCTGGCCGGCCGGTCTCGAGCATGAGGTCCGTCACGGATCGAGCCAGCTGGGAGCGGGCGATCCTGTCCTTGGGCCGCTCCCACCTGCTGCAGTCCTGGGATTGGGGTGCGCTCAAGTCGCGCTGGGGCTGGCGACCCGATCGCTTTCTCTGGATCGCGTCCGAACCCCCCGATGGGGATGGGTCGACCTTGCGCTCGATCTCATCTGCGGTGGGCAGCGCATCGGCTGGCGCGACCGACGGCCGGCTACCTCGGGCGATGGCGCAGGTGCTCACGCGAAGGCTGGGTCGCTCGCCCTTTCGCATGGCCTATCTGCCCAAGGGCCCCCTCTTGGCCGACATCGAATCGGTGGAGGACTGGTCGCGCCTGCTGCTCGATCTGGAGGCCTGGGCCCGCCGCCAGCGGCTGACCTTCGTCAAGATCGACGCGGACGTGCCCGAGGCTCTTGCCCCCATCGCCTCGGCCTGGCGCGCCCTGGGCTGGCGGCCCTCCGAGGAGCAGATCCAGTTCCCCAACACCATGCTCTCGAGCCTGGAGGGTGGCGAGGAGGCGGTGCTGGCGGGCATGAAGTCCAAGACGCGCTACAACATCCGACTGGCCGGCCGCCGCGGCGTCACGGTCCGCCGCGGCGGGCTGGAGGACCTACCGGCCTTCTTGGCGCTCTACCGGCAGACCGGCCGGCGGTCCGGCTTCGGCCTGCGCGCGGATGCCTACTATCGCGATCTGGTGGCGCTGTACTTGGAGCGGGATGCCTGCTGCGTCATCCTGGCCGAGAAGGAGGGCCGGCCGCTGGCGGGCGTGGTGCCGGTGGCGCATGGGGATACGTGTTGGTACCTCTACGGCGCCTCGGCCGACGAAGGCCGCGAGGACATGCCGGCCTATCTGGCCCAATGGGAGAGCCTGCGCTGGGCCATCGATCGGGGCTGCACGCGCTACGATTGGTGGGGCGGCCCCCGGCAGCTGGATCCCTCCGACCCGCTCTGGGGAATCTACCGCTTCAAGGCAGGCTTCGGCGCGGAGCTCGTCCGCCAACAAGGCGCCTGGGACCTACCCGTCTCGCGCCCCGGCTACGCCATCTACCGCCGTCTGGCCGACCTGCGGGCGGCTCGAATCCGAGCCAAACTGGCCCGGACCGAGACAGCGAGCCCGCGATAGAGCCCCATGATCGATCCAAATACCCGCGCTCGCCCGGCGAGCCCGCCCGGAAAGGCCCCCCGCCGATGAGGATCGGCTACGTTCTCGACCGCTACCCGTCCCTGCACCAGACCTTCGTGCTCAGCGAGATGCTGGCGCTCCAGGACCTGGGCCACCGGCTGACGGTCTTCTCGCTGTTGGCGCCGGCCGGTGGACCGGTGCACGCGGAGACCGAGTCGCTGAAGGCGCGAACCCATTACGCGCCCGACCGCCGGGCCTGGCCGCGCCTGCTGGCATCGCTGCTCACCGAACTGCTGCGCCACCCGCTTCGGCTGATCCGAAGCGCCCTGCCGCTGCTGACCGATCCGGGCCGCGTCGCCCTGGGCGCCTGGCTGCGCGGGGTGGCCCTGGCCACCGCCGCCCGACGCGAGGGCATCGAGCACTTCCACGCCCACTTCGCCACCGGCGCCAACGTCACCGCGATGACGCTCTCGGCGCTCTGCGATCGCCCCTTCAGCTTCACCACGCACGCGGTAGGGCTCTACGCGCGGCCGCAGCTCCTGCCGGCCAGCCTGCGCCGTGCCCGATTCCACGTGACCATCTCGGAGTACAACCGCCGACACGTCCGGGAACGCTATGGCCCCGCGGCCGCCGACAAGACCCTGGTGATCCGGGACAGCGTCGACGCATCGCGCTTCGCCCGGCCGGCCCGCAGCCCGCGCGAGAGGCCGCGCATCCTGTCGGTCGGACGGCTGGTGCCCAAGAAGGGCCATCCGACCCTGGTCCGCGCTTTGGCCTTGTTGGCCGAGCAGCGCCTGGACTTCGAGGCCGAGATCATCGGTGACGGTCCGCAGCGCCGCCAGCTGGAGCGCTCCATCTCCGACGCGGGCCTCGGCGAGCGCATCGTCTTGCGAGGCGCGGTCGACCTGGACGCCGTCCGCGCCGCCCTGGCAGATGCCGAAATCTACGCCATGGCCTGCACCATCGGCCCAGACGGCGATCGCGACGGGATTCCGGTCTCGATCATGGAGGCCATGGCCTCCGGCTTGCCCATCGTCTCGACCACCGTCTCCGGCATCGGCGAGTTGGTCACCCAGGACTGCGGCCGCCTGGTCCCGCCGGAAGACCCCGTGGCCCTGGCCGGCGCCCTGGCCGAATTGCTCGCCTCGCCCGAGCTGCGCGCCAACTTGGGCCGCCAGGCTGCCGAGACCGTGGCCCGCCGCTGCGACATCCGCTACGCGGCCGGCCGTCTGTCGGCTTGCTTCGGCGAAGCCGGCGCTCGCTAGGATGGCAGAGCCCGAGGGTCGAGACGAGGCGAAGCGATCCTCCGAATCGCTGTCCTCTCGAACTCTGCGCGGTGGCTTGGTGCAGGTCTTGACCACATTCGGGCTCAACAGCCTGGCCATGCTTCGTGACATCGTCTTCGCCAACTGGTTCCTTCCCAGCCAATACGGCCTCCTCGACTCGGCCCAGATCATCACCGGTGTATCCGCCCGATTCTCTCAACTCGGCACGCGCCAGGCGGTGATCCGCGCCGGAGAACGGTGGCGCGAGGTGATGCGCAGCGCGCTCGGCCTGAGCCTCTCCCTGACCAGCCTGATCTACCTCGTCCTCGTGGTACTGGCTCCCGTCGCCGCATCCTGGCTGGGAAATCCCGAGTTGACGCTCTGGATTCGCGTCATGGGGCTGACCTTGTATACCAGCAGCCTGGCGCTGCCCGAAGCAGCCTGGGATCGTGAGCTGCGCTTCGGTCTTCCCAAGCTGCCCCGCGCCTTGGGTACGACCGCTTCGATCCTCGCCACGGCCCTCCTATTCTTCGGTAGCGAACTCGGAGCCGAGGCCTTGTTGTGGGGCGCGATGGCCGGCTTCGTGGTCGAGCACCTATGCATCTGGTGGATCGCACCCTATCGGCCTCGGCCGGCCATCGAAGGCGAGCATGCACGCGAGGTCTTGGCCTTCAGCCTGCCCTTGATGGTCAGTGGATTGGCCGGCTACATCGCCTTCGAAGCCGACGACCTGATGGTCCGCTACTTCTTCGACGACGCGAGCCTGGCGATCTATCGCCGCGGATTCGCTTGGCCCTTCTACCTCACCCGCCTGGTCGGGATCACCAGCGGCGTGCTCTTTCCGGCCTTGGTGCTGGCCGAAGCCGCGGACCGACGCGCACGCGGTTTCGTGCGATCGAACCGATACATCGCTCTGATCACCTTGCCGGCCGGCATCGGCATGGCCCTCTTCGCCGATCCGCTGGTCCGCCTCGTGTTGTCGGAGACCTGGGTCGACAGCATCGGGCTCATGCAGGTCTTCGCGTTGGCTTTCACCCTCCGCGTGAGCACTGGCAACAACTGGCACTTGCTGCCGCTCAGTCGAGGTCGCACCCTTCCGGTTCTGATAATCTCTTCTGTCAGCGCCATTCTGACGCTTCTGCTCGGCATCCCCTTGATCTCTCGCTATGGCGGCTGGGGCGCAGCCTGGGTCAACGTCTTGGTCGCCTTTCTGTGGGCGGTCCCCGCCCGGCTGTTCTACCTGCGACTCGAACTGGGCTCCTTGTCCTTCTTGCGGGACCTCATCGCTCCGGGATTGGCCGCGGGCCTCGCTGCCCTTCTCTTCTGGTGGCGGGTTCCGATCGCGACGACGCTGCCGGGCCTGGTGATCCAACTCACGGCCTTTGCCGCCAGCTACCTGATCTTTCTCCTGATCGCCCGTCCAGGCCTGCCGGCCGAGATTCGCACCCTGACCGGCTTGGTGTCCCGGCCCGACGGTCCGTGGGTTGCCGAGGAGGAATGATGTGACGCGGATCCTGCTCAGCGACAACTACAACTCCTACAACCTTGGCGATGCCGCCATCCTGG
The DNA here is from genome assembly GCA_964549495.1 of uncultured Anaerolineales bacterium. Taxonomy (GTDB): domain Bacteria; phylum Chloroflexota; class Anaerolineae; order Epilineales; family Epilineaceae; genus JACKBJ01. The sequence continues at coordinate 23,675 of CAZJWJ010000034.1, read as the reverse complement.
AGGGCATGCGCCATGCGCTCGACGAGAGCATCGGGAATGCGGAGTACCAGCTCACATCGTCCTATCCGGAGATTGCCTGCCGTGTTCATGAGCTTCCAGCGATTCGATGGACGCCACGCGGGCTGGCCTCGCGCCATGCCGTGGCGGGTTGGCTCGTCCGGAGCCTCCTATGGACGCTGGGACGACGATGGTCCCTTTCGCTCGACGCCCTGTTGAATCCGGAAGAACGGCAGCTGATGCGCGGATACTGGGAAGCCGACCTCGTGCTCGGCGTCGGCGGCGCCTATCTTCGGGATGGATATCGTCTGTCGTGGCTGCGCTTGTGGCAGATGGCGCTCGCGATCCTGCTGGGCAAGCCCGTGGCGCTCTACGCCCAGAGCATCGGCCCGCTCGACCCGCATGGCCGGTTGGTTCGACTCATCCGCCCGGTCTTCTCCAGACTCTCGCTGGTGACCTTGCGCGACGAGGTATCGGCTCGCATCCTCGAGCAGGCTGGCGTAACGATGCGCCATTGCGAGGTTACCGCCGATGCCGCCTTGGCCTTGCCGCCGGTCGAACCCGACACCGATCGCGATTGGCAGCCGGCAGGTCCCGGGCCACTGGTCGGCGTTTCGGTACTGCATTGGCACAAGTTCGAACAAGGCAGCTACGAAGCCTATGTCCAGGCCCTCGCCGATGCGCTGGACCAGCTCTGGATTCGTCATGGCGCGCGCACGCACTTCCTATCGACGACGGTCGCACCCGCCGAGGCGCAACTGGACGTCTCGGGGACCAGCCGCGATGACCTTGCGGCGGCTCGTGATGTGGCGGCCCGCTTGCAGCAATGTCCCCCCGAGTCCTGGCGCATCAGCGAGCGGCCGCTTTCGCTGACCACCTTGCGCGCCCGGATCGCAGCCCACGATCTGTGGATCGGCACCCGCATGCATTCCTGCATCTTCGCGACCATGGCCGGCGTCCCGACGGTGCCGATCGCCTACGAGCCAAAGGTCGAGGGCTACTTCGAGCTCCTGGAACTCGCGGACTGGCCGCTGGACATCGAGACCATCGACGCGGCATCGCTGCTGGCGGCCGCGGAACGGGCTCTCGACGAAGCTTCGAAGCTGCGCAAGCATATGGCGGAGCGGATACCGATGCTTCGAAGCCGTTCACTCAGCACTGCAGAGCTGGTGCGCGGCTTGATCGAAGCGGAGTCGATGTGATGGTGCAGGTCCGTCTGCGCATCGCGATCGCCACGAACAACCTGTTCGTCGGCGGTTCTCAACAGCTGGTACTAACCCATGCCAAGGCCTTTGCCGATCGCGGGCACCAGGTTGCGGTGGTGGATCTGGTCGGCGGACCAGACCGGATGGCGGGCCGGCCCGAGCCCATGCGCGAGCCCATCGAAGCCGCAGGCATTCCCATCGTCGACTTCCACATCCGATCCGCCCTCGATTTCGGGGAGTGGCGGCGTGCCCGAGCTTGGTTCCGAGCCTGGAAACCCCAGATCGTCCACGGTCACCTGTCGCCGGCGGATCGCTGGTCGGCGCTGCTCGGCCGATCGGTGGGTGCACGCTGTCTGACCACCAAGCACGACACCTATCGAGACCTATCGACGCGCGCGCTGTGGACCGAGCGCATCGCGGCCCGAGGTCTCTTCGATCGGGTCATCGCGATCTCCGAGGCGACCGGCAAGCATCTGAAGGACTACATCGGCGTACCGCCGGGGCGAATCGTCACGGTACCGAATCCGGTCGATACGTCGCGCTTCGATCCCGATCGATTTGACAAAGCGACGCAGCGCGATACGCTCGGTCTGGAGCGCGAGGCCTTCTACGTCTGCTATGTCGGACGCCTGGTCGCACGCAAGGGCTTGGATGTGTGGCTCCGGGCGGCGGCTCTGGCCGCGCAGTCGCATTCCGGAATCCGCTTTCTCGTCATTGGCGATGGTCCGGACCGATCCGAACTTCACGACCAGGCGCTGGGGCTCGGTCTCGACGATCGAATTCGCTTCGTCGGCCGGCAGTCCGACGTTCCGGCCTGGTTGGCCGCAAGCGATGCCTTGCTCTTCACCCCCCTATCGGGCGAGGGCCTGCCGATCGCGCTGCTGGAGGCCATGGCCATGGGGCTTCCCATCGTGGCCTCCAACCTCGGCGCGAATCGCGAGCTGCTCGAGCATGCCGGCCTCCTCCCGGAGCCACCGATCTGGCGCTTCGACGCCGAGACCTTGCGGGCCAAGCCCTTTGCCATGGCCCTGCTCCGGCTCGCCGAAGATCCGGAGCTTGCGCGGAGCCTGGGGCGGCACGCACGCGAGTTGGTCGCTGGGGACTACGCACTGGATGCGGTCGTCGATCGCCAACTGCAGCTCTATCGCTCGCTGCTCGAGCCATCCTCGGCCAGATCGCGGATTACGTGAAGCCTGCTTCGGCGCTCGAAGTGGAATCCATCGCGATCCCGGAAGCAATCTTCCACGGCACGCCGACTTCCCGACCAGTGGTCGAAGTCGTCGAAGATCAAGCGCCCGCCCGGGACCAAGTGCGGTAGGATGCGATCGATACAGACCTTCACCGAGTCGTACCAGTCGCAGTCGATGTGCGCCAGCACAACCGGTCCGTCAGGATGTAGCCGATCTTCGAACAGTCCCTTCCTCAGTTCGATGGAATTCGCTGCAGCGTCCAATCCGAAAGCGTCGAAGCTCTCCGTGACCCGTGGCAGCAAGTCTCCTTGGTAGCCATAGTAGGGATCACCCCCGATGCCTTCCGCCTGCCCGGTCGCGATGGCCTCGAAGCGAGCCACGACGTCGGCGCCGTCGGCAGGGCCCGGCGGCGGGATGGTCTCGAAGGTGTCATAGACCTGCATTCGACGGTCTGCAGCCTTGGCCGTCGCCATCACCAGGCTCGAGCCACCCAGGGCGCAGCCCGCTTCGATGATCATCCCGACCATGGATCGGTCCTCGACGCTGCGAACGGCGAGGTAGAGATCCAGCAGGGCTTCGCGGTCGAGATAGGTCAGTCGCTCCCGCTTGACGTCTTCGATGACGGCCAGGCCCGCCCGATCGAAGAGTTGCATCCGCAACCTCGTTCGCCCACGCCTGATCCGCTGCCCGAGCGCGGTCGGGTCGGGCCGTGCCGGCAGGTCGCTCCAGCACCGGACGGCCGCTGCGCGCGGCAGGCGGCTCATGAACTCGGGCGCAGGGCCACGAAGACGTAGCCCAACGGGAAGGCAGCCGCGCTCTCGCGGCTCCATCGACGGTAGGGTGCGATGCGCGCGAGGGTCTCGAGCGCGGGCATCACCGCCGTTGCCATCCACTTCCGGCGCAGCAGCTGCTTGCAGATCAGGTCGATCAGCACATCGGGATAGCCGCCATAGGCGCGGAGGTGGAGCAGATCCAGGCCCGCATCCGCCAGTCTGGACTCGATGCCGTAGCGCGTGTAGCGATGATGATCATGGGGCAGCTCGTGCAGCCAGTACAAGAAGGGCGCGCTGCCGATCAGCTTGCCTCCGGGCACGAGGACGCGCCGAAGCTCCGCCAACAAGTCCTCGGGACGCGGGAGGTGCTCGAGGACGTCGGCCAAGAGCACGCTGTCGAAACGCTCCGCACCGAAGGGCAAACGCCCGCTCAGGTCGACGGCGCGATCCACGTGCCTCGCTCCGTGGGACGAGGCCTCCCAATCGATACAGGTCACCTCGCTGCAGGCATCTCGATAGAGCATGAAGTAGGGAACGTCACCGCATCCGCAGTCCAAGAGGCGACCGCTCGCATGCTCGCGGATCTGCGGCTCGAGCGCCTCGATCGCGCGCTGGCAGAAGAAGCGCGAACCGGGAAGGACGTAATCTGGGTTGGCCCGAAGGCTGCCATCCTTCCGCCGGATGTACTTGCTGGGCTGCCAGTCCTGGACCGCGCGCATGGCGGAAGATCATAGTGGCCGGCGCGAGGGTCTGCAACGCTCCGGCAGGTCAGCGGCACCTCCCGCTGGCCGCGGGGAGCGAGCCGCGACCACCGCCGCCGCGTCGCCTTGCTCGAACACCTCCCGCTGGCCGCGGGGAGCGAGCTCTTCATGCCTGTGGAAGCCCAGTCCATCGAGCGCGAGTGGCCGCCAACTGCTCGGCATCGAAGAAATGCTTTGCGTAGCGCGAGCCTAGCATCCGGTCGGCATGGTCGGCCGGGACCCGAATCCGATCGCGAAAGGCCCGGTAGGCCTCGGCGTAGCCCTTGGTCGAAGCCTCGTTGACCCGCCGGAGACGATAGTCCGGCCGGCCGATGAGCTCGGCGATCCGCGCTTCCTTGATCTCGTCGGTCAGATCATGGTGCATCAGCAGCAGCCGGTAGGGTGGCTCGCGGATCTCCAACCAGCCTCGGTCTTTCGGGAAGTCATGCGCATAGACATCGATCCCGAGCGTGGCGCCGAGCTCGACCTCGAACCACTCCAAGGGCAAGTCGTGCAGGTAGCGATCGAGGAAGCATTCGACCAAGGCATCGGTGGAGAGGTGGAGGTGGGCGTCCGCGACGCCGGCATAGCCATCCAATCCTTGGAAGAAGGCCGAGATGTTGCGACCGATGGGCTCGCGAACTAGGCTGATCACGCGCGCCGGCCGTCGCGGCTCGGCGATCCTCCGATACAGCGCCAAGCCCATTCGCTCGTCCAAGGGGGACATCCCCCGCTCCAGATAAGCGGCCCGCAGCCGGGCGATGGTCTCCGGATTCATCCGATGCACGTGATAGGCGCGGCAGCCCGGCAGGTCCAGCAGGCTGTGGAACACGCTGGTCGAGGCCACCTTCCCCATCTGATACACCAAAACGGCGTCCTCGGCGTCGATGCCCCGGACCAACTGCCAACTCCGGCCGATCCTCCGTCGCAGGCGCCGAAGCGCACCGAGCGCCCCCCCAAGATCCGAGCTGTCGAGTGCGGGCAATCCAGACTCCTCATCTCGCCGATGCGACGAGCCAGAGCGGGACAGTGTCTCTGTTGTCTCGTCGGAAAAACCAGCCCTGTCGTCGCTACCATCGATGATACACCCTCGTGTCTCGAGTGCGCAGGGACTCGGATTCTGCCCATCGAGACGCCACCATTCAAGAAGGCGCGAGGCATGACGATCAGCGATCGCAGAGACGGGCGGCGGTCGAGATCCTCTTGATCTCGACCGCCGTGCTCTATCGCCGGCTCAACTTCCCGGTTCGGGTTCTTGTTGCCTGTCGAGTCCTCAGCGCCCCGCCATCCCCCCATATCCACCATCCGGCACCACGACGGTCGCGGTCGATCGGTACTGGATCGTGGCCCAGACGTCGATGGTCGGTGCGACGGCCAGCGGCTCGGGGGTCGCGGTGGCCGGCAGTTCGGCGGTATGCGACGCGGCCAGGGTCACCCAGGCGCTCAGGTCCTTGGCGCCCAGGGCATCGATGATGTGGAAAGCGCGCTCCGGCTCGACGGCGATGGTGATCATCGTGCCGCTTCGTTCTCGCCCGGATCGAAGCTCGTCGTAGGTCCCGTCGACCACGTTGGGCCTGGGCGTCGCCAGATCCACCGGCTGACCCGAGGCGGTCACGCCGACCACCCAAAGTCGGGCGTCGACCAATTCCGTGAAGGTCTCGCTGCTGATCGGATCCCGGCCGATGCCGTAGAGGTTGATCAGGTGGCCCGGCCGGAGCTTGCCGCCCACCAGGCGATCGACGCCGGCGGCGAAGCTGACCACCTCCAGCCCCAGGTCCTCGACGAAGCGCACCTCCTCGATGGGCTTGAGGTTGACCCCGGTCAGGCGCGTGCCCGGCCGGATGCGGGCGGTGCTCATCTTGCCCAGCACCGCCTCGGCCGGCCAGGCGCCCTGCGCGCTGGCATCCGAGACCGTGAGCTGGCCGTCGGCGCGCACCATCTCCTGGGTCAAGATGGTATAGGGCTCGATGGCCTGCGCCGCCACCGCCACGGCCACCCGCGGCTGGCTCGGCGCTTCGGAGAAGAGCTCGGAGATCGTCATCAGCAGCCCCACAGCCAGTAGCGCCAGGGCCGCGGCGAGCAGCATGTTTCGCGTGTTCATCGGTGTCTCCCTCCCCTTTCGAGGGTCGGCCGGGGATGGCGGCTTGCACGCAGCCGATTCCCCGGCGGCGGCCTGTACACGCACGAGGCCCGCCCGGCTCGCCGGCCTCCCATCGGAGGCGCTGGAGCCCACCGTTCATCGATATCGGCCCCTCGGAGGGCCTCCCGTTCATCTACCGCCCGGCCGTGCCGGCGGTCCCGTTCAACGCTCCGTTCGTCCTGCTTGCTGCCGCGCGAGACCAAGGGTGGCCTTCAAGGATCCGTTCAATGTTGGCGTCGGTGACCACCTGCTGCCTCGTGCAGGGCTGGATGAGCAGGATGCGTGCCAGCAGGCGCCGTGATGGCGATGGTCCATAGACGGTGCCATTCGAGATGGCGGGAGCAGTGCGGCGCCGATCTGGCTAGCCCTAGGATCCGCCGCTGCGCTAGGTTAGAATGCCGGCCATGATCGCCGACCCCCTGGACGCCGCGTCGACCGAAGCAGGCGACCGCGACGAGCTCGAAGATCTGCTGGATCGGCTGGCCCAGGGGCTGGCGGCTCGTCCGGGCATCGAATCGGTGATCCTCCTTGGCAGCACGGCCCGGGGAGAATTGGCCTGCCGGCGCATCGAGGGCCGGCTGCAGCTCTTCGGTGACATCGAGCTGATGGCCGTCGGCGAGCGGCGTATTCGCGCCGCGGAGCGCCGGCGCGCCAAGGCGGTGGTCGACCGGATCGCCGCCAGCTTCGCCCAGCGCAGCCCGCTCTTCCACGTCGACGTGGCCTTTCGCAGCCGAGACCGGCTGCGGGCGCTTCCGCCCATCATCTTCCGCCACGAGCTGCAAGCGGCCGGCCGCGTCCTGCGCGGTCCCAACGTGCTGGCCGACCTGGCGCCCTTGTCGGCCGACATGCTGGACATTGCCAACACCCGCGAGATCCTCTTCAAGCGGCTCTGGGCGCTGGCCGAAGCCACGCCCGCTGCTTGGCTGCGCGATCGGCCGATGGACGAGATCGAGGCCCGCAGCTGGGGCGTCTGCCTCCACCGAAACCCCTTGGACGTGCCGACGGTGCTGCTGCCGGCCTGCGGCATCCTCGAGGCCGGCTACGCCCGCCGCAACGCCCTCTGGCGCGCGCAGCCCCAACTACCCTTCCGAACCTGGCTGGACCGTCGGCTGGGTCGAGACAGCGCCGAATACCTCGATGCCTGCCTGGCGCGCAGAACCGACTGCACGCCGGCCGAGGACTCGGCCGCGGCGCATCGTGACGCGGTGATCTTCCTGGCCGCGGCTCTCGAGTGGTCGCTGCGCCGGCTGGAGGCCGAACCCGCGCGCTCGCCCGGCGCGCTGGAAGCCGAAGCGCTGGACTGGACCGGTGCGCTGGCCGACGCGCTGCCCGCGGCCGGCGAGCAGCTCTTTCGCTCGCGACCCATCGCGCGCGGTGAGTGGTGGGCCATGGGCCGGGAGACTGTACGGATTGCGAACACCCTCGGTCCCGGCGCCGCCCTGGCCTGGTTGCGCCGATCGCGCAAGGGGCATCTGGCCGCGGCCCTACTCCAGCTCCAGCGAGCGCTGCTGGCCGAGCGGGCCGGCCCGGAGGCGCGGGCTCGCGAGGCCTTGCAGGCCAGCCGGTATCATGCCCGGCTGGCCGCGCCAGGCAACCTGCCATCCGAAAAGGAGCCGGGCGAAGCGGCGCTGGACGACCTACCCTTCTCGGAAGCGTGGCTGGCGGTGCGGCTGGAGGTCGCTCGCGCCTTCTGGCGGGTGATCCGCCTGGGACGGGCCGGCGCCTGGCGGGATCTGTCCGACCGCCTGGAAGCGCCGAGCGCAGCTCCATGACCTCGCGCCGACCCCACTGCGCCCCGGAGCGGTCCATCTCGATCGCAGACCGGAATCGAGGAAGCCATTGAGCCCGCCGACCCTGATCCTCTTCGTCGACGCCCTGCCCTACGACGACCTGCACCGGATGCCCTATCTGCAGGCTTGGGGCTGGAAGGCCCGCATGCGGCCGGGATTCGGCTACTCGATCAACCTGCACCCGGAGCTCTTCAGCGGCCTGACACCGGACGAGGTGGGCTTCTTCGGCGAATGGGCGCTGGACCCGGAGCGGGCGCCGGGCCGGCGCTATCGGGCGTTGCTGCCGCTGCTGGACAAGATCTGCCGGCCCTACCTGCTCAACCGCGGCCTGCAGACCCTCTTGACCCGCCGCTACCGCCCCGACCGCATCATGCCCAACCTCCCCCTGCGCTGGCTGGGCGAATTCGCCATCCTCGGCGAGAAGGTCGGCCAGCCGGGCTACGAGCATCCCAGCATTTTCAGCCGGCACCCCGCATTGCAGCCCATCTCGACCGAAGGTCTGACCAAAGGCCAGCGCGACGCGGCGGTGGTCCGGCGCGCGGCGACGGCCATCGCCGAGGGCCAATCCCAACTCTACGTGCCTCTGATCGATCTGGACGGCATCGGCCACGCGCATCGCCGCTCGAGCCCAGAATGGGAGGCCCACCTAGACCGCTTGGACGGCTGGGTCGACGATCTGTCGGATCGATTCCTGCGCCGGCATCCGGACGGCCAAGTGCTCGTGCTCAGCGATCACGGCATGGCGGATGTCCACGGCTCGGTCGAGCTGCGCATCGAGACCGATCTGGCGCCGGCCGGCCGTGACAGCTACCTCTACTTCAGCGACAGCACCCTCCTGCGGGTCTGGATCTTCGACCCGGCGCTGGGGCCGGCCATCGCCGAATACCTCGGCTCCTCGGACGTCTCGCGCCTGATCATGCAGGAGGAGCGCGAACAGTTCGGCATCGCCAACCCGGCCTTCGGCGACTTCATCGCCGTGCTGGACGAGGGGATGTGCTTCCGGCCCAGCACCTTCGCGCGCAACATCCCGGCCGCGATGCACGGCTATCATCCCGATGTGGAGAGCCAACACGCCGTCCTGGCCTGGCGGGGTCCGGCCGGCGCGGAACCGGGTCCGGCGGAGCGGGTCACTCGCACCCTGCACGCCTACCGCATCCTGGAGTCCGCCTTGGGCGACCGGTCGACGCTGGAGGGAGATCCCGGCACCGACGGCACGGAACAGGATCGCGACGAAGGAACCTCGGCTTCCGGATGAGGGAGGTCGATCGAGTAGCGCGGCGCATCCTCTTCGTCGATCACGCCGCCGGCATGGGCGGGGCCGAGCACAGCCTCCTGGGCCTATTGGAGCAACTCGACCGCGACCGCTATCGCCCGATCCTGGCCGCGGTCGACGGGCCCTTGGCCGACCGGGCCGAGGCGCTGGAAGTGGAGGTCCATCGTCTCGCCCTGCCGCGCCTGCGAAGCAGCCCGCTGGCCGCTCTGCACCTGCTACGGGGCAGCCTGGCCCTGTCGGCGCTGGCCCGCCGTCGACAGGCAGCCCTGATCCACGCCAACGTCTTGCGCGCGACACTCTACGCCGCGGCGGCGGCGCGATGGGCCGGCCGGCCGCTGGTCTGGCACGTGCGCGACATCCTGCCGCCGTCGGCGACCACGCGTTGGCTCTGCCGCGAGGCAGCGGCCATCATCGCCATCTCCGAGGCGGTCCGCCGGAGCCTGCCCTGTCCCGAGCGCGCCCGGGTGATCTTCAATCCGGTCGCCGATCCGACGGGGGCGCGAAGCGCAGGAGATGCGTCGCGGCCCTCGCGCCCGGCCGACGTACAGCGGGCAGCGCTCGATACCGAGGGAGGGGACGCTGGCGCACTGGCCGCGCGGCGAGCGGTCTTGGGCCTGCCGCCAGGCCGCTTGGTGGCCTCGGTCGGTCGGCTGCGCGCCTGGAAGGGGCACCACCGCTTCCTGGCCGCCGCGGAGCGGGTGGCCGATGCCCATCCGGATGTGCATTTCCTGATCATCGGCGGGCGCGTGATGGGCCAGGATCGGGCCGATCTGGACTATGCAGGGCGGTTGCGGCGGATGACCGAGGCCGGCCCGCTGGCCGGTCGGGCGCATCTGCTCGGCCAGCGCGAGGACCTGGCCTCCCTCTGGCCCGAGCTCTCGCTCTTGGTCCACGCGGCCGAAGCAGAGCCTTTCGGGCGCGTGGTGGCCGAGGCCCAGGCCGCCGGCTTGCCGGTGCTGGGCTTCGATGAGGGCGGGCTGCCGGAGATCGTGGTCTCCGGCCAGAGCGGCAGCCTGGTGCCGGCCGGAGACCTGGATGCCCTGGCGGCGCAGCTGGACGCCCTGCTGGCCGATCCCGAGCGGATGCGGCGCATGGGCCGGGCGGGGCGCCTCATGGCATCACGCTTCGATCCGGCCGTCCATGCCCGCGCCGTCGAGGCGGTGTATGATTCGCTGCTCTCGGGCGCCGCGGGAGCTCCCGCCAGAGCCTTCCGCGCTGCGCCCCGCCGACGAGGAGCGAGACGAGCGTGACAGTACCATCGACGAAGCGTGGCGCCGCCGAGCGCTCCGCCGAGCCTAGTGGCGAGCCCACCTGGACGCCGGTGCGCTGCGCGCTCTGCGGCGCCGACGAGCCGGAGCACCTGCTCGACGACAGCGTCCGGCGGCGCGGCCGGCGGCATGACTTTCACCTCCAGCGCTGCGGGCAATGCGGCTTCGTCTACGTATCGCCGCGCGGGACGGGCGAGGTCTTCCAGAACCTGTCCGGCGGCGCCGCGAGGCGTGACGCGGCCGTGGCCAACGCCCCCATCTACGACCGGGGCCTCGAGCGCCTGCGCGCGGCCGGGCTGCCGGCGGAGGCTCGGGTGCTGGACCTGGGCTGCGCGCGGGGCGACTTCCTGGCCTACGGCAGCCAAGCCGGCCTGCGCCTGACCGGCGTAGACCTCAACCCCCGATTGGCCGACCAGGCCCGGGCGCGCGGTTTCGAGGTGCATACCGGCGACCTGCGCTCGCTGGACCTGGACCCGGTCTACGACGCCGTCACGCTCTGGGACGTCATCGAGCACGTCGACGATCCCGTGGAGGTATTGGACGCCTGCCGCCGCGTGCTGCGAGCGGAGGGCCTGGTCTTCTTCCACACCGGCAACGCCCGATTCCAGATCCCCAAGGCCCGTCTGCTGCGCCGGATCCGGCCCGATGGCGGCCCCTACCTCATCCCCTACCAGCATCTCTCGCATTTCGACCCCGACAGCGCCCGCCAGGCCTTGGCCCGATCGGGCCTCGAGCCGGTGGAGGTCTTCTTCGCCGGCACCCTGCACTACCGCGATCCGCGCAAGCATCGCGTCATGCGCCTGCTCAACGGCCTGGGCCAGCTCAGCCAGCGCCTGGGCGGGCCGCTGCTGACCAACGCCATGGGCGCCATCGGCCGCCGGGCGGACTGATGCCGGTCCAAGGCGCGTCGAGCGGGCCCGAGCGCCAGCCGGGTGTGCCCTTGCGCGTCGCCATCGATGGCCGGGTGATCGGCGATCACTTTCCGGGCATTGGTCGTTATGTCTATCACCTCGCGGATGCCCTGGCCGGCCTGGTCGAGACGCCGCCTGGCGAGGACGCGGGGGCCCGCGATCTCGAGATCCTGCTCGTGCACCGTCCGGGCCAGTCCGACGCGCGCTACGATCTGGCGGCGCTGGGCGCTCATCCCTCGCTGCGGCTGGTCGAGGTCGACGCGCCGGTCTTCGGGCCGAGCTCGCAGTGGCGCATCCCGCGCGCGCTGCGCCGCGAGCGGGCCGACCTCTGGCATGCCACCTACTGGATGGGCGCCTGGCGGGCCGGCCGGCCGACGGTGCTGACGCTCTACGACCTGATCGGCCGGCGCCTGCCGGGCAGCGTCCCGGGCCTCCGCGCGCGCCTCCTGTCCCTGGCGCTGCGCCAAGCCCTGCGCGGTGCCGAAGGCATCCTGACCATCTCGGAGGCCGCCCGGCGGGACATCCTGGCCGAGACCGGCCCGGGCCGCCAGGTGGTGGTCACGCCGCTGGCTGCCGATGCGCGCTTCGGGCCGCGGCCAGCGGCCGAGGTGGAAGCGCTCCGCGGGCGCCTGGACCTGCCGCCGCGCTACGCGCTCTATCTGGGCATCAACAAGCCGCACAAGAACCTGGTCCTCCTGGTCGAGGCCTGGGCGCGTTTGGCCGAAGCGCATCCCGAGCTGGTGACCGGGGCGGCCGCGGCCGGCTTGGTGATCGCCGGGCGCTGGGATCCCCGCTACCCGGAAGCGCGCGAGCGGGCCGAGCACCTGCCGGAGGCGCACCGGCCGCGCTTCTTGGGACCGGTGGACGAGGCCGACCTGCCGGCGCTCTACACCGGCGCCTCGCTCTTCGCCTTTCCCTCGCGCTACGAGGGCTTCGGCTTGCCGCCGCTGGAGGCCATGGCCTGCGGCGCACCGGTGCTGGCCGCCGATGCCACCAGCCTGCCGGAGGTGGTCGGCGAGGCCGGCCTGCTCCTGCCGCCGGAGGAGCCCGAGGCCTGGGCCCATGCCATGGCGCGCCTGCTCGGGGACAGCGCCCTGGCCCGCGACTTGGCCCGGCGCGGCATCGATCGCGCGGCCGGCTTCAGCTGGCGCGAGACCGCTCGCCGGACGCTGCGGCTCTACCATCGCGTCGCCGGCCGCTGACCGGGCAGAAGCGGAGCCCGCCCGCGTTGCCTGATCTCGGACTCCGTGGCACCTTCAAGAACCCTAGCGGGACGGACACATCGACAGCGAAGGCTGAATGGAGGAATCGAAATGGGCGAGGGCCCGATACTGGTACGCGACGTCATGACGACGGGCATCATCACCATCGCTCCGGAAGAGGATCTGGGCGAGGCCATGGCCCAGATGGCCGAGGCTTCGGCACGCCACCTGCCGGTGGTGCGTGAGCAGAGCGGGCGCGGCGAGGTCGAGTTGGTGGGCATCATCAGCGACCGCGATCTGCGCCTGGCCTCCAACTCGCCCTACCTCTGGGGCACTTCGGCCCAGATCGTCGAGGCCCTGCGCGGCCTGCGCGTGGCCGACGTGATGACCGAGGATCCGGTGACGGTCTTCCCCACCGCCACGCTGGGCGAGGCGGCGCGGCTGATGCTCGAGCAAGGCGTCGGCGCCCTGCCGGTGGTCGAGCAGGATCTGGGCCACTCCTTCCTGGTCGGCATCATCAGCCAGGCCGACCTGCTGCAGTACGTGGTCGACATCGAACCCGACTCCTCGGACCTCTGACCCGGGTCGCAAGGCGGCGGGCGCCAGAAGGGTGCCGGTCGCGATCGCGTCGCGATCCGCAGGATCACAGCTGCTCGCGCGTGCTATCTTTAACTGTTCGGTTGCCTATTGACGGCATGACCGGAGCCGCGCCGCATTCGCGGCGCGCCGGACAGCGATCGGGGATGGCATGCGCGAGTACAGCTTGTCGGGCTTGTTGGATCGGGTCGAGGCCGCGCCGGGCTTCGGGTCGCTGCTGAAGCAGGCGACCTCGGCCGCGCCCGATGCCGTGCTGGGCCCCCTGGGCCTGCCGGGGGCGGCGCGGCCGGCCGTGGTGGCCTGTCTGGCGCGACACTTGGACGCACCCTTGCTCTGGCTGGTCGACCAGCCGGACGAGGCCCGCGCGCTGGCCGACTCGATGGCGGCCTACCTGGCCGAACCCGAGCGGGTGCAGGTACTGCCCGCGCCGGACGCCTTGCCCTACGAGCGCATCCCCTGGGATCCGAACACCCGGCAGCAGCGCCTGGCCACCCTCAGCGCGCTCTACCGCTGGACCGAAGTGCCCGAGCCCGGCAACGCGCCCATCGTGGTGGCATCGGTGCGCGGCCTCTTGTTCCGTAGCTTGCCGCCGTCCGACTTCGCCACAGATACCCGCACCATCGAGGTCGGGCAACGAATCGGTCTGACCGACCTGCAGCGCGGCCTGGGACGCATGGGCTACCGATCGGTTCCCACTGTCACCGAGCCGGGCCAGATGGCCCACCGCGGCGGCATCGTCGATGTCTTCCCGCCCGCCCGGCGACGTCCCCTGCGCATCGAGTGGTTCGGCGACGAGATCGATTCGATCCGCCTCTTCGATCGCGGCACGCAGCGCTCCCGCGGCAGCCTGGATTCGGCCATCTTGACGCCGGCCGCCGAGGCGCTGCCCTTGCGCGGCGCGGAGGTGGCCGAGCGGCTGGCGGGCCTGGACACGCGCCGGCTGCACCCGCTTGCCCTCAGCATGCTCGAGCGTCACGGCCGCGATCTGGCCGCCGGCGAGATGATCGAGGGCATCGAGTTCTACGCCTCGCTCTTGCACCCGGAGGGCGCGACCGCGCTGGACTACCTGCCGGAGGATGCCTGGCTGATCCTGGACAGCCCGGACCGGCTGGCCACGGTGGCCCAGGGGCTCACCGAGCAGGCCGTGCAGACCCTGCAGAGCCAAGCCGAGGCCGGCGAGTTGCCGCCGGACTGGCCGGCCTCGCCCCTGGCGAGCTGGCGCGACATGGAGGCGGGGCTGGCGCGGCATCGGCGACTCTTGGTCGGCCAGGTCAAGGGCGATGGCCAGCGGCATGCGCTGGCCGGCTGCTTCTCGCGGCCGGAGACCTTCGGCGGCCGCATCGAGGAGGCGGTGATGGACATCGCCCAGCGCACCGAGGAGGGCGAGGCCATGGTGGTGGTCTCGCGGCAGGCTCCGCGCATCGTCGAGATGCTCGAGCGGCTGGGTCTGCACGTGACGGTCAGCGAGCGCCTGCCCAGCGCGCCGGGTCCGGGCGGGCTGGCGGTGGTGCAGGGCGCCTTGGGCGAAGGCTGGGTGCTGGAGGGCGCGCTGGACGGGGAATCGGGAAGGGTCCGACCGGGCGGTAAGCCCGCGGCGGGCGGTGAAGGCCGGGGCCTCACCCTGCGGCTGCTGACCGACGGCGAGCTCTTCGGCTGGCGCATGCCCTACCGCCGGCGGCAGTCTCGCGCCGCCGATCCGGGCCGCAAGGTCGACTACTTCAGCGAGTACGCGCCGGGTGATTTCGTGGTGCACATCGAGCACGGCATCGCGCGCTTCGTGGGCATCGAGCGCATGCAGGTCGGCGATGTCGAACGCGACTATCTCAAGCTGGAGTACGCGGCCAGCGACATGCTCTTCGTGCCGACGCACCAAGCCGACCGGGTGGCGCGCTACGTGGGCACCGGCGAGATCGAGCCCTCGGTCACCCGTCTGGGCACGGCCGACTGGGAGCGGGCCAAGAAGCGCGCCAAGAAGGCGGTCGAGGACATCGCCCGCGAGCTGCTCGAGCTCTACGCCCGCCGCGAGCGGGCCCGGCGGGCGGCCTTCGTGCCGGATACGGCTTGGCAGGCCGAGATGGAGGCAGCCTTCCCCTTCGTCGAGACCGAGGACCAACTCAAGGCCATCGAGGACGTCAAGCGCGACATGGAGTCGGAGCGGCCGATGGACCGCCTGGTGGTCGGCGACGTGGGCTTCGGCAAGACCGAGGTGGCCTTGCGCGCGGCGTTCAAGGCGGTGATGAACGGCAAGCAAGTGGCCATCCTGGCCCCGACGACGGTCTTGGTCCAGCAGCATTTCGAGACCTTCACCCGGCGCATGATGGCCTTCCCGGTGCGCATCGACATGCTCTCGCGCTTTCGGACGCGCAAGCAGCAGAGCCTCATCATCGACAAGCTGGCCTCCGGCGAGTTGGACATCGTCATCGGTACGCATCGGCTGCTCAGCCAGGACGTTCGCTTCAAGGACCTGGGGCTCTTGGTCATCGACGAGGAGCAGCGCTTCGGGGTCAAGCACAAGGAGGCCTTGCGGCAGCTGCGCGAGTCGGTCGACACCTTGACCCTGACGGCCACGCCCATCCCGCGCACGATGCACATGGCCCTGACGGGCCTTCGCGACCTGACGACCATCGACACGCCGCCGGAGGAGCGGCTGCCGGTGGTCACGCACGTCGGGCCCTACGACGAGGGCCTGGTGCGCCAGGCGATCCGGCGCGAGATGGGCCGGCGCGGGCAGGTCTTCTTCGTTCACAACCGGGTGCGCTCGATCGACGCCATCGCCGCCCAGCTGGAGAACCTGATCCCCGAGGCGCGCATCGGCGTGGCGCACGGGCAGATGAGCCAGTCGGACCTGGCCCACGCCATGCTCGACTTCGTCGGGGGGCAGATCGACGTCCTGGTCTGCACCAGCATCATCGAGAGCGGGCTGGACATTCCCAATGCCAATACCCTGATCGTCGACCGCGCGGACCGCTTCGGCCTGGCCCAGTTGCACCAGCTGCGCGGCCGGGTAGGACGCAGCGCGCAGCGGGCTTACGCCTACTTCCTGCACCCGGCCACCTTCGAGATGCAGGAAGAGGCGCGGGAGCGACTGCGCACGATGGCCGAGACGGAGAAGCTGGGCGCCGGCTTCCAGATCGCGATGCGAGACCTAGAGCTGCGCGGGGCCGGCGAGATCTTGGGGGCCCGGCAGCATGGCCAGGTGGCGGCGATCGGCTTGGATCTCTACACCCGGCTCCTGGCCGAGGCGATCAAGACGTTGCGCGCCGACGCGCCGGAGGGCGAGGACAAGATCGCCCGCGAGCTGGCCGAGATCGACCCGGGCACCCTGCCGACGGTCGACTTGCCGGTGGACGCCTTCCTACCGGAGCGCTATGTACCGGAGACCGGCGAGCGGACGCGCCTGTATCGCCGCATGGCCGGCGCGACGAGCTTGGAGCAGGTGCGCGAGATCGAGAGCGAATTGCGCGACCGCTTCGGGGCGCCGCCCTGGGAGGTGCAGTTCTTGATCGACGTGCTCTGGCTGCGGGTGCTGGCGCATCTGGCCGGCGCCAAGAGCGTGGCCAAGGAGGGCAACTTCGCGGTGGTGCGCTGGCCGGAGCGGCATGCGGTCGACCGGGTAGGGCTCAAGGCGCGGCTGGGGCCGGCGCCGCGATTCGGGAAGTTCCAGGTGAGCCTGCCCTTGGCGGGCCGGCCGGATCAATGGCTGCCGCCGCTGCGAACCGCGCTCGAGCGCATCGTCGAGGTCGAGGCCGAACGGGGTTGAGGCATCGCTCACTTCCGCGAACAAGCGCGCGAGCAGTCGATCGGATTGGATAGCTGAATCGCAGTCGGATCGAGATGAAGCGGCCGGCCCCCGCGAATCGCGAGGACCGGCCGGTCAATGAGGCTTGGCGCTAGTCCGGCGGAATCACCAGACCGAGCGCGGGCCTACGGCTTGTGAATCTTGATGTTGCCACCACCGAGCGCGGTGCAGGGATCGGCGTTCTCTTCCTGGCTGCCACACTCGATCTGGTTGTCATAGACCAAGGCGTCGTCGTCGTCCTTGTCCCAGATCTTGATTCGGAATAGGTCCACGTCCGTGCTCGCGGTGTTCGCTTCGTCGATGACGCTGACCATGAAGCCGTAGTTGCCAGCGCCGTTGACGGTGCCGACGCCCCGGAACTTGGCCTTGAAGTGGTTCACCATCAGCCACTCGTATTCGCTCGAATGGAAGTTGAACCCGGCGATCTTCAGATGGAACTCGACGTTGCCTTGCGGCAAGTTCTCACCCGGTACGTACTTGGCCACGAAGCCGAAGTTCGCCTTGCCGCTCAACTCTGGATCTGCCACGTAGGCGCCTTCCGGCGAGTTGATCCAACCACCGCCGGTTACGAAGCCGCCATTCGGATCGTAGACGACGACGTAGCGGAATGTCTCTGTATCCACGTTGCCATCATCGTCGGTGACCGTAAGGGTCAACAGATAGACCCCGGGCTCGTCGTAGTCGTGGCTACCGCTCACGCTGTTCGCGCTCTGATCGACCGTGGCGCTCGAGCTAGTGCCATCACCCCAGTCGATGCTGGCAACATGCGGCTCGTCGTCATCTGCGTCGGTGAATTCTGCGCTGGCTTGGACCGTGTCGGTGCTGATCACCGGCTCGATGTCGGCTGTGAAGCTCGTGATCACTGGCGGCGGATCGCAGACATCGCCCTTGCCATCGTTGTCGACATCAGCCTGATCCGGGTTGTAGACGAGCGGGCAGTTGTCGTCGACATCGAGCACACCGTCGTCGTCGTCATCGGTGTCGCAGGCGTCGCCCTGACCGTCCTCGTCCGTGTCGGTCTGATCCGGGTCGTAGACCGAGGGGCAGACGTCGTCGACGTCGAGTACCCCGTCGCCGTCTTGGTCGAAGCTGCTGGCGACTTGGATCGGGCCGATCGGCTCGAGGCCCGGGCCATACTCGCCGACCAGCGTTGCGGCTCCCGTGCTGGAGTCGATCGAGAAGAACTCGCCGGTGTTCGCATTGGTCCCGTAGAGTTCACCGCCGATGCCGAAGGTGATCTCCTGCATGTTCAGCTGGCCGGTGCTACCGATGGGCGTGACGATGCCGGTGGCGAGATCCAGACTGCCCAGGTAGTCCTGGCCGCCGCTGGGCCCGTCGTTGTAGGTCACGTAGGCATCACCGTTGGGAGCAAAGGCCATGCCCTGTGCCGGAAGGCTCAGGTTGGCCAAGTGCGTCGGCGCGCCCGTGTCCGGATCGATCTCGTAAAGCGACTGATCGGTCGAAGCTCCCTGCGGGATCACGGTCGCGTAGAGCGTTCCGTCAGGCCCGAAGTTCAGGCTGGTGATGTTCTCGATCCCGATCGTTCCTACCAGGGTCGAGCTTCCGGTCGCCGCATCCAAGGTGTAGAGCTTGGAGCTCGTCAGCAAGCCCTGATCGGCGGTGAAGATCTGCCCGTCCGCGTCGATGGCGATGGCCGCCAAGCGCTCCAGACAGGTCGGACCGATCGGGATCACCTCGCCGCTCGTCGGGTCGATCTCGACCAGCGTGGCCAGGCCATTGCGATACAGCGGAACGGAAAGGTATCCATGCAGGCCGTAGAGCGCGCCGGTGGAGGCCGGCTGCGACACGATCGGATCTCCGTCGACCCGCGCGATGGTAAAGAAGTTCTCGGAGAAGCCAACGCGGAAGCTCTGTCCTCCCGCAATGACCTTGCCATCCACCTGCACCGCCACCGACCAAGCGGCGTCGCCCATGCTCGTGCCAACGTAGGGATGATCCACGCGGGCCAAGCCGCCCGTGCCAAAGCTGCTGTCGAGCGAACCGTCGCTCAGATAGCGGTAGATCATGAAGTCCTGGGCTGGCACGCCGCCGTTGGGAGCGGTGGCGTTCGTCCGGGCGGTGACGACGATTCGCCCATCGGGCATCGGCTCTACATCCGTGCCGGCATCGATGCCGAGGATCTCTTGTTGCAGCCATCCATCTCCGTCAAAGCTGGTATCCAGACTGCCGTCCGCCTCCAGCTGAACCACTAGCAGATCCTGGGTCAAGAGGGTGGAATTGGAGGCATCGGGCGAGATGTCACCGACTAGACTGATGCTGCCATCGCCGTGCACCGCCATCGCATAGGCCCGCTCGTCCGGACCGGACAGATCGTGCGTGACGATGCCGTCCGAATCGAAGCCCGTGTCCAGGCTGCCGTCCGAGTTCAGGCGCACCACGGTCAGGTCGAATTCACCTGCGATCCGGGAATAGCCACCAATCAAGATCTTTCCGTCGGCACGAAGGCCCAGATCGAAGCCGTGGTCGGAGTCGCCCGCCACGTCGACGGTGGCGATGCCGTCGCCGTCAAAGCTAGTGTCCAGACTTCCATCCGCATTCAGCCGGACCACTCCGATGTCCTTGCCGGTGGCGCTACCCGTGTCACCGCCGAGGAGGATCTTGCCATCCGGCTGGATTGCGATCGCATTGCCGACATCATTCGAGCCCGGCAGGTCCACGGTCACGTAGCCGTCCGTGCCAAAGCCGGGATCGAGCAACTTGGTGGTTGGATCGAAGCGCATCGCGGCAAGTACGCCGACTGGCGAACCGTAGGCCGTGTGCGTACCGACAAGGACGACCTTGCCATCGTTCTGAATGGCGATGTCGTTGGCGAACTCTGCTCCGCCGGGGATATCGAAGGAGCGGTGGATTCGATCCGCGGCGAAGGGAAGTTGCGTTGCGCCATTGCAGGCATACTTGGTGACGCTCATCCGAGAATCGCCGTTGATGCGTGTACGCCCGGCCTGAAAGACCTCGCCGGCCATGTTGATCGCCAGAGCGCGCGAGTCCGCTGTCTGGAGATGCGTATAGGTCACGCGTCCCCAACCAGGCCCGGTAGCATCCGAGGCGATGTCGAAACTCGTGTCGATGCCACCGTTCTCATCGAAGCGGGCGATGGCCACCGGGGTGCTACCCAGCCCGATTCCGCCGCCGCTGGCTCCGATGGTGACGATCTTGCCTGCTTCGCTCCCGACCTCGAGGATCGCCAGACCTTCGCCGTTGGTGAAGAACACGTTGGCCGGATCGGAGATCCTGGAGAACACCATGCCAGTCGGCGGCGTGAAGCCCGCGCTATCGGTCGCCAGGTCGTCGACGAAGCTCGCGTCGAGTCCGCCATCGGCGATGTCCAAGCGGGCGAGGATCTGACAGGATCCACAGTCGCCACCCGCACCCAGAACCAGGATCCGCTCGGGATCGGGCGCGTCGTCCGGTTGGATCATGACGCGTTCGAAGGACTCTTGCCCCGCGCCCGGCGTCCCCTGATCGTAGAGCCAGTAGCCGTCCGCCGTACCGGACAGGTCCTCGCCGACAGGGCCGTCGAAGGTGGTGTCCACCGCACCGTTGGCATCGAAGCGCGCGACCAGGGCATCGTAGGTTGATATGCCGACCGGGGCGTGACGGCCCGCGACGACGATCTTGTCATCGGACTGAAGCGCCACGTCCAAGACGCTCTCGTTCTCACCGGCATCCAGCGTGCCCAGGCCACCGCTGCCGAAGGTCACATCCAGGTGGCCATCGGCATCGTAGCGTGCGACCGCCGCGTCCGACGTGCTACCAGCGGTGAGGAAGACATTGCCAGCGACGATGATCTTGCCGTCCGATCGGACCTCCATGCCGAAACTGACGGCAACGGCGCCGAACTCGGTCTGGACGATGCCAGGCACCGTACCGACGTTGTTCGTGTCGCCGCTACCGAAGCTCGTGTCCAGGCTCCCGTCCGGATTGTATCTCGCGAGGGCAAATCTGGAGCCCAGTGAACCGGTCACCAGGATCTTGCCATCGTCTACACCGCCCTCGATGATGTGAAGATCGTAGGCGATTCCGAAGCCGGGCGAGGTCTGGAGTACGATCCCGTCGGTGCCGAAGCTTGTGTCCAGGCTTCCGTCCGGATTCAATCGAACCATCGTCCAATGGTTGCGCTGGCTCGACGTGGGCGTATCGGCGCGGCCCACGACGACGATCTTGCCATCGCTCTGCACGGCAGCCTCTGCAAATTCGGTGAAGTTGCTGCCGAGCTCGACCATTACCAGGCCGTCGTTGCCGAAGTCCAGGTCGGGCTCCCCGTCAGCATGAAATCGCGACACAGCGCCGACGAGATTCGGAGTGCCGGTGAAGCCGACCGCGATCAGCTTGCCATCGGCCGGCTGTTCGACGATCGAGTGGCTGGTGGACGCGTTGACCATGTCGGCAAAGCCAAGGCCGTCCGAACTGAAGCTTGTATCCAGGTCTCCTGCCGCAGCCACGACCATGCTGACGGCCACCAGCAACAGCAATGGGGTGAGCAATGCTGCACGTATCGGGTGTCGATTCGACATGAACAGTCCTCCGTTCATCCGCTTCCCGTCCGCGACTTGACATCGGCACTCGCCGTTGCGCCTCGCTCGCGGACGTCGATTGGCGCGGCGCACGAAGGAGGCTAGCCGCAGGCCGTGGGCGCGCGCCCACGAATCGGGACAGAATGTGGACACTTGGATTGGAAGCGGTTGGCCTTGGCCTTGGCTCTCGCGGTCATCGACATGGACCACGAAGACAGTTCGCGAGCATTCTTTGACGATCGGCTGCGGTGCGAATGCCGAATTGGACCACGGCCGAGGTCTCGCTCGCGGTGGGCGAAAAGTGGACAACACCTCGTGGTACAATGGTGTCAGGATGTCGAGCCTCGTTCCGAGGAGCCACGAGATGCCCGTCGAGTCCATCACGGAGGAATCGGTTCGCGACGCGCTGAAGCGGATTCGCAGCGCGCAGTCCTTGGATGGATCTCCGCTCGTCGATCTCCGTCAGCTGCATCAGATCGTGCAGCGCGAGGGCCTGCCCGCCTCACCGGCGACCGCGGCCCATCTGCTGGCCAAGCGAATGGCCTCGATCGTCGAAGCTCAGCTGGCCGAGCTGCGCGGCGAAGACCGGGTCGTGTGCGTCGGCCCGAGCCGGCCGGATGTGACGCGCACCGAACTCCGGCAGGACTTCGAAGCCTGTGACGCGGATCGCGAGGCCTGGGGACTGCTCCGGCAGCGCTACTTCGATGCGGATCGCTCGACCTTGCTGGAATTGGCCAAGATGCTCGAGCTGTCGCGGCGAACGCTGCGGCGCAGGCTCGATCGCGGACATCGACTGCTGTCCGAGGCCTTGCGCGCGACCGAGCTCGAGGCCGAACGATCGCTCCAGCGCATCGAGCCTGTCCACGAGGCTCCGAACCTGGACCGGGACGATGAGCAGCGCTTCCAAGGGGTCTTCGTCGGCCGGGATGTCGAGCTCGATCGACTCCGGATTGCCTTGCGCAGGCATCGACACCTGCGCCTCGTCGGAGCCGCGGGTGTCGGCAAGAGCCGGATCGCGCATCGACTTCTCCAACGGCTCCCCGGCATGACGCCGCTCTCGGACCGTGCCTACTGGGTAGAATGCGAGTCCCTGGGTCCGGGCCGCGGTCTGGCGGATGCGGTCGCCGAGTCCATCGGTCTCCAGGGCATCGAGGCGTCTCGCTTGCGCCCGAGCATCACCGAGATTCTCGCCGATGACTCGAGCCTGCTGGTGCTCGATGGCATGGCACACAGATCACGGTCGGATATCGAATTCGTCGACTGGCTGCTCCAGGCCTGTCCCCGGCTGGTGGTGCTGGAGACCTGCCGAGCGAGCTGGGACAAAGACGATGCCCTGGAGCTCGAGATCGGGGCGCTCGGCTGGGGTAGCGTCGATACGAAGGCGCCACTCGAGGTGGTCCTACGCTTCGATGCTGCCCGGCTGCTCATCGCCCGGATCCGAGAGCGGAGACCCGACTTTCCGATCTCGGCGGACCTCGTCCCCGTCATCTGCCGGCTCTGTCGCCAGCTCGACGGTCTGCCCTTGGCGATCGAACTGGCGGCCGCTCGGGCCTGCCAGGTCTCGCTGGCGCAAGTCAGCGCCGAGATCGCTCAGCGACCGTCCGACCCTTCGACCGAAGGCCAGGCTTCGGACCGATTGCCGCGGGCACTGCACTCCGCACTGCGTTCGAGTCGAGACGCCCTGGACGATCGAGCGCGCGATCTGCTCGGTCGACTCACGGTGTTTCGTGGCGAATTCAACGTCGAGGATGTGCAGGCGGTTTGTGCTGCTTCGGCCGGGCGATCCGGGCCGGCACATGACCGGATTCCCGACATCATCGAGACCTTGCGAGAGGCCTTCCTCGTCCAGACTCGGGCCTCCGGAACCGGCCATAGACTGCCTTCCATGGTGCGACACCATGCACGCCAAGACGTCGACGAGGCGTCCTGGCGAAGGCTGGAGCGGCGGCACGCCAAGCACGTTTTGCTGCGGGTCGAGCGATGGACCGCCGAAGCTGCTGGTCAGCCGGATGCCATGGGTGGCCTGTCCCGACTACCAATCCGGGACGATGCCATCGCGGTCCTCGAGCGCTCGATACGCCGATCGGAAGTCGAGGTCGCGCAACGGATGGCCTCCGCCCTGTCGGCCATCTGGAGGCATCACGGCCCGTTCGGTGAAGGGCGCTTCTGGATCGATCGCTGCCTGACCCTGACCGGGGGCGGCGCCGATCGACGCACGGCCCTCTTGATCTGCGCGGGCGAGCTTGCCCAACGCC
>CAZJWJ010000033.1:0-46695 GCA_964549495.1 uncultured Anaerolineales bacterium | reverse complement strand
CCAGGGCAGCACCTCGGCCCGGATGAAGCCCCGCGCCAAGTCGGAGTGGATGGTGCCGGCGGCATCGAGCGCCGTCCCTCCCTGCTGCATCGTCCAGGCGTGCACTTCGCGCTCACCGGCGGTGAAGAAAGACTGCAGCCCCAAGAGGTGATAGCTGTGCCGGATCACCCGATCGAGGCCCGGCTCGCCGATGCCGTACTCCTCGAGGAAGTCGCGACGCTCCTCGGCCTCCATCTGAGCCAGCTCCATCTCCAGACGCCCCTGGATGCACAGCACCTGGCTCTTGCGATGCGGATACTCCAGGATGTCCTCGGCCCGCTCGACCGCCTCGTCCCCGGTGTTCAGGACGATCAGGATGGGCTTGGCCGAAAGCAGCTGAAAGCCGCGGATGCGCTTCTCGTCGGCCGCCTCCAGCTCGAGATCGCGCACCGGGGTCTCGGCCTCGAGCGCCAGCCGGAGCCGCTCGAGCAGCGCCAGCTCGGCCTCGGCCTCCACCCGGTCCAGCTTGCCCCTGGGCTTGACCAGCTGGTCTTGCAGGCGCTCGATGCGCCGCTCGACGATGGCCAAGTCGCCCAGGAGCAGCTCGGTGTCGACCAACTCGACGTCGCGCCGTGGATCGACCTCCAGTTCCGGATGCAGCACATCGGGGTCCTCGAAAGCCCGAACCACGTGCAGCAGGGCATCGTTCTGGGCCACGGCATTGAGGATCTCGCCGGACAGCCCTCCCTCGCCCATGCCCTTGGCCAGGCCGGCGATGTCGTGGTACTCCACCCGGGCGCGGACGCGCTTGGGGGGCTCGAAGCAGGCGACCAGCGCATCGAAGCGCGGATCTGGCACCTCGACCAGTGCGTGCTGGACGGAGAAGCGGCCGGAACTGAAGCCGGCCGTCTCGGCACTGCCGCCGGTCAGGGCGTTGAAGACGGTGGTCTTGCTGCTGTTGGGCAGGCCGATGATGCCGATATGCATGAGTTCCTCGTCTCGACTGGCCGAGCCAGGAGGCGCCTCGATCCGACCGCCTCGCGAGGGACGACCGGCGCCCGCCGCGCGAGCGCCGGCTATTATAGGTCAGTCGCGCCAAAACCCGCCGCCGGACCCGGGCCCGCGGAGACCTGACATACGAGGCAAGCGCCCATGACGACGAACGCCTGGATCGACGCCAGCCTGACCATCGAGCCCGAGTCGGTGGCCTGGGCCGGTTTGGACCGGCCCCGCCTCGAAGCGCTGACGCGCATCGAGGACGGCGATGCCGTCACCGTCGGCCGCCTGGACTGCTGCCTCCACACCGGCACCCACGCGGACGCGCCGGCGCATGTCTTGGCCGGCGCGCCGGGCGTGGACCGGCTGCCCGTCGACGCCTTCGTCGGGCCCTGCCACTTGCTGCGCAGCGCGGACCGGGAGGCGATCACCAAGGCCGAGCTCCAGTCCTTGGGCATCGAGGCCCTGAAAGGCCGAGCCAGCGCCGCTCGGATCCTGATCGCCACGCCGCTGCAATACGACGGCCGCAACTTCCCGGATCGGATCCCCGTGCTCGATCCGGAGGCGCTCGAGCTGCTGGCCTGGCTCCGGCCGCGCCTGCTGGGCTTGAACCTACCCTCCTTCGACGCCCTGGATAGCCGCGAGATGCGCAACCACAAGCGGCTCTTCGGCATCGGGGCGATGCTGCTGGAAAACCTGTGGCTGGCCGATCTCGAGCCCGGCGACTACCAGCTGGCGGCGGCGCCCATCCGCGTACGCGGTGCGGATGCCGCCCCGGTCCGGGCGCTGCTCCGCCCCCTGGAATCCAGGGAGCTCAGCGCTCCCGCGCGCGGGCGGCGCGGCGCAGGCCCTCGCCGAGCAACATGAAGCTGGCCACCGCCAGCACGAAGGCCAGGCCGGCCCAAAGCGACAACCATTTGGATTGGAAGAAGTTCTCCCAGCCCATGCTCAGCATCTGACCGAGCTCCGGCTGACCCGGGATGGTCACCAGCCACGAGCCCGGGTCGTCGCCGCGTGCCATGCCGCGCGTCTCGCCACCGCCCAGGAAGAAGCCCAGGAAGCCCAGCTCGCCGAGCACCAAGAGCACGGCGGCCATCTCGAAGGCCGCCAGCATGGGCAAGAGGCCGGCCAGATGAGGTAGCACGTGGCGCCGCAGAATGCCCAGGGGACTGGACCCTAGCGCCCGCGCTGCCTCGATGTAGCCCGCCGAACGCTGCGCGCGAACCCGGCTGGCTACCAGGTAGCTGGTGCCGGCCCAGCCCGTCGCCGCCAGGGCCAGGACCAAATCGCCGGTCGACATGTCCCCGCCGAGCAGGTAGAGCAGCACGATGGCGATCACCAGCAGCGGCACGGCGCCGGCCGTCTGCATCAGGCCCGCCACGCCGCGGCCCAGCCAGGCCTGGTTCCAGCCCGCAACAATCCCCAGCAGCGTCGCGATCAGGATGCGCGCCAGGGCGGTGACCAGGGCCAGGACCAGGGTGGGGCGCAGGCCCCAGATCAGCCGGCTGAGCACGTCCCGGCCGTCGAAGTCGGTGCCCAGCGGGAAGCCGTCCACCTCGCCGGGCGCGAAGGGCTTCCAGTGGTAGCCCCCCTCCTCGTCGACCACGAAGGCATGCTCGTCCATCGGATCGTGGGGCGCCAGCCAGGGGGCGCCGATCGCCAGGACGCACATCGACAAGAGCGCGATCGCGCCCAGCCACAAGGGCCAGTTGTCCAGGCGACCGCGGGCGCCTCGTCTCCGAGTCGGCACGGTCGAGATCAGCTCGGAGGTCTCGACCTCGGCAGGCGGCGGAGTCGAGCGAGCCCGGGGCGCGTTGGCCGGCGCGTCCTCACTCGGCGGACCAAACCACTCCTTGGCGGCGTCGTCGGCCCATCGATCCTCGCTCATCCGGCCTCCATCCGGCCCTGGCGAGGATCGAGGCGCGGTGCGGCCAGGCTGGTCAAGAGTCCGACCAACAAGGCCATGAAGGCCAAGCTGGTGACCAGGCCGGCCACGAGATCGGGCTCGAAGAGCACCGCGAAGGAGGGTCGGCCGTCGCTGCGCGGCGCGATAGCCCGGGCCAACAGGCGTCCCACGCCGGGCCAGAGAAAAAAGACCTCGACCACCACCAGGGAGCTGATCAGGTAGCGCGTCGCCCCGCCGACGGCCGTGACCACCGTGGCCAGGGCGTTGCGCAGGGCGTGCCGGAGCAAGACCAATCGCCAGGGGAGGCCCTTGGCACGGGCGGTGCGCACGTGGTTGGAGCCCAGCTCCTCGGCCGTCAGCTCGGCCGTCAGACGCGCGATCTCGGTCAGGGGCCGCGCGGCCAGGGCCAGGACCGGCAGGATCAGGTGATCGTCCAAACCGAAACCGCCCGAGGGCATCACCCAGAGGTCGCTACCGGTGAGACGCCGCATACTGTAGCCGGCCTGCAAACCGATGATGCCGACGTAGAAGGCCGGCATCGAGAAACCAAGCACGCTGGCAACCAGGGCCAGCGTGCGCGCTCGGCGTCGATCCTGGTCCACCGCCAGGTAGCCCAGGACCAGCCCGCCCAGGCCGGCCACCGCGACCGCCAGCCCGAGGAGCAGGAGGCTCTTGGGCAGGGCCTCGAGGATCACGGACAGGATGGGCTCGCGGTCACCGCCGGGCATCTGGCCCAGATCGCCGCGCGGGATACCGGCCAGGTAGTCGAGGTAGCCGGCGAGCGCGGCCGGCAGATCGAAGAAGCTGCGCTGCTGGCTCTGGACCACGCGCAGCCATTCGGTCAGGATCCAGGCCAGGGAGTTGATGGCCCAGAGGACGCCGAGCATGCCCAGCAGGCGGCGGGCGAATTGGGCGATCACCTGCCGGCCGCCGCGGCGCGCGGTGGGCGCTTCCCGGCGAGCTCGGAGGCAAGCTCTTCGCCCAGCCCACTCTGCCAGAGGGCGGGAAAGGCCCGCCGGAAGGTGGCCACCAGGAGAAACTCGACGCCCGAGGTTCCGCCGGTGCCGCGGGCCGCGCCGATCTGCTCGGCGGCCGTGGCGGCATGCTCCAGGTGCATGCCGACGAGGGCCGCTTCCAGCTCGGCCAGCCGCGACAAGTCGGCACGGTCCTGATCGTCCAGCCCCACCGGGGGCTCGACCGGCGCCACCTCGGGCCGGGGCGGCATCTCGGCCGGCCACTGGCCCAGCTGTAGACCGTGGGCAACCAAGCTCGGCAGGACGTCGGCCGCCACGAAGCCGCCCCGTTCGGCCAGCGAGATCAGGGCCGGCAGATGGGATGCGTAGGCCGGATGCAGGCGCGGCAGCCCGGGCCGGGCGCCCAGGATGGGGTCGGCGACCGTCGCGCAGAGGTTGCGACCCGCGTCGCGCGCGTCCATCACCCGCGCCAGGCGCTCGCGAACCGCCGGCGGATGGTAGTGGCCGATGCGCCGGGTCCATCCGTCGAGCATCCGATCGCGGTAGCCCAGCTGCATGGCGATGATGCGGTAGGTGAAGGACTGCAAACCGCTCGGACCTTCCAGGAGCAGGTCACCGCTCTGGCGATCGTAGCGCGCGTCGTAATAGGGCCGGAAGCCCTCGTAGAAATCCTCGTGCGGCATGCGCACCGGGCTGCGAAAGCCCGACATGATCCGATTGCAGCTGCGAAGACCTTCGAGCAAGGCGGGGTGGTGATCTCGGAAGGCCAGGCGCGGCTCCCGGCTGTCGAAGATCCGCTCGAGGCGCTCGATGAGCTCGTCGAAGCGATCCTCGATGGCGGCGTGCATGCGGATGAAGCGATATTCGGCCTCGAGCCGGGTGAAGCGCCGGATGCGATCGATCTCCGGCGGGTTGTTGCGGATGTACAGCGGGTAGGAGAGGATGGGCTGCAGTCCGGAGCGTGCCGCCACCGCGCGCGCGCTGGCCTCCAGCGCATTGCCTTCGATCGGCAGGCCGTGACGCCTGGCGGAAGCCTCGACCATCAGGACGTCCAGGGCGGCCAACAAGGCCGACTCGTCGTCCAGAAGGGCAAGGGCCTCGGCCTCGATGGCCGGCAGGCTGGCGACGGCCGCTTCGAAGTCCTCGCTCCGACCGGCCGTCAGCGCCTCGTGATGGTCCGGCAGAGCGCGCGACAAGGCACGCCAGTCCGCCAGAAGCTCCGAATCCCTTGCTTGGCTCATGTTCCTTCTCTTCCTGGTCCTTCCCGGGCGGCAGGCGAGCCGGCCGGTCTTCTCGATGCCGGTCCGACGACCGGGCTACCATACCATCCGACCCCGATTTGGGTTCAATGCGCCCTGCAGGGTCCCGGCGCGAGCGCGTTGACCCCGCCCTTCGAGCGCCGGTATGATAGCCGGCCAGACCCGCGCCGACCGCAGCCAGGAGCCACCGGCCCGGATGCAACTGCTGGAAGCCTTCGAGCTCGGCGAATTGCGCCTGCCCAATCGCATCCTCTTGACCGCCATGGTGACGCGGCTCTCGGGCGAGGATGGTTATGTCAATGACCCGATCGTCGATCGCTATCGGCGCTTCGCGCGCGGCGAGGCCGGCCTGATCGTCGTCGAGGCCACCGCCGTGCATCGGGCGCGCAGCGGGCCGCTCTTGCGCTTGGGGGAGGATCGCTTCATCGAGGGCCATCGCCGGCTGGTCGATGCCGTGCACGCGGCCGGCCCGAGCAAGGTGGCCCTGCAGATCATCCACTTCCTCAAGATCTCGCGAAGCGGTTGGCGGCAGACGGTGTCCATGCTCGCGCCCGAGGACATCGAGGCCATCCCGGGGCTCTACGCGCGGGCGGCAGTGCGCGCGCGGCAGGCCGGTTACGACGCGGTCGAGCTGCACATGGCCCACGCCTACACCCTCTCCAGCTTCCTCTCGCGGCGCAATGGCCGGCACGACGCCTACGGCGGGCAGAGCCTGGAGAGCCGCCTGCGATTGCCCGGCGAGGTGCTCCTGGCCGTGCGCGCGGCGGTCGGCGAGGACTATCCGATCGGCATCCGCTTCGACGCCGAGGAGTGCATCAAGGACGGCTACGGACTGACCGAGAGCCGATTGATCGCCCTGCGCCTGGCGCAACTGGGCGCGGACTACCTCTCGCTCTCGGCCGGCGGCAAGTTCGAGGACGCCCTGCCGGTGGAGGGCGAGCCGCTCTACCCCTACACCGGCTACTCGGGCGATCGCACCATGCCGGCCGCCCAGTATCCGGATGCCCCAAACGCCTACCTCGCCCGCGGCCTGCGTCACTTCCTGCGCGCCCAGGGGCATCCGACGCCGGTGGTCGCAGCCGGCAAGATCCCGACGCCCGAGGTGGCCGAGCGGCTCCTGGCGGCCGGCGACGCTGACCTGATCGGCCT
This sequence comes from uncultured Anaerolineales bacterium, assembly GCA_964549495.1. Lineage (GTDB taxonomy): Bacteria > Chloroflexota > Anaerolineae > Epilineales > Epilineaceae > JACKBJ01. The sequence continues at coordinate 40,432 of CAZJWJ010000033.1, read as the reverse complement.
GGCCCGGGCCCTCCTGGCCGACCCGGACTGGCCGCGCAAGCTGCGAATCGGACGCCAGGACCGCATCGTTCGATGCGTCTATGGCAATGTCTGCAAGGCCCTGGACGAGCGCTTCCGCGAGGTGCGCTGCGTGCTCTGGCCCAAGGGCGCCCGCCACGCGCCGGATCCGGGCCCGGAGGGCATCTCGACCCCCGGCTGGCCGGAGGATGCCGCGCTCGAAGCGCGACTCCGACCGAACGGGGGCGTCGCCTTGCGCTGGCCGGCGGCCGAAGGCGCGGCCGGCGTCTACGGCTACGAGATCCAGCGCCGCGTGAACCGGGGCGACTTCGAGCACCTGACCAATGCCCCGGGGCGGCATCATGTCGACCGCCTGGCCCTGGCCGGCAACCGCTATGCCTACCGGCTGCGAGCCTATGACTTCGCCGGCCGCCGCTCGGCGGCCGGGCCCGAAGCCGAGATCGAGGTGCCGGTCGGCTTCCGCAGCGCCGAGCCCCTCGACCCGCATATGCTGGCCGAGCGCATCGCCCTGGACGGTCGCGCGCTGAGCGAGGACGGCGCGGCCATCGACACGGCGGAGATCGACCCGGCGGACGACGACGCGGCGGTCGACGACGCGGCGGTCGACGACGCGGCGGTCGACGACGCGGCGGTCGTCGGAACGAGCCCTCGAGAACCGATCGCAACGAGGAAAGCAGCTACGGGGGAAGCCGAGTGAACGAAGCAAGCGCGAGCGTGCGGCCGCTCGAAGGACGCGTGGCCCTGGTGACCGGTGCCGGCCGGGGGATCGGACGGGCCATCGCCTTGGAACTCGCCCGCGCCGGGGCGTGCCTGGCGCTGAGCGCGCGCAGCGCGGACGAGATCGAGGCGGTGGCCGGCGAGATCACGGCGGCGGACGGGCAGGCCGTCGCGGTGACCTGTGACGTCACGGACGCTCAACAGGTCGCCGCGCTGCATGCCGCCATCGAGGCCCGGCTGGGTGCGGTCGAGATCCTGGTCAACAACGCCGGTGCGGCGGCCAGCCACAAGATGGCGGGCCACCCGGATGCGCTATGGGATCGGATGCTGGCGGTCAACCTGACCGGACCCTACCTCCTCTGCAAGGCCTGCGCTCCGGGCATGCTGAACGCCGGCTGGGGCCGGGTGATCAACATCGGATCGGTGGCCTCGATCACCGGCGCGCGCTACATCGCGGCCTACACGGCGGCCAAGCACGGGCTATTGGGCCTGACGCGTGCCCTGGCCGCCGAATGGGTGCGCAGCGGCATCACGGTCAACCTGATCGCACCCGGATACGTCGAGACCCCGATGACCGCGGGCAGCGTCGAGAACATCGTCGAGCGCACCGGACGGGATGCCGACGAGGCCCGCTCCTTGCTCGAGGCGATGAGCCCGCAGCGGCGCTTCGTGCAGGCCGAGGAGATCGCGCCCCTGGTGGCGCTCTTGGCTGGGCCGGCCGGCGCCTCGATCACCGGCGCGGTCCTGCCCGTCGATGCGGGCGCCAGCGCCTTCGCCTCCCAGGGCTGATCCGCGCCCCGACCCCTTCGTCCCGACCCTCCGATCACGTCATCCGTCGCATCCCAGAGGAAGACCCAGACCATGAGCCAGAGCTTCGACTTCGACTACGCGGTGGACGAGTTGGGCGTGGCCACCATCACCTTCAACCGGCCCGAGGTGCTCAACGCGATCACCCTGGGCATCTACGCCCAGTTCCGCGACCTGCTCGAGGACCTGCGCTACGACGACGCGGTGAAGGTGGTCCTGCTCACCGGCCAGGGCCGCGCCTTCTGCTCGGGCGGCGACGTGCACGAGATCATCGGCCGCCTGCTGGAAGCCGACGTCAAGGATCACCTGGACTTCACGCGCATGACCGGCACGACCATCCGCAACATGCGGCTCCTGGACAAGCCGATCCTCTCGGCCATCAACGGCATCGCGGCCGGCGCCGGCGCGGTCATCGCCCTGGCCTCCGACCTGCGCATCGCCAGCCGCGAGTCGGCCTTCGCCTTCCTCTTCACCAGGGTCGGCCTGACCGGCGCCGACATGGGCGCGGCCTACCTGTTGCCCAAGATCGTGGGCCTGGGCCGGGCCAGCGAGATGCTGATGTTCGGCGACAAGGTCGATGCCGAGACGGCCGAGCGCTGGGGCTTGGTCAACCGGGTGGTCGAGCCGGAAGCGGTCCTGGACACGGCCTACGAGTGGGCGCGCCGTCTGGCCGAGGGGCCCTCCATGGCCCTGCGCATGACCAAGCGTCGGCTCCAGACCGAGCTTCACATGGACTTGATCGCGGCTCTGGAGAGCGAGGCCGAGGCCCAGGCGCTCTTGATGATGGCCGAGGACCACCGCATCTTCCACGAGGCCTTCGTCGGGAAAGAGCGGCCGCGATTCATCGGACGCTGAACCACGCGCCCTTCGATTCTTGCCAGGAGCATGACTTCATGAAGCGCATCGAGCCGGTCAACCCACCCCAGCTCGCGGAGCCGATCGGCTTCGCCCACGGCGTGGCGAGCCAGGGCGGCCGGGTCCTGTGGCTGGCCGGCCAGAACGGCATGGACGCCGAGGGCCGGATCGCCCATCCGGGTGACATCGCGGCCCAGACCGATCTGGCGCTATCCAACATCCTCGCGGTCGTCGCCGAGGCGGGCGGGAGCCCGCGGGACGTGGTCAAGCTCCACTTCTACGTCTCGGACCTGCAGGCCTATCGCGAGGCTCGGCGCGAGCTCGGAATGGTCTGGAAGAAGCATTTCGGTCGCTGGTACCCCGCGATGATGCTCTTGGGCGTGACGGGCTTCTTCGAGGCCGAGGCGCTGATCGAGATCGACGGATATGCGGTAGTCGCCGGCGACGAGGAAACCAGCGAATGAACTTCGAGCCGACCGCAGCGCAGCGCGCCTGGTACGACAAGGCATGGAGCTTCGCCGAACGCGAGGTCCTGCCCATCGCGCGCGAAGCGGACGAGTCGGGCGCGTTCCCGATCCACCTGGTCCGGCGCATGGGCGAGCTGGGGCTCCTGGCCGGCCCGGTCGAACCGCGATACGGCGGTTCGGGGATGGACCATCTGAGCTTCGCCCTGGTCTACGAAGCCTTGGGCCGGGCAGACGCCTCGATCCGGGGCTTCCTGGCGGTGCACGGCGGGCTGGTCTGCCAGATCCTCGACCGGCACGGGAGCGAAGCACAGAAGGCGCACTGGCTGCCGGGGCTGGCCTCGGGCGAGACCATCGGCTGCTACGGGCTGACCGAGCCGGGGGCCGGCTCGGACGCGGCGGCGCTGGCGAGCGAAGCGCGGCGAGATGGTGACGATTATGTCATCTCGGGCGAGAAGGTCTGGATCACCAACGGCGGCATCGCGGACGTGGCGCTGATCTTCGCCCGCGATCCCGAGATCGAGCACGAAGCCGGCCGGGCCTATCGGCAGATCTGTGCCTTCCTGGTGCCGACCGACACGCGGGGCTTCCACCGCGAACCGATGCCGGGTCGCGAGCTGGGACATCGGGCCAGCGACCACGCGCGGCTGCGCTTCGAGGACTTGCGGGTGCCCTCGGACTGCCTGCTCGGGCCAGCCGGCAAGGGCTTCTCGCTGGCCATGGGCGCGCTGGACCACGGCCGGCTGGGCGTGGCGGCCGGCGCGGTCGGGCTGGGTCAGGCCTGTCTGGACGCGGCGGTGGACTTCGCGCGCCGGCGGCGGGCCTTTGGCCAGCGCATCGGTGATTTCGAGATGATCCAGGCCAGCCTGGCCGACATGGCGGCGGATATCGACGCCGCGCGCCTGCTGGTGTATCGTGCGGCCTGGCTCGAGGACCAGGGCCGGCCGCGCACGCGCGAGACCTCGACGGCCAAGCTCTTCGCAACCGAGGCCGCGCTGCGGGCCGCCGATCAGGCCGTCTTGATCCACGGTGGACGGGGCTATTCGAACCAGTACCCGGTGGAGCGTCATTGGCGCGACATCAAGGGCCTGCAGATCTACGAGGGCACGAGCCACATCCAACGCATCGTCATCGCCCGGCACCTGCTCGGACCGGACGATCCGACGCTCGAATTGGACGAGGGAATCAGGAGGTAGAGCCGCATGCGAGCCGTAGATCTTCCGCGCGACTACAACGCCGTCGACATCCTGGAGCGCAATCTGCCCGAGCGGGCCGAGAAGACCGCGCTCCTCTCGGACGAGCGCAGCATGACCTTCGGCGAGGTGGCGGCCGAGGTCAATCAGGTGGGGCATGCGCTGAGGGCCATGGACGTCCGCTTCGGCGAGACGGTGGCGCTCTTGGCGCTGGACGGGCCGGCCTGGGTGACCAGCTTCTTCGGCATCCTGAAAGTCGGCGCGGTGGCCGCCAGCCTCAACACCTTGCTGACCGGCGAGGAGTACGTCTACATGTTGCGCGACGGCCGGTCGCGGGTACTCATCGTTCAGGACATGATCCTGCCGCGGATCCTGGAGGTGCGGGGCGAGCTCCAGGACCTGGAGCACATCGTGGTCATCGGCGGCGAGGGCGAGCTACCGGAGGGTTGCCAGCGCTACGAGGACTGGATCGCGGGCCGGCCGACCGAGCTGGAGGTCACCCGCACCCATCGGGACGACTTCTGCTGCCTGAACTACTCCAGCGGCACGACCGGCGATCCGAAGGGGATCCTGCACGCCCACAAGGACCTGCCTCTGACCGCCCAGCTCTGGGGCGTGAACGTCCTCGGAATCACAGAGGAGGACCGGACCTTCGCGGTGGCCAAGCTCTTCTTCACCTTCGGCACCGGGGGCAACCTGATCTTCCCCTGGTACGTGGGGGCGAGCATCGTACTCTATCCGGGACCGCCCAGGCTGGCCGAGAAGGTGCTCGAGCATATCCAGCGCTACCGGCCGACCATCCTCTACAACGCGCCGACGGGCTACGGGATGATGCTGGCCATGCCGGACTTGACCGAGCGCTGGGACATCTCGAGCCTGCGGCTCTGCGTTTCGGCCGGGGAGTCGCTGCCGGCGCCGATCTGGCAAGCCTGGAAGGACCGGACCGGTCTGGACACCATCGACGGCATCGGCTCGACCGAGAACTACCACATCTTCCTCTCGAACCGGCCGGGCGACATCCGGCCTGGCTCCAGCGGCAAGCCCTTCGAGGGCTACGAGCTGAAGATCGTCGACGAGGAGGGTCGGGACCTGCCACCGGGCGAGGTGGGCAACCTCCTGGTCAAGGGCGAGACGGCGTCGCTGATCTACCTGCACCAGTACGAGCGCAGCAAGGAAAGCTTCCTGGGGCCCTGGCTGAACACGGGCGACAAGTACCGCGTCGACGAGGACGGCTACTACTGGCATTCGGGCCGCTCGGACGACATGCTCAAGGTCGGCGGGATCTGGGTCTCGCCGGTCGAGGTCGAGAGCGCGCTCCTGTCGCACGATGCGGTGCTCGAATGCGCCGTGGTGGGCCGGGTCGACGATCGGGATCTGGTCAAGCCCCAGGCCTTCGTGGTCCTGGCCGAAGGTTGGAGCGACGATGGTCAGCTGGAGATGACGCTGATCGCCCATTGCCGGGGGTGCATGGCCGAGTACAAGCGGCCGCGATGGGTGTCCTTCGTCGAGGAGCTGCCCAAGACGGCCACGGGCAAGATCCAGCGCTTCCGGCTGCGCGCCCGGTGAGCGGCCCGGGACTGGGGCTGCGCTTCTCGCCCAGCCGGCTACAGCTCGAAGCCGACGGAACCGCCTCCAAGGGCTATCGAGCCTGGATCGAGCAGCCGGGCCAGCCGGTCTACGAGGGCATGGTCGACTACGAGGTGCGGGTGGCCAAGCTGGACCTGTCGGCGGCCAACACCTTCCGCGGCCACTGGACGGTGCGCGACGGACGGGTGGAGGTGGCGCCAGGCCAGCGCATCCCGGCCGGCTACTACATGACCCGTGTCAAGCCCTTCGGCGCTCCGGCGAGCGCCTTCGGCGACTGGTCGATCATCGGCATCGACGATCGGCCCTTGTGGAACGAGGATCTGGAGCCCTCCGCCGAGCACATCCGAGTGCCGCCGCCCCCCGGCGCTTGGATGGTCTTCGAAAACCGGGACGTGGCCGGCCGGACCATCGGCTACACGCGCGTCGATGTCGAGACCGAGCCCGGCACCCTGGGCGGCACGACCCTGCGCTTTGCCAAGACCGATCGCGACTGCTACTGGAATCCGGGCCAGAACTGGAACCTGCGCTGGTCGATCCGGCATCGCTCGACGCCCTGGGGACGCATCCTCCACTCGCCCGGCGGGGAGGTGCATCGCTCGCCTTGGCCCGACCTGGGCGCTGACCGACTCAACGTGAACCATCCCGACAATCGGCTGGATGGCCAAGCCTTGCAGGGCCTCTTGGGCGGCTTCGGCAGCCTGGCCTCGCAGAACAGCCTGGAGATCTACCGCCAGGCCGATGACATGTGGCTCTTCTACAGCTTGTTGCCGCCGGGGGATCGGGTGCCCGCCGGTCTGGGCTCCGAGCCGACCGTAATGGTCGACTTGGCCTGGGGCCAACCCAACGAGACGGTGGACATCGATCTCTGGCATGCCGCGGTCCTGGCACCCACCCGGTCCGAAGCCGCGCTGCGCATGCGCTACGCCGAAACGGGCGCGCATATCCACCCGGATCGGGCCGACGTGGCCTGGAGCGTGGTCGAGGACTGGGAATGGCGTCCGGATGGCCTGGTCGACCGCATCGTCCAGTTCGTCGACGTGCCGCCGCTGCACTGGCGGCGGGGTATCGACGGCGCCGATCGCGGCCGCATGTCGGTCGAGCTGGTCCTGGTCGATCACGGCATCCCGGACGGCCAGCCCATCGAGCTGGCACTCTGGGATCCGGAGCAGGGCAAGGGCGGCACCGAACTCTCCTTGGACGTGGGAGCCGAGTACCAGCTGGTGGCCACGCGCGCCGACGGCCGGCCCTACAGCGGCTTCCTGGAGGTCGAGGTCCACGCCCTGCGCGTCGACGGCGAGTGGCGCAGCCTGCCGGAGGGCAGCCGCGGCCTGTGGCGCGACCGCGAGGGCAAGCCGATCTACGTCTCCGACGGCCGCGTGGCCGTCGGCGGGCAGGCCCACGGCAACCCCATCGACTGGGGCGCGGTCATCAGCGCCCGCCCCTACCTGGTCAACCCCAGCCTCAACAGCCTCTACCCCAGCCCGGATGACCAGCTCATCCCCAACGCTTCCAGCGCTCCCATGTCCAATCCCGTCACCCTGACCTTCGGGCCGGTGGGACCGCCGAGCGTCTAGACTCGCGGCGACCCGAGACCGCAGGCTCGGCTGCCACACGGCGGCGCAGCGACGCCCTCGGTTGGCCTCCAATTGCCAGACGAGCCCTCAGCGGCGAATGATCGCGTCGGTCATCCGGGCAACGCGGGCCATCTGGCGCGTGTCGTGAACGCGCAGGATGTCCGCGCCGCGGGCGATGGCCACGGCCACGGTGGCGGCCGTGCCCTCGACGCGGTCATCCGGCGGCAGATCGAGCGTCAGGCCGATGAAGCTCTTGCGGGAGCTGCCGACGAGCAGCGGGAAGCCGAGGGCTCGGATCTCATCGCAGCGGTCGATGAGCTCGAGGTTCTGCGACGGGGTCTTGCCAAAGCCCAAGCCGGGGTCGAGGATGATGCGCGCGTCGGGGATGCCGGCTGCTCGGGCCAGCGCGACGCTCTCGAGCAGCTCGCGCGCGACATCGGAAAGCAAGTCCTCGTAGTCGACGCCGCGGTAGTGACCGCCGAGGCGCTCGGCCACGACCACGCTCTTGGGGGTCGAGCGGTTGTGCATCAGGATCACCGGGGCCGCGTGGCGGGCGGCTACCGCGGCGATCTCCGGATCGGCGCGCAGGCCCCAGACGTCGTTGAGCAGGTCGGCGCCCGCCCGCAGGGCGGCCTCCGCCACGACGGCCTTGTAGGTGTCGATGGAGATCGGCGCCTCGAAGCGGGCGCGCAAGGCCTCGACGACCGGCAGGACGCGCTCCGCCTCCACCTCGGCGCCCACCGGCTCGGCACCCGGCCTGGTCGACTCTCCGCCGAGGTCGAGGATGTCGGCGCCGTCGGCCAGCATCTGGGCCGCCTGGTCCACGGCGCGGCCGACCACCTGCTCGCGGGTGGCCAGGAGCCCGTCGCCCGAGAAGCTGTCGGGCGTGAGGTTGAGGATGGCCATCAGGTAGCTCCGCCGGCCCCAGACCATCTCGAGCCCGCGCAGCCGAAGGCTCCCGCCGAGCAGCCCGATCCGGCCTTCGCGCTCCGAGCGTTCGGGCGGCATCAGTAGGCGCCCAACTCTTCGAGCCGGTCGTCGTCGATGCCGAAGTGATGTGCCAGCTCGTGAACCACCGTGTGGCGGACTTCGTAGGCAACCTCGTCTCGGTCCTGGCAGAATTCGAGGATGGGCCCGCGGAAGAGGGTGATCTTGTCCGGCAGCACCAAACCGTAGTCGCTGGTCCGCTCGGTTTGCGGGATGCCTTCGTAGAGGCCGAGCAGGGTGTCGTCTTCGTCCTCGATGCCCACGCTTCGCAGCTGTTCGTCCGTCGGCCAGTCTTCGACCACCACCTGGACGTTGACCAGGTAGGCGTGGACCCAGTCCGGAAGCGAATCCAGGGCATCGAAGGCTAGGTCTGCAAAGTCCTCGTAGTCCATCCAGAGACCGTCTGGCGCCTGGGCCTCGTCTCGAGTGTTCATGGCCGAAATCATAGCCCAGTTTGAATCGGGTATCGCCCGCTGGCGAGGCCGATCCGCCTCGTGTATCCTCGCGCGGTCGAAGCGTTTCGAGGCAGGATCGGAGGCGAGGATCGAATGCGATGAGCACTGGGGACATGGAAGCGCTGAAGCGTGAGGCCGGCGAGGCCGCGGCCGAGCAGGTCGAGTCGGGGATGCGTCTGGGACTCGGCACGGGCTCGACCGTGCGCTATACGATCGAGGCCATCGGGCGCGAGCTGGCCGCAGGAAGCCTGACGGACATCGTCGGGGTGCCGACCAGCGAGGCGACGGCGGAGCTGGCCGGCCGGCTGAAGATCCCGCTAGCCACCCTGGCCGAGCAGCCGCGCTTGGATCTGTGCATCGACGGCGCGGACGAGGTCTCGCCCGAACTGGACCTGATCAAGGGCCTCGGCGCGGCGCTGCTGCGGGAGAAGATCGTCGCGGCGGCCTCCGAGCGGCTGCACATCGTCGTCGACGAGGGCAAGCTGGTCGAGCGTCTGGGCAGCCGCGCGCCGCTGCCGGTGGCGGTCGTGCCCTTCGGCTGGCAGAGCCAACTGCCCTTTCTGGCCGGTCTGGGCGCGGAGCCGGAACTGCGGCGCGGAGTGGACGGGGAGATCGTCGTGACCGACGACGGACTCTATCTCTTGGACTGCCGCTTCGGCGACGGCATCGACGATCCCGAGCGCATCGAGCACAGCCTTGCGATGCAGCCCGGGATCGTCGATTGTGGGCTCTTCCTCGGCCGGACCGAGCGGGTCTTCGTCGCCGGTGAGCGAGGACTTCAGGTCCTGCGCCGCGGCTGACGGGTCGCCGGCCGGCCCGGCTGACCGATCATCCGTTGTCATAGTCCGGGGCGAGCCGCTCGCATTGCTTCTCGAGAGTTCGCTCGTGCTTCTCGGGGCCCTGCCATTTCGCGTCCAGCTGCTGCCGGCCCCGATCGTCCTCGAAGACGAACACGCAGTAGTCCTGGCCGACCTTCAATCGAAGCATGGCTTGGGCGCGGACGCCCGGTCCGACCACGAGCAGCTTGGCCACGGCCCGCGGCGGCAGTCGCCGACCGATCATCGGGACGGGCGCGAACCACAACACGCGTTCACCGTCACCGCGTTCCAGAGCCTCCTCGAGATCCAGCTCGGCCCGATCGAAGTAGATCTCCTCGATCTCTTGACCCTCGGGCAGCATGTTGATCAGGTGGAGGTTGGCGGTGACCCGGGCCAGGTGGCGCCGGAGCGCGGGACCCTCGCTCCCGGGATCGCCCTGCGCGAAGGCGCTGGAGACCAGGATCGGCAGCAGGGCCAAGGACAGGGACAGCGCGAGGATGGACAGGATCTTCCGACAGGGGGACCAATGGATGTTCATCGCTAACTCCTTGTGTCTCGAGGTCGGCGTCCCCTCGCCGACCCACGATCATCTTGTCCACCATCTTGGGGGCGGCGTCGGTTCCCCGTCCATGGCAGGGGCCACGGGCCGAGTATGGCTTTCGTCACAGTCCCAAGGACAGGACGTGCCGTCAGCCGAGCATGCTCATGACCGCCAGCAGTGCCAGCAAACCCCCGATCATGAGCGCAAGTGCCAGTCGGGGACCGATCGATCGACGCATGGTCAGCTCCTTGTCATCGTGAGCATAGTCTCTGTGACTACACGAAGGGTCGTCGGCAGAGGCTGCCGTAAGTCGGGTCCCATCTACTGAGCAGGCTCGGCCTCCAGCCAAGCGATCTCGGGCAGGCCGGAAGAGCCGACTTCGAGCGCATAGCGCAGCCGGATGGGCTGGCAGCAGACCTCACAGTCCTCGATATAGGACTGGCCGCCGGCCGTTAGGTCGAGCAGCATCGAGATCTGCTCGCCGCAGTAGGGACAGGAGAAGTAGGTTTCGATCTCGCCGTGGTCGTGCATGCCTTCTATCATAGCGGTCATGTCGGATCGGATTCGCGGTTTCGAGCGGCGGGCGCTGTCCCTGGACTTCGACCTCTATCGTCGGCGGGTGCCCATCGCCGGCCTGCCGGGGGCCGAGCTCAGCGTCATCGACATGCGCCCCGAAGGGGTGGCGCAGACCATCCTGCTGCAGCATGGCTACGCGGGCTGCGCCGAGACCTGGGAGCATCAGATCACCGCGCTCTCGGCCCACTACCGGGTGGTAGCGCCCGACCTGCGGGGCCACGGCCAGAGCGATGCGCCCTATTCGCGCTACAGCATGGACGAGCTGGTCACCGACCTGCTTCAGATCGCCGATGTGCTGGAGCTGCCGGAGCGCTTCGTGCTGGCCGGCCATTCCTTTGGCGGCGCGGTGGCCTTGGAGTTCGCCGACCGGCATCCCGAGCGCCTCGAGCGCCTGATCCTGGTCGCCACGCCGGCCGCCTTTCCGCTACCGCGCAGCGTGGGCCTGCTCTCGCGCGTCCCGACCGCGGTCTATCGACTGCTCTGGCGCTGGCGCCCGCGCTGGAATGCCGCGCCCCACGTGCTCAAGCGCATGATGCTGGGCAACATGCGGCGCTGGCAGGGCGATGCGCTCCTGGCGCGGCTCGAGCTGCCGACCTTGCTGATCCAAGGCGCGCGCGACAGCTACTTTCCGAGCGATGTCTACCAGCGCGTGTGGCGCGCCCTGCCTCGGGCCGAACGGGTGGACGTGGGAGGCAGCAAGCACAAGGTGCAGCTGGAACGGCACCAGGCGGTCACCCGCGCCATCCGGCGCTTTTTGCAGGCGGGCGCCGACCGCAACTGGCGGGAAGAGCCCATCGACGCCATGCTGGCGCTTCGCCGGCCCTGGTTGGGCCAGTACGCGGCCGGCTGCCCGCCCACCGTCCCCCTGCCCCACCAAGCGCTGCACGCCTTCTCGTCCAGCAGCCGCCGCCGCCACCCGCGCCACATCGCGGTCCAGATCACCGGCAGCCGAGGCCAGAGCTACGAGCAGTTGGATCGGCGCGGCAACCAGCTCGCGCGAGCCCTCTTCGGCATGGGCCTGGGCCGGGGGGCGCCGGTGGCCGTCCATCTGACCGGCCGGCCGGCCTTGCCGATGGTCCTCTTCGGGATCTTGAAGGCCGGCTCGGTCGCCGCCTTCAGCGGGCTGGGCATGGATGAACTCGAGGAAGATCGCGTCGAGGAACTCGCGGAGCGGCTTCGCGCCGCCGGAGCGCGGGCGCTGATCGCCGAGACGGGCGATGCCCTGGCCTGGCGCGCGGCCCGGTCGGCGGGCCTCCAGAAGTGCATCGGCATCGGCGGCATCAAGGCCTCCGATGCCTCCGGGACCTCCAAGGGTCCCGCGCCCGACCGAAGGGAGACCGAGCTCGAGGTCGTCGATGCCCTCGACATCGAGCGCGGCCCGCTCGGACTCGATGCCCTGTTGGTCGATGTCGAGGATGACGACCCGGGCATCGAGGTCCGCCCCGAGGATCCGGCCGTAATGCTCTTCGGGGGCGGGCCGCGACCGGGGCCGGTCGCCCTCAGCCATGCCCAAGTTGTGGCCAATGCCATCCAGCTGCGACATTGGCTGCCCCAGCTGCGCGATGGACGCGAGCGGGTCCTGGCGGGGCTGCCCCTGGATCAGAGCTTCGGCCTGATGCTGGGCATCGGCTTGACGACCTTGATCGGGGGCAGCCTGATCCTGCCGGCCGATCTGCGTCCGGAGAGCCTGCTGCGGGCGGCGCGCAGGTCTCGGCCCAGCCTGATCTTCGGTCCCCCCTCGCTCTACTCCGCTTGGCTGGATGCCCCCGACTCGATCCCTCCGGCTCTGCAAGGGGTGAAGGCCTGCATCGTCATCGGCGCGCCGATGCCGGTCGAGCAGGCCGAGGTCTTCGAACGGATCGCCGGCATCCGGCTGGTCGAGGCCTATGGCCGGACCGCGGCCGGCGGCCTGACACACGCCAACCCGGTCTCGGAACGCCGGCGATGCGGCAGCATCGGCCTGCCGCTCCCCAACACCGACCTGCGCGTGGTCGACGATCGGGGCCGGGACCTGGCGCCGGGCGTGATCGGCCGGATGTTGCTCCGCGGACCGCAGGTGGCAGGCCTTTGCGAGTCGCGGCTTGCCCAGGACGGCGCGAGTCGAATGGGAGCGCAGCGAGAGGCGCGGGGGTGTGATGCCGGAGGCGGCTGGCTGGATAGCGGCGACCTGGCGCAGATGGACGCCAGCGGATTCTTCCGTCTGCTCGGCGGCCCGGAGGACCAGCTGCAGACCGCCGGGGGAGGGGTCTACGCGCGCGACGTGATCGAGGTCTTGCTGGAACGCGGCGAGTTACGCGACGCTGCGCTGCTACCAGTACCCGGGCCGGCCGGCGGGCAGCGCGTCCGGGCCCTCGTTCAGGCTCGTCCGGGCCTTCCGGTCGATCTGGCCGCGGTGGCGACGCATTGTCGATCGCGGCTGCCCGAGCGGGCCTGGCCGATCGAGATCCGCCTCCTCGAGAAGCTGCCGCGCGATGCGGGCGGCCGCTTGCGACGGGAGCGGCTGCGCGAGCTGTGGGATCGGGCGCCGGCGGGCTGGATCGAGCGCGAGCCGCCGGCCACGGCGATCCAAGCGGCAGAACCGACAGCTTGAAGCAGGGCCTCAGGCCGGTTCCGTGCCCGCCTCGACTGCCAACTCCACCGGCGCCGGCATGCCCAGGCTGTGCTTGTCCTCGGGCACGGCCACCGGATATCTGCCGTCGAAGCAGGCCATGCAGAAGCGGTCGCCGCCGCCCAGACAGTCGCGCAGCCCCTCCAGGCTCATATACATCAGGCTGTCGGCCGTCAGGTGCTCGCGGATCACCTCGACCTCCAGACGGGCGCCGATCAGCTCCTCGCTGGACGGTGTGTCGACGCCGTAGTAGCAGGAAAAGCGGGTGACGGGGCTGCCGATGCGCAGGTGCACCTCGGCCGCGCCGGCCGCGCGCACCATGCGGACCAGCTTGCGCGACGTGGTGCCGCGCACGATCGAGTCGTCGACCAGGATCACGCGCTTGTCCTTGAAGACGCTGCGCAGGGGGTTGAACTTGAGCTTGACCTTGTCGTCGCGCAAGCGCTGCTCGGGGCTGATGAAGGTCCGGCCGACGTAGTGGTTGCGCATCAGACCGAACTCGAAGGGCAGGTCCGAAGCCTGCGCGTAGCCCAGGGCGACCGCATTGGAGGAGTCGGGCACCGGCACGACCACGTCGCCCTGGACCTGGTCGTTCTCGGCCAGCCAGGCACCGAAGCGCTTGCGCACGTCGTAGCTGCGCTCGCCGAAGACGATGGAGTCCGGGCGGCTGAAGTAGATATGCTCGAAGCTGCAATGGGCCGGGCTCGGCCGGCCACCGCGCAGCTCGAGCAGGTCCGGGTGGGGATGTCGCCGGAGCCCTTCGCCGCCGATCTCGACGATCTCGCCGGCCTCGACCTCGGCGATCAAATCGACCCGGTTGATGTCCAGGGCATTGGTCTCGCTGGCCACCACCCACTTGCCGGCGCCGCCGCCGATGGCCAAGGGCCGAATGGCGTGCACATCGCGGAAGGTGACCAGGCTGTCGCGGGTGAGCAGGCAGGCACTGTAGGCACCGTGCACCTCGCTCTGCAGGCGCCGGATGGCCTCGATCAGGCTCAGCCCGACCTGCAGGTGATGGTGTGCGAGGTGCTTGACCAGCAGCTCGCCATCGTTGTCGCTGACGAACTCGATGCCCTCGGCCTCCAAAGTCGCGCGAGCGGGCCAGTAGTTCGTCAGATCGCCGTTGGAGCAGAGCGCCATCACCGAGCCGGCCAGGGTGTGCACTTCGTGGGGCTGGGCGCTCAGGGTCTCGTTGGCACCCTGGGTGGGATAGCGGACGTGGCCGATGGCCAGGGTGCCGGCGAAGTCGGGCGCCGGCCGCTTGTCGAAGACCTCACGGACATAGCCCATGCCCTTGTGCAGCCGCAGACGCTCGCCATCCGAGATGGCGATGCCACAGGCATCCTGCCCTCGATGCTGCATCTGAAAGAGTCCGTTGACCACGTCCTGGAGGACATCGTCACCGCTCGAGAAGATGCCGAATACGCCGCACATCGATCGCTCTCCCTCTTGCCGATCGTCCGACTCGTCCAGATGGTAGGCCAGCGGCAGGGCCCGGGCAACAAATCGACCCTTGCCGGCGCCGGGCGGCCGGCATAGGATTGCGGACTGGCCCGTCAGCCCGGCGGGCCGAAACACGACTCGGAGATGCTCCGCATGCCCCTCGACTCGAGCCACGATCCCCTGCGACAGAGCTTCGTCCCCAGCCCGCACGAGACCGACTTTCCCATCCAGAACCTGCCCTTCGGGGTCTGTCGGCCGCTGGCCGGCGGGCCGGCCAGGGTCTGCAGCCGTCTGGGCGACACGGTGATCGACCTGGCCCAGCTCGACGCAGCCGGGCTCTTCGAAGGCAGCGGCGCCGGCGGCCGCGAGCTCTTCGCGCGTCCGTCGCTCAACGACTTCATGGCGGCCGGCCGCGAGGCCTGGCGCGAGACGCGCCGGCGCCTCTCCGACCTGCTGGATGTGGAGAACACGCGCCTGCAGGACGATGATGCCCTGCGCGAGAAGGCCCTCTTGCGGCTGGAGTCGGTGCGCATGGAGATGCCGGCGCGCATCGGCGACTACACCGACTTCTACGCCTCGCGCGAGCACGCCACCAACGTCGGCACCATGTTCCGGGGCGCCGAGAACGCGCTCATGCCCAACTGGCTCCACCTGCCGGTGGGCTACCACGGTCGGGCCAGCTCGGTGGTCATCGACGGCACGGACCTGCACCGCCCCTGGGGTCAGACCAAGGCCGACGATGCCGACCGGCCCAGCTTCGGCCCCTGCAAGCTGCTGGACTTCGAGTTGGAGATGGGCGCCTTCATCGGCCAGGGCAATGCCCTGGGCCAGCCGGTCGACGTCGATGCGGCCCTGGACCACGTCTTCGGCCTGGTCCTGGTCAACGACTGGAGCGCCCGCGACATCCAGAAATGGGAATACCAGCCTCTGGGGCCTTTCTTGGCCAAGAGCTTCGGCACTTCCATCTCGCCGTGGATCGTCAGCATCGACGCGCTGGAGCCCTTCCGGGTCGAAGGCCCGGCGCAGCAGCCGGCCCCGCTGCCCTACCTACAGGCCACCGGCCCGCAAGCCTTCGACATCGAGTTGGAGGTGCTCTTGCAGAGCCAGGCCATGCGCGACAGCCAGCGGCTGAGCGCGCCGCACCGCGTCTGCTCGGTCAACTTCCAGCGCATGTACTGGAGCTTCGCCCAGCAGGTGGCGCATCACACCGTGGCCGGCTGCAACCTGCAGAGCGGCGATCTCTTGGGATCGGGCACCATCAGCGGGCCGACGCCCGACTCGCGCGGAAGCATGCTCGAGATCACCTGGCGCGGCAGCCAGCCGATCACGCTGCCCAACGGCGAGGAGCGGCGCTTCCTGGAGGACGGCGACCGGGTCATCATGCGCGGCGGATGCCGGGGCGCGCATTACCGGATCGGCTTCGGCGAGCTGCGCGGAACGGTGCTGCCGGCCATCGAGCGAGCCTGAGCGCCCAGGCCTGACCGGGCCCCGATGTTTCACTCGGATCGGCGCCTCGACTAGACTCAGCCCTCGAACTCGAAGCGAAGATGCCGGCGGGCCGGCGACGGCCCGGCGCCATCTTCCGGACATCGGAGAGAGAAAGGCGATCATGAAGCCATGGACACGCAGCGCCCTGCTGATCACCGCATTGGCCGGCTCGAGCCTGATGGCAGCCGCCTGCGGCGGCGAGGAGCCGGAGACGGGCGACGAGGCCGCCGAGACCATGCCCGAGGAGCCCGCGTCGGACGACGCGAGCCAGGACGGCATGGGCGAGGACGGCATGCGCGCGGACGAGAGCGCGAGCGACGACGAGATGGAATCGGGCATGGAGGGAAGCGAGATGGAGTCCGAATTGGCCACCCTGTTGGGTGATGACCCCACCGAGACGGCCGAAGGCTTGCGCTACACCGACCTGACCGTCGGCGAGGGCACCGAGGCGGCCGAGGGCAACACCGTGTCGGTGCACTACACGGGTACCTTCGAGGACGGCGGCAAGTTCGACAGCTCGCTGGATCGGGGCACGCCCTTCTCCTTCACCTTGGGTCGCGGCGAGGTCATCCAGGGCTGGGACCTGGGCGTGCAGGGCATGCGCGTCGGCGGCACCCGCGTGATGTGGATCCCCTCGGAGCTGGCCTATGGCGAGGCGGGCCATCCGGCCGGCATCGCGCCCAATACCCCCTTGCTCTTCCAGGTCGAGCTGCTGGACGTGCAGTAGCGCGGCGTCGAGTCGACAGGCAAGGATCCGCAGTGGCGGCCGAAGCGACGACATCGCGCTTCGGCCGCCTCGGTGTTGGAGGTCCGTGATGCGCCCACAACGGCTCCTGGTGGTCGAGGACGACCCCGCGGTCGCCCGATCCCTCTGCCTGGCCTTGGAGCGCGAGGGCTACGAGGTGCTGCGAGCGGCCAGCGGCGAGGAAGCCCTGCGCTTGACCCGCGAGCGGGACCCGAGGCTGCTGCTGCTCGACTTGCGACTGCCCGACCAGAGCGGGCTGGACGTCTGCCGCCAGCTGCGAGCCGAGGGCCGGCGCCTGCCCATCTTGATGCTCACCGCACGCGACGGCGAGAGCGACAAGGTACTCGGCCTGGAGCTGGGGGCCGACGACTACGTGGTCAAGCCCTACGGGTTGGCGGAGCTGCTCAGCCGCATCCGCTCGCTCCTGCGGCGGGCATACGGGGAATTGGCCGGCCCGGCGGCGGGCGCGGAATTGCTGCGCTTCGGATCCATCGAGATCGACCTGGAGCGGCTGGAGGTCCGGCGCGGGGGCCGGCGGGTCGACCTGACTCCGACCGAGTTCCGCCTGCTGCGCCATCTGGCCTTGCATCCGGATCGCCCCTTCCGCCGCGAAGCGCTGATCGAAGCCATCTGGGGCTACGAGGGCGAGCTGGGAAGTCCGCGCACGGTCGACGTGCACGTACGCCATCTGCGCCAGAAGCTGGAGGCCGAGCCCAGCCGGCCCGGTCTGCTGGAGACGGTACGCGGCGTCGGCTACCGCCTGAACAGCCGCGTCGAGACGGCTGGCGAGCCTCGATCCGGGACCGGTTCGAGCGGATGACTCCTTGTTGCGATTTCTGAACCCGAGGCCAACGAAGGCGCAATGCTCGGCGGCTAGGATGTTTGGGACGCCCCATCCGAAGTCACGCTAGGAGCATGTGAGATGAGCAGGTCGACCAAACTGTGGGCCGCCTTGGGCGGACTGACGGTCACGACGATGATCGCGATCGCCTGGACCCTCCTCCCGATCGCCGAGACGAACGGGGCTCGAGCCAGCTCCGGCCAGGACGATCGGGTCCAGGTGGATTCTGGTTCCGACACCGATTCGACGACCCTCGAAGGCGCGCCGGACCCTGGCGCTGCCAACATGGACGAAGACCGGTGGACCGCAGGCGGCGGAAGCTTCGTCCTGCGTCGTAGCGCGGGTCCCCTCGACTTCGAGGTGATCGCCGCCGGCGTCGACCCGGCAGGCTGGGAGCTCGATCTGGTCGAGGGCCCCGGCATCGTGATCGATGGCCTGATAGCCGACGGACCGGCGCATCAGGCGGGACTCGACCGTGGAGACATCTTGCTGGCCGTCGACGATCAGACCGTGGACGATCCGGTCGAGTTGGCCGAGATCATCGCGGAGCGCGCGCCCGGCGACGAGGTCGAACTGCGCTTCCGACACGGTGACGCCGAGCAGGTCGTAACGGCGCGTCTCGCGGAGCGCGATGGCAGCGCCTGGCTAGGCCTTCCGATCTGGAATCCCGTCCGGTCCTTCTTCCATCCGGCCCCGAGTTCCGCCACCCTGCAAGGCGGGTCGGAGGCTCGGGTGGTCGAGGTCCGCTCCGGCAGCGCGGCGCAATCGGCCGGCATCCAGGCCGGAGACCGCATCGTCGGGCTGGACGGGGAGACCCTCGAGGAGGGCGACGACCTGGCCGAGGCGATCGCCTCGCGGTCGCCGGGCAGCCGGCTGCGCGTGACCGTCGAGCGGATGATCGAGGGCCGCGACGAGCCCGAGACGGTCGAGCTGGAGGCGACGCTGGACGCGCATCCGGAGGATTCGAGCCTGGGCTTTCTCGGCGTGGAGCTCGCCATCACCCGGCGCATCGAGATCATCCACGGACAGCCCTCGAGCCAAGGGCGATAGGAGAAGGCCATGGGCCGGTCCATCCGCCGTCGACTCGTCGGAAGCTACGTGCTGACCACGCTCCTCAGCGTGGCGGTGATGGGCGGATTGGGCCTGAGCCTGGTGGCGCAGATCGGGCGCCTGCGCGAGCGGCAGGAGCTGAGCCGGAGCGCGAGCGCCATCGCCGAACAGGCGGTTCCCTGGATCGACTCGGCGCCGGCATCGCCGATGCTGGGCGAGTTGGCCCGGGGAGCCGCCTTCCTGCTCGACGCGCGCGTGCGCATCTTCGACGCCGAGTCCTCGTTGCTGGCCGAGGCCGGCGCCGACTCGGGGGAGCTTCGCCTCTTGTGGCTGGCCGGAGACGAGCTGGATAGCGAGGCCTTCAGCGGCGGAGGCGCCGCGAGGCCGCCCTCCATCCCCTGGGTCGGGGCTGGCGCGGACTCGACCAGCGCGGAGGCGCGACGAGAGGACAGGATGGCCGTCGAAGGGGGTGAGGAGTCCGCGGGTCCGAGTGCAGAGCCATGGGTCTTCGCCCTGCGACGCGGCAGGGACGGCGAGCTGGCCGGCAACGTCCACATCGAGCTGGTCCGGGACGGTCGCCTCGCCCACAGCATCACCCGAACGCTGATGGTGAGCAACGCCGAGCCTGGCTTGGACGCGATCGCGAATGACGAGTTGGTGAGGGTCACCGAGTCCCGAGATGAAGGCATGACGGTCGGTCCGGTCGACATCCTCCACACCGAGGTGGTTCGCCGAGACCATGCGCTCGAGCGGGTGGCCGGCTTGCTCGCCGGACGGCCAGCCAGCGAGGAGACGGCCCGCAGTGACTCGGTGATCCGCGCCTCCATCGGAGCGGTGGGCGCACCCCTTGGTTATGTCGAGATCAGCCAGGCGCCGGATGGCCTGGGCCCGAGTCTGTCCAGCACGGGCCGCGCCTTCGGGCTGGCGGCCATGGGCGCGACACTGCTGGCAGCCTTGGTCGGCGTGCGGATGAGCCGCGGATTGAGCCAGCCGCTGGCCGACCTGGACGCGGCGGCGGGGCGGATGGGCGAGGGCGATCTGGCAGCGCGAGCGGAGGTCACCACCCAAGACGAGATCGGCCGGCTGGCGTCGCGATTCAACGACATGGCCGGCCGGCTCGAGCGGAGCTTTGCCGAGATCGAAGCCGAACGAGACGCCCTGCGCCGCTTCGTGGCCGATGCCAGCCACGAACTGCGCACGCCCATCACGGCCCTGCACAACTACAACAGCCTGCTGCTGGGAGAAGCCGTCGACGATCCTGCCGAGCGGCAGGACTTCTTGAGCGAGCAAGCGCGGCAGATCGATCGGCTGGCCTGGATCACCGCCAACCTGCTCGATCTCTCGCGCCTCGACGCCGGCTTGGTCGACTTGGACCTGGAGACCTGTCGACCCGAGGACCTCCTGCGCTCGACGGCCGAGGCCTATCGGGCCGCTTTCGACGGCGCCGGTACACGGCTCGAGCTGGAGCTCGGCCCCGATCTGCCGGATCTGATCGCCGATCCGGAGCGCCTGCGCATCGCCTTGGGCAACCTGGTCGAGAACGCGCTGAAGTTCGCCGCGCGGGGCGGCCCGGTGATCCTGCGGGTGGTCGAGACGTCGGCCGGGGAGGCGGGGCGGCTCGAAGCGGGCTTGCGATTCGAGATCGAGGATGCCGGCCCGGGCATCGACCCGGCAGAACGCGAGCGTGTCTTCGAGCGCTTCCACCGCGGCCGGGACACCGCCGACCTGCCCGGCAGCGGGCTCGGGTTGGCGATCGTGCGCGGGATCGCTCGGCGACATGGCGGCGAGGCCTGGCTGGACGCCGGTCGCTCGGAAGGGGCGCGGGCCTGCCTGTGGCTGCCCATGGGAGCGCCGCCAGCGGATTGATGGCCCCTCCAGCCTGACCTATAATCCGCGGCATGAGCCATCATTCCTTCCGTGTCCCCAGTCCACCGTTCATTCGATCCGGTGCGGTCTCGATGGCCGCTCTGAGCTTGCTTCTGGCCCTCTCGATCTCGAACGCCCCGAGCGGCAAGGCCCAGAGCGAAACCTTCATGCGCATCGAGCCTCGCGAGCTGCGCGTCGAGCCGGGCCAGCAGGGTTTCGAAATCGAGGTGCACATCGATGCCGCCGAGGACCTTGCCGCATTCCAGTTCACGCTGAACTACCCGCCCACCCTCCTGAGCTACCGCTCGATCGAGGTCGGCGACTTCCTCGGTCAGACCGGACGTGATATTCAGGCCTTTCCGCCGGTAGTCGAGGCCGGTCGGATGACCTATGTCGTGATCTCCAGCGACGACGGGCCCGGCGTGACCGGCGATGGGCTCCTGGCCCGGCTGCGCTTCGACTCGACCGGTGAACCGGGCCAAGCCCGGCTGAGCTTGGACGAAGCCCTGGTGACCGATGCCACCAACCAGAACCGGCAGCGGGTCGACACCGAGGATGGGCTGGTCTTGATCGAGGAGGAGGGCTTCCGCCTCTTCGCGCCCTTGGCACTCCAGGGCCTGCGCATCGAACAGCTCCCGCCGCCGCTGCCGCTCGACCCGCCGTCGGGCACGCCGACCTCTGCCGCGACCACGGTGGCCACCACCGAGCCGACGCCGACCACTCCATCGGGCAGCGCGACGGCCCATCCCAGCCCGACCGGCGAGCCGAAGCCTTGGCCGGAGATCGGCGAGTTGCAGTGCTACGGCCGCACGGAATACATCACTGTCGTCAACAACACCGGCGACGACTTGGATGTCGAAGACTGGTCGATCCGCTCGACCCAGGGCGGCGAGACCTATTGGATCGACGTCAGCCTGGTGCTGGCTCCGGGCGAGGCGCTCAAGATCTTCAGCGGACCGGGCTCCCCGCGCGAGGAGACACGGCTCGAGAAGGTCTGGGACCGTTTCCAGCGCTGGAACGACGCCGGCGACTCGGCCGAGCTCTACTCGCCGCGTCCGGACCGCGTGATCCGCGACACGATGGACTGTCCGCCGCCGGCCGACTGATCAACACGCGGGTCTCTCGCGAGAGGCGGGCGGATTCCGCTCGGGACCCGCCCGTCTGCTGTTGCTGGGCTCGTCTCCCGGTATGCTCCGCGCTATGCCTTGCGCCGCTGCTCTCGAAATAGCAGGCGGATGGGCGTGCCCTCGAAGCCGAAGCGCTCGCGCAGCTGGTTCTCGATCAGCCGCTGGTAGCTGAAGTGGATCAGCTTCGGGTCGTTGACGAAGAAGACGAAGGTCGGCGGATCGACGGAGATCTGGGTGGCATAGCGGAGCTTGATCTCTCGCCCCCGACGGCTCAGCCCGTGGCGCGCCTGCAAGTCGACGCTGAATCGGTTGAGCTCGCCGGTCGGGATCCGCCGGGCGCGTTCGGCCTGGATGCGGCGCGCGGCCTCGACGACCTTGATGGCGCGCTGCCCGGTCAGGGCCGAGATGAAGAGCAGCGGCGCATAGGGCAGGAAGTTCAAGTCCTCGCGCACCTGCGCCTCGTAACGACGCGCCGTATGCTCATCCTTCTCGACCAGGTCCCACTTGTTGACGGCGATGATGGCGCCCTTGCCGGCCTCCTCGATCATCCCGCCCACGTGGGCATCCTGCAGGGTCACCCCGTCCTGGGCATCGATCAGGAGCACGGCCACGTCACAGCGCTCGATGGCCCGTGTGGCGCGCAGCACCGAGTACTTCTCGATGCCGGGCTCGATCCGCCCGCGGCGCCGGATGCCCGCCGTGTCGACCAAGACGATCTCCTCGCCGTGGTAGCGCAGGATCGTGTCGACGGCGTCACGGGTGGTGCCGGCCTGCTCGCTGACGATCATCCGGGACTGGCCGGTCAGCTTGTTGAGCAGGCTAGACTTGCCCACGTTCGGCCGTCCGACGAAGGCCAGGTGAAGCCGGTCGTCCTCATCGTCCTCCGGTTCGACCGGCGGCAGGGATTCGGCGACGCGATCCAGCAGGTCCCCGGTGCCCGTGCCGTGGACCGCCGAGACGGCGATGGGCTCGCCGGAGCCCAGGGCCCAGAACTCGGTCGCGTCCAGGCGCGCGCGCTGCTTCTCGGTCTTGTTGACGGCCAGGATCACCGGCTTGGCCGACTCGCGCAGCAGTCGCGCAACATCCTGGTCGGCGCCGGTCAAGCCGGCCAGACCGTCGGTCACGAAGACGATCACGTCGGCCTCGTCCAGGGCCAGTTGGACTTGGTTGCGGATGCGCGTGGTGATCTGACCGTGGTCCTCCAGATCCAAGCCGCCGGTGTCGACCAGGTTGAAGGCCCTACCGTTCCACTCGCTCTCGGCGTATAGCCGGTCGCGGGTGGTGCCGGCCACCGGCGCCACGATGGCGTGGCGCCGGCCGATGAGCCGGTTGAACAGGGTCGACTTTCCGACGTTGGGACGCCCGACAAGGGCGACCAGCGGCAAGGCTCGCGACATCTGAGGCTCCGGGCACTGGGAAGGGCCTGGGGATTCGGCCCAGGGTGAGGCAGGCAATGGTAGCAGAAGCCCTCTCCAGGCTTGCCATTCCTCGCAATGTCTGCTATTTTGCTCGGGTTGCGTTTAGCCTTCGATCGAACCGCCGCCCGGGCTGGCGGACGAGCCTAGATGAGGATGACCAGCAGCATGGGACGGTATCGAGGATCCAAGAACAAGCTCTCGCGCCGCGAGGGCGTCGATCTCTTCGGAACGGGCAACCGCTCGCTCCAGCGCCGCATCGACCAGCCGCCCGGCGATCATGGGCGCCGACCGCAGCGCGGCCGGCCGTCCGACTTCTTGCGCCAGCTGCGGGAGAAGCAGAAGGTCAAGCGCATCTACGGCGTGCGCGAGAAGCAGTTTCGCCGATACGTCGACATGTCCCGCCGCGAGAGCGACGAGACCGGTACCGCCCTGTTACGCCTCCTGCAGCGGCGCCTGGACAGCGTGGTCTTCCGCGGCGGCTTGGCCCGCAGTCGGCCCATGGCGCGCCAGATGGTCAGCCACGGCCATATCATGGTCGACGGCCGTCGGGTCGACGTACCCTCCTTCCTGGTCGAGCCGGGCATGGTCATCACGCTGGATGATCGCGGCAAGAAGATGCCCGATGTCCAATGGGCCATGGAGGCGCCGACGCTCTCCATCCCGTCCTGGCTCAGCCGCGACGAGGACGAGTTGCGCATGATCGACTGGCCCACCCGCCAGGAGGTCCCCTTCCCGATCCAGGACAGCCTGATCGTGGAGTTCTACTCGCGCTAGCCTCGCCGCGAGATGGGGTCCGAATGGACCTCGCGAAGATGACGAATCCAGCACCCGGCTTAGCGGCCGGGTGTTTCGTCGTACCTCACGTCCGGTCCGCCCACCGGGTCCGGTCCGCCCGTCGCCTGCGGCGCGCGCGTGCGCGCCTCGGTGGATTCGAGCTCCCCGAAGCCCTCGTCGAGCAGGGGGATCACCAACCAGGCCGTGGCCGCGCCGAAGATGGCACCGGTGATCGTGCGCAGGGAGGGACTGCTCTGGCGCAGACCGACGAGTTGCGTCAAGCCGTCGACGGCGATGGGTAGCAGGGCGACCAGGTACCAGCGCAGGGCCAAGGGCTTGGGCCGACGTCCGCGACCGCGAATCCAGGCCAAGAAGGCCGCAGCCAGCAGCAAGCTGCCCCAAATGGCCAGATCGCGCTGACAGAAGGCCAGCTGATAGCCCAGCTCGGGATGGCGCAGCGGACGGTGAAAGGCCTTCAGCGCCTCGTCGGCCGCGAGACCGGTGTAGGGCCGGACCTCAGCCCAGGAGTACTGCGCCCGCGGACCCCCGATGAACCAGCTGTGATGCGGCAGCTGGTGGCAGGTGGCACGGTAGGCCAGGTAGATCCACGCGGCTTCGCGCGACCGTCCGGCCATTTCCAGCAGGGGCGCCGCCACCGGCAGGGCCGTGAAGAGTGCGATGACCAAGAGGAAGATGGACATCCAGCGCCTGGCCATGCCCATCACCAGGCGCTCGATCCAGGTCACCGGCTGGATTCCGACGGCCCGCCAGATGCTCGGGAGATTTCCGCGTCGCTCATCGCATCGACCGAGGGCTCCGCCGTCTCGTCGAGGGCCTCCAACTCGCGCGCGACAGCCCGAGCACGGGCATGCAGCGAGACGATGTAGGCGCCCAGCAGCAATGCCGTCACCAGGTAGGCGCCCAGGACGTAGGCGGCAGCGCTCGGCAGCTGGTTCATCACGATTCCTCCTGGCTCCGCTCGGCTCGGGCCAGCGCCAGGGCCCGATCGAAGAGCAGGGCGCGGCGCTTGGCGTGGTCCTCGTCGGTCAGGCGCCCCTCTGCCCTCGCTCGATCCAGGTCCGCGATGCGCGCCACGAGCCGCGCCCGCTCTCCGCGCAGTCCGGCCCGGCGAGCGACCGGGGAGGGCCCGGCGCGTTTCGAGGCCATGGGAAGTAGGGCCAGGACGAGGGTGAGACCGGCCAGCACCAACGCGGCCAGACCGAGCTGCCGCTGCTCGAAGGGCAAGGGCGCCAAGGGCAAGCTGAAGCTGGCCCCGCTCGGTGCGGGCAAGCCTTCGATCCGCAGCTGGATCTCCGTGCCAGCGCCGAGGTCCTCGCCGCTGGACCGATGGACCCGGCTGCCGCCGCGGGTCTCGCTCTGCTGCTCGCCCAACTGCGGGCTATCCATCGAGATGGCATCGCCCAGGACGATCCACTCGAGCCGGTCGGTGTCGTGCTCCAGGCGCCTCCGAAGCTCGACGCTGGCGCTGCCGTAGGGCAAACCATAACTGAAGAGCAGATCGGTCTCGCCGGGCGGGATGGGCATCGAGCTGCGCACCATCCCCTCCTCGACGCGGAGGCTGGCTTGCACGCGCGGATCGTCGAAGCGCACATCCACCGCGCCAGCGGGCAGGTCGAACTCCAGCGCGTCCGGACCCGACTTGGCCCGGTCCGTGGCGTTGCGGATCACCCAGGCCTCGGCCACCGAAAGCCGGCCTCGGTCCGGTTCGGCCGATACGACGATCTGGCCGAGCCGCGCTTCCAGGCGGAGGTCCGGGTCGCTGGCGAAGACCTCCATCTCGACCTCGGCCCGCGCTCGACCCGACCCGTCCGGCTGCAATCGCAGCAGGCCGGAGTCGAAGTAGTCGGCGCCCTGGTAGCTGGCCACCATGCGATAGCCCATGTCCGGCCCCCAGAGCAAGTCCCGCAGGATGAAGCGACCGTCCTCGCCTGCGACGGTGGTGATCGGCTCGGTGGGCAGGATCTCGTCTCCCGGGCCGCCGACCGGCACCGCCAGGATCCGGGTGCCCGCCACCGTCTCGACCCCGGAACTGCCGTTGACCACCCGTCCCTCGATGGCGCCGCCCAGCGCCAGCGATTCGAAGGCAAGGGGCTGATAGAAGGCGCCGCGGGCATAGGCGGCCACGTCGGCCCGCCGCGCGTCACTCGAGCCTAGCGAGGCTTCGTGCGCGGCCGGGGCCCTGGATCCGGGACCCAGCACCGATTCGAAGTCGCTCAGGCTGCGCTGCATCCAGAATTCGGCCTGGCCGAGGGGCAGTGGATGCTCGGCCGCGGATGCACCCGGGCGCTCCCCGTGGCAGCTCGCGCAGTCCTGCTGCCAGACCTCCCGCCCGCGGACCATGCGTTCGGGAGTGGCGTAGAAGGACCAGAGACCGGCGATGACATCCCATCGCTCCTGCAAGCTCAGGGCGTCACCCCAGGGGGGCATCAGCTGCTCGATGCGACCGTTGGTCACCACGTCGTA
The DNA here is from genome assembly GCA_964549495.1 of uncultured Anaerolineales bacterium. Classification (GTDB taxonomy): domain Bacteria; phylum Chloroflexota; class Anaerolineae; order Epilineales; family Epilineaceae; genus JACKBJ01. The sequence goes on along the minus strand of CAZJWJ010000033.1, from coordinate 13,996 downwards.
GCTCTCGGCGGCGCGGGCCAGGCGCGCCCATTCCGGATGGGCCAGGCTCGGCGGCGGGGCGGGCAGCCGATCGCGCATCGAGCCGTCGCCACGGCCCAGGCTGCCATGGCAGCTGGCGCAGCGCTCGCCGTAGATGACGAGGCCGGCCGCCGCGTCCGGCGGCTCGGCAGGCAGCGCAAGCGGCGCCGGGGTGAGGTCGGCCATCGGGGGCATCTGCGCTCGGACCGGGGGCCTGGCGAGCGGGGCCAGCAGGACGAGCAGCAGGCCGAGCGAGGCAAGGGCCAAGCGGGTCTTGCGACCGGCGCTCGAGCGGTCGCACCTCACTGCGCTTGCCCGCAGGCGTCGCAGAAGCGTGCATCGGCCGCCAGGCGGCGACCGCAGCCCACACAGGCCCGCGCCTGGCCGGCGCCACCCTGCGGATCGTTGTCGCCTTCCGGTCCGGTCGCGGCCGCGGCATGACCGGCCGACACGGCATCACCGGACCGCGCCCCGCTCGATCCGGCGTCGCCGAGAAGGGCCGCGATCTCGGTCTCCAATTCCGCACCCAAGCGCGAACTCTCTCCAGCGCGCTCGTCGGCCAGTCGATCCAGGGCGGCCAGGATCTCGCCGCCGCGCCGCAGCAGATCGGCCCGCAAGCTGGCGTGGCTCCGCGCGTCGACGAGGCCGTCGCGATGGTCGTCCTCCAGGTCGCGGAGGCTGGCGAGGAGGGCCTCGCGGCGCTCCAGCAGGGCCAGGGCGCGCGGATCCGAGGGCTCCGCGGGCGGGCCACCGCGCCAGAGGGGCGCCAGCACCCAGGCGCTGCTGATGCCCAGGATGGCCAGCGACACCAGACCGAAGAGGAGCAGCCCGAGCGTGCTCATCGTCGAAGGCCGTAGGAGCCGACTTCGAAGGCGCGCATCAACCCTCGGCCCCGTCCAGCAACCGGTCGATCAGGGACCGGAGCTCGGTGCCAGTCAAGGCTTGCTCGCCGCCCAGCTGACCGACCATGCGATCTACCGGTGCGCCAGGCCCCAAGCGCAGCGGCACGATGCGACCCTCGGCATCGATCACCAGGGTCTCGGGCACCCCGGAGAGGCGGTAGCTGCGCGAGATGCGGTCGGCGCGGTCCATGCCGTTGGGGTAGCTGATCTCGAAGCGCTCGATGTAGTCCAGCGCGGCCGGCCGGGTGTCCGTGTAAGCCACGCCGATCAGGGTGACGCCTCGATCCCGATATTCGCGCCAAAGGGCTTCGAGCTCGGGGGCTTCCATGGCGCAGGGCGCGCACCAGGAAGCCCAGAAGTTGAGCACGACCACCTGGCCGCGCAAGTCGGACAGGCGGAGGGTTCGGCCCTCGAAGGTCTCCAGCTCGAAGTCGGGTGCCTGCGAACCGGGCTCCAGGGCACCCGATGCCCGTTGCAGAGCCAGACCGAAGATGACCAGGAGCACCGCGGCACCCAGAATGCCGGTCCCCAGGAGCCAAGCCGCCCACCCAGGGCGCGATTCGGTCGAGGTCGCCTGTGTCGAGATCGGCTCGGTCGAGATCGCATCGCTCATCGCTCGGACCCGCGTGCCATCGCCGCGAAGCGTTCGGCGTAGCCGTCGAGCTCGTACGCGGCCTCGACCGAGGCCTGCTCGGCATCACCGGCCGCGTCTCGCCCCGGAAGCTCGGGCGGGTTCGATGCCGGCGCGGTCCGGCGGCGGCGCCAGCTCAGGCCGAGGGTCGAGAGCCCGATCGCCAGGAGCAAGGCCGGCGTCAGCCAGACCAGGATCCAGCCGCCCTGGGTTGGCGGTGCGTTGAGCACCTGGGGGCCGTATTGATCAACGAAGCCGGCCATGACCGCTTCGGGCGCCATGCCATCAGCCAGCTGCTGGGCGATCAGGGCGCGCATCTGGGCGCAGACGGTCAGCGGGCAATCCTGCAGGTTGTAGCCTTGGCAGAGCGGACAGTTGAGCTCTCGCGCCACGCGGGCCACCGCCTCGGCCGAGACCTGGCCCGACGCGACCGGATCCGCGGCCTCGACGGTGCCGCTGCCCACCTCGGGCAGTTCGGACCCGGCAGCCGGAGCCCCCTCCTGGGCCAGGGTCACCGCCGTCGCGCCGAGCGGCAGCACCAGCAGGCCGAGCAGGAGGGCAGCGGCGAGAAGTTTGCCGCGATTCATCGGCTCATCGCGCCGGCTGACCGGCCAGCAGGCGGTCGAGCTCGCGATCGAGCAGGCGAGCCTCGGCGCGATCGGGCCAGCTGGCCACCAAGGTGCCGGCCACCAGGACGATCAATCCCCACCAGACCAGGCTGATCAAGGGGTTGACGAAGAGCTTGAGCGTCACCGACTCGCTCTGGGCATCGAAGCTGCCCAGCAAGGTGTAGAGATCGCGCGCCGGGCGGTGGTGCACCGCCGGGATGGTCATCGGCTGGTCTTCGCGCAGGCGGAAGACCTCCTTGCGCGGCTCGAGGACGGCCACCTGCCGGCCGCCCCGCTCGACCTCGAGCCGGGCGGCGACGATCTGGCTGTCGGCCGTGTCGCGGGCCACCAGCCCGCGGTTGGTCAGATGGAAGGGACCGATCTCGACCGACTCGCCCAAGGCCAGGCTGCGGTCCATCTCGATCTGGTAGAGCTGTGAACCGAGGATGCCGATCCCCAGCAGCACGATGCCGATGTGCACCAGGTAGCCGCCATAGCGCCGGCGATTGCGCGAGACCAACCGGCCGAGCGCGAGGAAGGGCCCCTCGCCGCGGCGCATCCTGGCGCGCAGGCCGCGCTGGAACTCGGTCAGCGTGACCAGGCCGGCGAAGGCGCAGATCGCGAAGCCGATCAGGGCTACCGGCAGGCGCAGGCCCAAGCCGAAGAGCAGGGCCACGATGCCCAGGCTGGCCAGGGCCGGCCCGAGCAGTCGCCGCGCCAGCCGCCGGGGCTGGCTGTAGCGCCAGCCGGTCAGGGGGCCGATGCCCATGAGGAGCACGATCATGCCGAAGATGGGCATGGCCACCCGGTTGAAGTAGGGCGGGCCCACGCTGACGCGCTGATCGGTCAGGATCTCGCTGAAGAGCGGGAAGAGCGTGCCCCAGAATACGGCGAAGAGCGCGCCCATGAAGAGCAGGTTGTTGGCCATGAAGGCGCCCTCGCGGCTGAGGGCGTGCTCGATCCGGGTCTGACCGCGCAGCCGCGGCAGGCGCCACCACAAGAGTGCCAGGCTGCCCATGACGACCAGGCTGGTGAAGCCCAGGAACCAGCCGCCGATGTCCGACTCGGCAAAGGCGTGCACGCTGGAGACCAGGCCCGCCCGGGTCAGGAAGGTGCCGGTGATGACCAGGCAGAAGGTCAGGATGATCAGCGCCATGTTCCAGATCTTGAAGCTGCCGCGGCGCTCTTGGATCATGACCGAGTGCAGGAAGGCCGTGGCCGCGATCCAGGGCATGAAGGCCGCGTTCTCGACCGGATCCCAGCCCCAGTAGCCACCCCAACCCAGCACGTCGTAGGCCCAACGCCCGCCAAGGGCAAGACCGATGGAAAGGAAGGCCCAGGCCAAGAGCATCCAACGACGGGAGGCCTGGATCCAGCCGGCTTCGGTCCGGCCGCTGAGCAGGGCGGCCATGGCGAAGGCGTAAGGAATGGTCATGCCGGTGAAGCCCAGGTAGAGCATGGGCGGATGGAAGGCCATGCCCGGATGTTGGAGCAGTGGGTTGAGGCCATTGCCGTCCGGCGGCAATACGGCCATGCGCTCGAAGGGGTTGGCCGCGAAGGTCACCAGGAGCAGGAAGAATCCGGTGACCAGGGCACAGACCGCGGTGAACCAGGGCAAGAGTGCCTGGTCGGCCCGCCAGGGAAAGAGCAGCGCCGCAGCGGTGAATACCGCCATCAGCCAGCTCCAGAAGAGCAGCGAGCCCGCTTGCCCACCCCAAATACCGGTGAAGATGTACAAGGGCGGCGTGGTGCGGCTCGAGGTCTGCCAGACGAACTGGATCGAGAAGTCGCCGATGACGAAGGCGACCATCAAGGCTGCCAGCGCCAGGCTGACCAGCGCCGCCGAGGCCAGCATGGCGCGCCGGCCGGCCAGGACCAGGCGCCGACGATTCCACGTGGCCCCGATGGCCGAGACGACGGCGGCGACGATGCAGAAGGCCAGCGAGAGCGCCTGCGCCAGGTAGCCCAACTCGGCCAGCGGCCAGACCCACACTTCAGCCATCGAAGCGGGCCTCGGGCCCATCCTCCTGCCCTTCTCCATGCGGGCTCCGGCCCGGTGGCACCGCCTCGTACTTGGAGGGGCATTGGACGAAGAGGTCTTCGGCGGCGAAGACACCGTTGTCGGTCAGGTATCCGCCCACCGTCACGGTGTCGGCCATCTCGAAGGTGTCCGGCACGATGCCCTCGTAGACCACGGGCACGGCGCCTGCCTTGCCCTCCAAATCGAAGCGCATCTCGAGGCCGGCCCGGGGACGCTCGACGGTGTCCATGTCCACGATGCCGCGCAGCTGCATGCGCCGGCCGACCGGCTGGCCGGGCGCGGCCGCGGCACCGGCCGGATCGAGCTGCACCTCGGCATAGCGCTCCGGATCGGCCAGCAGCTCGTCGACGCCCAAATACGCTTCCTGATTCTGGAAGTAGGTGACGATGGACATGCTCATGATGGCGGCGAAGATCAGCCCGCCGCCCAGCACGTAGCGGATCTGCATGGGATCCTCCTGGCTGCGGCTTGCTCGATGCGGGACGCCTGGCGCCCGCCTGGCCGATTCTATCCGGCGCCGAAGTGGGGGTCAACGACCGGGCTGCGACCCGGGACCGATCCGGCGAAGGGCTCGAGACCGGGCCAGCGCATGCCCTGCACGGCGCCGGGTAGGATGCGGTCGAGGAAGGGCTGCAGCTGGGGCCGATTGAGGATGGCCCCGCGATGCTTCTGGACCAGCATCCCATCTGCGTCGACGAAGTAGGTCGTCGGCAGCGCACGCACCCGGTAGAGTAGGGAAACCTGGCCTTCTTGATCCAAGACCACGGGGAAGACCAAGCCGTTTTGCTGCACGTATGGCTGAACCTGTTGGGCCGACTCCTCGACGTTCACCGCCAAAACCACCAGTTTCTCCGGGTTCTGCTGGTAGGCGTTGACGAAGAGCGGCATCTCGACCTTGCATGGCGCACACCAGGTGGCCCAGAAGTTGATCATCACCGCCTGCCCGCGGAAGTCCGACAGCGACATGCTCCCGCCCTCCGGCGTGGCCAGCTGGAAGTCGGGTGCCGGCTGGCCTTCGGTCGCCGGCACGACCGCCCGTCCGCCCATGCAAATCCTCAGGTCGAGCTGGCCTTCCTTCTGCATGCGCTCGGCCACGTCGGAGGGCTGCGAATAGGGCGACTGGCTTTGCAGGTAGCGCCCGTTGATCGCCTGCCGCCGCGCCCAGCTGGCAAAGCCAGCCTCGCTGACGCCATCGGCGAGGGCATTCTGTTGCACGATCGCCGCGTCGGCATTGTACCGCTGCAGCAGCGCGGGCAGCTCGGCCATGGCCTGCTCGGTCGTCAGATCGTAGCCGGCCGCCTGGGCCGCCGCCAGCAGCGCGTACTGATCCAGCACCTGATCGAGCAACTCGCGGCGGAAGCTCCGCAGCGTCTCCGGATCCTCCGGCATCACGACTCCCTGCCTGGCCTGCAGGCTCTTCTGCACCGATAGCTCGGCATCGACGTCGACCGTGGTCACCGGCAGGCCGTTGACGACGGCCATCAGGTCCCGGTTCCGAGAGCAGTCGAGGCTGTCAGCGCCGGGCGATCCGAAGGACTCGAGCAAACCACCCGAACCTCCCGAGTCGCCGATCATCCGGGTGCCGATCAGGTAGCCGGTCCCGATGGCCAGGCCGAGCGCGGCGGCCAAGGCGAACAGGGCGTTGCGGCTCACCCCTCGTCCTCCACCGCCGCGCCATCGTAGGCATAGCTCGGCTCGACCACGATGCGGAAGCGCGTCTCGTGGCTGTTGGGATCGGCCGAATCGAAGGCCACCTTGGTCGGGTCGTTGGAGAAGATCTGGATGTACTTGGACATGGCGCCCGGCTTGCCCTCGGCCCGCGGATCGAACTCGACCGTGAACTCGGCCGACTCGCCCGGCGCCAAGACGAAGGGCGCTTGCTCGCCGCTGTCGTCGACCACCCAGCCGGCCGCGTCCAGGACCACGTTGGCCAGGCGCGTGGCGGTGCAGCCGCAGCCGGTGTAGACCCGCGAGATCAAGAGATCTTCGTCGCCGACGTTGGTGGCCAGGAAGTTGTGCGAGACCGGCTCGGTCATCGGCGCCAGGCCGAAGTCGTAGGTGTTGATGGTGTTCAGATCCGAAATGCCCAGCCGCGGACCATCGAGCTGCTGCCCCTCGACGTCCTCGGTGCGCACCGGCGCGTAGTCCTGATTGGTGACGTTGGGGTCCTCGAAGTTGGCCAGGACCTCGTGGTCCCAGTTCTCGGTGTTGGGCCGGTTCGGATCCTGGTTGACCTCGAAAGCCTCACCGCCCAGCTCGGCCATGCCCTCCGGCACGTCGGCGTTGGCGTTGGGCTGGATGATGTCCCGGCTGCCGTCGGTCGTCTCGGGCGCGTTCATCATCGCGCCCGCGTTGGAGGGCGGCTGGACCTGGTTCGGGTCGAGCGGCTGCATCTCCGCTCCGCCGCCCTGGCCGATGATGGTCGTCGTGTCCGGGTTGAGATTGAGCGACTTGAGCTCGGCTTCCATCTGCGCCGTGGCGACGGCCGGCGCCATGGGAGCCGAGACCGAGCCGTTGGACGCGGTCGTCGCCGTGCTCGGGCTGCCACCACCGCGGGCCGACCACATGCCGAAGGCCACCGCGCCGCCAAAGACGACCAGAATGCCCAGGCCGATGAAGAGCCGACGATCCAAGGAGATGACCAACTCCTTCTCCTCGGCCGGAGCGCCGTAGGCGTTGCGCTTGCCCTGCTTTGCCATTGCTACCACCTCCCGTGGGCCGAAGCCCACGCGCTATCGTGCCGACCACCGAGCTGGCGCTCGGTCTCGATCTCGAAGGATGTACCGTTCAATTGCCCTGCCTGCCGATCGTCCGTCGCGTCGTGCCCGAGCTACTCGGCCAGGACGTCGGCCGTGATCGTGAACTCGACCAGCGGCACCAGCGGATCGTTGGACTTGATGCGGACCTGCTTCTGCACGAAGCGACCCTGCTCCTGGTTCACGCGCGGATCGTAGCCGACCCGCAGGGTCGTGCTCTCGCCCGGGCCCAGGTTGGTGTCGCCCACCGTCGCGGCCGTGCAGCCGCAGGATGCGCTGGTGTCCTCGATGACCAGCTCGGCCGTACCGATGTTGGAGAGCGTGAAGTCCTGCTCGAAGCGCGCATCGGGCGCGATCTCGCCCAGATTGACGACCCAGTTCTCGGCAGCGGCTTCCTCGATCCAGAGGCGCGGCTCGGCTTCGCCTACCGGCTGCTCGTCGACGCTGACCGGCTGGCCGGCGCTGCCGGCGGGCGCTCCGGCGGCCGCGCCGCCCAGCGGATTGGTCGTCGCCACGGCCAGACCGCTCGTGTCGCCACCGGCCTGCATGCCGGTGGATGGCTGGAGCTGGCCCAGCGGGTCGGCGGCGGGATCGACCGCCGCGCTATCGGCCGTGGTCGGTGCCGCCGCCGGGTCGCCGCCCACCTGCTGGCCGATGAACCAGCCCAGGCCGATGGCGGCGACGACCGCCAAGAGGGCGACCAGTCCGTAGAATACGCGGGAGTCGACCTTGACGGTTACCTGCTGATCGTTCTTGCTGCTCTTGCGGCTCATGATGTTGACTTGCCTCCTGAATCGATGCGGATGTTTCGGTTGGATATCGGTCGTCTGTCATCGGGCTCGGCCGACTGGATCGCGATCTGACTCGCTCTCAGGGCAGCCAGGCGAACCAGCGCACCGGTCCGTCGATCTGAATGGCCGGGCCACCGTCGGCCGGCACGGCCCAGAGCTGCTGCGTGCGGGACTTGTACCAGAGTCCGGTGAAGGCCAAGAAGTCCCCGGCCGGCTCGGCCTCGAGGTTGTCGAGGTAGAAGGACTGGGTCAGGTCGGTGACCTGTTGCGGCGCGTCCTGGCTGCCATCGACGCGGACCGAGTACCAGTTCTCCAAGTCCGGTCCCGCCTCCTGCACGCGGCCGATGCCCGCGCGCTCGGCGGCGCCGTAGTCGCGCCCGACGCGCGAGAAGAGGATCCGTTCGCCACCGTCCAGCCAGTAGCGCTTGGCGTTCGGACCCGGCACCGGTGGCTCGAACTGGATCAAGGGCCAACGAGGGGTCAGCGTCCGATCGTTGCCACCATCGGCATCGATGACGTGGATGCGCCAACCCTCTTGAATCATGCGCTGGCCCTCGACGTAGCTGATCCGGCTTCCGTCGGGCGACCAGATGGCGTTGAAGGCATCGCCTTCGACCAGGGTTCGCTGCTGGCCATCGGGCTCCAGGACGATCAGACGCCCGGTCTCCTCGTCCGGGTTGAAGACCCAAGCGCCGGCTTCGGCCGACCAGTCCGGATCGGTCACCGTGCCATCGTAGATCTGCTGCAGCCCACCATCGCGCGTGTCCAGCACCCACATGCCCAGCGAGACGTTGTTGGCGCTGGGCATCAGGGCCAGGCGATCGCCATCGATCCAGATCGGATCCTCGGGATAGAAGACCTTCTCGGTCGGCGCCAGGCCCTGGGCCTGGCGGATGGGCGTCGGGTCCACCTCGACGATCTCTCCGCCGGCCCGCTGGTAGTAGAGGTGCAAGAGCACCACCGCGCTCTCCTCGGAGAGCCATGCCAGATGACCGTCGGGCGACCAGACCGGGTTGAACTCGCGCAAGGCATCCTGGGTCACCCGGCGCAGCTGGCCTGCGGCATTCGTGGCGTAGATGTCGACCTGACCGTCGCCGCCGCCGATGAAGGCCAGCTGCGTTCCGTCCGGTGACCAGACCACCGGTTGCTCGTTGGTCTTGTTGCCATAGATGCCCAACTGCAGGTCGGAGCGCTGCTCGGTCGACAGCGTGGCCGGCACGCGCACGAAGGGGCCGATGGCATCCGGCTCCAGGCCGCCCACCAGGGACATCTCACCATCCAAGCGGGCATCGAGCGTCGCCTGGCTGGCATTGAAGATCCGAACCTGACTGGCCGTCCCCGGATCGTTCTCGTGCTCGGTCAGCACGTTGACGGCGCGGGGCGCATCCCGGCCCACCAAGAAGACGCTGACGATCTGCTTGCTGACCGCTTCGAAATCGGGCAGGGCGCTGACGACCTCGCCCTCGAGATCGCGCAGCTCCACGGTCAGCGGCCCGGCCGCGATCGCGATCTCACCGCTGCTCCGGCCGTAGCGCATCGGACCGCCGAAGGGCTGCCCGTTGACGTAGACCTGCAAGCTCTGGGCGGCCAAACCCTCGATCGCGTGGACGAAGCGAAGGCGCGCGTAGCCCCGGCGCTGCTCGCTCAGGTCGTCGATGAGCACCGCAAAGGGCTCTTCGCCGCCCGCCATTCGGACCAGTGTGTAATGCCGACCCGGCTGCAGGCGCACGTCCTGCTCCGCACTGCCCGCCGAGACCTGGTGGATCTCCGGAGGCAGGTTGGGGCCCGAGACGGCGCGCGCGGCACGGCCGTCCACGCCGGCCACCCACATCTCGGCATCGGATCCGGCGAAGAAGGCCATCTGGCGTCCATCGGGAGACATCCATGCCCGGCCCGGGTCCTCCGGCGGTGCCCACAGGCTGGGTACCTCGGAGCCGAGCTGGACCTGGCTCGGTCGAGCCTGTCCGGCCCCCGCGCGCCAGAAGCTTCCGTTGCGGACGTAGATCAGCGCCTCCTCGGGCTCTGCGGCCCTGGGCGCCGGCGTGAAGGTCGCCAGGGGCGGCATGCTCATGACCAGGGAGTCGACGTTCGGCACGCCGGCGGCCGCATCGGCCGTGGCGCGCGCGTTGGCGGCCTCGGCGTAAGGATCGCCGGACACCGGGGCGTTGCTGATGTCCGAATCTTCGGGCATCGGCAGGTCGACGTCACCGCCGACCAGCCCCTCCAACCCGCTCCCGGCACCGGCTGCCGGCGTCGGAGCCTGCATCTGGCCCGACTCGGAGCCCGGGCTCCGGGCAGTGAGTGTGGCCAGGCCGGCTTCGACCGGGGCTTCGGTGGGCGCGATCCCCGCCGGCTCGGCCGTTTCCTCGCCAGCCTGAGGCGAGCAGCCCAAGGCGAAGGCCAAGGGCAGGATCAGCAGCGCAAGCCGCAGCTTGCGAGCGGTTCGGGCGATCGGCGTCGGGATTGGGCCTGCGTTCATGATTCGGGTCATCGATCTCTTACCTGTTGTAAGACTAGCGCTCCGCGGGGCCCGATGAGAACTGGGAGCCGCAAGAGCGGGCGGTTGGGGCCGTCGGGGCCGGCTAGCGGTCGTGCAGCCAGCCCGGGCGCTGGCAGAGTAGCGCGCAGGGTTCGGGCGATGTGGGTGGCAGCAGGAGCTCGGCCTGGCCGCGATCGTCTTGCGGCAGCAGGAGCTCTCCGCGCGAGGCCAGGAGCTGGGAACTGGGGGATTCATCGACACCGGTCACCGCGGTCGATGCGTCGGAGCCGCTCGCGGGCTCGGCCCAGGTCGAAGCCGCTGGGATTCCGAGCCCCGCGCTGTGGGTCGGCGGCGCGCAGGCGGCGTGGATGGGCGCCGCGGATGCCGTGGCCGCCGAGCCCTGGACGAAGCCCACGATGGCGGCGATACAGGCCAAGCTCAATCCCCAGTCGAGGGCTGTTGGCAATTGGGGCCTCAAGGCGCGGCTCTCGGTAAGTTGGAGCAGGCGGGCCTCCGTGGGCGACAGGGCGCCGATGGCCAGGACGCCTGCCGGCCAGCGAGGCCGCTCGGCCGAGAGCATCTTCAGCAGGGCCGAAGCCAGCGGAAGCTCGCCGCCGCGCCGCGCGGCCGCGGCGTCGGCGCTGAGCTCCTTGCCGGTCAGAAAGGCATTGCGCAGCGCGCCGGCCAAGGGCAGGAAGAAGAGTGCGCTGGCCAGGCTGCGCCCGATCAAGATCTTGAGCGGATCCCGGTGGCGCAGGTGATGGGCCTCGTGCGCCAAGACAGAGTTCAACTCGTCGCGATCGAGCAGCTCGACCAGGCCGCGGCTGATGCAGACCCGCGCCCGGCGAAGGCCGTAGCAGAAGGTAAAGGCCTCGTCGGCATCGATCAGATCGAGACGCCCGCCCAAGCCGCAGCGCAGGGCGGCGATCTGAAGCGCGCGATCGGCTTCGATCCTGTCGGTCAGCACGCGGCGCAAGGTACGCCGGGTGACCCAGATCTGATGCGCCAAGGCCAAGAGGGCAGCCAATGCGCAAGCGGCCACCAAGGCCACCGGCAAGAGCAAGCCCAGATTCGCGGTACGGGCCAAGACCGTGGCCAGGAAGGTCTGGCAAGCCACCAGAGGATCCTCGGGCAACCCCAGACGGGCGGCGAGCGCCAAGAGGCCGGCCGGCACGGCCAGGGCGAGCAAGGCAAGCGACAGCAGGGGACCGTCGGCCGATGTTCGGAAGCCAGACATCAGCCCGCCCCGCCTTCCGCCCGCCGCTGCTGGACCATGTCGGCCAGCTTGGCGCGCAGCTCCGGATCGACCTCGTCCATCGCGTCGACGAATTGGGCCACCGCCAAGTCGCCGTAGTCGCGCAGAAGGCTCTCGGCGACCCGCCGGGACAGCCGGGCCTCGAAGGCATGGCGCCCCTCGCTGGCGCGGTAGACGTAGGCCCGCGAGCGACGGCTTCGCTTCAGCGCGCCCTTGACGACCAGACGGTTCATCACCGTCATGACCGTCTTGTAATGCACGTCACCGTCCAGGCGCTGGCAGACTTCGGCCACGGTGGCTTCCTCGAGCTGCCAAACCGCTTCCATCACGGCGGCTTCCAACTCGCCGAAAACGCGGGCGAGCCCTTGCTGATCCAGTTTGAACGCACCCAGATCGGCGCGTCGTGGAGCCTTCATGTCGTGTCCTCTAGCTTCTTCTCGGCAGCCACTAGAGCGCGAGTGGCGGGACTCGGCTGCTATCGTCGACTGGAAAGTCTTACGCCTCGTAAGCACCAGCCGGCAGTATCAACGGATTGGGCCCACGATTCGATACGGCCGAAGCATGAGTCCTCGGTGAGTCTTTGCTGAGCCGGCGGGTCGGCGTTATAATTGTATTTAGACGCGCCGGCTCGCCGGGAGCCGTGACTTCGGCGGATGGAGGGCTGCTCGGGGCACCCGTGGCTGCCAATCGCAAGGACGATAGAATGCAGGTAAAGCGACCCGATCGAAGGCATGCGGCCCTCGCGGCCGCGCTGTTGGCCTTGATCGCCTTCTCGCTCTTGGCCGGCGGCGAGGCCCTGCGCATCAGCGGCCAGCAAGGATCCGAGGAACCGGCCGCCAGCGGTGCGCCGATCGAGGTCGATCCAGATGCGGCCCTCGCGGATGTACGAGTGGCCGGACCGGAAACCAGCGGGTCCGCGGGGGTGTCGGCCGACGATCGACCAGGGCCGGGTCCCGGCGTGGTCATCGGCCGGATCTTCGATGCCCGCAGCGGCCTGCCGATTCGCGATGCGGGGGTGACCTTGCTGGAGCTCGGCCGTCGGACCATCACCTTGCCCGACGGACAGTTCCGTTTCGACGGCGTCTCGCCGGCCGCGCACACTCTGGTCATCGGTCCGGCCGAAGGCTACCTTCCGGCCAGCAGGACGGTGCGCGTGCTGGGCGAGGGCGCGGACCTGGGCGCGCTGCCCCTGAGCCCCGCCTCCGCGCCGACCCTGGTCTTGCCGGAATACGGTGGGCGGGTCGTGGCCTGCGGCCGCACCCAGGTCTCTATCCCTTCCGCCTCGCTGATGGAGGCCAGCCCCTTGCAGCTGACCTGCATCGCCGGCGCCGAAGCACTGCCGGCACCGGCGCCACCCGGACGCTTGCCGCTGGCAGCGGTCGACCTGGCTCCGGGCGAGTTGCCCCTGGTCCGCCCAGCGCGGCTCGAGATCGACCTGCCGCCACAACCCCGCTACAGCCCGGGCGTGACGCTCGACCTCCTGCGCCTGGACCTCGATCGCTTGATCTGGACACCGATCGGCGAGCTGATCGTCACCGAGGGCGGTCGCAGCGCTGCCGGCGAGATCACCGCGCTGGGCACCTACATGGCCGCCGCACCGCCCTTCGGCACCTTCGCCAGCGCTTCCGGCGATGCTCCGGGCCTGACCCGTCTGAACACCTCGACTGCGCCTTCCGGAGAACCGAGCGCGAGTCTGCCCGCCGGCAGCTCGCTGGTCTACCTGTCCTTCGATTACGCCCGCATGGCCGGCACCCCGGTCCGCATTCGCAGCGTGAACACCGAGGGCGAGATCCTCTTCGAGCTCGAGCGCCGCTACGAGGGCGAGGGGCGGGAGGACGTCGCCATGTCGGCCGGTACCGGGCCCTGGCCAACCGGCGACTACGTCACGACGGTCTACATCGGCTCGCCGCCGGAGATCCGGAGCATCGAATGGCGGGTGGGCGGTATCCCGGCTGGTGACGCGCCGGTGGCCGCATTCGGTCAAGCGCCGGGCAGAGCCGGCAGCGCCGCCGGTCCCGCGGCCGTCGCCAGCCCGGTCGCGCCCATCCTCGACGGCGGCTCGCGCCCGCCGCCGGCGGCGGTGATGCCGGTGGCCGGCTGCAAGGTGCCGGCGGGCTGGTTTGCCTACCGGGTGGTGGCGGGCGAGACATTGGCCGGCATCGCGCGGCGCACCGGCAGCAGCGTGGCACAGCTGGCCGCGGCCAACTGCCTGGAGGCCGACCGCATCCTGGCCGGCCAGGCGATCTTCCTGCCGACCATCCCGGCCAAGATCCAACCGCCAGCGCCCAAGCCGGTCTACCCGACCGCCTTGCCGCCCTTCGATCCGCGGCCGACCCGGCCGGCCGGCGGCGGCCCGTCGGTCACCCAGCCGGCCGCCCTGCCGCGCCCGACGATCAAGGCGACCCGGCCACCGGACCCCACTTTGGCACCCCGTCCGAGCTACCCGACGATCGATCCCGGCGCCTTCGCGCCGCCGGCTCCGACGCAGGCCCCGCCGGCCGTGCCCGATCCCGGC
>CAZJWJ010000032.1:0-52176 GCA_964549495.1 uncultured Anaerolineales bacterium | reverse complement strand
TCCGAATTGGGCCTCTTATTGCTTGACGTGCCCTAACGCCGGTGATGTCGAGCGCGCCTGCACCACCTCGACGCTCGATCGCGCGACAGTCCCTGTAGCGCCAGCCGCTATCCGGACGAGGAAACGCTGGCCACGCTGGGCCCGACCCGGCCGGCGGAGACACCGCTGCCGATCGCCAGCCCGACCCCAACGCCAAGCCCGCTCTCGACACCCCGAGCTCGGACCTACCTCCCATGGATTGCCTGCGTCCAATCCGAGGGCAGACGAACTCGGCGATCCGCTAGTGCTGCCGGACGAGCATGGGGAGGAGAATGGAGCCCACCGGTTCAGGAGAGGGCGTGAGCAAGCTCGGGTTCTGCGCCTGCTCACGCAGCCGGTCGTAGGTCTCGTAGCCAAGGTACTCCGCGATGAAGCCCAAGGCCTGGTCGACGGACTCGTCGGAGGTGAAGGCCTGCCGGCCTTCGAATTCGACGACCCAGGGGGATCGGTGCCAGCGCCGAAAGGTCGAGGTCTGGCTGGAAATCCGCGCCAGCTGGCCCCTCGGGCCCACGACGTCCATCTCGAAGGAGGTGTAGACATCGGGCACGGCCGTGCCCGTCGGCTCGGGTAGCCGCTCCACGAGCGGCGCCTCTTGCAGGGTCCTTCGGAAGTCCAGCATCGCCTCCCGCGGCACGGTGATGGGAACCTGCGCTTCCAGGATCAAGGCGGGTTGCCACTGCCAGGCCTTGACACGAAAGTCAGCCCTGCCGGTCCAGTCCTGTCCCTCGAGCGAGAGCGCGATCTTCGCGTTTCCGTCCTCGCCGAGGGTGAAGTACTGATCCTCCCACCTCAACTCGTTCATCGTCGACAAATCGGGCATGACCACGCTCTGCGCTCGGATGCTGGCCGGCCGAGGCATGAGCATGGCGGCCGTCACAGCCGCCGCGAACACCATGAGTCCGATCGTGAGGATGCCACTCGCACGCCAGCCCGTCGGCATGCCGCTCGGAAGCGTCTCTTGATTGGGTTCGAGTCTCATCCGCTTGCCTCCATGGAATCAAGCAAGGACCAGGTAGCGTCCATATCATGACGGGTCGCTCGGCTACTGGTCAACGTTGGCCCCAAGAGCGATCTGGGGCAAGGGATCTGGCCGGCGATGCACCGGTAGATGTCCAGCAGCAGGGCTGCCACGATACCCGCAACCAGACCGAGACAACGAAGGCATTGCATCGCTTTCAGTGGCCCGCTGCTCCTCGGCAGTAGCGCTGCCATTCCCTCGTCGCATCAAACCACTGGAGCGGCGCATCGACGGTCTCGCTTCCCCTAGGAATTACTGCGATGGTGGACTAGTATACGTAGGGTATACGTATGAGGAGGTGTCAACATGCAGCGCAAACTGACGATCTCGATCGACGAGCAGGTCTACGAGGGCCTGCATACGGTCATCGGCCGTGGCCGGATCAGCCGCTTCATCGAGGAACTCGTGCGGCCACACGTGCTGCGGGCCGAGTTGGACGAAGCCTATCGTGAAATGGCTGCCGACGAGGACCGCGAGACCGTCGCGCTCGAGTGGGCCGAGGCGATGATCGCCGATGTGACCGATGAAGCGCGGTGAAGTCTGGTGGATCGACTTCGATCCGGCCGTAGGCGGCGAGATCCGCAAGACACGGCCGGCGGTCATCGTAAGCAATGACGCATCCAACAAGCACCTGAACCGAGTTCAGGTCGTGCCGCTATCCACACGCCTCGACCGTGTCTATCCAAGTGAGGCCATCGTCAGCCTCGAGGGAAAGCGCAGCAAGGCCATGGCCGATCAGCTCACCACGGTCAACAAGTTGCGGCTGTCCAACCGTGCCGGCAGACTCGACCGAGGGGACATCGAGTCGATCGAGGCAGCCATCCGCGTCCAGCTCGGACTCGATCGGACCTAATGTAAGATGCCAAGCACGTTGGACCACCGGCACGGCTGGCTGATTCGATCCGTGCACGAACGGACCGGCACCATCGAGTACGAAACCGCCTTCGACTACGATCATGCCGGACGACTGACGCGCACCCGGACGAAGTCGTTCGAAGGGATCGTCACCGTGGACTTCGTGGCGAGCTGCCCCTGAGGGTGCGCCACCGCGTGCCAAAGGACAGCGTCTGGACCTTTGGGCTCGGCCCTCATGGCACCCCCGGCAGGATTCGAACCTGCGACATCCGGATTAGAAGGCCGGCGCTCTGTCCAACTGAGCTACGGGGGCAAGTTGCCCGCCGGCGGAGCGCGCCAAGTCGAAACTTCTCACCCCCCGCCGGCGGAGCGGCCTGTTGCCTAGATTCTAGAATTCGGTCGCAGGCGGGTCAATCGATGGCGGAGCGAAGCCAAGCACGGACTACCGCGCATGCTATACTCCCGCCCCCACCCCGCCAGGAGACCCGCAACCCATGCGCGAAGCCCGAGCCGGCGAGACCATCCTGCTGATCCAGCCCGACAAGAAGCGGCTCCTGGTCAACCTCGAGCCGGGCGGCGTGCAGCATACGCATCACGGGATCGTGGTCCACGACGACATCATCGACCGCCCCCTGGGCCGCACCCTCTCGAGCCACCTGGGCAAACGCTTCGTCGTCCTACGGCCCTCGATGGAAGAGCTCCTGGTCAGCCTGCGCCGCGCCACGCAGATCATCTTTCCCAAGGACATCGGCTACATCCTGCTCAAGCTCTCCGTCTTCCCCGGCCAGCGCGTCATCGAAGCCGGTACCGGCTCGGGCGCCATGGCCATCGCCTTCGCGCGCTACAGCAGCCCCGGCGGCATGCTCTACACCTACGAGCAGCGCGAGCAGTTCTACGAGCTCGCGGGCCAGAACCTGGCCCGCGCCGGCCTGCTGGAGGCCGTCACCCGGCACAACCGCCCCATCGGCGATGGGTTCGAAGAGCGCGACGTGGACGCCGTCTTCCTCGATGTCCGCGACCCCTGGACCCACCTCGACGCCGTGCTGGCGGCGCTGGGGCCCGGCGGGCACTTCGGAGCCATCGTGCCCACCGTCAACCAGGTCGCCCGGCTCCTGGAAGCCATGGAGCCCCGCGAGCTCTCCGACGTCGAAGTGGCCGAGATCATGCTGCGGCAGTACAAGCCCGTGGCCGACCGCCTGCGCCCCAAGGACCGCCTGACAGCCCACACCGGCTACCTGATCTTCGCCCGGCGCATCGTCCGCGCCGCGCCGCGCGACGCGGTGATCGCCGAGCGGGCGGCCGAAGAGTTCGCCGAGGCGGTCGAGATAGACCGGCGCGACGATATCGGAGACGCCAGCGGGTTTGAGGGTGTCGACGAGATCGGCGACGTGGCAGAAGTCGAGGATCTGGGTACGGTCGTATCGGACGACGAATCACCAGACTAGGCGCTAGATCCGCGACTCCAAAGGCTGGCCGCGGAAGCGCAGCCAGATGCCGATGGCCGCCAGGCCCAGCAGCATCAAGGCCCAGGTACCCGCCTCCGGCACCTCGGGCGGCGGCTCGGGCTCGTCATCGTCGCCGCTTGCGCCGCCCTGGTCGTCATCATCGTCGTCGTCCGGATCCGAGGTCGGCGGCGGGAGGGTGATGTAGGGCTTGTCGTCACTGCCCGGAGTGACCGTTGGCCGGGGCGTGGCCGAGGGCGGGTTGAGCGTCGGGCGGGGGGTGGCGGTCTGGTCGGGAGGCGCGGTCGGCGCGCCCGAGGTGGGCGTGGGCAGGATGGCCTCGCCGGCCGTGTTGACCGACAAGCCGTTGTTCTCGGTGCCCACCCACATGTGGCCCGTCGTCGGGTCCCAGGCCAGGGCCGTGATGGCGCGCGAGGCCAGGCCGCTGGAGAGGGGCGTCAGCTCGATCCAGGTGTCGCCGTCCAGCACGTAGGCGCCGCCGACGGCCGTGTCCATCTGGCGGCTGCCGGAGGGCGAATGCTCCGTCATCGCATCGTTGCCGTCGTTGTGTCCGCGGGTCGTGCCGGCCCACATGCGGCCCAGGGAGTCCTCGGCCAGGGCCGAGACCCAGCCCGAGCCGGGGAAGATCCAGTGCTCCCAATCGCGATTGCCCAGGTCGGCCTCGTGGTTGATCACCGCATCGACGAAGGGCCAGCTGCCGACCAGGTCGCCCGACTCCAGCTCGTAGGTGCCGGCCCAGGCCCTGCCGGCCGCATCCATGGCCATCGAGCGCACGTCGCCGGTGATGAAGGGATCCGTGTCGCTCTCGATCCCGGAGCCGTGGTAGCCTACGAAGCCGCGATCACCGCCGCCCCAGGAGTACCAGCGGTCGCCGTCGAAGACGCCCACGCCGCCGCCCATGCGGCGCAGATCCGGACCCACCTCGTTGTTGTAGGCCGTGCCGGCCCAGACCTGACCGCCGCCGATCGCCAGGCTGGTGACCGTGTCGCCGGGCAGGCCCTCCGAATCGCCGTCGGCGAAGCGGAAGGGTTCGTAGCTGTCCCGGCTCGGATCGTAGGCGATCAGGCCCTCGCCGCTGTGCACATTGATGGCCGGCAGGCCGTTGGCCAGGCCGAATCCGATCCAGACCCGACCGTCCTGACCGACGGCGATGCTGCCGATGTCGCGGCCCGGAATCTGCGGCGGGCGCATGGTGTAGTCCCAGTTGCCGGTGGCCAGATTGAGCACGCTGATGCCGCCGTCCAGGTAGTCGCCGACCCGCGAGTCGTAGATGGTGGCCGCCGCACCCACCCAGAGCTCCGGCGTGCCGTCGGAGGCTCGGCGCAGAGCCAGGGCCGTGATGCTGTTGCCGGCCAGGCGCTCGTCCGTGCCCTCGAAGGTGTAGCGCGACCACAGGCCGGTGAGCGGCGCGCGGCGCATCAGGCCCGCACCGCGGGTGCCGGCCCAGAGCGTGCCGTCGTCCTCGAAGGCCAGGCTCGTGATGTCGTTGGAGTAGGGCGAGTTGCCGCCGGTGACCAGGCTCTCGACGACCTCGTAGCCGCCGGCCGCGCCGGCGTTCTCGACCATGCGCACCAGGCCGAAGCCCAGGCTGCCGCCAAAGCGCTTGTCGCCCATGCCGTTGGTACCCAGCACCACCGAGCCGCCGGCCGCCGCGATGGCCGTGACCACCTCGGTCGGCAGGCCGTCATCCAGATCCCAAGTCGACCAGCTCTCGCCGTCGTAGCGCGCCACGCCCTCGCCGGAGTTCGAGCTGCCACAGGCGGCCCAGACCTCGGTGTAGCTGCCCGCGGGCGAGAAGGCCTGGCGGGCGTCGATGGCCCAGATGTAGTTGCTGCAGGGGCCGCTGCTGCCGCGGTGGGTCTCCCATTCGTCGCTGCCCGGGTCCCAGACCATCACGCCCTGCGACCAGGTGGCCATCCAGAGCCGGCCATCGGGCCCAAAGTCCATGGCCATCACCTTGTCGGTGGCCGGGCCCGGATCCGAGCTGCCCACGCCGGCCTCGGCCAGATGGATCCAGCCCAGACCGGCCGGGTCGTAGACCGACAGGGAGGGCTGGTCCTGGCCGACGCCGCGACCGTGGGCCACGTAGATGCGGCCGTCCTCGCCGGCCACCAGATCGACGATCTCGTCCGAGCCCGGGCCTTCCAGGAGCTCCTCGGCATCCGGCTCGAAGTCCACCGCCGGAATGGCCAGGAAGTCGCTCGCACCGGGGTCGAGCACCGCCAGGCCGGCCATCGTGCCGGCCCAGACCGCGCCATCAGGATCGACCGCGATCGAACGCACCCAGGGGTCCGGCAGGCCGTGATCGAGGGTGTACTCCTGCCAGGCCGCGCCCAGGCGGACGTAGGTCACGCCCTCGCCGGTGGCCAGCCAGGGATCGCCGGCGCCGTCGAAGGCGATGTCGTAGACGTCGTTGCTCATCAGGCCCGGCTGCTGCGGGAAGAGGTACTGCTCGTAGCTGGCATCGGCCAGGTTCCAGCGCAGGAGCCCGCCGCCTTCCGAACCCACCCAGAGCCCGTCCGGGTCGAGCGGATCGGCCGCCAGGGCCAGGACCTCGTTGCCGCCGGCCAAGCTCTGCCAGTCGTCCAGGCCCACCTGGGCATGCACGGGCGAGGCGCTGGTCGAGGCCAGCACCAAGGGCAGGAAGCAGCAGGTGAGCAGGTGGCGCGTGAAGCTCATGAGAAGGCTCCTGGCAGGGGCGGTCGGCGGACGATCCGGTCGGCCGCTCGAGCTCGAAGTCGAGGCCGGTGGCCGGAGCGCGGCGGCCCGCCCGGCGTCGGTCGGCCGGCGCGGCGGGGCGTTCGCGAAGCGCTTGGAGTATAGATGGCCGCATGGGCCGATTCAACCGAATGCGATGAGCCTTCGATGAGCAGGGCGCCGCGCGATGGATCCGCGCGGCGCCGCTCGACCGGAATTCGGCCCGGGATCAGGGGGCGACGATGATGCGCGGCTGGTAGGCGTAGAAGGCATGCGGCAGGTAGATCCGGTTGGGCAGACGCTGCAGGATGGGCCGCACCTCGCTGGGATCGTCGTCCGGGCTGAGGCCGGGCGGGGCCAGCTGGATCAGGCCGTCGCCGGAGGTGCCCACCCACATCGTGGCGCCCTCCTTCTCCAGGGCCGAGAGCCGGGCGCTGGGCAGGCCGCCGCTGGTGGCGCTCTGGCGCAGCCAGCCCGTCTCCAGGCGCACCCGCACCCCGTCCCGGGCCGAGCCGGCCCAGAGGTTGCCCTCGCGGTCCAGGGCCAAGGCGCGCACGGCGCCGGCCTCCTCGAAACGGTGGGCGGTGACCTGGCTACCGGAGAGCTCGTCGACCACGCCATCGGGCTGGATGTTTGGATCGTAGCGCCCGTTGGGATAGGACAGGCCGCCCAGCCAGATGGTGCCCTCAGGGTCGACCTCGATGGCCCGGATGTCGATCAGCTTGCTACCCAGGCCGCTCTGCACCGCGTAGGACAGGCCCTGCTCGGCCGTCAGCTTCTGCCAGCTACCGGCCGCCAGGTCCAGGATGCTCAGGCCGCCGCCGGTGTTCATCCGCGCCCCGCCGGGCCGGCTGTCGATGTAGAAGAAGTAGCTGGTGGCCACCAGGAGCTGGCCGTCGTGCACCTGCAGGTCGGTGATGTTGTCGCTGGTCAGGGTCGGGAAGTTGTAGGTCCGCTCCCAACTCTGGGTCTGGGTGCTGATCACCGCCAGGCCGCCGCCCCGGAAGGCGAACTCCTTGGGGCCGCGATCGGTGGCACCAGAGCCCACCCAGAGCTTGCCGCGCCCGTCCAGCGCCAGGGCCGAGAGGTGGTTGCTGGGCAGGCCCTCGGCGGTGGTCAGCTTGCGCCAAGCCAGGCCGTCGAAGCGGCTCAGGCCGCCATCGACCCAGCGCTGGCTCTCGCCGTCGTAGGTGATCTGCTGCGTGGCCACCCAGACGATGCCGCCCGGCTCGATGGCGATGTCGGCGATGGCGTCCGAGGCCAGGCCGCCATCGGTGTTCTCGCGGGTGTAGCGCCGCCAGCGACCGCCCGGCTCGCGCACCGCCAGGCCGTCGCGGGCCGTGCCCACCCAGAGCTCGCCGGTGACCGGGTGTCGCATCAAGGCGGTGATGTCGTTGTCCGGCAGGCCGCCCAGGCCGCCGCCAGCCCGGTCCTGCATGCGGATCAGGTCGATGGTCTGCCGGTCGCCCAAGAGCCGCGCCAGGCCTCGGCCATGCGGCCGGCCCTCCGGGTCCAACTCGGCCACGCCCATCCAGACCGAACCGTCCACGTCGGGCAGGATCGAGCGGATCAGGTCGCCCGGCATGCCGTTGGTCTCGCGCAGGGCGTACCAGGCATCGTCGTCCACGTTGGTCGGCGTGCCGCGCGAGTCCAAGATGTTCAGGCCTTGGCCGCGCTCGTTGAAGCGGGCGGTGCCCACCCAGACCGCGCCGTCGGCGCCGACGGCCAGCGAGGAGACGTAGTCGCTCATGATGCAGCGCGCGTCGCTGTCGCAGTCGCGATAGCCGGTCCAACCCGAGCCGGCATAGGCCTGCAGGCCGCGGCCCCAGGTGCCGGCCCAGAGGGCGTTGGCGCCGGTGGCCAGGACGCGCACGCTGTCGGAGAGGTCGCTGCTGCGCGCGCTGTCGTGGGCGGTCCAGGTGCTTCCGCTGAGCTGGGCCACGCCGCCACCGGACAGGCGCCAATAGCCCGGCGCCAGCTCGCCGCCCGGATCGTCGGCATCCGGCTGCCACTCGCGCTGGGGCTCGGTGGCCACCCACATGTCGCCCTGCCAGGCGACCAGATCGCGGGCGTTGTTGCTGGTCAGGCCGTTGGCCCGGCTATAGCTCGTCCAGCGCGTGCCGTCGTGGGTGTAGGCCACCCCGCCGCCGACCCAGCCGCCGGGCGTGGTCTTGCCGGTGATCCGCCCGCTGGGATCCCACCACTGCTCCATGGCCAGCCACAGCCGATCCTGGTCGTCGACCGCCAGGGCGGTGATCGAGGGCGAGGGCAGGCCGGTGTCGATGCCGATCATGCGGCGCCGGCCGGCATCGTAACGCACCAGCCCCTGGCAGGTGGCCAGGTAGAGCTGGCCTTGCCAGCGGATGATGTCGCGCACGTCGTTGCAGGGCAGTCCGTCCTGCGGGGCCAGGAACTGGCGTTCGAGCTGGCCGTCGAGGGTCCAGCGCAGGGCGCCGCCACCGCGGCTGCCGGCCCAGATGACCTCGCCGTCGCGCAGGAGCGACAGGACGTCGTCTCCGTTGGCCAGGGTCTGCCACTGACCTACCAGGCGCCAGTCGCCTTCTTGCGCCGGCTGGCCTTGCTGCGGGGCCAGAGGTCGCTCGCCGCCTGCTCGGTCCGCGACCGGATGCAATGGCGAAGCCTGGGTAGGCGATTCGGCCGGTCCGGCGGCGACGGGCCGGGCCGGGGCCGGCTGGAGGACGAGGGCCAGGAGTCCGGCCAGCAGCAGGCAGCGTCCTGCAAGCAGCGGGCGGGTGGGCAGGCTGTTCATGGTTGGGGGGTGCTCCTTCAACGAGCCGACGGCATGCGATCGAGCGGGACGGAGGATGATAACGCGGCGCCGGGTGCGGCTGTTACGCCCCGCCCTCGGCCTCGAGACGATAGATCACCAGCTCGATGGGCAGGGGGGCCAGCCGAGGCGGCAGCGTCGGATCGGGCGCCGGCGCCTGGCTGACCGCCCCGATGCGATCGACCTCGATCCATCGCCATCCGGCAGCGGACGGCGGATCGGGCCCGGCATCCGCCACCAGGATCACCTCGCCACCGCCCGAATGCCAAGCCGCGATCAAGCGGGACAGAGCGTCGGGATCCGGTCGCGGAGGTCCCAGCTGGGCCACCGTCCGGCCCTCGAGAATCCAGGTCGAGGCGGCCAGGCGCCCGGCGCTGCCGCCTTCCAGGGTAGAGCCGAAGAGCAGCAGGTCTTCGGGGCCGGCCTGCTCGGCCAGCCGCGCGGCCAGTTGCGGTCCGCCGGCGAAATCGGAAGCGCTGCCGGCGGCTAGCGGTCGGGCTCGGTCCAGGCCGGCCAGGACGATCAGCAAGCTGGCGGCCAGGGCCACTAGGCGGCGGGCGCGCGGGCTCGGTGGAAGGCCGGACAGCCAGCCTCCGCCATCCTCCTCACGCGACCGGAGCAGCGTCAGGATGGCGCCGGCGGCCAGCAGGGCCACCAGGGGCCAGGCCAAGGGCAAGAGGCGGCGGGCGGCGTAGAGCGAGGACAGGCCGCGGCTGACCAGGGGTGCCACGAGCACCGCCGGCAGGGCCGTCAGCGCCAGTGCGATCACGGGAGCGCGGCGCAGCTCGGGCCGCTCCAGGGCCAGGAGCAGGCCGGCGGCGGCGGCCCACAAACCCAGCGGCGTGGCGGCCCACATCAGGACCTCGATCATGGCCGGGGCCTGCGACTCGGGACGCCACAGCCCGCGCAGGCCGGCCAGGGACAGAAGCAGGACCAGGCTCGAGGCCCAGAGGCCGGGCAAGGCCGGCAGGCGCGGGCGCCGGCCGGGTGGGCGGGAACGCCAGAGGGCGAACGCGAGGGCGGCGAGGCCGGCGGCGAGCACGGCGCTAGGCGCCCATGCGACCGCCGCGCCCCGGAACTGGCGCCAGACGCCGCCGAGGTTGAGTCGGTAGTAGAGGGCCGAGACGCCGCCGGCCAGCAGCAGTCCTTGCAGCAGCGGCGGGGCGAGTCCGAGCAGCAAGGCCAGGCCCTCGCCCGTCCCGCCGGCGCTCCGGCGCCGCAGCAGCCACCAGGTCAGGGCCAGGACCAGGGCCGGCAGCAGGTCGAGCTTGATGAGGGTAGCCAAGCCCAGGCAGAGACCGGCCAGGGCGGCGAGCGTCGGGACGGCTCTGGAGTCGCCGTCGAGCCGAGACAGGCATAGCAGGCCGGCGAGCAGGGCGGCGCCGGCGGCCAGCTCGGCATAGGGCTGGCTTCCGTAGTAGGCGAAGAGCGGCCCCGCGCCGGCGAAAATCGCGGCCAGGGGGCCGGCGCGCGGTCCGAAGCTCTGGCGGGCCAGCGCGGCCGTGGCCAGCAGCCAGGCCAGGGCCCAGGGTAGGGCGCCGCGGCTCAGGTCGGCCATGCCGGACCATGATGCAGGCCAGGCCAAGGCGGCGGCGAAGAAGGGCGGATGATAGGGCCCGACGGTCTCGGGGTCGCCGCGAGCCTGCCAGGTGAAGGCCTGGGCGAAGAAGCCTTGTGTAGGATCGGGCATGAAGGGCAGGCCGGCATCGCGCTGGTCGGCGAAGCTGGCGACGAGCAAGCGGCGCAGTGCCGGTGCTTCGATGCGCGTTAGGGCCGGCGCTTCGAAACGCAGGTCGCCTTCGCGGGCGATGCGGGCGGCCGTGTTCAGGTACCAGCTGGCGTCCAGGTAGACCGGCCAGGGCGAGGCGGTGGGCTGGGCGCGCCAGAACAGGACCAGCACGGCGGCCAGGGCCAGAGCGTCCCAGGCGCTGACCTCCAGGCGTCCGGCGCGCCGAGCGCGCAAGAGGAGCAGCACCAGCAGGAGGCCGCAGAGCAGGGCGCCGGCCAGCGCCACGCCCGGGCGGAGCTGGCCGGCCTGCGCCCCGATCAAGGCCAGCCAGGCGCCGACGGCCGTCGGACCCAGCACCAGGGCCAGCGCCCAGTCGAGCGGGTTGCTCCGGCGCGAAGGGGTGGCGCCGCTCATCGCCTGGCGGCTACTCGTAGCGCAGGATGAGCCCGTCCTCGCCGACGGCCCAGCCGTGGCTGCCGTCGGGCGACATCCAGATGGCGTGGATGGCCCGATTGCGGGTGGCGCCGCCGATGGTCAGCCGGTTCCAGCTGTCCCCGTTCCAGTGGAAGAGACTGGAGCGGTCACCACCGACGAAGGCCCGGTGCCGGGTCAGGACGGAGACGGCGCGCAGGTCCTGGCCGCCGGTGGCCGGCTGGCTGGGCATGCGCTCCCAATCCCCCGGCTCGGCCAGCCACCAGGCGGTCCCGCGCGGGCCGACGGCCATGCCCAGGTCGCTGGCCGGCACGTGAAGGGCCAAGAGCGGCCCGGTGGAGATCTCGGGCGACCACTGGTTGCCGTCCCAGCTGTAGATGCGGCCGGATCCGGTGCCGTCCTGGATGGTATAGGCCAGGCTCTCGCCGACCACCGCCAGGTCGCTGTAGCTGTGACCGGTGTTGCGATCGGCCGGCCCGGGCGCGGTCCACTGGCTGTCGATCAGGCGCAGGCGGTTGCCGCGCCCCGAGCCGACCACCCAGGCCACCGGCCCCTCGGGGCCATCGACGGCGTCGACGGCGGCCCATTCGTCGGTATAGCTGCCGGTATCGGCACGACTCCAGCGACGGCTGCGCAGCTGCAGCAGCGTTCCGCCGTCGCCGGCGATGTAGCCGCGGCTCGATGACAGCATGACGATGGAGCGCAGGCGCGCCTGCGACTGGATGGCGGCCTCGGTCAGCTGGACGCCGTTCCAGTTGAGCGCCGTGCCGTTGTCGCCGATGAACCACACGTCATCGGCGCCGGTTGCCGTCACGTCGAAGAAGTCCTCGCTGGGGATCTGGGCGTTGGGCGCGGTGAAGACGGACCAATCCCCCAGCGGCGGCAGGTCCGGCGTCGGCGTGGTGGCCGAGTCCGTGGGCTCCGGCGTCTGGGTGGCCGTCGGGCTGGCCGTGGGCGTCTGCTCGCCCGTCGCGGTCGGACTGGGCTCGCCGGTCGGTGTGTCGGTCGCTGCGGCGGTCGGTCCGAGGGTGGGGCTGGCACCTTCGGTAGCGGTCGGCGCGGGCGTATCTGTCTCCACCGGGTTGGTCGCGCTGGCCGTAGGCGTGCTGCCGGCCGTCGGCGCGGTCGTGGCGCTGGGCCGCGGCGTCGCGGTCGGCGAGGCGGTGGGGCAGGGTCCGTGCAGATCCGGCGTGGGCGGGAAGACATGCAAAGGATCGGGCGGCACGCCCTTGCTGCGCAGGCTCATCGGCAGGTAGATGCGCAGCGGCGGGCAGCCATCGACGACCCGCGTGGCGGTGGCGGTCGCGACGCGGGTGGGCGCGGTCGTGCCGGGCACCGGCGTGCCGCCGCTGTCGGTCGGCGTCGGCTCGATGGTCGTGTCGGGGGTGGCGGTGCCGGGTTCGCGCGTCGGCGAGGGCTCGTCGGTCGGCTCCGGCAGGGCCGCGGCATCGTAGAGCGTGATGCCGTCCTGGTCCGTGCCGACCCACATGCGCTCGCGCGGCAGGTCGCTCTCCAGCGCCGCGACGCGGATGGAGTTCAAGGCCACGTTGTCCGGGGTGAGTTCGTGCCAACTCTGGCCATCGTAGAGCTTGATGCCGCCGACGGGTGGAACCAGTCCGGCACCCTCGCGGGTGGTGCCGACCCAGAGGCGGTCCTCGCCATCCAGTGCCAAGCTCGAGACTTTGCCGTCCTCGCGCCAGACCTGGCTCTGCCAGTCGGGCGGCGAGCAGCTCTCCAGGGGGCACCAGTTGACCGCGGCGTGCACGCCGTAGCCGTTGATCCAGTGGAAGTTGTCGTCGGAGTCCCAGGCGCCGGCCCATACCCGGCCCCGGCTGCGGTCGACCAGGACGGCGGTCATCTCACCGTCCGTGCCGCTGCTGGAATGCGCCCGCAAGGGCGAGCCGCTGCGCTTGCTCCAGGCCGACCACTTGCCCCCGTCATCCTTGTCCCAGCGCGAGACCCCGCCGCCCAGGAAGACCCGGCTCCAGGTCCCGCCGATGTTCTGGACCCACTCGACCACCGAATGATGCACCGTCCACATGTCGCCGGTGTCCGGATCCAAGGCGATGTCGCTGATGCCGTTGCCGCCGAACTTGCTTCCGCTCGGCAGGTTGCTGCGGTCGATCAGGGTCCAGCTCTGGGTGGTCGGATCGTAGATGCCGATGCCGTAGCCGCTGGCGATCTCGTTGCTCATCGAGGCCCAGATCCGGCCGTCGCCATCGAGCTCCACCGCCCAGATCTGGTTGTCGACCAAATCGCTGTTGTCGAGGTTGAAGACCTTCCAACCCTCGCCCTCCACGTAGCGCCCCAAGCCACCGTCGAGCCAACACTGACCGATGGCGGCCTTCTCCTGCGGGCAGGCGTCGCCGGTCCAAACGGTCTCGCCGCCGCCAACCCATACCCGGCCCTCGGCGTCCACCTCGATCTGAGTGGCCATGTCGCTGGCCGGACCGCGATCGACCGTGTAGACCTTGGTGCCGGCACTGGCCGGCTGGGTCAGCTTGGGCGAGATCCGGATCTGTCCGTCCAGGCCGGAGCGCGGGGCGATGTAACGCACCACCCGGTAGTAGGTCGGATCGTTCTCGATCCGCAGGTAGTCGCCGAGCTCGAAGAAGGAATCGAAGTCCTCGACGGTCTCGATGTCCACCGGCAGCTGCACGGCCTCCTGGTTCAGATCGAGTTGGATCTCGGCCGCTTGCTCGCCCTCGCCGAACATCCGCCAGCTCCTCCAGCTCTGACCGTCGAAGCGGGCGACGCCGCGCATCAACGTCGAGATCCAGAGCGTTCCATCGGCGGGGTCGACGGCCAGGTCGCTGATCTGATTGCTGGGCAGGCCCGAGTCGGCGGTGCGCATGGGCGTCCAGCGCGACTCGACCGGATCGTAGGCGCGCAGCCCGAAGCCGTCGCCGTTGCGGTTGTCCTTGGTCCCGATCAGCTCGATGTCTCCGCTGAGGTCGAGCGCGGTCACCAGGGCATCGCTGGCTCCGATGGCACCATCCACTTGCAGATAGGTCCACAGATCGTCGCTGCCGGCGCCGGAGTTCGAGCCGCCGGAGGAATCGTCGAAGGTCCCGTTGTGTTGCAGGATGGCGATGCCCCGACCCGTCTTGGTGTCGCTGGCATGCCCGATCCAGACCCTACCGTCCTGGTTGACCGCCACCGTATGCGCCAGGTTGCCCTGCAGGCCGACGATCTCGCCACCCTCGTTGCGGCCGCGAACGTAGTAGGCCTGACCGCTGTTGCAGGCGGTCTTGCGCATACCGTGTTGCATCAACAAGACGCCGCGACCATTGGTGGCGGCCCACATCCGCCCGTCGGCGTCGGACGACAGGCCGGTGATGTGGTTGGAGAAGCAGCCGCCGGTGCCATCGACGGCGGCGAAGGCCGTCCAGGCGCTGCCGTCGTGGGCGGCCAGGCCGCCACCGCGCAGGATCCAGAATCCCTTGCAGTCCTGATTGTCGAAGCAGGCCGTGTCATCCCAGTCGTAGTAGGGCCGCGTGCCGATCCACAGGATGCCGTCGCTGGCGTATTCGAGATCGGTGATGTTCTCCGAAGGGATGGTCTTGTAGCGCTCCTGATTGCGCTCGCCCTCGAAGTCGACCTGATGGCGGCTGAGCCAGTTGCCGGTGGCCGGTTCGTAGCGCGCAAGCCCGCCCGTGCCGAAGGCGCCCGGCTCGTTGGTGAAGCGGTTGATCTTCTCCGGATCCCAGGACTGGGCGAAGCCTACCCACAGCGTTCCGTCCGGGGCCGGCTCCAAGGCCGTGACCATCGGAGCGGGCATGTCGGGCGAGGTTTCGGGGGTGACGGTGTCGATCCGGTCCGTGGCCGGATTCAGGCGCGAAAGCCCGGCATCGGTTGCCAGCCAGAGCAGACCTTCCGCGTCCAAGGCCAAGTCGTTGACCTGGTTGGACGCCAGGCCGTCCTGGGGTGCCAGATACTGGCGGTACTCGTAGGTCTGCAGATCCCAGCGGACCAGGCCCCCACCTTCGGTGGCGGCCCAGGCGATGTTCCCGTCACGCAGGATGCGATTGACCCGATCTCCGTTGGCGAAGGTGATCCAGCGGCCCTGTCCCTCCAGGGGATGCGAGGGGGATTGAGCGCGGGCTCGCGGCGCATCCGAGGGCAGCATCAGCGACGCGGCAGTGGCCAGGGCAGAGACCAAGAGGCCGGCCAGGAGCAGGCTGCCGGGGCGCAGGTTGGGGCGGGACGTCTTCTGACGGTCGGGCATCGCGTTCATGGGCTGTCGCATTCCATTCCAGGCTGCCGAAACCAGCACGGCCTCGCGACCGACTAGGGTGAGAGGTCGGGCTGTGCGGACAGGGATCTGCGTGAGGACCGAAGGATTCTAGTGGAGGGCGTGTTGGGCTGCCAAGGCTCGTCTCGCCCGGCGCGGCGGCTCCGATCGTCATCCACCACGAAAGGGATAGACGGACGAACTGCCCGTCAGGATATGGTCGATTTGTCCATTCGGCAGCCGCAGACCAGCCGGCCGGCCTCCGGGAAAGGGCTCGGCCAGGAAGGACTCCCAGTTCGGACGCGGATGCATCCGCCACGTCGGCCCGCCGCTCGTCGGGATGCGCAAGCGCAAGGGTCTCGTGACGCGATTGCCGTACCTTGCGAGCGCGCAGGAATCCCTCCCCCCGGCCGGCTCAGAGGCCGCCGGCCGGGGGGAGGGATCGCGCGATCAGATCAGGGCATGGGCGGTGATGGCGGCGTGGGCACGGGCGGCGGAGCGCCCTGCGTCGGCGGGGGAGGCTGGCCGGGACCACCGGGCGGTGGGCAACAGGGAACATGCCGCGGCACGCCCGGGCAGTTGGGCACCGGCCCGCTGTAGGCGAAGGGGCCGATGATCGGGATGCCCTGCTGGGCCGAACTCTCGTCGCCGGGCACGTCGGCCCCGAAGAGGGTGCCGGTGCGCTCGAGCGTGACCGAGGCCAGGCCGACCAGGTTGCGCAGGAACTGGCCCTGGGGCGCGAAGACATGGTGCTCCCAGTAGACCGCGCTGATGACGCCCGAGCCCTTGAAGCCCTCGGGCAGGAAGGCCAGGTTGCGGGCCACGTCGATGTACTCGACCTGCTGGCTGTGCAGCTTCTGGCAGAAGCTGTCGATCAGACCGTTCTGGTCGTAGATGTAGACGATGAAGTCGGTGAAACCGGGCTTGGCCACCAGGTTCTGGATGGACAGCTCGGTGGTCAGGCCCAGGCCGCCGACGTCCTTCATCAGGCTGGGCACGCCGATGCGACCCACACCCGAGTACAAGCCGCCCCAGCCGCTACCGACCTGCCAGTCGTAGGCGCGCTGCTCGGGGAAGAGCTCGTAGGTGACGGCCTCCAGGGGCTGGCTGCGCTGGACGTCGGCGTGCTTGACCAGCTGGGCCACCGCGACGATGTCGGCATGCGGCACGGCCGGCGCGCCGGGCGTCACCCATTCCTGACTCTCGACCCGGACGCTGCCGACCCAGTTGCCGGGGAGGTCCGAGACCACCGGCAGGAAGAAGCTCTGGCCGCCGCCGGGGCAGATCCAGTCGACCAGGGTGGTGATGACGTCGCCGCCGCGGTCCAGGAAGTAGACCTTGACCCGCGCGGCGTGGGTGTTGGAGAGGTTACCGACCTGCACCAGCGAGTCCCAGCCCTGGTGCTCGCTGTAGAGCAAGGGGCCGTAGGCCACCTGGCTGCCGGGCGAGAAGAGCTGCGCGCCCTGGGCGGCGTATTCGATCTGGCCGGGCTGGGCGGTGTAGCTCATCAGGAGGTCGCTGCCGATCTGGTCGACGACGACGGACAGCGGCTCGGAGCCGCGGATCATGGCGCTACCCAGCCAGTCCGGGCCGACGCAGGTGGTGGCGTCGAACTGGTAGGTCTCGCCGGGTGCCAGGGTCAGGATGTCGCAGATCTTGGGCCGCAGGCAGTCGTCCTGGGCCTTGAACCAGAGCTCGACGGAGCTGCACTCCAGACCGCCGTTCTGGATGTAGAGCCAGCTGGACCAGGCGGACTTGCCGGCGTAGATCAGCGGCGCGAAGAAGGTGTAGCCGCCGTAGACCGGGTCGTACATGCCCAGCATGCCGTCGGCCAGGCCGGTGTAGCCGCCGGTGGCGGTGACCATCGGGTTGGCATCGCCGGGACACTTGCGGACCACCTCGACGGCCAGCGAGGCGCCGGGATAGGCCGAGAAGTCGAAGGCGTAGTCCTGGGCCAGCCAGACGCCGTGCTCGTTGTAGGCCTTCTTGAAGCGGCGGTAGGCATTGCAGTCACCGACCACCTCGTGGAAGAGGCGCTCGCAGAGCAGGTCGGCAAAGATGTCGCCGCCGGGCGAGTGGATGGCCGGCGCGCTGAAGACCATGCCGCTCTTGGCCCGCTGCGGCAGCTGGGCGCCCAGGAAGTTCCAGGTGCTGCCCGGTCGCAGGAGGCCCGAGCATTCGACCTTGAGCGGTCCGGTGCACTGCGGCGGGCAGGCGCCGGGCGCGCCCCAGACCAGGAGCATGGCCTTGGAGTCCCAGGCGCCGATGTTCTGGACCTCGATGATGGTCGAGCAGACGTTGTCGTTGGCCTGGTAGCTCAGGATGGGCAAGTGCGTCTGCTGGCCGGTGGGCACCTCACAGCAGGGCGGCTTGCCGGGAATGCCGACCGGCGGGCCGGGCGGCGGCGGCTGGCCCGGCACGTAGCCCGGCTGGTGCAGGCCGAAGTCGCCGCGAGCCGAACAGCACCAGTAAGTGCTGAAGTCGCGCAGCTCGAACTCCAGGCTGGTCGGCGTAGTGGCCTCGCAGCAGGCCGGCGCCAGCACCTGAACGATGTAGCGCGGCCCGATCGGGAGGCCGGGGAAGGCGTAGTAGCCGTCCTGGTTGGTCACCGCCTGGCCGAGCACCGCCGCCGTGTCGGCGTTGATCAGGCGCACCGTGATGCCGGGCATGCGCGTGTCGCGGCCGGCATTCGGGTCGTAGCGCCCGTTGCGGTTGAAGTCCTCGTAGACGTTGCCGTGGATCTTCAGCGCGGTGCAGGGCGCGTCCGGCGCGTCGCCGGCGGCCAGCGTGCCCGGGCAGTTGGGCGTGGCCTGGGCCGGCGCGACGATCGGCTCGTCGGCCAGCGCGCCGTCACCGGTCACATCGGCCGCGTGGACCGCATCGGGCGGCTCGGCGGCCAGGGTGGCGGGACCGAGGTCCGCGCCGAGGGCGAAGGCGAACAAGACCCCCGCGATGAGGACGATCATGAGGGAATGCCGGCGCCTGGCGCCGTGCGTGGGGCGTGCAGCTCCCATCGGTCCTATCTCCTTGCTGGGCGGAAATGCATGATCCCCGCATGCCGGAGGCCTGCCGTCCGAGGGCAGGATGGACCGGTGGCGTTGCCCCTTGGGCATGCGAGGTGAGGCGCAGCGCGGGACCGACGGGGCAGGGCAGAGCGATCGCCCGCTTCCTCACGATCAGCATTAACGGGGCATGAGGCACAGGCGTTATTCCGATTCTGAATCGCCGCTCGATCCACTTGGCTCGTTGACCTGTCGCGACCGGAAGCCTACGATGCCCTGACTCCAGACGCTGTCCAATGAGGTTGGGAGTGAATGCCGTGGCGAGTAGCGACGAGCAGAGCAGTCTCGAGCATGCGCTTCGCGCAGCGGCGCGGCAGCCGATGCATTGGTTGCGCCTCCTGCGGCGCACCAAGCACTTACGCTGGCCGGTCGTCGTGTGCCTACTCCTCCCGTCAATCGCGCTATCTCGCAATGCCTCCCTGAACGCGCAGGCCTCGGACGAGGGCGCTGCGGCGCCTTCCGACTTGATCTTCATGGCCGACAATCGGTGCTATCCGGCCACCGGCTGCGACGCGGTCTCAGTCTACGATCTGGATCGCCTGGACTTTCAGTTCATCGGGCCACACTTGTGGTGCTCGCCTGGCCGCCTCGCAACCGATGCGGATGCACGCACCATCTTCAGCCTACCCACCAACCTAGATCTCGACGGCCGCCAACAGGGCTTGCTACAAGCCTTGAGCCGGGATGACACCGCCTCTACGACTTGGCGCGCGCACGAGATTGCCTTGGACATCCCCAACGTTCTCGGTGGGGGCATCGGGATGACGGCCGATGGTGGGCAGCTCTTTGTCGCGTCGGATGGAAGCGGTCGCCTGCCAGGCGGTGGCGCCATGCAGCGCGGTGTTGCCAGGTACGCATTGGCGGGCAGCGTACCGGAGCGACTGGGAGCGCCCGATGGCTTCTTCCGCACCGAAGGGCTGCCGTTTGCGATCCTCATGGGCCGCGATCCGGAGCAGATTCATGTCGTGACCGACGCCCCCGCCGAGCTGCATAGCATTGCGTGGTCCAGCATGTCGAGCGTCGCGGCAAGCGTTCCGCTATCACAGCGACCGACGGCCTCACGCTTGGCCTATCTCCATCACCATCTGCACGCCGCAGGCTCACCGGATGGGCGATATGTAGTCGTCAACGACCGTCTCGGTGAGGTCTCGCGCAACCTGGGGCTGATCTTGGTCGATCTGGAGGCACGTCGTGCCGAGCCCCTGGAGGGATTGCGGCGTACGATCGACCGGCCGCCCTATGGCCTCGCCTTCAATCATGCGGCGCAACACCACGGGCTGCTTGCAGTGCACCGTGGCGACGCGATCGAAGTGGCCCGAGTTCGTCCACCGGATGGAATCGAGGTCCTCGCGTCCCTTCCGATCGATGACGCCTGGGTCTCGAGTCTCAAGATCGTTGGCGATATCGGATGGGGCACGGATGGAAGTCACATCGTCGCGGCATCGAGCCGGCGGAAGGGTTTTATGATCCTGCGCTATCGAGACCCGCTTGCCGGTCTCGAAGTCAGCGCGAATGCCATGCCCTGCCAGCTCGGGTCGTCGCAGCAATCACCGGACGCCTTGTTGACGCTCAATCACTGGATTCTGACCGCCACGCCGACCGCCAGCTCGACCCCAACGCCCACCGATCGACCGACGGTCACGCGCACGCCGACCCAGCGGCCGACGAAAACACCGACGGTTCTCCCGACCTCGTCGCCGAGCCCGACGGCGACCGCCACACCGTCGATCACACCCAGCGCTACGCCGCCGGCGGTGTATCAGGCCTTTTTGCCCTTGATTCTCCGTCAGCATTGCGTGGTCCTGCCGCCGCCGATCGATCTGGCCTTGGTACTGGACGCGTCGACGTCGATGCGCCAGACCACCGATACGGGCCGCAGCAAGCTGGCCGCGGCGATCGGGGCGGCGGGACTGCTCGTCGATCGACTCGTCGGCGAAGACCGCGGCGAGGGCATGCGTGACCGGGTGGCCGTCGTCGGCTTCAACGCGCGGGCCTGGATCGCCTTGCCGGCCAGCGACGATCGCCAATCCCTCCGGCACGCGCTGGAGGGATTGGCCGGCGCGATGGAACAGGGCACGCGCCTGGACCTAGCCCTGGATGCAGGCCGCCTGGCCCTGGCGGGCTCGGGCGAACCTGCGGAAGGTCGTCAGCGGGTGCTGGTGCTCTTGACCGACGGGCTGCCCAACCGCGTGCCGACCCCGGCCCCGGGCGGAAGCCAGGAGCAGACGGTCTTGGCGGCGGCACAGCGGGTCAAGGCGGACGGAATCCGGGTGTTTGCCATCGGCTTGGGCCAGCCGGACGCCATCGATCCGAACCAGCGCATCCACGCCGACCTGCTGCGGTCCATCGCCAGTCGTGCGGAGGACTATCATGAGACGCCCGACGCCGAGGACCTCCAGGCCATCTTCGAGGCCATCGCCCGCGAGATCGTTTGCGCGTCTAAACCGTAGGGACTTGGAGCACTTCGGGGCGCGGCCCGAAGAGAGACCGGGCCGGCCGCTTGCGCGACCGGCCCGGGGTGGGTTCTCGTCAGGGCCACGCGGACCCGGAGGCCCGTGCGGCGGCGATCAGCCTAGTAGCGGCACCAGGTGCCATACCACTGCCAGTTGTAGGTGTAGCAGCGGCAGCTGTAGTTGTAGGTGCGGGCCTGGCCCCAGAAGTAGGCCGGCTTGTAGCTGGTGCCCCCATAGCAGGGGTTGTAGTTGCCACAGCCGGTGTTGTAGTAGGGCAGGTAGTAGTAGCTACCGTGGTTGTTGTAGCAGTAGCGGTTGAGGTAGGAGTTGTTGTAGGTGTAGAAGTTGACCAGCGAGGAGCTCATCCAGGGGTAACCCAGGTGAGCCGCCATCGAGTTGCAGAGGCCGTAGTACTGCCCCGACCGACCGTACTGGTTGTAGGTCTGGTAGGAGTTGTAGTACATCGCGCCGCCGCTGTAGCGCCAGGTGTACCAATCCGGCGTCTCGCCGGCCGGCATGGCGTCCGTCGCGGCGCCAGCGCCCATCTGGCCGGCACCCGGGTTGGGGCCGGGCAGCTCGACGCTGCCGACGAAGCTCTCGTTGGCGCTGACCTTCATGTCGGCATCGACGGTGATCTGCCCCGTCTCGATCAGGCGGTTGGAGAACTCCAGCGCCTGGCGGTAGTTGTCCAGGAACTCCTGGCTGACGCCCAGCTCGTCGGCCGTGACCGACTCCGGCAGCTGAACCAGGCCCGCGTCGTCCACGAAGAGCAGCGGATCGATGCGCTCGGTGATCTCGACGATGCGCTCCATCTGCTCGGCATCGACGACCTCGATCGAGTCCATGCTCGGCGGTGGCGAGTAGCCCGTGTCGAGCTCGCTCGACTGGGCCGAAGCCTGGCCGGTCACCAGACCGACCGCGAAGACCGCGGCCAGCAGGCATCCGATGATGGTGTGGGTACGATTCATTGGATTGTCCCCTCCAGTTGCGTGAAACGGTCCGATTTCGGGAATGCGCGGCACGCGACCGCACCGCACAGGGCAGGGACAGACCTCGATGCCGGCGGATCGCGACCAGCCATGGGCAGCTGGTTGGGCCGCGGACCGACCGACCTGGGCAGATGATAGCACATCCATGCTGCCCGATTGCGAGCGAAGGCTCGCGACGAGAGCCCCACGCGTGATGTCTTAACGCGAGGATCGGCCACTTCGTTACGGCCACGCTCGCAGCGGCTCGGGCGACCGGTCGTCAGGTGGGCCCCGAACCCGCTCCCGGGCGCAGCATGCAGACGCGAGAGTGGGCCCAGCTGGCATGGGCTTCGGTTGGCGGCTACTCGGCCTCGAGGTGCACGTAGCCGGCCGCATCGAGGCGCGCACGGCCTGCGGCCGGAAGCCAGGGCTCGGCGGCCACGTTGGGTCCACGAATCTCCAAGGGGCCGACCTCTCCCTCGCCGGCGCCCGCCCGGACCTGCACGCCGGGCAAGGGCAGACCGACGCTACCCTCCACCCGCCGGCCGTTGACCGGATTGCAGGTGGCCAGGCCGGCCACCCCGGGCGGCGCGTAGCCCTGGCAGAGCGAGAGGCCGGTGGCCGTCTCGAAGGCATGGACGCAGGCCGGTCCGACGTCGCCGGCGGTGATCCAGGCCCGGACCGAGCGCAGATCCATATGCGCCAGCTCCGGTCTGGCGACCAGGGAGCGGACCGCGCGGTCGCTGGCCAGGACATAGGACGGTCGCAGATAGCGCACCGCATCGGCCAGGTCGGGCGAGCGCCAGACCGGCAGCAGCAGGAGGCGGGCCTGCAGGGCGACGGCACAGCCCAGTCCGGCCGTCAGCCCCAAGGGGCCGACCACCGGCGCCAGCAGCAGCCAGCCGTCGTCGCCAGGACGTGCATCGGTCATCCAGAACTGCAGCTGTCGCGCTCCGGCCACCAGGTGGTGGTGGGCGAAGCGGATCGGACCGGCCTCGTCCTGCCGCGGATCGAAGTCCATCAGCGCCGGATGATCCCCGTCCAGTTCCGGCAGCTCTTGGGGACCATCGGCGCCCAGCCAGTCCGACCACTCGACGCCGAGCCGGCCGGCCTTGTCGGCCGGGCCCGCGATGCGGCGCAGGAGCCGCAGGCTGAGCGGCAGACCGCTCTCGCCGCCCACCCTCACCAGGCGCTGGATGCCGGCCTGCTGCAATTCATCGACCAGGCTGGGGCTGGCGAAGGCCAGGACGGGGCGCGCGCGCTCGACGATCCGGGCCAGCGCCCGAGGGTCGGCGCCGACCGGGCGGGGCAAGAGAACCGCGCCGGCCCGCAGGGCACCGAGGGCGGCCACCACGGCCGGCGGGTTGTTGGGCAGGGCCAAGAGCACCCGGTCCCCGGGCTCCAGGCCGTCGCGCAGGCAGGCCCGGGCCGCGCCGTCGACCGCCTTGTCCAGCTCGGCATAGCTGAAGCGGCGATTGAAATAGGCCAAGGCCGGCGCGCCCGGCGCGTTGGCTGCCGCCTTGGCCAGGAGCTCCGGGAAGGCTTCGGCCGTCGCCGGGATGTCGGTGGGCACGCCGGGTTCGTAGCGAACCTGCCACGGCAGCGGAGGGGAGATCATGGGACGCATCACGATACCATCGCCAGTCGGCCTGGGCCAAGGGAATCCCTGCTCGAAGCGGCCCGCGCCTCCTTGGCCCCTACCATCGGCGGGCCTATAATGCCCGTTTGGGCGAATCGCGCCCACCATCTCGCACGCCCCCATCGCTTTCGTGTCGGCCGTCGGCCGGCTGGAGGGGCGGAGGAAGAACGAAAGGATCGTCTTCGTCATGAGCATCGCCACCATGCGCGAGCTGCTGGAAGCCGGAGTCCACTTCGGCCATTACACCCGCCGCTGGAATCCCAAGATGCGCCCCTACATCTTCACGGAGCGCAACGGGATCCACATCATCGACCTGGCCCAGACGGTCAAGGCCATGGACAAGGCCACCGCCCGCATCCGCGACACCGTGGCCCAGGGCGGCACGGTGCTCTTCGTCGGCACCAAGAAGCAGGCCGCCGAGAACCTGCGCCAGGCGGCCGAGAGCGTCAGCATGCCTTACGTGACGCATCGCTGGCTGGGCGGCATGCTGACCAACTGGACCACGATGCGGCAGCGGGTCAACCACCTGATCGAGCTGGAGAACCGGCGCGATCGGGGCGAGTTCGCCATGTTGACCAAGAAGGAAGGCCTGCTGCTCGAGCGCGAGATCGCCAAGCTCAACGAGCGCCTGGGCGGCATCAAGGCCATGAGCGAGCTGCCGGACATGATCTTCGTGGTCGACACGGTGCGCGAGGACATCGCGGTCAGCGAGGCCAACAAGCTGGACATCCCGATCGTGGCCGTGGTCGACACCAATTGCGATCCGGACCCCATCCAATTCGTGATCCCCTCCAACGACGACGCCATCCGCGCCCTCAAGCTGATGATCGAGAAGATCCGCTCGGCCGTGGACGAGGGTCTGCAGATGCGCGAGAGCACCATGGCCGAGCAGATGACCGGCGAGGATCAGCAGGCCGTCGACACCAGCCAGCGCGTCTTCGATCCGGACGAGGACGACGAGGACGACGTCGACGACGATGACGATTCCGAGGACGACGAGGACTGATCTCGCCCCGAGGCGCGGCCGCCGATCGGACCGCGCCGCCAACAGTCAACCGCAAGTCGAAGACCAGCACAGCCAACAAGGGAAGACCATGGCGATCAGCACTGCACAGATCCGCGAGCTCCGCGAGCGCACCGGCGCCGGCATCCTGGATGCCAAGAATGCCCTGGAGGCCGCCGGCGGTGACATCGAGTCCGCCATCGAGAGCCTGCGCAAGAAGGGCCTGGCCAAGGCGGCCAAGAAGGCCAGCCGCGAGGCCGGCGAAGGCCGCGTGGTGTCCTACATCCACGGCGACCCGGGCCGCATCGGGGTCCTGATCGAGGTAGCCTGCGAGACCGACTTCGTGGCCCGCACCGAGACCTTCGAGCAGCTCTGCCAGAACCTGGCCATGCACGTGGCCGCCGCCGCGCCGGAATACGTCCGCGACGAGGACGTGCCCGAGGCCGAAGCCGAGCGTGAGCGCGAGATCTATCGAGCCGAGATGGCCGATCAGAACAAGCCGGCCGAGATCGTCGATCGTATCCTCGAGGGCAAGCTCCAGAAGTGGATGGACGAGCGGGTGCTCTTGCGCCAGCCCTACATCCGAGACGCGGACATGACCGTCTCCGAGATGATCCAACACGCCATCGCCGACCTGGGCGAGAACATCCTGGTCCGCCGCT
Source organism: uncultured Anaerolineales bacterium (assembly GCA_964549495.1). Lineage (GTDB taxonomy): Bacteria > Chloroflexota > Anaerolineae > Epilineales > Epilineaceae > JACKBJ01. Next base: position 27,134 of record CAZJWJ010000032.1, on the reverse strand, counting down.
TCGCGCGCTACGACATCGCCGAGAAGGTGTAACCTGGACACGTCTGCCCCAGGGGCCGAGGACCTGCGCTACCGCCGGGTCCTGCTCAAGCTCTCCGGCGAGGCATTGGCCGGCCCGAGCGGCACGGGAATCGATCCCAAGGCTGCCGGCCACTTGGCCGAGAAGATCCGGGATCTGGTCGAGATGGGCGTACAGGTGGCGGTGGTGATCGGCGGCGGCAACCTCTGGCGTGGAGCCGGCGCAAGCGGCATGGACCGGGCCACCGCCGACCAGATGGGCATGCTGGCCACGGTGATGAATGCCCTGGCCTTGCAGGACGCCATCGAACGGCAGGGGCAGGCGGTGCGGGTGCACACGGCGGTGGAGATGACGGCCCTGGCCGAACCCTATATCCGGCGACGGGCGATGTATCAACTCGAAAAGGGCTACGTGGTCATCCTCGGCGCCGGCACCGGCAATCCCTTCTTCACCACCGATACCGCCGCCGCGCTGCGGGCCATGGAGCTGGGCGCGGAGGTCCTGATCAAGGCCACCAAGGTCGACGGCGTCTACGAGGCCGATCCGATGCGCCACCCGGAAGCCAGGCGATTCGAGCAGATCAGCTTCGGCGAGGTCCTCTCGCGCGGCCTTCGCGTGATGGACCTGACGGCGCTGACCCTGTGCCAGGAGAACGACCTGCCCATCATCGTCCTCGATCTATGGCAGGACGATCACATCACCGCTGCCTGCCGAGGAGAACCGGTCGGCACCCGGGTCCAGGCGGACGTCGAAGCCCGAGCCGCCCTGGTGGCGCCGGGCGGCTGAAGTCCGCCGTCGCATCCAGCCGCAAGCCGGCGGCAGCCCAGCGAGGAGATCCCGCGATGACCGTACAAACCCCCGAGGCCCTGATGGCCGATGCCAAGCATCGCATGCACGGGGCCGTAGAGTCGCTCGATCACGATCTGGCCGGCTACCGCACCGGACGGGCCTCGACCAACCTGGTCGACCGCCTGGTGGTCGACTACTACGGCGCGCCGACGCCCTTGAACCAGATGGCCACCATCTCGGCGCCCGAGCCGCGCCTGATCACCATCCGCCCCTGGGATCAGAGCGCCCTGGCCAACATCGAGAAGGCCATCCTGGCCAGCGACCTGGGCCTGACGCCCGGCAACGACGGTCAGCTGATCCGCCTGCCCATCCCGGCCCTGACCGAGGAGCGGCGCGAGGAATTGGCCAAGGTGGTCTCGGCACGGGCCGAGGAGGCCCGCGTGGCGGTGCGCAACGTGCGCCGCGACACGCTGCATCACCTGGATCCCTTGGACCTGCCGGAGGACCGGCTCTACGGGCTCAAGGAAGAGGTGCAGAAGCAGACCGACAAGTACGTGGCCGAGATCGACCAACATCTCGAGCGCAAGCTCGCCGAGATCCGGGAGGTCTGAGCCGTCGTCATGGCCGATCTCCCAGCTCGAGTGCTCGAGGTGGAGCCCGCGCGCCGGCCGCGGCACATCGCCGTCATCATGGACGGCAATGGTCGCTGGGCCAAGGCTCGCGGGCTGCCGCGGCTGGCCGGCCATCGCGCCGGCACCAAGGCCCTGCGGCGGATGATCGAGGCCTGCATCGAGTTCGAGATCCCCTACCTGACCATCTACGCCTTCTCGACCGAGAACTGGAAGCGCCCCGCCCACGAGGTGCGGGGGCTGATGTTCCTGCTCGAAGAGGTCATCGAGCGACAGCTGGACGAGCTGGACCAGGCCGGCGTGCGCATCCGCCACGTCGGCTGGCTCGATCAGGTGCCCGGGCATCTGCAGGAGGCCATCGCCGGCGCGGTGGCGCGGACGGAGCGCAACGATCGCTTGACCCTTTCGGTGGCCTTCAACTACGGCGCTCGTGCAGAGATCGTGCGCGCGCTTCGGCGCATCGTCGAGGAAGGCATCCCGGCCGAGCAGATCGACGAATCGACGATCGAGGCGCGCCTGGAAACGACCGGGCTGCCGGATCCGGACCTCTTGATCCGCACCAGCGGCGAGCTGCGCCTGAGCAACTTCCTGCTGTGGCAGAGCGCCTACGCCGAGATCTTCCCGACGGCGGTGCTCTGGCCGGATTATGATCGGGACTGCCTGATCGACGCCATCGAGAGCTATGCCGGTCGGGAGCGGCGATTCGGCGCGCGCCCGGAGAAGGGCCATGCCGCGACCGAGACCAGCTCGGCCGGCGCCCCGCTCGGCGGCCGAGCCCCCCTCGGCTGAGCCGGCTGGCTCGGCCCGACCCCTGGGCAGTCGCTACGCATGGTAACGCGCATCCTCAGCGGAGCGGTGGTCGTGACGCTGCTGCTCGTGCTGGCCTTCCTGGATGCCGGTTGGTGGATCGGCGCGGTGACCCTCGTCTCGCTGCTGGCGGTCGACGAGGCCTACGACATGGATCGCGCGAGCGGTCGCCGGCCGGCCGGCCCCATCGGTCTGATTCTGGCACCTGTCCTCACGCTGCTCTTGGCCCTTGGCCATGACGCTGCGCTGCTGGCGGCCGTGATCGTGCTGGGCACGGTGGCCGGCTTCGTCTGGCAGATGCGACGCGATGCCGAACGTCGATCGACGACGGATTGGCTCTCCACGCTGGCCCATCCGGTCTACCTGGGCTGTTTGCTCGGCTTCTTGGCCGGTCTGCGCGGCCTGGGCGCGCCGGAGCTTGGCCGGGCCTGGCTACTCCTGCACCTGATGATGATCTGGGCCAACGATTCGGGCGCCTATGTCGGCGGCCGGCTGGTCGGCCGCCGGCCCCTGTCACCGACCATCAGCCCCAAGAAGACCCTGGAGGGCGCCATCGCCGGCAGCCTGGCCTGCCTGCTGGTGGCGCTGATCCTGCCGGAGATCGGCGGCCCCCTGGCCCCCCTGTCCCAGCTGCCGCTATGGCCGCGGGTCGGGTTGGCGCTGGGCATCTCGATCCTGGCGCCCACCGGCGATCTCTCGCTGTCGGTGCTCAAGCGCCAGGCCGGCGTCAAGGACACGGGGCGTTTGATCCCCGGTCACGGCGGCGTGCTGGATCGCCTCGACAGCCTGATGTTCACCGCCCCCCTGGTCTACCTGGTCGCCCGCTGGCTGGGCGCCTAGGTTTCGGGGGAGCTCTTCGCGATGGAAGCCCTGCTCGACACGGCGGTGGCGCGGCTCAACATCGTCTTGTCCAGCCTGACGGTACTGGTGGCCTTCAGCCTGGCGGCCTACCTCTTCGTCTACAATTTTCGCAGCGCGGTGGCTCGGGCCTTCGTCGGCCTCTTGGCGCTGGTGGCGCTGGTCTTCGTCGGCGACGTCTTCTTGACCACGACCCGCATGCCGGCCGAGCGCGCGGAGGCCGCCTTCTGGCTGCGCTTCCAATGGTTGGGCATCGCGGCCATGCCGGCCGTCTTCCTGCACTTCAGCGATCGTCTGCTGCACACCACGGGCGACCGCTCGCGGCGACGGCGGCTGATCTTGCCGCTGGCCTACCTGGCGGCCCTGGCCGCGGCCCTGGCGGCCCTCTTCGCGGAGACCTTGGTCGGCCCGCCGGTCGGCCAGCCCGGTAGCGTCCACCTGAGCCCCGGGCCCCTCTTTGGGCTCTTCGCGCTGGCCTATCTGGTCCTGACCGCCTGGGGCGCCAGGAACCTCTGGCGGGCCCGGGGCCGCACCTTGACCGGCCGCTCGCACCGCCGCATGAGCTATCTCTTGGTCAGCACCATCGCGCCTTTGGCCACCTTCCCCTGGCTCAGCCTGGGCGGGTCGGCGCTCTCCAGCCGGCCCCTGGCCTTCGGCATGCTGGTGGGCTCGGTCAACCTGGCCACGGCCGCGATGATGTTGATCGTCGCCTACAGCGTGGCCTACCAGGGCGCGATCATCCCCGACCGGGCGGTCAAGCGCGAGCTGGTCAAGTACCTGATCCAGGCCCCCATCCTGGGCGGATTCGTCCTGGCCACCATCCAGCTGGTGCCCCGGCGCCTGCAGGACAGCCTGGGCCTGCCGCGGGACGTCCTCTTCATGCTGATGACGGTCTTCGGCATCGTCAGCTACCAGCTGATGGTGCGGGCCCTCAAGCCCCTGGTCGACCGCTTGATCTACGGCGACGCGGCCCGCGACGCGATCTGGCTGCGGCGCCTGGACGAGCGCCTGGTGACCAACGAGGACTTGTCGCAGCTGCTCGAGAACATCCTGGCCGCGATGTGCGACCGCCTGCGCGTGGCCACGGGCTGCGTGGTGGTCTTCGAGGGCGGCCGGCCGCGCAGCGAGGTCTTCACCGGCGACGGCGAGCGCACGGCGGCGCTGCTGGAGGCCCTGGACGCCCGGCGCCTGGAAACCCTGACCCGCGATGCGACCTTTGCGGTGGTCGAGGGCTTCTGGGTCCACACGCTGCGCCCGCCCGGAGGCGGGGCCACCCTCGGCCTGCTAGCCCTGGAGGATCCGGGCCGGGACCTGGACCCGGCGGAGGACGGCGACTTCCGCTCCCTGATCGAAAGCGCCGAAAAGGCTCTGGAGGATCGGGTGATCCAGGAGCGCGTGATCGCCAGCCTGCGCGAGCTGGAGCCGGAATTGGCCGGCATCCAGCGCCTCCGCGGCGCCCTGGAGCAAGGTGGCAAGGGCGAGCCCATCGGCTCGCTGGAAGCCCCCCTGGTCGAGGACCCGGAGTTCGGCAGCTGGGTCAAGGACGCGCTCTCGCATTACTGGGGCGGACCCAAGCTCACCGAGAGCCCGCTCTTGGGCCTCGAGGTAGCCCGCGATGCCCTGGACCGCTACGATCACAACAGCGCCAAGGCCATGCGCGACGTGCTCGATCGGGCTCTCGAGCAACTCCGGCCGGAAGGCGAGCGCAGCATGACCAATGCCCAGTGGCTGATCTACAACATCCTGGAGCTCAAGTTCGTGCGCGGCCTGAAGGTACGCGACATCGCCCAGCGCCTGTCGATGAGCGAGTCGGACCTCTACCGCAAGCAGCGCGTGGCCATCGACGCGCTGGCCGGCCAGCTGGCCACCATGGAGCCCGAGAACGAGGAGCCGGCATCGTGAGCCTAGAGCCCACCCAAGCGCCGCCCTTGGACTTCGGCGGCAGCGGACCGCTGCTCCACATCGCGCACGCCAACAGCTACCCCCCGGGTTGCTACCGCGCCCTGGCCGAGCAGCTGACCGGCCGCTACCGCGTGCTGGCCCACCCGGCCCGCCCCTTCTGGCCCGGCACGGATCCGGAGGCCATGAAGACCTGGCATCCGCTGGGCACGGACCTCTTGGCCGCGCTCGACGCCCTCGGCGAGGAGCCGGTGATCGGCGTCGGCCATTCGCTTGGCGGCGTGGCCACCATGTACGCCGCCCTCCACCGCCCCGAGCGCTTCCGCGCCCTGGTGCTCATCGAGCCGGTCCTGCTGCCCCCCGTCTTCCTGCGCCTGTTCGAGTTGGGCCTCTCCGAGGTCGCCGAGCGCATCCCCTTGGTCCGCTCGGCCCGCCAACGCCGCGACCGCTGGCCTAGCCGCCAGGCTGCCTTCGAGCACTTCCGGCCCAAGCCGGTCTTCGAACGGATCCCGGACCCCATCCTCCAAGATTATGTCGAGCACGGCCTGGTCGCGGATCCCTCCGGCGGGGGTTTCACGCTGGCCTGCCCCCGCGACTGGGAAGCCCACATCTACGCCACCCCCCCCACCGACATCTGGCGCGTCCTGCCCCGCCTGACCCCGCCCACCCTGGCCCTGCGCGGCGCCGACACGGACACCATCCGGCACGGGAGCTGGCAGAAGTGGCAGCGACTCCAGCCGGGGGCGCGCTTCGTCGACCTACCGGGTTTGGGACATCTGCTGCCGCTGGAGGATCCGGAGCGGGTGGCCGCAGAGATCCTCGAGTTTCTGGACGGCATCGAATCGGCCTGAGTCGAGGTCGGGTGCCCGATTCGCGCGCGGAACGATGCTCTAGCTCGTCGCGTGGGCTCGGTTGCCGGTAGGTGAACGCTCCAGTCATGTCCCGCGAGGAGTGACCGAGGGGCGCCCCCCGTTTGGAGTCGCCCCTCGATTTCCCGTCTTGCCGATGCCGATCGGCCGAGGCTCAATCGCCTCGTTGGCTGAGCCAGCCCTTCAACCGATCGCCGGCCACACCACGACCGCCGAGGCCGAAGGCCAAGCCTGCCGCCAGGGCTGCTCCTGCGGCGATCGCGTACACCAAGGCCGCGAACGCGATCTGGATGATCTCGCCACCTTGATCGATCTGGCCGAGGGCCATGGCGCCGGAAATCAGTAGGATGGCCCAGCGCGCCGCCGTCGCGAAGAGTTCGGAACCTTCTCCGGTCGAACTCTTGATGACATCCCGTGCGATGTTGGACAGGTAGATTCCCAGTACCAGAATGGCGATGGCAAGCAGAACCTGACCACCGAGTGCGATCACGGCTTCGATGGCGGTCACGAGCGTATCGAATCCGAGCAAGCTGGCGGCGGCCGACGCCGCGAACAACATGATCGCGACGAGCGTCACGTAGCCGACCATCTCCGAGGGCTTGCGCGCCCCTTCGGCCGGACCGTCCGCCAATCCGAGCTTGGCCGGCATGCGGTTGAGCCCGACGTTCTCCAAGATGCTGGCCACCAGATCGGCGACGAAGGTGCCGACGAAGTAGGCCACGGCCAGCAGGATGGCCGCACCGATCAGGTTGGGGATGGCGGTCATCACGCCCTGGAGCATCTCGGTCGCCGGTCCGCTGGCGAAGCCGGCCTTGTTGAGCGCCTCGATGGCGAAGGGGATCAGCACGAAGGCGTAGGCGATGGTGCCGGCCAGGCCCGAGAGCGTCCGCTGCGAGGTCATGCCGACGCGCTCGCCGACCTGGTCGACGCCCGCCGCCACCAGCATGTTGGTCACGATCTGGCGGACGATGCGCGCCGCGATCCAACCGACGACCAAGAGGATTCCGGCCGCGACCAGACCAGGGATGAACTCGACCACCGGATCGACCAGCTGGTTGACCGTGCTCTGCAAGCCGGGCAGCTCGAGCTGAGCCAGGACTCCGGGGATGAAGATCAGGAACGCCAGCCAGAACGCGACGGTCGCCAGGGAACTCGAGACGGACAGAGGCTGCTCACCCAGGTCCGCTTGCTGGCTGAGTCGCTCGTCGATGTCGCTGGCGTCGGCGGCGCGGATGACCAGGTAGCGAACGACGCTGGCCACCACCCAGGCCGCCACCAAGAGCGCGCCGGCCGCGATCAAGCCCGGGATGTAGCCCATCGCGGTGTCGACCAGGTTCTGCAAGGGTGCCGCGGCCGCGCCGACCTCGAAGTAATCGAAGAGGCCGGCCAACACCAGGAGCATCACCAGCCAGAAGACGATCTTGGACACCCATTGAGCGATCTGGATGCTGCCCTCGCCATCCCCTTCGTCGACGATGGCATTGAGTCGCTCGTCCAGGCCCGTTCGGCGCAGGACGTTTCGCACGATGGCCGAGGCGACGATGGCCACGATCCAGCCGACGATCAGAATACCGACCGCCAGCAATACCATGGTCGCCGAACCGGCGAGGTTCGAGAGTAGATCGCTGAAGAATGCTTGGTCCACGGGCTATTCCTCCTCCTGGAGTTGCGGATAGGTACAGGTCCCGGACCGAGCGGATCTGGCGCGGATGCCTCCATCTGTGCCGGTCCGGGCGTCAGGGGTTTCAACACGCGGCGGCCACGATCGATACGCCGCGATCGGACATCCGCGCGGTTGCCCGCACCGCGGGGCCGGCATATCATCGGGCCGCCCCGCCGCCGGCGGGTATGGCCCGCCGCTCGGGCCGTGGGACTTCTTCCAGAAATCAGGCCGGAGCATCATGTCCGTCATTCCCAGCCATCTTCAAACCGGCAGCGCCGACTTTCGGGCCAATGCCGAGCACCAGCGGCAGCTGGTCGAGACCCTGCGCGAACGCCAGCGCGTGGTGGCCGAGGAGCGCAGCCCGCGCTCGCTCGAGCTCAACGAGGCGCGCGGCAAGCTGCGGGTGCGCGATCGAATCGAGTCCATCCTCGATCCGGACACGCCCTTTCTCGAGCTCTCGCCGCTGGCGGCCTACGGGCTCTACGACGACGACTCGCCGGGGGCTGGCATGGTCACCGGCATCGGGCGGGTGCAGGGCAGCGAATGCCTGATCGTGGCCAACGACCCGACCGTCAAGGGCGGCACCTACTACCCGCTGACGGTCAAGAAGCACCTGCGCGCCCAGGCCATCGCCGAGCAGAACCGGCTGCCCTGCCTCTACCTGGTCGACTCGGGCGGCGCCTTCCTGCCCTTGCAGGACGAGGTCTTTCCGGATCGCGACCACTTCGGGAGAATCTTCTACAACCAGGCCCGGATGAGCGGGCTGGGGATTCCGCAGCTGGCGGCGGTCTTGGGCAGCTGCACCGCCGGCGGCGCCTACGTGCCGGCCATGAGCGACGAGACCGTCATCGTGAAGGGCAACGGCACCATCTTCCTGGGCGGCCCGCCCCTGGTCAAGGCCGCCACCGGTGCCGAGGTGAGCGCCGAGGAGCTGGGCGGGGCCGACGTGCACACGCGGCTTTCCGGAGTGGCCGATCACTTCGCCGAGGACGAGCCGCATGCTCTGGAAATCTTGCGCCAGGCCGTCGGCCGCTTGAACCGGCACAAGCGGCCCTGGCTGCAGCTGGCCACGCCGGAGGCGCCGGCCTACGATCCGGAGGAGCTCTACGGCATCCTGCCGGCCGACCCGCATCAGGTCGTCGACGTGCGCGAGATCATCGCGCGCATCGTCGACGGCTCGCGCATGGACGAGTTCAAGGCCCGCTACGCGCCGACCATCGTCTGCGGCCTGGCCCACATCTGGGGCATCCCGGTGGGCATCGTGGCCAACAACGGCCTGCTCTTCGCCGACTCGGCCCGCAAGGCGGCCCACTTCGTCCAGCTCTGCGGCCAGCGCGGCATCCCCCTGGTCTTCCTGCAGGACATCGCCGGCTTCATGGTCGGTAAGGACTACGAGAACGGCGGCATCGCGCGCGACGGGGCCAAGATGGTCACCGCCGTGTCGACCGTCGACGTGCCCCGGGTGACCCTGATGATCGGGGCCTCGCACGGGGCCGGCAACTACGCCATGGTCGGCCGCGGCTACGACCCGCGCTTCCTCTTCACCTGGCCCGGCAGCCGCATCAGCGTGATGGGCGGCGAGCAGGCGGCGACCGTGCTGTGGACCGTCAACCAGGACGGCAAGCGGCCCTTGCCGGCCGATCGGGAGGCCGAGTTCAAGCAGCCCATCCTCGACAAATACGCCCGCGAGAGCGACCCCTACTACGCCACCGCTCGGCTCTGGGACGACGGCATCATCGACCCCGCCGAGAGCCGCATGGTCCTGGGGCTGGCCCTGTCGGCCACGCTCAACGGGCCGGCGCCGCAGCCGCAGCCGCAGCATGGCTACGGCATCTTCCGGATGTAGGGGGCCAGCATGGTATCGAAGCTGGAGACCATCCGGGTCGAGCGGCGGGGCCCGGTCGTCTGGGTCACGATGGACCGGCGCGAGACCCGCAATGCCTTCAACCCGACGATGATCGGCGAGCTCACCCGGGCCTTCTTGGACTTGGGAGCCGGCGGAGGCCAGGCCAGCCAGGGAGCCGCGGAGGTCGAATCGCTCGGCCCGCGCGTGATCGTGCTGGCCGGCGAGGGTCGGATCTTCTCGGCCGGCGCCGATCTGGATTGGATGCGCTCGATGGCCGGCTACTCCACCGAGGAGAACGTGGCCGATGCGCTGCGGCTGGCGGCCCTCTTCTCGGCCATCCGCGACTGCCCGCTGCCGGTCATCGCCCGGGTGCAGGGCGCGGCCATGGGCGGCGGCAGCGGCCTGGTGGCCGCTTGCGACATCGCCCTGGCAGCCGAGGGCGCGCGATTTGCTTTCAGCGAGGCGCGGCTGGGCATCCTGCCGGCCGTCATCTCGCCCTTCGTCCTGCCGCGCATCGGCGTCAGCGCCGCGCGCGAGCTCTTCTTGACCGGCGAGCGCTTCGATGCCGAGCGGGCGCGCCAGATCGGCCTGGTGAGCCGGGTCGTGCCCGAGGACGAGCTGAGCGAAGCGGTGGACGAGCGTGTGGCGGCCTTGCTGCCCGCCGCGCCCGGCGCACAGGCGGATATCAAGCGGCTGATCCCGGCCCTCGGGTCGATGGTCGAGCCCGAGGAGATCCTGGACATGACCGCCCGGATGATCGCCGAGCGGCGCGCCTCGGACGAGGGCCAGGAAGGCATGTCCGCCTTCCTCGAGCGGCGCCGGCCCGCCTGGGTCGATGAGGAAACCGAGACATGAGCCAGATCCGACCCATCCGCCGTCTCTTGGTGGCCAACCGCGGCGAGATCGCGCGGCGGGTCTTCCGGGCCTGCAAGGCCCTGGAGATCGAGAGCGTGGCGGTCTACAGCGATGTCGACGCCGGCAGCGCCTGGAGCCGATCGGCCGACCTGGCCCTGCCCCTGTGCGGCGAGACCGCCGGCGAAACCTACCTGAGGGCCGACAAGATCCTGGACGCGGCCCGCGATGTCGGGGCCGATGCCATCCACCCGGGCTACGGCTTCCTGAGCGAGAACGCCGGCTTCGCCGAGGCCTGCGCCGAGGCCGGGCTGGTCTTCGTCGGGCCCGGTCCGGCGGCCATGCGGGCCTTGGGCAGCAAGGTCGGCGCGCGCGCCGCGGCCTTGGCGGCCGGCGTGCCGGTGATTCCGGGCATCGACGGGGCCGGCAAGTCGCCGGCCGAGCTGCGCGCCGAGGCCGAGGGCATCGGCTTCCCGGTCTTGATCAAGGCCTCGGCCGGCGGCGGTGGCCGCGGCATGCGGGTGGTCGAGCGCGTCGAGGACTTCGCGGATGCCGCGCGCGCGGCGCGGGCCGAGGCAGCCTCGGCCTTCGGCGACGATCACCTGCTGGTCGAGCGCTACTTTCCCGACTCGCGGCACGTCGAGGTGCAGGTCATCGGCGACGCCCATGGGCAGGTGCTGCACCTCTTCGAGCGCGAATGCTCGATCCAGCGCCGGCACCAGAAGATCGTCGAGGAATCGCCCTCGCCCAACATCGATGCCGCCCAGCGTTCGGCCATGTGCGAGGCCGCGGTGGCCCTGGCGCGTCAGGTGGGCTACGAGAACGCCGGCACGGTCGAGTTCCTGGTCGATTTGGAGGGCGGCTTCTACCTGCTGGAGATGAACACCCGCTTGCAGGTCGAGCATCCGGTGACCGAATTGGTCACCGGCGTCGACCTGGTGGCCTGGCAGATCCGGGTGGCCGAGGGCCGGCCGCTGCCGGTCGATCAGGCTGCGATCACGCAGCGCGGGCACGCCATCGAATGCCGGCTCTACGCCGAGGACCCGGCGCGGGGCTTCTTGCCCTCCATCGGACGGCTGGCGCATTACCGCGCGCCCTCAGGTCCTGGCGTTCGCTGCGACGACGGCGTGGTCTCCGGCAGCCAGGTCAGCCCGCATTACGATGCGATGATCGCCAAGATCATCAGCCAGGGTTGGGACCGAGAGGCGGCCATCCGGCGCATGCGCCAGGCCCTGGCCGGCACGGTGGCCCTGGGCCTGCGGACCAACCTGGGCTACCTTCAGGCCATCCTCGACCATCCGGCCTTCGAGGCCGGTCAGACCACCACCCGCTTCCTCGAGCGGCACATGGCCGACTGGAACGAGGCGGTCGAGGCCGACGACGCCACCTGGCTGGCCATGGCCGCCTTCGAGTCGCTGTCGGCCGCGCGGTCGGCCAGCGGCGCCGACCTGGCGGAGGGCGAGACCGGCTGGCAGGAAGACCCCTGGGCCTCGACCGAAGCCTGGAGGAACCTGCGATGAAGCTCAACCTGGAGCTGGACGGCCGGCGTCAGGAGTTGCGCGTGCTGCGGCGGGGCGATCGCATCCGCCTGCGCTTCGAGGATGGACGCGAGATCGAGGCTCGGTTGCTGGTCGATCCGGGCGGCGACGGCGCCTTCGAGTTGGAGCTAGGGCATGCCCGGCTGCACGCGGTGGGCCATGCCGCCGGGCCCGAGGAGCGGCAGCTCTGGCTCAACGGGCGCAGCTTCGACTACCGACGGGTCAGCCGCCAGGGCGGCTCGGCCGGGCCGTCGGTCGAGAGTAGCCTATCGGTGAGCATCCCGGCCGTGGTCAACGAGATCCTGGTCGAGCCCGGACAGGCCGTGCGCGAGGGCCAGAAGCTGCTGCTGTTGGAGTCGATGAAGATGGTCCTGCCGATCATCGCCCCGCGCGACGGCATCGTCGAATCGATCGACTGCCGGGTTGGCGAGTCGGTGGCACCGGCCGTGCCCCTCTTGCGCCTGGTCGAGGAGGCCGGTGGCGAGGGGGCGGGTGGCGAGACGTGAGCGCGCGAGAGACGGACGGGCCGGCGGACCGCGGCGGCAGCGCCAGGACCCGACAGATGCTCGACCAGATCTGGGACGATAGCCTGCCCGGGCGCGTCCGCGTGGTCGAGGTCGGACCGCGCGACGGTCTGCAGAACATCGATAGCTTCGTGCCGACCGGCGTCAAGATCGCCTTGATCGACCGGCTGAGCGCGCTGGGCCTGGACCGCATCGAGGCGGTGGCCTTCGTGCATCCCAAGAGCGTGCCGCAGATGCGCGACGCCGAGGAGATCATGCAGAGCGTCGAACGTGGGCGCACGCCGCTGATCGGCCTGGTGCCCAACGAGCGCGGCACGCGGCGCGCCCTGGACTGCGGCATGGACGGCCTGAACTTCGTCGTCTCGGCCAGCGAGTCCTTCAACCAGGCCAACCTGCGCCAGCCCATCGCCGCTTCGATGGCGTCCTTGGCCGGCTCGATCGCCTTGTCCCGGCCGGCCGGCCTGCCGATGCGCCTGACCATCTCGACCAGCTTCGGTTGCCCCTACGAGGGCTTCGTCGACCCGGAGCGCGTGCTCGAGATCGCCGAGCAGGGCGTGGAGCTGGGCTGCCACGAGATCTGCCTGGGCGACACCACCGGCATGGCCAACCCGCGCCAGGTCTTCCACCTCTTTCGGCAACTGCTGGCCCACATCGGCTCGGCCGAGGCGGCGGTGCATCTGCACAACACGCGCGGCTCGGGCGCCGCCAACCTGGTCGCCGCGCTGCAGGCCGGCGTCGAGGTCTTCGACGCCTCCATCGGCGGGCTGGGCGGCTGCCCCTACGCGCCGGGGGCCACGGGCAACGTCAGCACCGAGGACATGGTGCACATGCTCCAGGAGATGGGCATCGAGACCGGCATCGACCTGGCCACCCTGATCGACACCGCGCGGCGCGTCGAACGGGTGCTGGGCATCGATCTGCCCGGCCAGGTGATGCGGGCCGGCATCTCCAGCATGCTATCGGCCCAGCCGGACGAGGGCTGAGCGAGTTCGCGCGTGCGTCGGCCAGGGGGAGCGGTGGTCGGAGTCCGGCAGACCGAGCGAAGGTCCACCGATCCCGACTCCCTCGAGGTTGCCGCAGGAACGATCCGGACGGAACAAAGAGCAGCCGCTTCGAGCGCGGCGGCTCGAAGCGGCTGGCTGCATTCGGTGACCGGCGATCACGACAGGGTCGTGACGCACCGGGCGAAATCGGCTAGGGGCAGGGCGCCGTTCCAACCGGCCAGGCGATGTAGGTGCCGACCTCGCGGTCGACGCGGACCGGGGCGCGGCCCTGATTGCGCGTCGAATCCTCGACGATGACGCTGTAGACGCCGCTGACGCTCTCTGGACTCTTGAACTTGCCACGGATCATCATCTCGTTGACCTCGCGGGTCTCGCAGACCTCGCGACCGCCCTGACAACCGGGCGTGGTACAACGCGAGGGCCGGCAGGGCGCCTGGGTGCAGCGGCTGGAGCCGCCGCCGCGGCGCGTGGTGCACTCGGTCTCTTCGATGTCGCGGCGGAAGATGAACTGGTCGGCGGCGATCTGGGCGCGGCCCGTGCCGCGGTACTCGCCTTCGAGGGTCGAGATGGTCAGCGGCGCCGGAATCGGCTGGCGGATCTCGATCCAGTCGACGAAGCGCAAGTCGCTGGTCAACTCGAAGCGGACCGTACCGCCCTGGTCGGTGACGCCACACCAGGCCGGGCCGGCCGGCGTGATGCCCGTGCCCCACTGCGCCTGGGTGACCTGGGGCTGCCCGGCCAGGAGGCCGAAGCCGAAGGCCAAGGCCAACAGCGCGAGGACGCGCGTCGTGGTCTTGTGGAAGATGGAGACGTTCATGGATTGCTCCTTGGCTTCATCGATCGATGACTCGATGTCGGTACGGGCGTTTGGTTCCAAGTTCGATTCTGCGCACCAGCCGAGACATGGCTGCGGATCTGCCTCGGCGAGGCGCTGCGGGCGCATCGACATCCGTCTGGTTCGTCGCTTCATACGCCGGCCGATCTTACGCGGTTCATCGACGGGTAAGGTCCGGCACACCCGTTCACCTCATACTGCCAGTATACCAGAATTGCGTGCCCGCCGGGCATCTACTTGGCGCGCTGCCGCAGATCGGCTACATTCGGACCGCATCCCCCCCCCAGCACCATCAGTTCATCGACATCGGCATTCGACACCGAAAGGAGGTTGCGATGCGCAACCGAGGCCCCAGGGCCATCCTTCTCATCGCCGGCCTGCTCATCGCCGGCATCCTCGCGGCGGCCAGCAGCCAGCCGGCCGCCGCGCAGCTCCCACCCCCGGAGCAGCGCAACCCGGCCGTCGCCTACAACAGCCACCCGGAGCAGCAGAACTTCCTGGTGGTCTGGGTGGAGGACCGCGGCCGCGGTCCGGACATCTACGGCAAGCGGCTCTTCAACAACGGGCTGCCGATGGGCGGCCCGAGCAAGGGCGGCATCCAGGTGATCCGGACCGAGATCGGCAGCCGCGATGAGGCCGGCCCGCGCGCCGACCCCGCGTTGGTCTACAACCCGGCCACCGAAGAGTACGTCATGGTCTTCAGCGAGTACACCGGGCGGGAAGAGGGCTGGAATCTCTTCTCGGTCCGCATCAGCCCGGCGGGCTACGCCATCGGCCGGCCGCGCGAGATGGTCGGCGGGCCGGGAGACCAGCAGCGCCCGGACATCGACCTGATCGATCAGCCCAACGTCGAGGCCCAGCGCCGCAACTACTTGGTGGTCTTCGACGACAACAGCCGCGACGTGGACGAGATCTGGTCGGTGCAGCTGCGCAGCAACAACATCGCCCTGGGCCAGCCCGATCTGCTCTTCAGCGACCCGAGCTTCAACGCTAGCGACCCGACCACCAACGGCTCCAGCGTGGCCTGGGTAGACGACCGCGACGGTCAAACCGACATCTGGACCATCCGCTTGCGCAACGGACTGCCGAACGGCGAGGCCTACCGCCTGGCCGGCGACGGCTTTGCCGACGATTACAACCCGCGCTATGGCCAGGGCGGCTTGGTCTGGAACAGCTATGACGCCGCCACCGGCGAGGACATCGTCGGCGTGCAGGTCTATCCCAACAACCGAACGCGCGGCAGCAGCATCGGCATCCTGGTACCCGTGGCAGATCAAGCCTGGCCTGACAGCGCCGGCGGCTCGGGAGCCTCCGCGATCGCCGTCTACGCCGACAACCGAAGCGGGCGCTTCAACCTCTACGGCATCCGCACCAGCAACTTCCGGCGCCAGGGCCGCGAGTTCCCGATCATGCTCGACCTCGAGCCCTAGGGCGGCATCGGGGGCTCGGTCTCGACCGAGTCCTCCAGTCACCCATCGCATGGGCCATGTCGCGCCCGATGCCGAGAGCGCCCCGATTCGATGGGGCGCTCTCGGCATCGTGATAGGCTTTGACAGCCCGGTCTGATAGCTTTTGGCAGCCCGCTGCATCTATGGTTGCGTCCATCTCGGGCTTTTCGGTCCCTGTTCGGGCTTCGGCCCCGAAGACCCAATCGATGAAAGGTGATGGACGATGATCATGGATGCGATGGAGCGAGCGATTCGGGACGGGTCCAGCCGGTTGCCCGGCTTCTACCGGCTGCCGCTGGCCAGGCGACGACAGATCGTGGCTCGTTGGGCCGACTTGGATGGCAATGAGGAGCGCCTCTTCGAAGCCGGATTGGACGGCGCGCACGCCGACGCGATGATCGAGAACGTGATCGGCAGCTTCTCCCTGCCGGTCGGCATCGCCACGAACTTCCAGGTCAACGGCCGCGAGCATCTGGTGCCGATGGCGGTCGAGGAGCCCTCGGTGGTGGCGGCGGCCAGCCACGGGGCCTTGATGGCCCGCCGCGGTGGCGGCTTCGAGGCCCGCGCCGACGCGCCGGTGATGATCGGCCAGGTGCAGGTGGTCGAGTTGCCGGCCGATGCGCTCGACGCGGCGGCCGCGCGCATCGAGGCACGCCGGCCGGAGATCCTGGCCCTGGCCGATGCCCAGAGCCGATCGCTGCCCGTGCTCGGCGGCGGGGCCAAGGGCATGGAGATCCGCCGCTTTCCCGAGACGCCGGCCGGCCCCATGTTGGTCGTCCACCTGCTCTACGACACCCGCGATGCCATGGGCGCCAATGCGGTCAACACGGCCGTCGAGGCCGTGGCGCCGCTGATCGAAGACGCCTCCGGCGGACGGGTGCTCATGCGCATCTTGAGCAACCTGGCCGATCGACGCCTGGTACGGGCGCGCTGCCGGGTGCCAGCGCAGGCCCTGGCCCGCAAGGACCTGGACGGCGCCGAGGTGGCCCAGCGCATCGCCGCGGCCAACGCCCTGGCGGTGGTCGATCCCTACCGCGCCGCGACCCACAACAAGGGCATCCTCAACGGCATCGACCCGGTGGCCATCGCCACCGGCAACGACTGGCGCGGCGTCGAGGCCGGCGCGCACGCCTATGCCGCCCGCGACGGCGCCTATCGCGCGCTGACCAGCTGGACCGTCGACGAGACCAGCGGGGACCTGCTGGGCAGCCTCGAGCTGCCGCTGGCCGTCGGCACCGTCGGCGGCGGGACGCGCAGCCTGCCCTTGGCCGCGGTTTGCCTGAAGATCCTGGGCACCGAGCGCTCCGGCGAGCTGGCCGAGGTGATGGCCAGCGTCGGCCTGGCCCAGAACCTCTCGGCCCTGCGGGCCTTGGTCTGCGAGGGCATCCAGGATGGACACATGGCCTTGCACGCGCGCCAGGTGGCTCTGGCAGCCGGGGCTTCGGCCGATTCCGCGCAGCGCATCGCCGAGCAGTTGGTGGCCGAGGGCGAGATCCGCGGCAGCCGGGCTAGCGAGTTGATCCTGGCCGGCTCGGCGGATTGAGCCCCGCTTCCGGCGTCCGGGCGGTATTCCGTCCCGGCGCCAGATCCGGCCCTTCGGCCGGGTGGTGGGGCTCCAGGTGAACCAAGACGTCACGCAGGCTGGGCAGCCCCGCGATCAAGCGGTCCTTGACCGCATGTCCGATGCGATGCCCGCGATCTACGCTCAACTTCGGGTCGACCTGGATGTGGATGTCCGCCAGATGCTCGAGACCGGTACGGCGCACCCGTAGCGTCTCCACGGCTCGCACGCCGGTCACGGACGAAGCCAGGCGCCGCACCTCCTCCACCAAGGAGGCTTCCGCCTGGACGTCCATCAGGTCGCTGGCGCTGCCCAGGTAGAGCTTGATGCCGGCCGAGAGGATGACCACCGCCACCACCAGCGCCGCCAGGTCGCCGGCATGGGCGAAGGCGGGGCGACCGGTGGCCGTCAAGACCAGACCCAGGAGCACCGCCAGCGCACTGAGCGCGTCACCGCGATGGTCCCAGGCGTTGGCGATGGTGGCGGCGGAGCCGGTGCGGCGTCCGACCCGAAGCTTGTAGCGGAAGAGCAGCTCCATGATCAGCGCGTTGAGCAGCGCGATGGCCATGACCCATCCGGGCGCCGGCGCCTGCCCGGGGCCGCGCAGTCGGGAGATGGCTTCGGCCCCGACCCAGAGCCCGGAGAAGACGATCAAGATCGCGACGCTGGCGGCCGCCACCGGCTCGGCCCGGCTGTGTCCGTAGGGATGCTCGCGATCGGCCGGCCGTTGGGCCACCCGCAAGGCCAGGAGGACCAGGCCCGAGCTCATGGCGTCGCCCAGCGAGTTGACCGCATCGGAGACCAAGGCGAAGGCCGATCCCTGCACTCCGGCCGCGAGCTTGATCACACCCAAGAGCAGGTTGACCGCGATGCCGAGCAGGGCGGCTCGTTCGGCGGCCCGATACAAGGGCCTGGGGCTGGATGCGGCCGGCGCGATCGGGTCGACCGGTGGATCGTACCGGGGCGCAGCCATCCTTGCGGGATCGACGCTGGACTCGGCACCCGGCCGCTCCGCCTCGCCGGTCGGTCGGTGATTCGGTCGTTCAGATCCGGTCGAAGTCATGGGCCAGGCGGTCCAGGCGGCGCCGCTGGCGGAAGCCGGCGGCCGAGAGCGCCTCGAGCACCGAGCCGCGCCGACTGTCGATCTCGGCCTCGATCTCGGCACCGGGCAGGCGCGCGAGGCTGCGCAAGGCCAGGTCGAGCAGGGCGCTCTCGAAGCGGCCGCACCAGGAAGGATCGACCACCATGTCGATGCGATGGGGGCCGCTTCGCAGCTGGCCGAGCAGGGTGATCATCGCACGGTACTCTCCCTGGACCTCCGCCACCCAGCTGTGCCGGCTGCGACCCTTGAGCCAGTCGTTGGCACCGTCGAAGAGCCAATGGTGCTCTAGGGCCTGGACCGCCAGACTGGTCGGCCCGCCGCGGTCCAACTCGCCGGCCCGTGCCAGCAGGCGTCGAGAACGCTGCCAGCTGCCGCGGCTCCCTAGGCGCTCGACCCGCCAACCTTGGACCGGCGCGCGGAAGCGGGTCGGGCCGGCCGCACCGGTGGCCCGCATGTGGGTTACCGAGCCCATGCACCAGAAGCCGAAGCCGGCGTACAAGGCCTGCGCGCCGGCATTGTCGCTGCGCACCTGGAGCTGGGCCTGTCGCGCGCCCTTGCCGCGCAGGCTCTCCAGCGAGCGCTCGATCAAGCGGGCGGCGATGCCGCGCCGCCGATAATGCGGATGGGTGACCACGTTGGCCAGGACCCACACGTCGCTGCTGGCGCGCATCAGGCTGACGTTGGACACCAGCTGCCCGTCTTCGTAGTAGACCAAGCCGTCGAAAGCCTGGGAGCGAAGCGGCAGCAGGCGGTATAGCCAGGAGATGGCCGGCCCAGCCTTGGTCAGCGAGGCCAGCTCGGCCAGCCAGCGGCGGTCTCGCGCCTCCAGATCGTCGCGAAAGCCCAGCTCCAAGAGATCGATCACCGCCCGCAGATCGCGGTCGGGATCGAAGCGAAGCAGGCCCTGCGGCGCGGGCCGCAGGCGCCCGATGGCGCCCAGGCTGGTCATGCGCCCGATGTCTCCAGGAGGGTGGCGCCTGAGGCGGCCGTGGCGCGGTAGCGGTAACCGCGGCCCGCGGCCAAGAGCCAGATCTCCAGCTCGGACCCGGCCGGCGAGCTCGCTTCGGCGAGCGCCCGCACCCGGGTCACCGCCAGCCGGCTGGTGGGCAGGGACAAGCGCTCGGCCAAATCCTGCATGGCCGCCTGCACGGCCGGCTGCCAGGGACCGGGCACGGGCAGCTTCTCACTCGGATCCTTGCGCGGCATCGTCTCGCTCCTCGCTTTGCGCGTCTTGCTTCGGTTGGGCCTCCGGACCGTCCGGGATCGGATCGGCCTCCCAGGCGATGATCCGAGCGCAGGCGCCGGCCACCAGAACGGCGGCCAGGGCCAGCACCAGCCAGGGTCGCGGCCCGAGCCGCAGCTCGCGCGCGGAGAAGGCCAGGATCAGGATGAAAGCCGTGGACAGCCCGAACCATGTGACCAGGTTCGGGTGATCTCTGGCGATCCGACTCCACGGACTTGTCACGCAGGCCCCCTCGATGCGCTCGCGGGCAACGACACCGACCACCACCGTCGTCCTACAAGGATAACACCACCCGGCCCTCGGCGTCGCACCCGATTGCCAGTTGGCGCCAAAGAGCTCGGAGCTGCCGCTCCGTATGCGACCAGGGACCGCTGTTGTCGATCACGGCGTCGGCGGCCGCGAGGCGCGGTGCCAGTGGTGTCGCGGCCCGCATGCGGCGCTGGATCTCCGCATCGTCCCAGCCGCGGTCGCGCAGCCGCCGTCGGCGCTCGCTCGGCGCGCAGATCACCAACCAGGTTCGGTCCAGATCGAGATACATTCCGCTCTCGACCAGCTTGACGGCCTCGACCACCGCCAGGCCGGCACCTTGTCGCTCCAGCCAATCGCCGACGGTCCGAGCGATCGGCGGATGCATGATGGACTCCAGCCGGGCCAGGGCCGGGGGATCGTCGAAGACGCGCCGCGCCAGCGCCGCGCGGTCGATCCCGCCCCCTTCGTCGGCCACACCGCTGCCGAACCGAGTGATCACCTGCCGGGCGATGGCAGGTCGTTCCAGGACCTCGCGCGCGACATCATCGGCATCCAGGGTGGCCGCGCCAGCTGCCGTCAACCAACGGCGCAGGCTGCTCTTGCCGCTGCCCACGTCGCCTGTCAAGCCGAGCCGAATCCGATCGCCGCCCATCATCCCGGCATTCTAGTGCAGCGCCGCAGTGAATTCCACCGTCGTCGCCGCCGACCCAGCGCCGGAGGGCGTCTCGGGCCGGCGGATTGCGAAGGCCCCGGCGCCCTGCTAGACTGCGCCGTCATGCGGCGATCGGCCGCGCCGACCCGAGGGTCCAGGGCCAAGAGAACCGTGTCCACTTTCCGATTTCCCGACCTCATTCTACGGGGCTTCCCGTCACCGAGCCAGGCCAGGTGGCTCGTGGTTGGGCTCTGCCTCGCCACCCTACTCGGTGGCCGGAACGTCGGCGCCCAGGGGAGCGCGACCGCCGTGCTGGCGCCGTCGCCCTTGGAGCTCGACACACAACCACAGCCCTTGCGCGTCGAGGTCTACGACGCTCCGCCCTTCGTGGGCTACGAGCTAGAGCTACGATATCCACCCGAGAGCCTGCGGGTGACCGCGGTGGAAGCCGGCAGCCTGGTCGCGGCACCGGGCCAGTCCATCCAGATCCTCGCGCTGGAGGCCGGCCGGCTGCGCATCGCCTTCGACCTGGGTCTGGGGGAGTCGGACGAAGACGAGACCGATGACTTGGAGGCGGGCGATGAGGCAGATGGTGCCGATGCATCGCTCGAGTCCTCGGAGGCGGGCGGATCGCCGGATCCCGGCGGCGCCAGCGACCCGGCCAGCCTCCCGCAGGGCAACGGCAGCCTGGCCCTGTTCACCCTGGCACCCATCGCCCGCAGCGAGGCGCCGGTGAGCCTGGAACTGGTGGACGTGGTCCTGCTCGACGAGGGTGAGCAGCGGATCGAGCTGGAGTCCACCGGCGGCGAGGCCTGGCCGCGCGCCGAGCCGGAGGCGGAGCTTCGCGACGCCTATATCGCGCAAGCCGAGGCGATGGAGATCAGCCGAGGCGACGGGGGTCTCGGCACCACGATCCGGACTGCATTCCGCGACCTGGCACGCCGCGCGGAGGATCTGGCCTCCAACCCGACCGCCAACTGGCTGGGCATCCTCGTCCTGGCGCTCGCGGTGGTCGGGCTGGCCTGGCAGTTCGGGCGCAAGCCGATCGGCGCTTCGGAGGCGGAATCTGCCGCGAGCAGCTCGACCGGGAGCGGGCTCGAGCCAGATCGCGACCCATCTCGTGGTCGAGAGCGCCCCGAGTTGTGATATACTATCGAGTGATCGAATTCCGTCGAGCGCATTCTTCACGTTCCAAGGCTGGGGAGGCAAGCGAACCCATGATCAAGTTCCTCGAGCAGTACGGCCGCGCACCCGTCGTCGCCGTCCTGGCCGCATTGGCCATCCTGGCCATCCCGGCGGCCATCGCCATGGCTTCGGCACCCGGCGAGCCCATCTTGCCGCAGGAGCAGGCAGTGGTGGACATCGTCAACCAGGAGCGCGAGTCGCGCGGTCGCGACCCGCTGCACGTCAACTACCAGCTGCAGGTCGCGGCCTGGCTGCACAACGAGCACATGGTCGCTACCGGCTGCTTCTCGCATACCGGCTGCGGCAACGGCGGCCCGGGAGATCGCATCCGCGAGAGCGGCTACAAGGGCGGCACCTGGGGCGAGAACATCGCCAAGGGCCAGCGCACGCCGTCGGCCGTGATGGAAGCCTGGATGAACAGCTCGGGCCACCGGGCCAACATCCTCAACGCCAACTTCGTCGACATCGGCGTGGCCTATAATCCCAGTGGCCCGACCTGGACCCAGGTCTTCTCGGTGCCCAACCCCAGCGTACCCACCGTCACGCCGCCGGCCGGCGGCGGCGGGGACGTCCCACCCTGTGGCCTCCCCGACTTCGACGAAGATCGCCAGGTGACCAGCGCCGACGTCGCCATCGTCGCCGGGCACTTCATGCTCAGCAGCGAGGACGCAACCTGGAACGCGGACTACGATCTGATCGAGGATGGCGTGATCAACGTCTTCGACATCTACGAGGTCGTGCTGCACCTGGGCCAGGCCTGCGAGTAGCCGGATCCCAGGCGCCCCTTGGCGCCGTTACGGCAAACGAGGATCACGAAGCCCGGGTCGATGACCCGGGCTTCGTCTCGTCTCACCATCGCAGGCTGCGTCGAGCGCGGGCAGCCGGCCTGCTCGGGCGGCCGAGCATTCGGGCCGGATCGGGACCTGATGGAGGGGCGTCGAGTCGGCGGTTTCGGGAATCCGCCCTAACGCCGGACCCTGCATCCCGTTATCCAAGGCGATTTGCGAGGAGTGATCGCTCCGAAGCGCGGCATGCGATGCCGAGCTTGGCCCCGATCGGGGTCGCGAATGACGCCGGTGCCTTGATTCAGGAGACGCTCATGTCGACCATGCTTCGCCGCTCGTGGATGATCCTACCGCTGGCATTGGCCGCCCTGGTGGCCGGGCTGCTGTCACACCAACCCGCAGACCCACCGGAAACCGGACAGTCGGGCGGTCCGACCGCGTGGGAGGCTCTGCCAGCCGATGCCGCCGGAGAATGCCCAAGTGAGCCGGGACGCGACGGCATCGCTTCGTCCTGGGCGGTCGACTCGGGATACTTGCACCTGCGCCTCTGCACCGCCAGCGAGCCGGGTTGGGTCCAACAGAACGGCAGCGACGTCATCGAATGGTCCGACGCCCGCTACAAGTGGATCATCGACACCGGCCAGCAGAGCTTCATGGTCTTGCTCGAAGATCTGGAGCTCGGCGGTGGGCCGACCGTGCTGACCGAGAACGGGATGGGGGACATCACCCTCATCCCGGATCTCAATGGCAACGATCGATTCGACGATGACTGGGGCGTTGGGGGTGGGATCGTACCGGCCTACCTGAACAATGCTCCAGCCAACGCTCGATGGCGGAGGGCCTGGTCGAACCAGACCGGCCCCATTCAAATGGCCACCGCCGGCCATAGCAGCGACGTCGGCTTCCGCCTCGGCAAGGCACCTTGCGGTCCGGTCGTCGACATCTGGGTGCGCATGAGCTTGCTGGGCAGCCCAGACCAGATCTGCTTGAGCTGGTTCAGCGATCCGGAGAGCGGCAGCATCGATGCGCGGCCCAACTGCGATAGCGGCCCGGGCGCGACCTGTCTGCGCTTGATCGATCCGGATCCGACGAGTCCGCCGACCGCCAAGCCGACCGATCTCCCAACGGCCCAGCCGACGGAACCGCCGACGGCGGTACCGACGGCCCAACCGACGGATCCCCCGACCGCGCCGCCTACGGATCCGCCGACAGTGGTTCCGACCGACCCACCGACCGCGGCACCGACGGATCCGCCCACGGTCGCCCCGACCGACCCGCCGACCTCGGCACCGACCACCGTGCCCACCAGCGCGGCCACCGCGGCGCCGACGCAGAATCCGACCGCAACATCGACCTTGCCCAGCCCCGACCTGCCGACCCAGACGCCGACGGCGACCGCGAGCTGGACGCCGATCGTCGTCACCCGCACGCCGACTCCGGATCTACAGCCGGTCACGCCGCCCTGGGCGAGCCCGACCGTGACCCCCTTCCCGACCTCGGCTTTCCCGACGCCGCCCGGGCCTCCTACGGCCCAGCCGGGCTCGGCCGGCCTGGGAGTCTGCGTCCTCGAGGTCGATCCGGCCGGTCAGAACCCGCAGCCCTTCCCTTACCAGGTCGTGGTGCACGCGCAGCTGCTGACGCCCTACGGCGCGCCGGCCGCACCGCCGATGTCGCGCTATGCCAACCCCCAGGGCTCCGGTTGCGTGACCTACCAGAACATCGAGCCCGGAAGCTACCGCACCTGGGTCAGCAACGTGCCCTCCAACTACCTGCTCTTCCCCGGCACGCCTCAGACCCAGACCGTGCAATGCCTGCCCGCGCCGGCACAGCCGGCTCAGGTCGCCTTCCGCTACAGCTACTGCGGCTACTGTCAGCAGCCGACGCCGGGCGCCCCCTTGCCCGGTACGCCGCCACCACCTCCGGGCCCGCCCGGTCAGTGGCCCACGCCGACCTTGCCGCCCTACCCGACCTTCACGCCGCCCATCCCGCCGGGCACGCCCGGTGCCATCACGCCGCCTCCGCCGCCCATCGACTGGCCCAAGAGCCCCGATCGGCCGCCCTTCGGTTGCCAGTCGCTGCTGCCCATCCTGAACTTCCTGGGCAACGACCCGGTCTGTGAAACCTGGATCGAGGCGCAGAACATCGGCGACCATCCGGCCAAGGCTCTGCTCTTGGTCTGGGGCGCGCCGGGCTTCTGCCCACCGCAGTGCACCGGTCCGCTCAAGGTCGAGTGCTCGGGCCTGCTCACCCCCGGCAGCGCCTGGAACTTCCTGGGCGCGCAGATGCCGGCGGGCGCCAAGAGCGGCGCGCTGGTCTCGGCCGGCATCCACGAGGTGGGCTTCGGCCAGGACATCTTCGCCGACGCCCTCTGCGAGGCGCTCTTCCAGAACGTCGTCGGAGACTGCGGCGAGTACCGCCGCTTCTGGAAGGCCTACACCGAGCACGGGGTCTGGGGTCCCTTCGACTTCGGCTACCTGCCCTGCCAACCCATCGCCGTCGAGGTGCTGCGCACCTGCCCCGGCGACGTGCGGCCCAATGTGAAGGTGACGGCCAGCTACACCGCGCTGGCCGGCGAGTTCCTGGGCGCCTACGACCCGGTCTTCGGCGGCTACGCCTTCTACGCGCCCTCGCTGTATGCCGGCTCGGGCGGCTTCAACAGCATCCTCTACATCCAGAACGGCGGCCTGGAGTGCACCTCGCTGGAGCTCTGGTTCAAGGGCCACGACGACTGCCTGCGACCGCGCATCTGCGACGTGCTCACCCTGGCTCCCGGCGAGAGCTACCAGTTCGACGTCTCCAGCTGCCTGCCGCAGGGCTGGGTGGGCAATGCCTGGATCCGCTCGACCCAACCCCTGGGCGTGGCGGTCGACCACAGCGGCAACGACGTCCTGATGACCTACACCGGCATGCCCAGCGAGCTGAACTTCAGCTGGGATGGACACGCCTACTACACCACCGGTTCGGCGGTGGCCTACGGACCGCTGATCTACTCCGAGTACCAGGGTTGGGACTCGGCGGTGGTCGTCCAGAACATGTCGCGCACCAACGCGGCCAAGGTCAAGGTCTACTTCCTCGACCGCGGTGGCGACGTGATCACGACCGTGGTCGACTGGGTCTGCGCCCAGGGCGCACAGCAGTTCTACCTGCCGGTCATCGCCGGACTACCCGGCAACTGGGTAGGCAGCGTGCGGGTCGAGAGCCAGGACTGGTTCGCGCCGGGCTCCAACCCGGTGGCCGCGCCCAATATCTCGGCCGTGGCCGAGCTCATCAAGTACACCGACGTCATGCGCACCGAGCCACAGGAGGCCATCGCCTACGACCTCTTCCCGGAGCAGATGGCCTACGACTGGCAGGTCGGCAGCTACTGCGGCGGGCTCTGTTCGGGCATCGGGCGCATCGGCATTCCCAGCTTCCACAAGGACGCGATCGGCACGGGCGTGACCAGCGAGCTTTCGATCGCCAACATCGTGCCCAAGCCAGGCTTCACCGACTTCGCGATCTTCATCTACGACCAGAACGGCCTGCTCGACTACGTCTGCCAGAAGCTGCACAGCCAGCAGGTCGAGTACATCGATCTGGCCACCTGGGGCTTCATCAACCAGGGCTTCAAGGGCTCGGCGGTGATCTCGGCCACCTTCTGGGAGCACGACGTCTTCGACGGTCAGGGCAACTTCGTGCGCAACGTGGTCGGCCTGGCGGCGGTCAAGGTCGAGCGTTCGGGCAGTGCCCTGGGCAATCCGATCCCGGGCGACGAGTCGGCCGGCAACATCGGCTTCCCGCTGCCCGGGCCGATGCCCTGCAACTGCGCGCCGGCGCCTCGATGTCCGGGGCAGCCCAGCTTCGGTGGTGGCGGAGGCAATCCGCAGCCGACGCTGCCGCCGCCCCCGCCACCGCCGGGACCGCCGGTGCCCCAGCCCTGATCGGTGGTCGCCGAGGGTCTCGAGGGACTCGAGGGCGCGTAGAATCCAGAGTTGGTTGCGAGACCTCCGCCAGGCGCGGAGGTCTCGTGGATTGTGTGAGAGGAGCGAGGTCGTCGCTTCGAGAGCATGGAGGAGACGACGTCGAGGCGGGGCTTCGTGCGGGTCGGGAGGGTCTCGGGACGGGGCGGCCGATGTGATGACCGGACCCCGTGGCGCGGGGACCGGGCTCATGCTGCGGTCGCTCGATCACGATGTCATGGCCGCCGCACACGGAAGTGGCCGCCCCGTCCCGAGACCCTCCCGACCCGTTGTGGGGGTGGGAAGACATGGTGGGGGCAAGAAGCCCAAGCGGGGGAACTCGTGGCTGACCGAGACCCCGTGGTGGCACGAGGCGGTAGCTTCACGAGCTAGTGACTGGATCGGCCGATGGGTGGGACGGCGCCGGGGCTTGGCGAGTTCGATCCGAGGGTGATCAGGGGGCTGGGAGGTAGGGTTGGGGGACGAAGATGGTTTGGACGGCGGGCTTGGGAAGGTAGGGCTTGGGGACGTAGAAGCGCTTGGTGACAGGCTTGGGGAGGGAGGGCTTGGGGATGTAGATCGGGGCGAGGGGGGGTGGCGGGGCGGTTGGCGTTGCAGTTGGTGTTGCGGTCGGCGGGACGGGGCGGGGCCTCGGCCCGCCCGACTTCGACGATGCTGCCGATCTTGGTCTCGCCGGCCATGGCCTCGCTCAGCTCGACGTAGTGAACCCGGCCGTCCGCGCCGTCGATGACGAGATGCAGCCGGCCGGTCAGCTCGTCGCCCGCCAGCCCTTTGCCGATCACCCTGCCGACGGTCGGATTCTGCGCGGCCCTGCCGGCA
>CAZJWJ010000031.1:31954-52751 GCA_964549495.1 uncultured Anaerolineales bacterium | reverse complement strand
TCTTGGTGATCGCCGCCGTCAGCGTGGTCTTGCCGTGGTCGACGTGCCCGATGGTTCCCACGTTCAGGTGGGGCTTGTCTCGGACGAACTTTTCCTTGCCCATGGTCGATGGTCCTCCTGAAATCAGAGATGATGCGCGCCCGGTGGCGTTCGGCTCGGCGCCTTGGCGTGAAGCGCCGGTTGACGAGATACGGAGCCAGGACACCCTTCGGATGGCGCCTGGCTCCCCGATGTGTTTGGAGTGGGCCGGGCAGGACTCGAACCTGCGAAGGCTTCCGCCAGCGGATTTACAGTCCGCCCCCTTTGCCGCTCGGGACACCGACCCACGTTGGACTGACGGCCGCTCTGTCGGGAGAGCCGACGGTCGGACTCGAACCGACAACCTACGCTTTACAAGAGCGTTGCTCTGCCAGTTGAGCTACGCCGGCATGCGGCGAACAGCGCTGTAGTATAGCTTTGGGGGGTGGGGGTGTCAATACGGGACGGCGGTTGTTGAGTCGGGAGGGGGCGTGGGGTTGGGGGTGGTCCTCCGCCCGCGCATTAACTCGGGGGAGGGGTGGGGGGACGAAGGGCGGGGGGCGCGCAGCGGGCGGTGGGGTGCGTGTTGGGAGGGGGTTGGCCTCGGACAACAATTCGCGGGCGGAGGACCACCCCCAACCCCCGATGGAGGGGAGGGGAGAGGGGAGTTCGGGATCGGCGGCAATGGTGGGCGGCGCTAGCTTGGCTCTTGGCCCTGGCGTTGGCGGAGGGATTCGTAGAGGAGGATGGAGCCGGCTACAGAGGCGTTGAGGCTGGTGATTTGGCCGTGCATGGGGAGGGAGAGGGTGAGTTGGCAGCGGCGGGCGATGATGCGGCGCAGGCCGCTGCCTTCGCTGCCGACGACCAGGCAGAGGGGGCCGGTGAGGTCGGCTTCGGTGTAGGGGAGGGGGGCGTCGGCGTCCAGGCCGAGGATCTTGATGCCTGGAGCAGACAGGGGGTGGGGGGGGGCGGGGAGGTGGGGGCGGGCGATGGGGGGGGGGGCGACGGCGCGGGCGGAGGCGCGGCGGACGGCGGGGGTGATGCCGGCGGCGTGGTGGGGCGGGATGAGCAGGCCGTGGACGCCGGCGGCCTCGGCGGAGCGGATGAGGCTGCCGAGGTTGTGGACGTCCTGGATCTGGTCCAGGGCGAGAAGCAGCACATCTTGGTTCTGTTGGATGGCGGAGGCGAGGATGGTGTCGAGGTCGGAGTAGGGGAAGGGGGCGGCGCGGGCGATGACTCCCTGGTGATTCGCAGAACGGGAGGAAGGGGAGGAGCGGGAGGCGAGGCGGTCGAGGGCAGGGCGGGGAGCGTGTTTGATGGGAACCCCGCGCTCTCGGGCAAGGGAAGCGATACGGCCGAGGGCGCCGTGCTGCTTGGCACCGGCGGCGAGGAGGATTTCGTCGATCTGCTCGCCGGCCTCGAGGGCCTCGAGGACGGGGTGACGACCGAAGATCACCTCGGCGTCGCTGCCGGAATCGGAGGGGTTTGTCATGGGCGGCCGCTTTCGGGGGAGGATGTCATCAGCGGGGGCTCGGCGGCGTGGGTCACGAGCGGCTGCGCTTCCAGGTGGGGCCTTCGGGGGTGTCGATGACCTCGATGCCCAGCTCGGTCAGGCGGTCGCGGATGCGGTCGGCCATGGGCCATTGCTTCTCGTCGCGGGCCATGGAGCGTAGTTCGAGGATCAGGTCGATCAACTCCCCGGAGTCGCCCG
Source organism: uncultured Anaerolineales bacterium (assembly GCA_964549495.1). Lineage (GTDB taxonomy): Bacteria > Chloroflexota > Anaerolineae > Epilineales > Epilineaceae > JACKBJ01. The sequence continues at coordinate 51,022 of CAZJWJ010000031.1, read as the reverse complement.
AGTCCTGATCGCCCTGCGCGTCGTCAGGAGGACTGGTGAGGTCGAAGCCGATGGCGCTGGAGAGTTCGAGGAGGGTGGATTGGGCGGAAGATATGGAGCTCGGCGAGGCGCCGGCGTCGCGGGCGCGGTTGATGGACTTGGCCAGGTCGAAGAGGGCGGCGATGGCGGTGGGGGTGGAGAAGTCGTCGTCCATGGCGGTGAGGAAGCGCTCACGAACCCCATTGGCGTCCTCTGAGAGGGCGGTGGAGGCTTCCGGGGAGCCGGGATCGGCGTTTGCGGGATCGTCACCGGGCTTCGGAGGAGCCAGGGCGCCGCGGAGGCGGGCGAGGCCTTTCTCGGCGGCGGAGAGGGCCTGGTCGGTGAGGGTGACGGGGCGGCGGTAGTGGCTGGAGAGGACGAAGAGGCGGAAGGCGTCGGCCTCGTGCTCGTCGAGGAAGTCGCCGATGGGGACGACGTTGCCCAGGCTCTTGCTCATCTTGTCGACGCCGGAGCCCTCGCTGCCGAACTGGAGCATGCCGTTGTGCATCCAGTAGCGGGCGAAGGGGCTGACGCCGCAGGCGGATTCGCTTTGGGCGATCTCGTTTTCGTGGTGGGGGAAGATCAGGTCGTTGCCGCCGCCGTGGATGTCGATCTGGTCGCCGAGGTGGGCGCGGGCCATGGCGGAGCATTCGATGTGCCAGCCGGGCCGGCCGCGGCCCCAGGGGGCTTCCCACCAGGGCTCGCCGGGTTTGGCGGATTTCCAGAGGGCGAAGTCGGCCGGGTGGCGCTTGGCGGAGCTTTCTGATTCTCCGCTGTCGAGCTCGGCTAGGTCGCGGCCGGATAGGGCGCCGTAGGATTCGTGGCTGGAGGTGTCGAAGTAGACGTCGCCGTTGGGGGCCGGGTAGGCGTGCTCGGAGTCGATCAGGTCCTGGATCATGGCGACGATGGCGGGGATCTCGCTGGAGACGCGGGGGTAGAGGGTGGCCGGCAGGACGCCCATGCGGGCCATGTCGTCCAGGTACTCGCGGGCGTAGCGGTCGGAGAGCTCGAAGGGCGAGATGCCCTGCTCGGTGCTGGCGCGGATGATCTTGTCGTCGACGTCGGTGAAGTTGACGACGTGGCGGACCTGGTAGCCGCGGTACTCGAGGTAGCGGCGGACCATGTCGAAGACCAGGGCGCTCATGGCGTGGCCGGTATGCGAACGGTCGTAGACGGTGACGCCGCAGACGTAGAGCCGGACCTTGCCCGGCTCGATGGTCTCCAGGGGCTCCTTGCGTCGGGTCAGGCTGTTGTAGATCTGGATGCTCATGCGCGCTGTCTCGAGAAGTAGTCTTCGGCGATGTAGTCCCAGAGGATGCTGTCGTGCCAGCGGCCGCCGCGGAAGCGGCGCTGGCGGGCGATGCCGATGCGGCGGTAGCCGGCCCGCTCGAGGCAGGTGGCCGAGCCGACGTTCTCGACGAAGCATTCGCTCTCGAGGCGGTTGAGGCCCAGCTCTTCGAAGGCCCAGCGGGTGCGCACCTGCATGACCTCGGTGCCGTAGCCCCGGCCCCAGGCCGAGGTCTCGCCGATGACGATGCCGGTCAGGGCGCAGCGATCGCGCCAGCTGCGCATGTGCAGGCCGGTGGCGCCGATGTGCCGGCCGGTCTCGTCGTGCACCGCCCAGACGAAGTCGTCCTTGCGATTGGGCAGGTTCTCGAACCAGGCTCGTTCGGCCATGCGGGTCATCGGCTTGTCGTGGAGCAGGAAGCGGTTGACCCGCGGGTCGTTGAACCAGCGGATGTAGTTCTCCAGGTGGAGCTCCGGATCCGGCGGGACGAGCAGGACGCGCTCGCCGCGCAGGTGGGCCGGCAGCTGGTCGGGCTCGGGAGGCCTATCGCTCATCGGATTGCTCCTGATCGCAGGGATCGCGACGAATCGATCGCGGGGATCGCGACGAATCATAGGCCAGGCCCGCGGAGCCCTCCAATCCAGGTGGGGGCCTGCGATCTCGGGACGCGACCTCAGCCGCTCTCGGTCGGCGGCGTTTCGACGCTCGGCGCGGCGACGGGCTCGCGCGCCAGGGCGGCGGCCAGAAGGCGTCCATCCTCGACGGCCCGGGCCAGGCGGGCCGCGTCCGGCCAGGGGCTGGGTTGGCCGGGGCCGCGGCGGTCGGCCGGCGGCGGGCGTCCCAGCAGCCGGTCGACAGGAATCGACCTGCAGTCGAGCGGGGGCTCGTCGTCGGGCGCGGTGGAGGGCGGGAGGTGGCCGTCTTCGCTCAGGAGGATGGCGGCGGCGTGGGGCAGGGCGCGGGCGAGGCGGGCGCGGGGATGGGCCAGGTCGGGCGGCAGGTCGGCGGGGCCCGGGTAGGCCAGCGCACCGGTGTCCAGGAGGATGGCGCGGCAGCCGGCGCGCAGGCCGGCCTGCAGGTCGGTGAGCATGTCGCCGATCATCCAGGAGCGAGAGAGGTCGATGGCCAGATCCTCGGCGGCGCGGGTCAGGAGGCCCGGATCGGGCTTGCGCGGGGTGCCGGAGTGGGCCAGGGCGGGGATCTGGCCGGCGGGATGGTTGGGTGCCAGGTAGTAGCCCGAGAGATGGATTCCGGCCGGCGCGAGCAGGGCGGCCAGGCGCCGGCCCATGGCCCGGGACTCGGCGGCGTCGAAGAGGCCGCGGGCGACGCCGGATTGGTTGGTGACCACAACTAGGCGGTAGCCGGCGGAGGCCAGGGCGGAAAGGGACTCGATGACGCCGGGCAGGAGGCGCATCAGGGCCGGCTCGGAGCCGTGGCTGAGGTCGCGGATCAAGGTGCCGTCGCGGTCCAGAAAGGCGGCGGGGGTGCGTTCCTTGGCCGGAACCTCGACCTCGGCCGCGGGTTCGGCGGCGTCCGAGGTGGAGCGGGCGGTGGGCTCTCGCGGTACGGGGGCGGGATCGCGTCCCGGCGAGGCCGACGAGGGTGGGTTGGCGGCGAGCTCGGGGCCCTCGGACACGGCGCGTTCAGTCGCTCTGGCTGGTCAGGTAGACCGGGGCCTGGTTGATCAGGACCTCGACCGAGTCGGTGCCGGGCTGGCCCAGGACGGCCTCGCGGCCCAGGTGCTCGGTGGCGCGGACGCGGCCGGTCCAGGGGGCCAGCTGGGCGGCGTCCAGGCGCAGGGTGGCGGTGGCGCGCTCGTCGCCGCGCCGGCCCAGGCGGGCGCCGGTGCCGGCCCAGGCGGCGACCAGCGTGCGGCCTTCCGGGCCTCGGAAGCGGTAGGCCTCGATGGAGGGGTCGCCGGTGGCTTCGAGGTCGAGCTGGGCCTCGAAGCTGTAGCCGCGCAGGGCGGTGGTGAGGGTGGCCAGGGCGGCCAGGGACGGCCGGGGCTCGGCACCGGCCGGGCCGGCCGAATAGGCGCCGAGCCATTCCTGGCCGGGACAGCGAGCCTCCAGCTCGCGCTGGACGTCGTCGGAGCGCATCAGGCCGAAGCCCAGCCAGTCGTAATGCGGCGGCAGGCAGTCGCCGTAGAGGTTGTCGCGGGCGGTGTACCAGATGGCGGCCAGCGCGCCGGCCGCCTGGGCGCGGACCATGGTCTGGCCGACGTAGACCGCCTGCCAGGCCTCGCTGCGCTCGGTGAAGTCGTCCGAGGGCCCCGCCGGCAGGCCCGTCTCGCTGATCAGGATGGGCGTCGTGCGCAGGTCGTAGACCCCGGGCAGGGCCAGCTGCTCGGCGCGGAAGGAGGCCAGCCGGCCGACCAGCTCGCGTTCGAGGGGCGGCTGGGCACCATCCCAGAAGTGGGCGTTGTCGTTGTAGTTGTGCAGGCCGATGAAGTCGAAGAAGGGCAGCGCGGGGTCGCCCGCGTGCTGGCGGTAGAGGTGTTCGAGCGCGCGCTGGGTGAAGTCGGCCACGAAGGGGCCGGGCGACGCGGTCCAGCCCTCGGGCGCCGACTCGGCGGTGAAGCGGTCCCAGGCCAGCGGGCCGAAGCCGACCTGGGCCTCGGGATCGGCCTGGCGGATGGCGCGATGGGCCACCACCAGCTGCTCGGCGTAGCGGGGCGGATCGTGACCGAAGCAGCTGCCGTAGTCCGACTCGTCGCCCTCGATCGTCGGGTCGAAATCGGGCTCGTTGCCGACCTGCCAGTAGCCGACGACGGCGCCGCTGTCGGCATCCTCCCGACCGTCGCCGTCGTAGCGCTCGACCAGGGCGGTCCAGAAGGCGGCGTAGCGGTCCAAGTGCTCGTCCGGCACCGGCAGGCATTCGCGCTCGGTCACCCAATCCGGGTTGGCGTAGACCACGGCCAGGTTGCGAAAGCCGGCCGCCGTGGTATCCCCGAAGAGCCAGTCGGTGACGCTCCAGTCGTAGACCGGCGGGTCCCGCCGCTCGGCTTCGACCAGCTTCCACAGCGCGCGCGTCCGCGCCCAGGCCACGCCCGCCCCGCGCAGATGCTCCAGGGCCGGCGTGGTCACGTCGTCCTCGAAGACCTGGACGCCGATGGGCAGCTCCGTGCGCGCCAGGGGCTCGGGACTGGGCACCGCGGTCGGGCTGAGTACCGCCGTCGGTTCGGGCGTCGGAAGCTCCCCGCCACCGCAAGCGGCCAGTCCGCCCAGGACCGCGGTCGAAAGCAGGGCGAGAGCCCGTCCGGAAGGACCGCCGGATCGAGGATTGCTGGATCGAGGAGCTCTAGATCGGGGAGCGCCGGATCGGAGCGCGTCGGGACCGTCTGGACCGCCGGGACGCGGCCCCGCGGGGCCGCCGGGCTCGGCACCGGCCCGCCAGGCGAGAGACCGCCAGGCGCGCCAGGCGGCGGCCAGGAAGAGCAGGAGGACCAGCGGGTAGACGGGCGCGAAGCGCCAGGGGCCGGCCCGGCCGGCCGCCAAGCGATCGGCCAGCGTCTGCCCGGCGCGCGGATCGCTCTCGCGCGACCATTGGCGGGCCAGGTTCGGGTCCGCCGGCGGCGGCCCGATCCAGCCACGAGGCAGATCCGAGCCGGCATTCGGGTCGGGATCGCCACCGCCGGTCGCGGGCGCCACGCCCTCCGGGCGCCGGTCGCCGCCAGCCGGGGACGCGGCATCGGACGCGTCCGCCGCACCATCCCCTTCGCCGTTCGGACCCGAGCCGCTGGCATCCGGCCGGCCCCCGGCATCCTCCGCGCCCGGATCCCCATCGGAAGGACCCGAGTCGGGGCCGCCCGGCCCCGTCGTCGCCCGCGGCGAGGCGGAGGGATCGGGATCGTCGCCGGGCGTCTCGCGCGGTCCGGAGGGCGTGATCACCACCCGGGAGAGGGTCGGCGTGGCGCTCGAGGCGCCGCCGGGCGTGCCGGGCGCGGCCCCCGTCGAGGGCGCCGGCGAGGCGGGCCGAGTGGGCAGTTGGATGCGGGGCGTGGCGGTGTTGGAGGCCGGCTGGGGCAGGGCGCGGGCCGGCGGGAGGGGCCAGGCGCCGGCCCAGACGCCGCCGGCGGCGGCCTCGAGCCGGCGGGCGTCGAGCTCCGCGTCATGCGGTCCGTGGTCGGGGGCGGTAGAAGACGGATCGGACGCGGGTCCGAGTCCCGCCCCTTCGACCCGATCCGACCACGCGGGTCGAATGGACCGCGCGGCGTCTATCAAGCCGGCTGACCGCGTGGTGGGCGTGAGCTCAGCGCCGGCGGCCCGGGCAGGGCGGGCGGATGCACCGGCGAGGGTCGCGATCAGCAGGAGCGGCAGAAGCGCCCGGGACCATCCAGACCGCATCCGCCAGCTGCCCGGCGCCCGCGAGCCAATCACGGGATCGTCTCGATGTAGAGCGGCGCCTGGCCCAGCTGGACGCTGACGCTGCTGCCGCTCTCCTGGCGCTGGTTGCCCAGGTGGTCGGTGATGCGCAGGGTACCGGTCCAATCCGGCAGGATGCTGGCGTCGATCGTCAGGTCGCGAACCACGGGCGGGAAGCCGCGCCGGCCGATGCGCTCGCCGTTGTCGGTGAAGGCCACCAGACCCAGCCGGCCCGAGCGCAGGCGCATGCGCCAGGCCTCGATCTGAGCGCTGCCCGTCTCGGCCGGGCTCAGGCGCCGGTCGAGCTCGGCACCGCTCAGGATGCCGGCCGCGACCGCAAAGGCCCCGAGGGCCGGTTTGGGCACGAAGTCCTGGCCGGCCGTGTAGCCCGGCAGCGGCGGCTCCTGGCAGCCGGCCACCGCCTCGGCCATCCAGCGGGTCCGCATCAGGCCGTGGGCCAGCCAGAAGTAGAGGTCGTCGCAGCGCGGGGCCGAGGGATCGGGCAGCTGGTCGGAGAAGGTGAACCAGATGGCGCCCTCCAGGCCCGCCGCGATGCTGCGCGCCATCACCTGGCCCAGGTAGACCGCTTGCAGGTCCTCGCCGCGCTGGGTGAAGTCGTCGGCCGGGCCGCTGGGCAGGCCTACCTCGCTGGCGAAGAGCGGCAGGTCCGAGAGGTCGAAGCTGCCGGCCACCTGCAACTGCTCGGCGCGCAAATGCTCTGCCTTGCCGACGATCTCCGGCCGGCCGGCCGCCTCGTCATCCCAGTTGTTGCGGTAGTCGTTGTAGTTGTGGAAGCCCATCCAGTCGAAGAAGGGGAAGCCCGGCTCCGTGCCGTGCTGCTGGTGGAGGCTGGTCAGCACCTGGCGCACGAAGTCGTAGCGGAAGGGGCCGGGGGGATCGAAGTCCGGCCGCTGGTGGAAGCGCTCGTAGGCCACCGAGCCGAAGATGACCGTGGCCCAGGGATCGGCGGCCCGGATGGCCTGGGCCGCCGCGCGCAGCTGCTGGCCGTAGGCGGCCGGGTCGTCGCCGAAGCAGGAGCCGTAGTCCTCGCCGCCGCGCTGGCTGTCCATCAGGTCGGGCTCGTTGCCGATCTCCCAATGCCGGGCAACGGGCGAGCCGGGCGCGTCGTCGATGCCGTCGCCGTCGTAGCGCTCGACCAGGGCGCCCACGAAGTCGGCGTAGCGCTGCAGGGGCACCCGGTCCACCGGCCCGCAGGACTGGCTGGCCGCCCAGCCGGGCTTGGTGTAGATGACCACCACCGGCCGCAGGCCGCGGCCGCGGATGGCGCCGATCATGCTGTCGGTGGCGCTCCAGTTGCGCTGCGGCGGATCCAGGTCGGCCGGCTCGATGCCGGCCCAGAGCGCGCGCGTGCGCACCCAGCTGGCGCCGGCCCCATCCATCCGGCCTTCGACGATGGGCGCCAGGTCGACCTCGAAGGCCTGGATGCCGAAGACCCCCTCCGGCTTCAGGGTCGGCGTCGGGCTGGGTCCGGGGGTATCGGTGACCGTCGGGCTGGCGCTGGGCGTGGGGCTCGACGTGGGGCTGGGCGTCGTCGTGACCGTCGGCGTGAGGCTGGCTGTGGCGGTCAGCGCCGGCGACGCGGTGGTCGTCATCGTCACCGGGACCGTCAGCGTCGGCGTGCTCGTCACCGGCACCGTGGCGGCCAGCGTCGCGGTCGAGGTCGTTGTGGCCGAACCCCAGCCGGTCGGCGTCGGCTCCGGACCGGGCGTGGTGGTGCCCGGCCCGCGGGTCGGGCTGGGCGTGGCCGGGCAGGGCCGGCGCAGGTCGGGCGTGGGTTGGGACGGGGCGGGCTGATAGGCCAGACCGGATCCGCGGTAGAGGAAGGGCAGCAGGATGGTGGCCGGCGGGCAGAGCGCCGGCTGGGCCTGGAGCGGGGCCGGCGCGGCACCCGGCCCGCGGTGGAGGCCCGCGGCCGCCACGGCGATGGCCAGGCAGACCAGGACCAGCAGGTGGAGCCGCGGGGCCTGCGGAAGCGGGCCGCGGGCCGGCCGGCCCGCGCGATCGGCGTCCGATCGGGCCACGCTCGGGATCGGCATCCTGCCTTCATCCTGCTTCATGCGGGTCTCCATCATCGGTAGAAGTATGGCAAGACCAAGCCGAAGAGCGCGGCCAGGTCGTAGGCGAGGAGACAGAGGAAGAACCAGGGCAGGGCGCGAGCGCGAAGATCGGCCGGCAGCCAGGCCGAGAGGCCGGCGGTGAAGAGGATGGCCGCCGGCAGCATGGCCGCGAAGAGGTAGCGGCCCTGGGGCGGCGGCGCGTAGGCCTGGCCCAGGTAGCTGGCGAAGAAGGCCAGCGCGCCGGCCGCCGCCAGGCCCAGGCCGGCGCCGAAGACCAGGATGGCGGCTCGGGATGGCGTTGACGTGCCGGGCTGCAGCAGCCGGCGCAGCAGGCCCAGGCCGGCCAGGGCGGTCAGAATCGCCAGACCGGCGTAGACCGGATCGGGAAAGTGGATCATCTGCCAGCCGAAGCTGCCCCAGAAGCCGTCGAGCATGCCGCGCAGGTATTCCAAGAGCAGCGGCAGCACGCCCTCGGCCCGCAGGTAGGCCAGGATGCGCCCCAACTGGTCGGGCTCGTTGAAGAGGTAGCGCGAGATGCCGAAGCGCCAGGCCTCGGGCAGGCGCTGCCAGCCGCCGCCAGTGACCCAGAGCAGGGCCAGGAGTCCGCCGGCGGAGAGGCCTGCCAAGCCGCCGGCCAGGGCGCGGGCCGGCCGGCGGCCTCGCAGCGCCAGGCCCAGCGGCAGGGCCAAGAGGGCCATCGGCAAGAGGTAGAGCGCGGTGCGTTTGACCAGGATCGCGGCCAACACGCTGGCGGCGATGAGCAGCAGCCGCGCCGCGCCGAAGCCCCGCGACAGCAGACGCGCCACCAAGAGCGCGGCCAGCGCCGCCAGGAGGTTGGCCAGGGCGTCGTTGTTGACGCCGGTGACCAGGAAGGCCTGCATGGGGTGCAGGGCGACAAAGGCCGGTGCACCGTAGCGGACAAGCGGATCGGACGGAAAGAGCTCGCGCGCGGCCCAGCCGGTGAAGAGGATGGTCAGCCCAAGCATCAGGAGGCCCAGCGAGCGGGCGAGGTAGAGTCCGAGCATGCGGTCGGCCGGCTGGAAGGCGGCCGCCAGCAGGTAGTAGGCCGGCGAGGAACGGTAGAAGGCGGTGTGGCTGCCGTCGGGCCAGAGCTCGGCAAAGCGCTGCGGGGCGCGCGCCGGGTCGTAGCCCGGCGCGTGGCCGTACCACCAGAAGCGATGGCGGTCCATGCTGCCGACGATCCAGGCCTGCAGTTCCGGATCGCCGGCCTCGGCCTCGGTGGCGAAGGCCACCAGGCCCTCGCCTTCGGCCAGCAGGCGGACGTACTCGAAGTGCTTGGGCTCGTCGGGCGCCTGCCAGGGCGGCACGAAGCTCAGCCAGACGAGGCCGTTGGCCAAGCCCAGGAGCAGCAGCCACAAGAGGCTCAGCGTACCGGTGCGCCCCTCGGGGCCGGTGGATGGGTCGGACATCAGCCGGCCGGCCCCAGCGGGTCCTCGGGCGGCGGGCCCGGGATGGCCGGCAAGGGCTGGGGCGCCCGGCGACCGGTCGCCAGGCGCGCGGCCAGGCCCCGGGCCAGCCCGGCATCCAGCGCCAAGGCGCGCAGCAGGCAGAGCAGCGGCGCGGCTAGGGCGGCGTCCAGACCCTTGGCCCGGGCGCGCAGGGCGAAGGGCAAGCAGCTGATCGCGAAGAGCAGGGCGACGAGGCCCAGGGCGGGGAGGGCGAGCGTCGAGACGGGCGCGAGGAGCGCGGCCGCCAGGCCCGGGGGCAGCAGCAGCAGCTGCAGGCGCATGGCGGCCGAGGTGCGCGAGTCGTCGGCCACCCGGCCGGGATGGGCCAGGTAGGCCTCGGCGCCCCAGCGGCCGTAGCGCCACTTGCGGCGCAGGTAGGCCGGCCAGGTCTCCGGATGCCGGTGCAGGACCCGCGCCGCCGGGGCGACGACGATGCGCCGGCCGGCGGCGGCCAGGCGGAAGGCCAGCTCGGTGTCCTCGACCGCCGGCAGGTCGGCCCGGAAGCCCCCGGCCGAGCGGAAGACCTCGGCCCGGTAGCCGGCCGCGGCCGTGTCGGCAAAGGGCACCGCGCCGCGGGCGGCCATGCGGGCCTCCTTGGCCTCGTACTCGGCCTGGGTCAGCCGCGCCACCAGGGCCGTCTGGTCGCTCTCGAAGAAGCCCTTGACCCCCGCCAGCTCGGCATCGCGCTCGAAGGGCCGGATCATCTCGCGCGCCCAGTCGGGCCGCGGCCGGCAGTCGGCGTCGGTGAAGAGCAGCAGCCGGCCGTGGGCCGCCGCCGCGCCGCGGTTGCGGGCCGCCGCCGCGCCGCGAGGGGGCTGGCGCAGCAAGCGCGGCGCCAGGCGATGCGCGCCGGCGATGTCGGCCGTCTCGTCCCGCGAGCCGTCGTCGACCACCAGCACCTCCGGCGGCGCGTCCAGACCGCGCTGCTCGGCCAGGGCGTCCAGGCAGGCCCCCAAGGTCTCGGCCGCATCGCGGGCCGGCACGATGATCGAGATCGGCTGGCTGCGGACCGCCCGCTCGGCGACCGATCGCGACATGATCGCGGCCGAGCGCGGGCTCAGCCCGAGAGCAGCCGGGCGCGGATGCCGGTGGTGATGCTGTGGTTGACCACCAGATGCGCGTCCTCGAGCTGCGCGACGTCGTCGGAAGGGGCGTGGATGCAGCAATCGACCCGCGCGGCCAGGTCGCCGCCGTCGCGTCCGGTCAGGCCGATGCTCCGGGCGCCCGTCTCGCGCGCCAGGTCGACGGCGCGCAGCACGTTGACCGAGCGGCCGCTGGTCGAGATGGCGATGAGCAAATCGCCCGGCTCCAGGTGGTTGCGCAAGGGGCCGGCGAAGGCGGAATCGTAGTCGTAGTCGTTGCTCCAGGCCGTGATCAAGGGCACGTTGTCGGTCATCGCCATGGCCCGCAGGGGCGGCACGCCGGCCACGGCGGCCTGCTTGCAGAGGTCGTTGGCCATATGCGAGGCGGTGGCTGCGCTGCCGCCGTTGCCCAGGATGTAGATCCGCTTGCCCTGCCGGCCGGTGTCCAGGATCAGGTCGATGGCCTCCTCGATGGGCTGGCGCGGCAGGCCGGCCACCAGGGCTTCCACCTGCCGCAGGTAGCGGTCGACGGCCTGGCCCTGGAGATCGGCGCGCGCTTCGCGCAGCGCGGTCGTCTCGGTCGAGGCGATGGGCGTGGTCATGCGCGGCTCCTGCGCGGCTCGAGGGCGGACCCGGGTCCATCGAGCTCGAAGACGAATCGAATGCGAATCGGTTACGGGGCGATCGGCGAGGGTCGCCGGCCGAGGATCGAGAAGCGAGAATCGAGATCGCGGATCCCGAACCGCTATGTGATCTATGGTACCGCAGGCCCGGCCGGATCGGAACTCGACGCGGGATCGGAACTCATCGCGAGATCGGGACTCGTCGCGAGATCGGGACTGGTCGTGGGATCGGAACTCGCCGCAGCATCGGAACTCGCCGCACGATCGAGTCCGGCGCTAGCACGGCGCCGCCGAGCGCCGGCCGAGCGCCAGCGGCCGGCCCGAGCGCTGACGCCGGCCAGGAGGCCGGCGAAGGCCCAGGGCACCAGACCGGCCTTGCTGCCGATGGAGACGGAGTCGACCAGGCCGTGCAGGGCGTGGGCCAAGAGGCCGAAGGCCAGGCCCGAGACCAGCCCGTCCAGGGGCGTCCCGGCCAGCTGCCGGTGCGCGCGCCAGGCCGCCCAAGCCAGGGCCAGCTGCAGTCCGACCACCGCCAGCATGCCCGGCAGGCCGAAGTCGAGGGCGGCCTGCAGGAGCAGGTTGTGGGCATGCGGGTAGCCCTGGTAGACGAAGCCGCCGTCGTACTCCGGGCGCTGGCCGTGGACCAAGAGAAAGTTGCCCAGGCCGATGCCGGTCCAGGGCTGCCGTTCCAAGAGCGCCACCGATTCCCGCCACAGCGTCACGCGTCCCGCCCAGGCGCCGGCCGGCAGACCCAAGGCCTCCAGCCGCATCAGGACCGCGCCGGGACCCAGCAGCAAGACCGACAGCAGGGCCAGCAGGCCCGCGCCGGTCGCGGCGACGAAGGCCGCGCGCCAGCGCGAGAGGAGCAGCAGGGCCAGCGCGGCGGCGCAGGCCAGCCAGGCGCCGCGCGACTGGGTCAGGACGAGGAGCGCGCCGCCGGCCAGCAGGCTCAGCGCGGCCAGGGGCCGGATCCAGGCCGGCGGCGCCAGCGCGCCGGAGCCCTCGCCCGCCCGGCCGATGCCGAGGAGCAGGGCCGCCGAGAGCGGCAGGAAGAGGATGAGCAGGCCGGCCACCGAGTTGGGGTGCACCCCCACGCCCTCGCGGGGACCGTAGGCCTCGAGCATCGGATGCGGCACGGCGCCGATCAGGCGCGGCAGGCGGCGCAGGTAGTCGCTGAAGAGGGCGTACTTCTCCAGCCAATCGACGCTGACCAGGGCCAGGGCCACCAGCGCCAGGCCGCTCCAGAGCAGCCAGGTGCAGGCCAGCCAGGCCCGGCGCGGGCTGCGCGCGAAGTTCAAGAGGGCGTAGGCCAGGGCGATGCCGGCCAAGAGCGACAGCGCCCGCGACCAGGCGGCGCCCGGCTCCGGCGCCACCAGGATGGCCCCCGGCAGCGTGGCCAGCAGGGCCAGGGTGGGCAGATCCAGGACCGTGCGGCGGGTCCAGCGCCCGGTGGCCCGGCGCCGGGCGAGCCAGAGCAGGACCAAGCCGGCCAGGGCGGCCAGCTGGCCGGCCGGCCCGACCCGCTCGGCCAAGATCAGGACCGCGGCCAGCGCCAGGGTCGGCCAGGTCTCGTAGCGCTGGATCCGGGCCGCCCAGCGAGCCGGGGTCCCGCGGGCGCTCGCGCCCGCCTCAGCGCCCATCCTCGTCCTCCGCCGCCAGGAGCGGGCTGGGGTAGTCGCCCCGATCGACGTGCCGCGCCAGGCCGGCGCGGACGCGCTCGGCGTCCTCGGGATGGGTCAAGCCCAGCCAGCTGGCGGGACTTGGATGGGTTTGGACGCGGGCCTGCCCGCCGGCCATGGCCTCGGCCACGACCTGGGGCAGGAAGAGCTCGGCGCGTTCGAGATCGCGCCCATCGGTCAAGAGGGCCGTCAGGCTTTGCTCGAGAAAGGGAAAGACCCCTTCGTCCAAACCCCACATGTTCATCGAGACCGGCGTGTCGGGCGCCAGCTCGGCCGGCTGGCGGCCGTCGTCGGCGCGGATGTGTCCATCGGCCCGGCGGCGGATGCCCTCGCGCTCGACGATGCGCAGCAGGCGGCCGTCGGGCGCCACCTGGCAGACGCCGCGCGAGACGGGGCCGCCGGGCGAGAGGCAGCGGCCGAGCGAGAAGGTCACCAGCTGCCAGCGGGCCGGCGGGGCGAGATCGGCGACCGGGCTCGGGCCGTGACCCGCCAAGGCCGCGGCCAGGATGCGATAGCTCTCGGCCCCGTAGAAGTCGTCGGCGTTGATCAAGCCGAAGGCGCCGTCCAGCTGGTCCCGGCAGGCCCAGAGCGCGTGGCCGGTGCCCCAGGGCCGCTGCCGATCGGGCGGCGGGCGCAGGCCGGCCGGCAGGTCGTCCAATCGCTGGTGGGCGTAGTCCAGGGCGATGTGGCGGCGCAGGCGCGCGCCGAGGGCCCGCTCGAAGTCGGATTGCATATCCGGCCGGATGACGCAGAGCAGGCGCTCGAAGCCGGCCGCCAGGGCATCGTGGACCGCATACTCCAGCAGGGTCTCGCCGGCCGGTCCCAGGCCGGCCACCTGCTTGCGGCTGCCGCCGCCGAAGCGGCGGCCCAGGCCGGCGGCCAGGACGACCAGGCTGCTCATCGGCTCCCCTCCCCGGCCAGCGCGGCCGACCTCGATGCCCGCGCGCTCATCGGCTGCGCTGTTGGAGCAGCACCAAGGAGCCTTCGGGCTCGAGGTCGAACTCGAGCTCGCGCAAATCGGCCAGGGCCAGGCGGACGGCCGGCTGGCGCTCGGGCGGGCAGAAGAGCAGGAGGAAGCCGCCGCCGCCGGCGCCGGCGATCTTGCCGCCGGTGGCGCCGGCGGCGCGGGCGCGGTCGTAGAGCCTGTCGATCTCGGGATTGCTGACCCGGCTGGCCAGGCGGCGCTTGCGCTGCCAGCCCTCGTGCATCAGGGGGCCCAGGTCCTCGATGCGGCCGGCGCCCAGGGCCTCGGCCGCCAGATGGGCCTGGGCGGCCATGGCGCGCAGCTCGGCCCGGCGCGACTCGATCCGGGCCCGCTGCTCGCCCAGCACGCTGGCCGATCGGCGGGTGATGCCGGTGAAGAAGAGCATCAGGCGTTCGCCCAGCCGGCGCGCGACGGCCGGGTCGGCGTCCAGGGCATCCACCCGGACCTCCGGCCCGCAGAAGCGGATCAGGTTCAGACCGCCGTAGGCCGCGGCGTACTGGTCCTGCCAGCCGATGGGCCGGCCTAGGCGATCGCGCTCGATGGCGCAGGCCGCCTCGGCCAGCTCGCGGCGGCTGGGCAGCCGGCCGGCGTAGCACCACAGGGCGTGCAGCAGGGCCACGGTGACGGTGCTCGAGGAGCCCAGGCCAGAGCCGCGCGAGGGGATGTCGCCCATGGTCGACAGCTCGACCCCGCCCTGCACCTCGGTCCAGCGCAGGGCCTCGCGCACCAGGTCGTGCTCCACATCGGCCACCCGGTCGACCAGTTCGGTGCGGGTGTAGCCCACGCGGATCTTGGCGTCGAAGCGGCGCTTGACCAGCACCGCGATGTACTTGTCGATGCTGGAGGAGAGCACGGCACCCTCCTCCTGGCCAAAGAACTCCGGGAAGTCGCTGCCGCCGCCCAGCAGGCTGATACGCAGCGGGGCTTGGGTCAGGATCATGGCCCGAGGACCGCGGCTTCCGGCCGGCGCCGGGCGCGAAACCAGTCCAGGGTCCGCGCCAGCCCCTCGTCCAAGCCGGTGCGCGGCCGCCAGCCCAATTCGGAGGCGGCCCGCGCCGGATCCAGCGACAGGTGCCGGATCTCGCCGTCCTTGGCCGGCCCTTGCTCGGCCGCTTGGTCGCCCCCCGTCAGATCGCGCATGCGCCGGTAGAGCTCGTCGACGCGGGTCAGGCCGCCGGTGCCGATGTTGTAGATTCCGGATCCGCCCTCCAGCAGCAACCCGGCGGCCTCGGCGCAGTCGCCGACGTAGACGAAGTCGCGGCTCTGCCGGCCATCCCCGTGGATGGTGCAAGGCCGGCCGGCCAAGAGCCGGGCGGCGAAGATGGCCACCACGCCGGCCTCGCCGGCCGGGTCCTGGCGCGGTCCGTAGACGTTGGCCAGCCGCAGGGCGGCCCAGTCCAGGCCGTGGCGATCGGCGTAGATGGGCAGGTAGCGCTCGACGGCCAGCTTGCTGGCGCCATAGGGGCTCAGCGGCCGCAGCGGGTGGGATTCGGGGACGGGCAGCTGCTCTGGCTCGCCGTAGACCGCGGCGGTCGAAATGTAGACCAGTTTGCGCGCGCCGCAGCCGGTCGCCGCCTCGAGCAGCCGCAGGCTGCCGAGCAGGTTGATCTCGGCATCGCGCAGGGGATCGCGCAGCGAGCGCTGGACGCTGACCTGGGCCGCCAGGTGGAAGATCGCCTCGGGTCGGAGTTCGGCGACGCGCTCGGCCAGCCGCGGATCGAGCAGGTCCATCTCCACGAGTTCGACGCCCGGTGGCAGATGCTCGCGCCGGCCGCTGGACAGGTCGTCGAGGACCTGGACCCGATGGCCGAGCTCCAGCAGGCGCTCGGCGAGATGGGAGCCGATGAAGCCGGCGCCGCCGGTGACCAGGATGTCCATGGGCCCTAGACTAGCCTAGCGCACCCAGACCGGCGACCAGTCGTTGAAGGAGTTGTTGCTGATGTTGCGCTGGCCGCTGCCGTCGGCGTTCATCAGGTACAGCTGCCGCCGGCCGTCGCGGTTGGACCAGAAGACGATCTGGCCGCCGTCGGGCGAGATGGAGGGGTGCTTGTCCCATTGCCAGTCGTTCTCGGTCAGGCGCTGCAGGTCCTGCCCGTTGCGGCGCACGCGGTAGATCTCGTCGTTGAGGTGGCGGTTGCTGACGAAGACGATCCATTCGCCGTCCGGCGAGACCGAGGGGTCGTAGTTGTCGCCCTCGGGCGGCACCAGTTCGCGCGGCTGCTCGGAGTAGCGGTCGTGGATCATCAGCTGGTTCATGGCCCCCACGCCCACCTGGACGTCGGCGCCGCGGGCGTTGCGCTCGACGGCCAGGGTCCAGGGCCAGCTCTCGGTGACCTGGCCGATGCGGCCGGAGTCCGGGTCGTAGACCATCAGCTGCTCGGGCTGGGTCAGGCCGCGCGGGCGGCGGAAGCCGGCCGGCGGCTGCGCCGCCCCCTCGGGCACGCTGAAGCGGTCGGAGACGAAGATGATCTTGCCGCGCAGCTGGTCGTAGAGCGACTCGGGATAGGCGGTCGGCGTCGGCGCGGGCGGGGCGGGTGTCGGCTCGCCCAGCCAGACGATGAAGGGCAGCGCGGTGGCAGCCGCTTCGCCGCCCTCGCCACCGCTGCCGGGCGGCGTGGGGGTGGGCGTGGGCGGCACGAAGGCCACGCGCAGGACCGGCCGGGTGCCGAAGCCCTCGCCGTAGCCCGTGTCCCAGATGAAGAGGTTGTCCTCTTCCGGGTCCGCGGGACCCGTGATGCGGAAGGCGATGCGGCCGGCCTCCAGGCGCTGCATGAAGAGGTCGCGCGCGTCGGCGTCCAGCTCGAGCACGTTGACCTTGCGCGGCGCCAGGTCCTCGGCCGCCAGGCGCCAGACGGTGCGGCTCTGCTCGGCCGGCGCCTCGCGCAGGGAGGCGAAGGTCAAGTCCGACCATTCCTCGGCCACCTCGGGGTCGAGCATCTCGACGGTCCACTCGCCCTCGTCCTGGCGGGCGCTGTCGCTCAGGCCGGCCAGCTCCAGGGCTACGTAGCTGACCCTGGCGCTGGGCGGGATCTTGCTCAGCGGGAAGAGCAGGCCGCCCAGGTAGCGCTCGCCGGCGAAGCTGCCCACCCGCAGCTCGCGCTCGCCGTAGGCCGGCAGGCGCAGGGCCTCCGAGAAGCTGCCCGCACCGCGCTCGCCGGGTGCCAGGGCGGCGACCAGGCCGCCGGGCGGTGGGGTGGGCAGGATGGAGGTGGGGCCGGGGTCGGGCGTCTCGGCGTCCGGATCGTCCGGGTCGTCCGCGTCCGGGTCGCCCGCATCCTCGCCGTCCGTGGACTCGGAATCCCCGTTCCCTGCCGCCGATGCGGCGGCGGAGCTGGGGCCGGGCGTCGATCGGTCCTCGGATCGCTGGCTGGCCTCGGGCGAGGCGGTGGCCTCGGCATCCGCGGTCGCGTCGTCCGCGTCGGAGCGGCTCGTGGCGGTGTCGGACTCGGCGGCGCCGGAGGGCAGGTCGGCCAGGGGGTCGCGTCCGCCCATCAGCGCGAAGACCGCGATGACCCCCACCAGCGCCGTGGTGACCACGAGAACCAGGACTTCCTCGAAGGACATGCGGGCCAGGCGGCCAAGGAATCCGGACCGAGACGTGTGGTCGTTCGCGCCAGCGCCCAGCTCGGCATCGTCCGCGTCGGCCAAGGCCAGCGGCCGCGGAGACCCGCGGCGTCCTGGTGCAGCCGGGGGCACGTAGCGTGGACATGCCTCGCATTGACCGAAGCAGTAGGCGCGCTGGTCGGGTAGGGCGATGCTGCTCTCCGGCGCGGTGGCGTAGCAGCGGTGCTCCGGGTTGGGCTGCAGAAACTGCGTGTCCGGATCGCCGGCCCGCCCCAGGTAGAGGCAAGCGGACGCAGTCGGCGCCAGCTTGGAGCTGGCGCCGGGCGCATCGGAGGTGGGATGGGAGGACAAAGGCGGGCTCGGCTAGCCGAGCAGACCGGTGATGGCCGAGCCGATGCGCTCGCGTAGACCGGCCAGACCGCGGGGCTTCGGCTGCCGGGCATCGGGCCGCTGGCCGCCCTCGTTGGGGCCGTCTCCGCCGTCATCGTAGTAGTCGCCGTAGGCCTGGCGATAGTTGTGGAAGACGTAGCGGTAGTAGCCGCCGGCCTTTTCGGCCACCAGCTTGTTGACCACCGCTCCGATGGGCTCGATGCCGGACTTCTTCAGGGTCTCGATGGCCTTGCGCGCTGCGTCGAAGCGGGTTCGGTTGGCGTCGAAGACCAGGAGCGTCGCGGCGGCGTGCATCGAGAGCACGACCGGGTCTGTGACCAGCATGACCGGCGGGCTATCGATGAGGACCAGGTCGAAGTCCTGTTGTAGGCGGTTCAGGATGCCGACAGCCCGCGGCGAGGAGAGCACCTCGGAGGGGTTGGGCGGCAGAGCACCGGTGGTCAGGACCGATAGCTCCGGCAGGTCCTCGACCGGCTGGAGCATGGCGTCGACATCCAGCTCGGCGTCGAGGATCAGGTTGGTCAGGCCGAAGTTGTTGGTCAGGCCAAAGCGCCGGTGCAGGGTGGGCTTTCGCAGGTCACCGTCGACCAAGGCCACGCGCTTGCCGGATTGGGCGAAGACCACGGCCAGGTTGGCGACGGTCGTGCTCTTGCCCTCGCCCGGCGCGACGCTGGTGACCACCAGCGGGCCGGGATCGCGCTGGAGCAGCGAAAAGGAGACGTTGGTGCGCAGGGTGCGATAGACCTCGGCCATGGGAGAGCGGGGCGCCTGTATCGTCACCAGCCCATCGGGGCGCGGTTCAGCTGCCTGGTCGAAGTCCATGACCGCCGCGAGGCTGGTCAGGCCCAATCGGCGCTCGACCAGCTCCGGGGTCTTGACGGTATCGTCGAGGTACTCGAGGATCAGTACGGCGGTGAGCGCCAGGCCCAGGCCGAGCAAAGCGGCCAAGAGGACGTTCATACGCACGTTGGGGCCCACCCGGATGCCGGGCGTGGCCTGCTCGATGACCTCCAGCGAGTTGGCCACGCTGCCGCCGAGCTGGGTGCGCATCTCGGAATAGCGGGAGCGCCACTCATTGAGTTGGGCTTGCTTGGCGGCCATGCGGCTCTGCAGTTCGGAGATCTGGCGCGCACTGGTGGCGGTGTCCAGCTGGTTCTCCAGCTCGTCGAGCTCGGGCTGGGTCTGCTCGATGCTCTGGCGGAGCTGCTCGATCTGCGCCTCGAGGAAGCTGGCGTCCTTCTGGTCGTTCAGCAGCTGCTCGGTGCGGGTCGAGGCCAGAAGTTGCCGGGCGGTCTCGGCGGCGAGGATCTGCGCCAATTCGGGCTGAGTGGCCACGACCGAGATCTCGAGCATGGGCGAGCCGGGCTGAGGCTGGGCCCTGATCATCCCCTTGAGAGTTTGCCAACCCACTGGCAGATCCTGGGCTTCGACCACACCCTGCAGCACCTGCTCGCGCGTGGCCATCTGTGCATACGTGGTGGCCAGCTGATTGGAGAGGTAGATGCTCTGGGCGCTGACGTCCGGGCTA
>CAZJWJ010000031.1:10582-31944 GCA_964549495.1 uncultured Anaerolineales bacterium | reverse complement strand
TAGTGCTGGAGCGGTAGCTGGTGGGCATGAAGCGGGTGCCCACCCAAGCGC
Source organism: uncultured Anaerolineales bacterium (assembly GCA_964549495.1). GTDB lineage: Bacteria > Chloroflexota > Anaerolineae > Epilineales > Epilineaceae > JACKBJ01. The sequence goes on along the minus strand of CAZJWJ010000031.1, from coordinate 31,893 downwards.
CGACGGCCGCCACAGCCGCGGCCAATATGAAGAGCCACAGCCAGCGCCGTGCGATATCCAGATACTCTCGGAGCTCCATCGGTAGCGTATCCCCCCGACCCGGTGCAAGCATGCCGGGCGCAAGTGCCTGGTCTTGGGCCAGGCTGTCTGCCAATCGTCGCAATAGGGTCAGACGCATGTCGGGGCCTCGAAGATACGGCAAAAATGGGGCCAATGGGCTCGATGAAGATGCTTAATAATACACTAACCGGGACGGGGTGACAAGACCCTCTGGTAAGACCGATTTCATCAGGGTCCGCTAGTACGCTCCGCGCCGGCTGAGCACGGCCGGGATGGTCTGCATCAGGATCTGCAGGTCCAGCCAGATAGTCCAGTTGCGGATGTAGTTCATGTCCAGGCGCACGCGGTCTTCGTAGCTCAGGTCCGAACGGCCACTGACCTGCCACAGGCCGGTGATGCCGGGTTTGACGGTGAGCAGGTTCAGGTCCCACTGCCCGTACTCCCGGTGCTCCTGCGGCGAGATCATGCGCGGCCCGACGATGCTCATCTCGCCGCGCAGCACGTTGAAGGCCTGCGGCAGCTCGTCGAGGCTGCTCTTGCGCAGCCAGCGACCGACCCGGGTCACCCGCGGGTCGTCCTCGAGCTTGTGCTCGCGCGATAGGCGTTCGCGCAGCTCCGGATGTCGGTCGAGGATGGCGTCGCCGTCGACGTGCATGCTGCGGAACTTGAAGGCATCGAACCCGCGACCGCCAAGGCCCAGGACGCGCCGGCGGTGGATGGCCGGCCCGGGCGAGTCGAGCCGCACCGCCAGCCATAGCAGGGCGTAGAGTGGCGCGCCGAGGACGACGACCGCGCCGGCCAGCCCCTTGTCGAGGCACCACTTGAGTACCCGATCCACGCCCTTGAGCCGCACCGGTGCCACGTCGAGCAGGGAGACGAAGGCCACCTGGTTGACTTCCAGACCGGTGGTGATGATTTCGAACAGGCCTCCAGAGAAGCGCAGACGCAAGCCGGGACGGCTTCCGAATCGGCGGAAGAGCTCGACCAAATCCGTACGGTGGATGCCGCTGGTGGCCACGATCAGTTCCTCGACGCCGAAGCGCTCGACCAGTCGGTCCAGGTCGGATAGGCCGCCCAGGGCATAGAGGTGGCGGTGAATGCGGGTATCCTCCTCGACACCCGAATCCATCTCGGGTTCGGCGACGACGAAGCCCAGGACGTTCAGGCCGGAATAGCGCGCCATTCCCAGCTGGCCGGCCAGGGCCACGGCCTCGTCGTTGCTGCCGACGATGAGGGCCGGGGTCAGGAAGTAGCCCCGACCGCGCAAACTGTAGACCAGACGGCGGACGATGAAGCGCGCGGCCGACACCGAGACCAAGGCCAGCAGCCAGGCCGAGAGCAGCCAGCCGCGCGCCAGGAGCACGTCGGGCAGCAGGAAGGTGGCGAAGACGGTGAGCACTAGGCCTGCCGAGACGGCATTGAAGACCAGCGCGTACTCTCGGGTGCCGCCCAAGAGGTTCCGGCGGCGGTAGAGACCTGTTGTCCAAAAGAGCAACAGCCATAATGGGACGAGCAGCATGGAGATGCGCAGGTAGTAGTCGGGGCTGGCCAGGGCGTCGCTCTGGAAGATGGGTAGGTCGATGCCGAAGCGAATCAAGAAGGCCAGGAACATCGCGCCGACGAGGGCAAGGACATCTACGGTCAAGAGGGCCAGTTCGAGGCCCAGCCATTGATGGCGGCGCGTGGCACGGCGATCCACGGCCTTGACGACGGCCCGTTCGGAAGGGATCTCGGCCGCGTTCATGCGGGCAGGGTCCGAGCCGCTTCGGCGTAGAAGTCTTCGAATCTTCGCGCCGCAAGGTCCCAGGTGTGCGCGCGCTCGACGTAGGCGCGGCCGGCGCGTCCCACTTCGTCGGCGCGCTCGGGATGCTCGAGCAGCTCTAGGATGTGCGCGGCCAGTTCGGAGGCGTCGGCTCCGACCATGATTTCACGGCCGGGTCGGGCCTCCACGGCGCGGGCGGCGGCGGGCGAGGCCACCACGGGCCGGGCGCAGGCCATGGCCTCGAGCAGCTTGTTCTGGATGCCCACGCCATAGATCATGGGTGCCACGGCCAGCCGGGCCCGGAGCAAGGGCTCGCGCAGATCGTCGACGTAGCCGGTCAGCTCGATGCGCTCGTCGGCGGCAGCCAGTCGATGTAGGGAGGACGGGGCCTGGGCACCGGCCAGTATCAGTCGCGTCTTCGGGCGCTGCTCCCAGACCCGCGGCATGATCGAGCGGACCAGGTGCAGCGCGGCGGCCTCGTTGGCGTGATAGCCGAGCTTTCCGGAGAAGACCAGGCACTCCGCTTGGCGGCCGGGTGAGGGTCCCGGTGCGAAGCGCTCGAGGTCGACCCCGTTGGGGATTACACGGATCTCGGCAGCTCCTGCACTCGACCCGCCGCGCTGCCGATGGCGCAGTCCGAGCGCAGTCAGGGCAGCTCTGTCGGTCTCGGCGGTGACGCTCACGGCCGGCAGTCGGTTCACGAGACGACCTTCCTCCCGCCGCGTGCGCTCGAGCTCCAATCGCGCCGCCCATCGCTGCCGAGACTGTGGGGCTTGACGAGAGGCCTGGACGAATAGGTCGGTGATGCTGTCGACGGCGTCCCAGACCAGAGGCAGCCGGCCGGCCAAGGGCAAAGCATAAGGCGAGCCGCGTAAGTGCTCAACATGGGCCGCGTCATAGGGATTGCCCGAGCTGTCAGCATCTCGCACGGCTTCTCCCAGCGCGCCCATGAGCGCCGGGCTCCAGCTGTACCGTGCCTGCAAGGGCAGGCCGCCAATCAGGGCGCCGGCCAGCGAAATGCCGCGGCGCAGGGCGGTCAGGCCGCGAGTGATCAGTCGAAATCCCTGCGCCTCGAGTTGGCGGGCGTCTTCGTGGTCACGCCGGCTGGCTAGCGGAAAGGCCAGGTCTACTTGGTGGCCGCGGGCATGCAGGGCCATGGCCAACTGGTATGGTCGGACGCGTATGATCGAGGGTGCGTAAGCGCAAACCATGAGGACCCTCAAGCCTGGCTCACTTCCGGTGAGCCGATACGGCGCACAGATTCACCGCCCTTCGCGCGATCCATAGTGCTCGGGCCATGCGATCCGTCCGCGGTCTCGTCTTCCTCGTCCGAACGCGTCGCCTGCAACACCACCGCACCGCCAAGGAGAAGCCATCCGATGAAGCTGTCCTGGAAGCCCTGCAAGCCAACGTTGTAGACGAATGGCATGAACCAATCGCCCAGCATGCCGCTGGCCGACATGCCGACCAGGATGCCGATGGCGGCGGCGGAGTAGGCCTTGCCGAAGCCGGGTGGCTCGGCTTGATGGCTGCGCCAGAGCTGCAAGGCGATGGCGGCCAGCAGCCAGAGCAAGACGACGAGACCCAGGATGCCCATTTGGCCCAGGACATCCAGATAGTTGTTGTGCAGGTTGACCTGCGGGTCGTAGGTGTAGTGCAAGTAGCCGGTTTCCGGATCCCAGTAGCTCATCGAGCCCAGCACGCCACGCCAATAGTGCCAGTAGCTAGCTAGACCCAAGCCCAGGATCCAGCGCCCCTCCAGGAGTTGGACCAGGCCTTGCCAGGCGATGATCCGTGTATCGAGGCTATAGGCTTCGCCAGATGCTAGACGGGGAATGAAGAGAAGAGCAGCTGCCAGGCTAGCGAAGGAGGCGATTGGTAGAATCCGCCATTGCACCCGATCCCATACCCAGAGGGTGAGCACGCCCAGAATCGTGATGAGCGAAGGCAACCAGCCCGATGCCCATTCACCTCCACGCCACCAGGGAAGTACCACCATCCCGATTGCCAGGAGGCCGAGGGCAACACGTTGACGAAGCCTATTGTCTGACATGTAGATGGCCATGGCTGCGGCTACGGCAACCACACAGATCCGGAAGGTGGGGCCCACGAGCTGGAATTGACGAGCGAAGCGGCGCAGTGGCGGGAGATAGACCAGACCCAGGAAGATGAGACCAAGCACCAGGATGATGGTGACCACCTGCCGAAGCTGTTCGCGATCGCGCAAGTGGTTCGCGCCTAGCCAGTACGCGCAACCGGATAGGGCCACGATCGCCCATTGGGCACCTTGGACCATCAGGAAGTTGTCCTTGGTCACAACCCATGGGCTCCAAAGCGCTGCGCCGGCCACCACACTGACTCCAGCAACCGCGATGAGTACTAACCATGGGAGATTGGCCGGTGAGGCCCGCAGGCGTAAATCGCGGCGCAAGAAAGCGGTGACTACCCAAAGTCCGGTGAGAGCTGCCACACCTGGCATGGCCAGGGTGATGGCGGCTCCAGCACCGGCTCGAACGCGGAAGGGTACGAAGGCGCAGGCCAGAATCAACAATGGGATCTGCCACCGAGGACGGCGCAGCATCCATAGCAGGATTGGCAGCCCGAAGAGCAAGGCGATGATGGGACGCGATGCCCTGGGGCCCAGCCAAGCCGCGGCCAAGAGCACAGAGACGATCACCCCCAGCCGCAGCCATCTCGGCTCGATATGACGCGACCACTGCTGAAAAGCGCCGAGCAGCGTGCGCGGCTGCGCGAGCTGGTTCATGCCGTCCTCGCCCCCCTCCCCGACGGCCGACGCGGCCACCGGGCCATGATCCGATGCACGCTCAGGCCCGCGAAGACCAACAGGATGGCATCCACCGGCAAGCGATAGCGGATCAGGGCCCAGGATAGCAGATGGATCAGCGCGTAACTGCCGGCATACAGGTAGAGCGGCATGCAGGCGCGCCAGCGACGACGCGAGAGCCACAATCCGGAGAGCATGAAGGGCAGCATCAGACCGAAGGATGCGACCCGAACCCAGTTGCTGAGCCTGGAGGAGCTGGCGCTGGGCCAAAACTGGAAGTAGTCCGCCAAACGGCTGGCGGACAGCCGCAGGTACCGCGCCGGATCCAGGCGGACGAAGTCCAAGCCGCGGGCCATCAGGGCATCGTTGAGCGCGGCCTCGTCCAGTGCGAGCAACTCGGCTGGAATCAAGTCCGTGTAGCTGGGCCCGTCAGCCGGCAGGATGCTCTGGAAGTCGCTGCCGTGCACCGGATGGTTGGCCCAGAAGAAGGCATAGCCGGCATTGGTGTTGACCAGCACGAAGCGATCGAAAACCTGAGAGTTGCGCAAAGTCACCGGCAGGATCAAGGCCAGGGACACGGCCGCCGCCAGGGCGACGCCAGCGATCGTCTGCCAATCACGACGACGCCAATAGATCCACAGACAGAGCAAGGGCACCGGCAGCAGGGTCACCTGGCGCAGCAAACCTGCCAGTCCGACGAGCACCCCGAAGGCAAGCCATCCTCGCCAGCCGCGACCTTCTGCCAGCTGCACTGCCGCAAGGAGCATCCAGAGCAGGGCGCAGATGGTGAGCATCTCGGTCATGAGCGCGGCACTGTAGTAGACGAAATAGAGGTAGCCGGCGCTGGTCGCGGCCGCCCAGCGTGCAGCGCGTCGGCCGAAGAGCTCGCGGCCTAGCAGGTAGGTCCCAAGGGGCTGGAGGATCCCGACGAGCAATGCCTGAAGGATGCGGGCGATCAGCGGCTGATGCCCCACGAGCGCATAGATCCCGGCGAGCAGACCTGTGTAGAGGAATGACCAGTGTGCCGTGGGCTCGCCGGCCCGCGTGGCGGGCCACCAATCCAGGGCGAAGCGGAATCCCCTGCCAGCAGCCACCTGCCGGGCCAGGGCATCGTAGGAGATCTGATCGAAGATCCCCGGTAGGGGCTCGACGCGCTGGCCCATGTACAGCGAGACGATAACGCGCCCGATCACCGAGGCCAAGAGGACGGCCATCAGCCATCGATCCCGCCACCACGCCGGAGCTGCGTTCATGGCGATGACCTCAGAATCGGGGCGTAGACGCCACCGAGATGTCCGTAGACCCGCCGGCAGTCGTACTGCGCCTCGAGACTGCGCCTGCCCGCCTCGGCGATGTCGGCCCGAAGCCCGGGGTCGCCGAGAAGCTGGACCGCCGCTCGGGCGAAGTCGGCCGGCCGATCAGCAATGAGGATGTCCTTGCCCGCTTGGATCCGGATCCCTTCGGCTCCCATCGTGGTCGAGAGCACCGGCAGACGCCAGGCCCAGGCATCCAGGATCTTGACCCGCATGCCGCCGCCCGAACGCAGCGGCACGGCAAAGACGGCGGTCTGCTCGAGGTAGGGCCGTGGATCCGAGACGTAGCCCGTGATCTCCACCGCATCGCCGAAGCGCTCGAGCGCGGCTCGCAGCGCGGCCGGAGGGCGCTTGCCGATGACGGTCAGCACGCAGTCCGGCACCTCTCGCAGGATCCTCTCGAACACATGCTCGGCCAGCCAGCTCACGCCCTCGGCATTCGGCGGCCAGAACATGGTTCCCAGGACCGTGATGCGGTGCGCGTCGGGCCGCGGGCGGATGGCTTCGATCTCGGCGCTGTCGACGCAGATGGGCATGACGCTGCTGGCCTCTCCGCCCGTATCGACCGCGCGGCGGTCGATCTCCGAGACGAAGATCGTGTGATCGAAGTCGGCCAGCAGCGCGCGTTCGGCCGGCGCGATGCGCCTCGCCTCGCGCCGCCAGAGCCAGCGTTTGAACGGAGAGCGCTCGTGGAGGGCCAGGCGCTCGAACACGAGGAAGACCGCGTTGTGCTCGTCGAGGACCTTGTAGGGCAGTGGCAGCTCGACCGCGTAACCGGCCATCCAGAGTTGATCGGCGTGCACGGCATCGAAGCGCTCGGCACGGCAGATCGCGGCCAGAGCGGAACGCATATCACGGCGCTCGTCACGCAGCAAGATGAAGGATCGGCCGGTGAGCAAGGCCTCGGCTAGCGCCAGGACATCGGCCCCGCGGCTGCGGGCGAGGGGAACCGTCGTCACCGCGGCACAGTAGCTCCGCAGGACGTCGACCGCCTCGGGCGGATCCTCCGGGCGCAGGAAACAGACGAGATGCAGATCGACGCGCTCGGCCATCCAGCGCAGCACATGGTAGGCGCGGCGCTTGGGTCCGGCATCCAGCGGATAGGGCAGCACCTGGCAGAGAAAGAGCACGCGGGGCCGGCTCATGGCGCGCATCTCGGGCCCGGCGTCCGGCGCAATACCAGGGCGTAGGCACGCTGCATCTCTCGCGCGAACTCCGATCTCGGGCCCAGCCGGCGAAGCCCCCAGAGCAAGACGCGGACCAAGGCCGCGACGCGAAAGGCGAGGCGCAGAAGCAGGAGCCGGTTCGGGCCCGCGCCGCCCGCGCAGACGAAGCGATGAAAGCTGTGGTAATACTGCGGAATGCTGCGTCGAGGCACCTGGTAGACGCTGTGCTCGCCGTGGTGCCGCACCTCCGCGGTCGGCAGGAGTTCGAGGCCGTGTCCGGCCTTGCGCACGCGGCGACACCAGTCTGTCTCCTCGAAGAAGAGGAAGTAGCCCTCGTCAAGAGGGCCCACGGCCTCCCAGGCCTCGCGTCGAATCAGGATGCAGGCGCCAAGCAGATGATCGACGGGCAGCGGACGGTCGTCGGCGGCGGCGGGCTGAACCTCACTGCGCCGCACGCCGGGCAGGCCGGGCAGCTTCCAAAGGTAGAGCGCATCGACCCAGGCAAAGGCCAGGTCCGGGTAGCCACGCCAGGCCGAGCGCTGGGGCCGGTCATCCGCCCCAAACAGACGCGGCCCGACCGCCGCCAGCTCGGGCGAGGCATCCAGATGCTCGGACAGGGTGCGGATGCTTCCCGGTCGGCAGACCGTGTCCGGATTGAGCAGCAGCAGCTGTCGTCCCCGGGCCAGGCGGGCCGCCTGATTGCTGGCCACGGCAAAGCCCGAGTTGTCCCGGCGGCGCTGCAGGCGCAGCCAGGGACGCGCCGCCAGCCGCTCGAGGCTGCCGTCCGTGGAACCGTTGTCGACGACGATGACCTCGAAGTCCAAGCCGTCGACACCGGCCGGGATGGAGTCAAGACAGGCCTCCAGGAGCCGGCCCGCGTTCCAGTTGACCACCAGCACCGATACGGTCGGGATGCGCGCGACCGCCGCCGGCTTAGTCATCGGCGGGCCGCTCCGCCACCAGGTAGATCGTCGGCCCCAGGCCCGAGCGCGCGGCCAGCCAGCCCAGCGGCGACAGGACCGCGCCGAGCAGTCCGTGCACGCTGCGGCGCCAGGAGCGAGCGTAGAAGCGCGTCGTGGTCGGGGCGCCGGCTGCCCCCGCGCGCCCTGCGGGGCGGAGCCGTCGCCGGATCGGCAGCCAGAGGCTGCGGGTTAGCCCATCGGTGGCCGCGCTGGTCTCGAGGGAGCGCACGCGCAGGCCGGCCGCCTCGCAGGCCGCCCGAAGCGTCCCGGCCGAGAAGAAGGTTAAGTGCCGCGGAACCTGGAGCGAGATCCCCCGCGGCCCGAGCAGTCGAAGCTCCAGCCCATCGATGTTGGGCGTCGAGAGGACCAGGCAGCCCCCGGGCGCCAACAGTTCGCGCGCTCGGCGCAGCGCGTCGATCGGCTCGTGTAGGTGCTCGATGGTCTCGAGCATGCTGATGGCCGCAAGGCCGGGCTCGGGCAAAGGCCGAGCCGGAAAGCCGATCGGTAGCAGATCGAGACCACGGCGCTCGGCTGCCACACGCCGCGCCTCGGCGTCGGGCTCGAGCCCGAGCAGCTCCGTCCGGCCGGCAGCCCGCAGCTGCGCCAGGAAAGCACCATCGCCAGCGCCGATGTCCAGGATCCGACCCGGCGGGGCCCAGCGCAGCATCAAGCCGATCGCCTGTCGGTAGATTCGGGCCTCCTCGGCCGCATCGAGAGCGAAGTGGGTGTAGTAGTCGGAAGGGTAGTAGCGCGAGATCGCGCTCGGGCTCGGTCGGGGATCTAGGTAGACCAAGCCGCAGTCCTGACAGCGGACGACCCGAAAGTCCTCCCCCCCATCGAACTCGAGATCTCGAGCCAGGAACCGCAGGTCCGATCGTCCGCTCCCGCAGAGCGCGCAGGCGACGGACTCGAGCGCGTCGCTCATCCTCCCAGCTCCCGGACGACCCTGCGGGCGCTGGCGGCGCGGCCTTGCCAGCGCTCTCGGTCCGGGCCCGAGGCAAGGCGCGAGCGCAGCATCCAAGCCACACGGCGCAGCGCGTAGGCCGCGCGGATCGACAGCGCCAGCATCCGGGCTTCCCAGTCGCCGTGATGCTTGGTGAAGTAGTGCAGGCGGCTCCGCCATAGCAAGAGCGGCTGCTCGTCGATCCGCTGCTGCGTGCTCCGACCGCCATGGTGCACCGCCACCGCGTCCGGACTGTACCGGACCTCGAAGCCGGCCCGTCGCACCCGCAGACACAGGTCTGTCTCCTCAGCGTACATGTGAAAGTCGGGGTCGAAGCCTCCCACCGCCCGGATCGCGTCGCGGGAGAGCATCATACAGGCACCGCCGACCCAGTCGACGCTCCGCGGCAGGTCGCTCTCGGATTCGGGCGCGCTGGGGTGACTGGGCCCGTAGCGCAGGCCGGCCAGCCCGGCCAGCAGCAGGAGCTCCTCGGTCAGGGTGGGAAAGCGCGCGTAGGAAGCCTGGAAGAGCCCGTCGGGGTACACCAGGCGCGCGCCGACGATGCCGCAGCGCGGGTGGCGCGCGAAGGTGTCGAGCATGGCCGTCAGCGCGCCGGCCTCCGGCTCGGCATCGGTGTTGAGCAGCAGCAGGAAGGCTTCGCCGGACATCTCGAAGGCCTGGTTGTTGGCCCGCCCGAAGCCCAGGTTCTCGCGATTGCGAAGCAGCAGGGCATCGGGGAAGTCGCGTTCCACCATGTCGGCGCTGCCATCGGTCGAGGCGTTGTCGATCACGTAGACCCGACAGCTTAGCCCTTCCGCCTCCGCATGGGCGCGGACAGACCGGATCGCGCTGGCGAGCAGATCTCGGGTGTTCCAGCTGACCAGGACCACACCGATGGGCGGCAGGGCATCGGCCATCAGCGCCGGTTCCCGCGAGCGCCGGGGGCGGCCAGCTTCCGGCACTTGCCCGCTCCCAGTGGGCCTGGAGACGGCTGACAGCTCCGCACGTCCCTCGCGCAGCCCGCGGGCCATCCACGCGCCGAGCAGCCAGCGCTCCAAGGCCCGCCGCACCCGCCCGGCCGGCGCGAGTCGCTGCAGCCTCCGAAGGCCGCGCATCACCGGCCGGGCCGTGCTCCCGCGCCGAAGAAGCTTGCGCAGGACCAGGCGTCCGGGGTCGCCCCGCCAGTCGATCGGATGCTTGTCGGCATACATCGGCAGCGCGTCGAGGAGATCGGGGTGCCGCTGGAAGAGCCAGGCCGCCGCTTGGCTGGCCGCGTGCCACCGCCGCGCGGCGTGGTCGAGGTCGCCGGCGGACCGATCGCGATGCTCGGCCATCGCGGCGTTATCGCGCAGGATCCGGAGACCCACCTGCCGGGCTCGATGACCGAAGTCCACGTCATCCCAGTTCGGCCAGCCACCGGTCGGGTCCTGGAAGCCGCCCAGCGCGGAGAAGTCCTCGCGCCAGACGGCCAGCAGCCCGGTCATGCAGTCCACGCCCGCCAAGGCGTCCAACCGATTCTCGTCCGCGCCGACGGAAACCTGCACGTCGCGGCGCGAGGGATCTTGGCGGGGGGCATCCGGCGGCAGGTCGATCAGGCGGCCGAGCACGATGGTGCCCGGGCCCTCGCGACGGGCCGTCTCGACCAACCGGTCCAGTGCGCCCGGGTCGAGGAGAATATCATCGTCCATGAAGATCAGCAGCGCGCCCCGCGCCGCGTCGGCCCCGCGATTGCGTGCCCGCGTTGCGCCCGCGTGCGCCTCGGCCAGGTAACGCAGCTCGAAGGGCCATTCGGCCTCGGTGACGCTGGCCGCCGGGCTCGGCGCCCCGTCGTCGACGACCAGCACCTGCAGCCGCTCGGCCAAGTCCTGCTCGGCCACGGCGTGCAGCGCCTGCCGCAGCGCCTCCGGCCGGCGATAGGTCGGGATGACCAAGCTCACGGCCGAATTCGCCAGATTAGGCATGCCAGGCCCCGCGGTAGCCGCGCAGCGCATCCCACAGCCCGCGCAGCAGGGCATCGCGCTGCGCGCGCTTACGGCGCCAGCGCGGCCGCAGCGTCCAGCTGAGCGCGGTGCGCAAGTGGCGCAACCAGAGGGCTGGCAGCCGGCCCGGCGCGTGCTTGCGGGCGAAGCGCAGGCTGTTGCGGCCGAGGTAGTAGGTCACGGCCGGCGAGTCCGCATCGCGCCATCGCGGGTCGGGATGCCGCACGCGCGCGGCCGGCTCGACAAGCACCTCGTAGCCAGCCTTGCGGGCGCGCAGGCACCAGTCGATGTCTTCGTAGTAGGCGAAGAAGCCCTCGTCGAGCAGGCCGATGTCGTCCAGGGCCGAGGCCCGAACCAGTAGCGCGCAGCCAGAGACGAAGTCAACGGCTCTCGCTCCCTGCAATTCGTCCCCCTTCTCGAGCCGCGTACGATGCAGAGGGTGGACGCTGGCGACTAGATCGCCACCCGCTGAAACCACGACCGCGTCGTCCTCGCCAGAGACGACCGCCGCCCCGACGAAGGCTGCGTTTGGCGCCAGCGAGGCGGCATTCAGCAGCGCGGGGAGTGCACCGGGCAGGAGCTCCGCATCGCTGTTGAGCAGCAGCATGTACTCGGCACCTTCGGCAAGCGCGTGCCGGATGCCGATGTTGTAGCCGCCGGTATAGCCCAGGTTCTCAGCCAAGCGTATCAGAGGAAGCCCGGCCGCTTCGCGAGCCAGACGCTCGGCCGCCTCCGTTGCCGACCCGTTGTCGACGAGGAGAATCGAAACGTTGCCGCCGGCGGCAGCTCGGACCGAGCGCAGGCAGCGCAAGGCATCCTCGGTGTCGTTCCAGCTAACGATCACCACGGTCACGGCCGCGCTCTGGCCGTCCCTATGCCGTGCTTTAGTCGACGGCTCGGTCATCGCTCGAACGGGACTCGATCAGATCCATGTAGAGCGACTCCAGCTCGTCGATCTCCTGGTCGAGGGTCTTCACGGCGGGAATGCCGCGCGCCAGACGCGGTAACAGATCCTGCTCGTCGACGAGCCGCCGCAGGCGGTTAGCCAGTTCGGCGATGGCCCCAACCGGGTACAGCAGCCCGCTGACCTCGTGCTCAACCAACTCGGCCATGCCGCCCAGGTCGGCAGCGATCACCGGCGTGCCGCATGCGAAGGCCTCCAAGATCACGTTGGGGCTGTTCTCGTACCAGCGCGAGGGCACTACCAGCACGTCCAGGCCGGCGTGCACGGTGCGGATCCGCCGGTTGTCGAAGCCTCCGGCCAACTCGATGCGGGCGTCTGAGCCGATGGCCTCGCGGAGCCGGCGTACGAAGGGGGGCCAGGCTGATTCCGGGTCACCGTAGATTCGCAGGTGGATGTCAGGCAGGTCATCGAGGGATCGCAGCGCAGCCACCACGTCGAGCACGCCCTTGTGGTCGGCGAGCTGGCCGATGTAGCCGACACGCAGTCGCGCGGTCGAATCAACATCCCCGGCCGCTGCGGGCACAGGCTCCCAACGCGAGGTGTCCAGGCCCTGTCGCATGTGGCGCAGTCGGTGGGCCGGCACGCCACGCGCAACGAAGATATCCTGCAAAAAGCGCGACGGCGCGATCAGTACGTCGACCTGTCCCAGCTGTTGGGCCAGGAAACCCCGACGCTGCTCGAGGTAACGGCTCAGGCGCTCGATCGCCCGCGGACGCAGCAGGGCATGCTGCCATGCAGCCACGAGCAGGCGGCCTGACAGTCCAGCCGTTCGCTGCTGCGGGATGCGATAGCGGCGCCTTTCGCAAGCCAAGCAGTGTACGCATTCCAGTGCATCCTCAGGCACGGAGCATCTCTCGCCTGTCGGTAGGCGAAGGTTGATGCGCGGACAGAGGAACCAGAAGTCGGTCAGGGTGACGACGACTGGCACGCCGACTCGCGCCGCCGCGTCAATGACACCAGCTCCGGTGCGCGCACCACTGATCACATGCACCAAGTCAACCGCCTGTTCAGTCAGCAGATCATGCAGATGTTCGTCCACCTCCGGCACGTGGAACTCCCTCGGGCTGCCCCAGTCGTCGGGCACCCCGTAGGACAGTCGCTGGACGGAGATTCCCTCGACATCGGCCACCGCGACCCGGAGATCCTGCTGTCGTTCGGTCAGGTCGTCGGCTGCAAGAACCATCACCTCGTGACCGCGCAAGCGCGCGGCGCGAGCGGTGCGGTAGGCGCGCCACTCGGCTCCGGCTGCTTGATTCGGCGGAAAGCCGTGAGCCACGTACAGCAGTCGCAGGCTGCCGATCGAGCCACTCACGCCGGCGCGGCGACCCGATAGCAGGCTTGCCACTCGGCAAGGCAAAGCAGGCTCCACCAGTGCCGCTCGCTGCCAGCAAACCCTTCGTCGAGCTCCACCTCGAGCCGATCGACGGTCTGCGTGCCGAGTATGCCGGACTGGGCGAAGGAGCCCGTGTGGAATCGGTCAAGCGCAAGCTCTCGGAGATCGCGCTGCAGCCATCGTCTCAAGGGGGTGTGGAAGCCATGCTTCTCGCGTGCGCTCGTCTCAGGTGGAAGCACGCCGGCGACGGCCTGCCGGAGGGCCAGCTTGTTGGCCTCGGGACCGAGCTTGAGCCGCGGCGGCATCGAACAGGCCAGCTCGACCAGGCGGTGGTCCAGGAACGGGCTCCGTGCCTCCAGCGAAGCGGCCATGCTCATCTTGTCGACTTTCATCAGGAGTCCGTCGGCCAGAGGTAGCTTCATGTCCACATACAGGCAGCGGTCCAGCCAGTGCGGGCTACCGGACTCGCGGCCGGTCGCCTCGAACAAGGCCTCCGCCGCGCCGCCTGGCCGTCGCTGCGCCAGGTCTGTCGCAGCTGGTAGTCCCAGTCGGGTCTTGTCGGCGTCCGTGAAGATCGCCTGCCAGGCCAAGCTTCGCCCTGCGCTGCTCATGCGCCAGGCCCACAAGGTGCGCGGGTGGAATCGTGTCCGGCCGAGCAGGCGATTCACCGAGGCGGCGAGAGGCACCAGCAGGCCCTTCCGGGCCGAGGCCGGCATCCGATCGAGCCGAGCAGCCTGAGCGGCCAACCGATGGTAGAAATAGCCTGCGAGGAGCTCATCGGCACCCTCGCCTGTCAGTACCACCTTCACGTGCTGACGCGCCAGTTCGCAGACGATCGAAGTCGGGACAAGCGCTGGGTCGGCGACCGGCTCGTCGCAGTGCCAGATAACATGCTGGAAGCGATCCGGCGAGCATCCGTCGATACGGAGCTCGTGATGCTCGGTTCCAATGTGTCGAGCGGCCAGACGAGCGGCCGAAGCCTCGTCCAGGCCACGCTCGGCAAAACCGACCGAGAAGCTATGCAAGGCGGGTTGAGTCGTGTCGCTCGGGGCAACGCAGGCGGTCACCGCGGAGGAGTCTACACCGCCGCTGAGTAACACGCCCACCGGCACGTCGGCCACCATACGCATGCGCGCCGAGTCTCGCAACAACGCGCCAAGCTCCTCGATCCACGACTCGTCAGAACGCTCTGAAGCATGGGAGCCGAAGCTCGGCTGCCAGTAGCGCGACACCCGCGGCTCACGCCCAGGAGCGACGACCATCGAGCTCGCGGGCGGCAACTTGCGGATGCCGGCGAAGAGCGTCCAGGGCGCCGGCACGTAGCCAAGCGTCAAGTATAGATCCAAGCCAACAGAATCGACACGCCGCTCGATCGCGGCATGTACCAACAAACTCTTCAGCTCCGAAGCGAAGAACAGCTCACCATCACGCGAGTAGTAGTAGAGCGGCTTTTGGCCCAATCGATCGCGGGCCAGGAAAAGTCGTTGGCGCGGCTCATCCCAAATGGCAAAGGCAAACATACCATTTAGGCGCGGGAGGCAATCTGGCCCCCAGGCGACATAGGCTTGTAGCAGGACCTCAGTATCGCTCTCAGTGTGGAAGTCGTGGCCCATCGAGGCCAGTTCCGATCGGAGCGATCGGTAATTGTACAGTTCGCCGTTGAATACGATGCCGAATGCACCATCCGCCGTCCGCATCGGCTGATGCCCGCCCTCGAGATCGATGATACTCAAGCGGCGCATCGCCAGACCGACCGGAGACTCGAAGAAGACGCCAAGATCGTCCGGCCCACGGTGGACCATTGCTTCGCACATCTGCCCGAGCAGATGGTGCGCCTCGTCCGGTGCAGCGCGCTGACTGACAAAGCCACAGATGCCGCACATCAGTCGGAAATCGTCCCGGTCCGCTTGGGCCTGCGCCCGTGGACTGAGACGGCGGTCTGGCCGAGCTCGATGGACTCGAGCCCCAGATCGAGGAACCAACGGTGCACTTCCGGATAGGTGTGCGCCGATTGGAACCAGCACGAGTACCAGTCCAGGGTGTCGAGCCAGCGCTGGCGCCAGCTTCCCCAGGTGATCCACTGGAAGTAGGGACGCAGGCCGTAGAATGCGGCTCGAAGATAGGGCACGTTGAACAGGTAGGTGAAGGGCACGGGCAGCAGGCAGGCGTAGTAGAGTAGTCGAAATGGCATGCGCCGAGTGAAGCTGCGCAGCCTCCGGTTGAAGTGCGGCACGATGTCTTGCGAGTAGACCCAGATGGCCAGCTTTCCACCCGGTTTTACAAAGCGCGCCAGCCCCTTGAACGCCCCTTCGCAATCTGGCGTATGGTGCAGCACGCCGAGGCTGAACACCATATCGAACACTTCCTCCCGGAATGGAAGCTTGAACACGTCGGCCTGTAGCAGGTGGATTCGCGGATCGTGGCCGAAGTTCTCGAGGGCCGCATCAACCGCGAAGGACAGATCGACACCGAAGACCTCGGCGCCCATTTCACGCACTGTTTCGATGAACTTGCCTGGTCCACATCCGACGTCTAGCACCCGGCATGCTTCGAGATCGTGGGCCGCCGAGCCGGTCATGTCAATGAAGCGGGACCTCGTCTCCTGACTGTGGGTCACGCTGTCGAGCTGGGCTTGCCGGAAGATCTTCCACTGCAAGCTGAAGCTACCGACATAGTTGTCCCCGTCGACGAAGCGAGGGATGAAGTCCCGCACCGCGTAAGCGCGCTCGCAGCCCGTGCAACCTAGCTGCCCGCGCTTGACCCGACCGTCTTCGCGCTCCGGCTCCTCTAACGCCAACTCGGACCGGCATTCGGGACAGCACAACAGAGGAAGGATGCGCTCATCCATGGACAGCTCCTGGATTCTTGGCTCGGAGGCATGGCGCGTTGGGTAGCCGATCAGCATGCTCCGACGTCATTGCGAGCGCGAGAGCGAACGCCCGACGCGCAGCACGCGTCGCCCGCCCGGCAGGCTGCGCAGCAACAACGCGACATGCGCCGGATTCAGTACCAGCCCAGGCCGCAAGCGCACGGCCTCCAGGGCGAAGCGCCGGGCTTGACGCAAGGCGCCGGAATTGTATGCCAGCCGGGCAAGGGCCTGGAGCGCAGCGGACATCAGATGGCGGCGATCGGGGCTGCCGCCCTCAGGCCACGCTGGGTGGATGTCGTTGAGCATCTTCAGGAGCTGCGTCCGCCTCAGCTCCAGCTGCGTCGCGTTGAGACTCACGCGCCGGCCGATCGGCTTCGGGCCGAGCGCCAGCTCGTACCAAAGCCCTGCATCATCCGCGAGGCTCGGGTCGATCTCCAGCGCGCGTCGCAAATCGGCTCCGGCGCCCTGGGGCTCGAGACCGCGAATGAGCGGGGACAGAATTCGGTAGCGATACAGGCCACCATAGGCGATCCGCTTCTCGGCCGACCAACTGGAAGCGTGGCCTACCTCGGGGCCGAAGTTCCGCGCGACCACTGCCGCGGCAGCTGACTGCATGTGTTCGACGTCGGCCGACAAACTGGAGCCGTGAAGCCGATAGCCGACGGTGACCGCCCCGGAAGCTAGGAAGCGACCGTCGCGCGTCAGGCGTATCCACAAATCCCAGTCTTCGCAGCCGTGAACCGCCGGATCATCGGTAGCGAAGGCACCCGTCGCCACCAGCTTGTCACGCCAGACCGCGACCGTGCTCGGCACAATGTGATTGGCCCGCAGCATGCACAGTCGAGGGTTCAACCCGGCCGGCGGTGGCTGACCGGCCAGCTGGGGCAAGTCGCGGCCGGCAGCGTCCACACAGCGAGCGGACGTGTGATAAAAGAAGGCCGTGGGGTCGCGCCGCACCAGCTGCTCCAGCCGGGCGAGATGTTCGGCCGACCATGTGTCGTCGCTGTCGAGGAAGGCCACCAGATCGCCTCGCGCTCGCGCGATGCCCGCATTGCGGGCCCGGGCCAAGCCTCTGTTCTCCTGGTGATGGTAGTGCACGCGATCGCCGAAGCCCCTGGCCACCTCGGCCGTGTCGTCAGTCGAACCGTCATCGACCACGATGACCTCATGGGCCGGATGGGTCTGAGCGAGCGCACCAGCAACCGCATCAGCGAGGTAGCGGGCCTGATTGTAAGCCGGGATCACTACACTGAAGCGTGGCGAGCTCATCCGCGCGGCCCTTGCCAATCCTGCGGGGCGGATTTCATCCAGACTTCAAGCCTGTGACCGTGGGCGAACAATCGCCCGCCAGAGCAACGCGGCCACGCCTCGGTTGCACAGCACCGAGACTGGCCACATCGCTACGCCCAGGAGGATGCTCCGGCGCATGTGCGGGCGATCCGCTCGCCGGTGCGCCTCGAAGGCCTCCTCAACATAGCTGCCGGCCTTCCGCCGCCAGTAGTCCCAGAAGGGCAGACCAAGGTGTCTGCGCAAGTAGCCCAGCGCGATCCGTTGGCGCGAGATCCGGATGTAACCGCTCGAGGTCAGAGCACCTTCATGCTCCCGATACAGGAAGTAGCCTGACGGCGTGTCGGGCACCGGTCGCAGCTTGCCCCAACGGGCTACACGCATCCAATACTCCCAATCCTCGACCAGGTAGGCCGCGGGATCGAATCCGCCGAGCCGATCGCTCAAAGCACTCCGCCACAGGTAGAAGTGGCCGACGCAGTTGTAGTCGACCAAGCGTTCCGGCGGCTCGACCTGTTTGTGCGTGACCCGGCAGCCATCCCCATCGATCACCCAGAAGTTACTGTAGACGAAATCCAGGTCTGGCTCGGCGTCGAGGGCTGTTTCCAGATGCTGTATGGCATCGGGCCCCAGGATGCAGTCGGCCTGCATCCATGTCAGGTATGCTCCGGCGGCATGCTGCAAGCCCAGGTTGAGGGCTCCGGGGAGACGATCCACGTTGTCAGCCTGGTGTATCACGCACAGTCGTGGGTCGTCATATGAAGCCAGGATCTCGAGCGTGGCGTCGCTAGATCCGCCATCGATCACCAGCAACTCCAGGTCGGCCAGTGACTGCGACAGGCAGCTATCGACCGCCTCGCGTAAGTAGCGATCAGCGTCGAGCGTGGGGAGGATGATGCTAACCCGGGGTTCGGGAGGACTCATCTCAGCACCCTAGGTCTCGACCGTACTAAGAATGCCAACACGCCGCGGTTGCCCAACCAACGCAGGTCGCCGCGCAACGCACGTCGCAGCTGATGCCAGGCCTCGGCGCGGTTCCCACGTCGTCGTGCCTCAAAAAACCGACGCATTGCCAGCCGTGACTCCGCGATGCGGAGCTCGCCCCTACGCAGTCCGATCACTGGCCGGGCGACACATCGAATCATCTCTGATTGGTCGGCCTGCGACAGGCTGCTCGATCCTTCGAGCAAGCTCGCAAGCAGATCGATTCGCCCGGTTCTCGCAAGATCAGGGTTGTGCTTGATCGCTTCGGAGAGCCATTCGCGCGCCAACCCGGCATTGGTGACCAGCGCTTTCCGGGCAAAGAGCAGGTTCACCTCGGCCCGTGCCCGCCCCGCGGCGGCCGGCGAAATGAGCCTCGCCTCTCGTGCAAGAGCGCGCTCGATCACAGAAAGCGAACTGGCGCGGTGTGCCGACAGCGCATGCACCGAATTCTCAGCATGCATGCGGTAGCGACAAACACAGCGCGGTACCCAATCCATCGGGCAGCCCTCACCCGCCAGGCGCAGGTAGAGGTCCCAATCCTCGGCCAGATGCAGGGCCTCGTCGAAGCCACCACAAGCCAGAAAGCGGTCCCGGGCCATAAGGACCGAGCCCGGCATGCCGAAGCAGGTCTCTAGCCAGGCGCTCGCTTCCAGGCTCGCGCCCGACTCCCAGGGTCGGTAGGTACGCACTACACGGCCATTGTCATCCACCGTGCGGTAGCCGGCGACGGTCATGCCTACCGCCGGGTGCCGGTCGACGACGGCCAGATGAGCCTCTAACGCGTCGGGCTCAAGTACGTCATCCGAGTCGAGAAAGGCAAGCCAGTCAGCCTGCGCCTCGCGTGCACCACGATTGCGAGCCGCCGAGCGGCCGCGGTTGGCCTGCCGGAGGTATCGCAACCGCGGGTCTTCTAGCAGCGCGGCCATGGCCTCCGGTGTCGAGTCGGTCGAGCCATCGTCGACCACCAGCACCTCGATCAACTGCTCAGTCTGGCTCAACGCGCTGCGCACGGCCTCCGGCAGCAGCCGGGCACGATTGTAGGTCGGGATGACGACACTAACCCGGGGAATCGTGATCATTGCGTCACGGGTTGCCGCTCATGTCTGGCCTGCACTTCGCTCACACTTACCGCTCGGCCTGAGCACAAGACTCATTGACTCGAAGGTAGATCGAGAGGCATCGCGGAATGACTTCCGTGTTTGCTGGCAATGCTACAAAGGCTATCAAAGAGATGGCTCTCCGTTCGCAGACTCGACGTCAGCCCGCAACGAATCAGTGCTGCTTGACTCAAGATGCGCGAAGAGCTCTCGAGCAACAGAGTTCTTCACATGTCCGCCGATATCGGTGCGCGTTTCTAACCGCCAGGCGGCCTTCCAACCAGATGTGATCGCATCAAAGTGGAGGATGTATCCATCGCTCTTGGAAACCACCTCCACGGTTGACTCTTGGTGCAACACCTCAGATACCCGCGACCGCAGACGATCGAGCCATGGAATCCTCACTGTGGCCCAAGCCAGGGAAGTGTGCAAACGCCGAGCAACAGCCCTCCATTTTCGCCGAAGCATCGAACGTATCGATGTATCGTCTCGTAGTGCCGCCCGATGCACTCCAACATACTTCACACAAGGCACGCGATAGACATACTTATATCCTCGCAACATAACATCTTGGGGCCACACCCACTCGAAATCACCATACGAATAGTCATCCATTCCTGGGTCGATATTGGGGACAGCAACCGCATCAAAGTACGCCACACCGTACTGATCCACCCGACGCAACAGATCAGGTCTTCCTCCTTCGACAACCAGTAGCTCATCAATGTCCAGATTCATACCGTAGCCCTGCCCACCGAACCTGAGCCGACAGTGATTGAACGCACCAGCCTGAAGGTACTTGTTGGCTGAACTCCTCGCCGGACCGTAGCGAAAGTTCCATGGCACCACGATCACATCGGGCGGCAGGAAATCTACCAGCCTATCCTGATACTCACTAGCATTGTCGTAAATCACTACTCGATCAACCTTTAGCACCTCCCGGTAGTATCGTATCCAATCGCTAATCCACCGAAGTCGATTGTTCTTCTGAACCGTGGCGAGCACAAGCCCCGCGAAGCCCACAGCGTCACCGCAGTCAATCTCGCAAGAAAACGAAATGACATCACCAAATCTCATTCGAACGGTATTCTGATCCTTCAAGATTTCACTTGCCACATCAGCCGCAAGTACAGTAAGGTAGTCAGATGTCGACTTGTCTTGCCGCCACTGCAGATCCCTTCCATTCAAACTCATTACGATTGGAGACAACGGATTCGCAAGGTTCAGAAGCGGCGGCCCCACGGCGAAGAGGCTCGCGTTACCGGGCCCAAGAAATACATCATACAAAATCGTGTCCACGTCGTACTCTTCCGCAGCGATATGGCCCCCAGGCAGTTGCGCATCGCGCTTCATTTCACGCACAATCCCCGCACTCGGAGGCAGGACCACCGGATTGACATCAATCTTCATGCACTCCCTCCTCCTTGCAGTAGCACAAAGCATGCTGGTACCAGCCACGCATCACGCACAGGACATTCTTCATTGCGCGTGAAGCCCCTCGCCAACCAGGGAGAAGAACGATGATCGCAGGCGCTACTTTAAAGAAGCGCTTGCTTGGTAGCCTCGCAAAGCTACGCAGCGGCTGCATACACCCCCCCTGTCTAGTCGCGAAGACAGGCTGACCGGCTCGACGACAAGTCCGACTCGGGAACTGAGCATCATCAGGGACTCGTCGTTAGACAGCGACATTTTTCGATCATTCCCATGCCCCCACGGATAACCATCGCATACGATAGAGCGCCTGGCGCAACAACTCACCGTGCTCTCTCCTGCCCGGGAATTTCTCATCGTGCCACTCGATCGCAAC
>CAZJWJ010000031.1:0-10572 GCA_964549495.1 uncultured Anaerolineales bacterium | reverse complement strand
ATGCGCGACATAAGCCCCAGATCCAGTAAGCGCTGAACGATCTCGTATTCCGCACCCTCAACATCTAGCTTCAATACAACATAGTCCCTACGCGAGGACACCGCTGCAAGAACAGAGACAATATCAACACACTGAACCTCAATCGGTGAATGCCGATCGAGCAGTGTGCGCTTGTCGCTGTACAATGTACCACCCAAGTCTCCCCACACATCAATCGCATGGTAGAAGCTCCGTAGCCCAGATCTCGCAGCAACGGCACGCTGATACGTCGAGACACGGTCGGTAGGTACTGACCGGCAGACCTTCTCGAGTTCAACAAAGCACTCGGGATTCGGCTCAAACATGTGGAAGTGCGCGTTGGAGTAGTCTCTGACTACCAGGAATGGTGTCTTTGCATGCAATGTATCGTCTAGGTACTGCGTGAACAACTCACCGCGATGTGCACCGCAGTCGATGTATACGAGCTTACCACCGAACAATGGCACCAACCTAGCCTTGAGTCGCTTGCAGGCAGCGCGCAGCTTGATGAATGCTATGCGAAGCGAAACTCGCACTCTAGAACGAGCCTTGTCATCGGTCCACTTCACGACTGCTTCATCCCTACTGGAATCACGTTCCGGCTTGGACATGTCGACTCCTTCGGGATCGCATAGCGGATTGGCGCCGCACTCAAACTGCTCTGAGTGAATCAGGTGACTTAGTGGTCGGCCGCCGCGCTTGCGATTGCCGGACGCTTCTTTCGCTAGTGCTGTGTTGCGGCATGGTCTTTGCTAGACCGGCTGCAGCCACGACTTGCCTCACGCGTGTGCGAGTCTAGACAGCCGATGCTCGGCCGCAGCCGCATAGGCCGCAAGAGTCGCCTGGGCGACTGCGTCTGGTGCGAATCCTCCGTCAATGTACCGCTGGCGAGCTGCAGTGCCCATTCGCTTCCGGAGCTCGGGTTGCTCAATCAACCTCGTCAGTGCGCTGGCGAGCGCGTGGGTATCTCGCTTGGGAACGACGAAGCCCGTCTCGCCGTCGGCGACCAGCTCCGGACTGCCACCGGCATCGCTGGCCACCACCGGCTTGCCGAAGGCCATCGACTCGATGATAGAGACCGGCAGACCCTCCCACATCGAGGGCAGGACCATGATGTCGCTCTCGGACATCAACCAGCCCAGCCGCGAGCGGGGCACGTTTCCCAGGAACTCGACCGATTCCTGGATTCCCAACTCCTGAGCCAGCAGCTCTAAGCCGGCGCGCGACGGGCCGTCCCCGGCCAGCAGCAGCCGTGTCGTCGGATGACGCTCGAGCAGGCCAGGCATCGCTAGCAGCAGCACGTCCTGGCCCTTTTGCTCGATCTGCAGCCGCGCCAAGCACGTTAGGGTTACCGGCCGCGGCTCCGGCTCGGGCAACTCAATACCCTGGCTCGGATCGGCCACGCCGTAGGGGATCACGACCGGCTCGCGGCTGGCGCAGCAGACCTCGACCAAGCCGCGCTTTCCGGCACGAGAGCAGGCGATGACGACGTCGGCCAGGTTCAAGAGCGCGTCGGAATGCGGCTTGGCATCGGCGGAGCAAGGGCTGTTGTGCTCCGTGTAGACCGCCGGCAGAGCCCGCTGGTCGCACCACCGCAAGGCACCGGGCGGATCGGCACCGCAACCCCAACCATGTACGTGGACCAGATCCACCTGGCGAGCCAGCCGGCGCAGGTCCAACGGCAGGTACAGCAGCCTCTCAGGACGGGACATCCAGGCCAGGCTGCGCCGCAATCGGCCCGTGACCCCGCGCAGTGCGCGCTGGAAGCTCCGGCGGCGGAAGAGGGCGTCGAACGCCGCCAACGAGTAGCGTAGGGGCGCTAGCCAGCGCAACAGGCGCTTCAGCCGGACCTGTCCAAGGCCGGACGGCGGATCAGCCAGCTTGGCCAGCCAGGCCGGCGCGGCCAGCAGCTCGGCACCGGCCTCTCTCAAGCGATGCGCGTTGGGATTGTCACTGTCGGGCGGATGCCCGCTATAGACGATCACCCGATGCCCACGCGCCACGAGGTCGCGCACCAAATCGATCAGCGCGGCCTCGATGCCACCGGCCTCGCCGATGACTCGCAGCAACATGAGCACGGTCGAGATTCGCTTACCGGTCATCGATCTAGCCACCCCACTTCTTCAGGGCCTGGCCGGAAGGTCTGGGCACGCGGAATTCTGGGCTGCCCCTCCGACGTTCGCGACACTGTACAGCCTTCAGGCACCCAACGCCCTTCATAATTGACCAAGCCACAGCGGTCGCGAAACCAAGGTGCACCGTGATGACGCCTCCCGCTAGCGACGCGCATACCGACTCAAGTCCTACCCACGTTCATCGGCGGATATGCGCGAGTTGCCGAGATCGCCCGGTAATGACGCACCGTGCCAGCGACCATGTCTTCCTGCGTGTAGCCGCCCCGCTCGAACGCCGTTCGCGCGGCCGCTCCCATTCGAGCCCTCAGCGCCGGCTCCCGCACCAACCGCCTCAAGGCGGCCGCGAGCGCAGTCGGGTCCTCCGCTGGCACCAGCAACCCACTCTCGCCATCGTCGATGAGTTCCTCCACACCGCCCACGCGTGTGCCGACCACCGGCCGCGACCA
Organism: uncultured Anaerolineales bacterium; assembly: GCA_964549495.1. Classification (GTDB taxonomy): domain Bacteria; phylum Chloroflexota; class Anaerolineae; order Epilineales; family Epilineaceae; genus JACKBJ01. The sequence continues at coordinate 7,973 of CAZJWJ010000031.1, read as the reverse complement.
GGCCATGGCCTCCAGTACGGCCACCGAGCGCCCGTCGTTCAAAGTCGGGTGCGCCACGATCTGCGTCCGGCGTATGATCGGCTCCAGGCTGCCGAAACGTCCCGTAAACGTCACTCGATCGCGCAACCCGAGCGCTTGCACACGCGCCTCGAGGTCGCCCCGCAGCTCGCCGTCTCCTGCGAACACCAGTTGGACATCGAGCCCCGCGGTAATCAGTTTGTGAAAGGCCTCAAGCAGGTCCCAGCACCCTTTGGACGGCACCAATCGACCGATGCTGGTGATCGCTACCGTCCCGTCGGCGTCTACCGCCCCAGACACGGCTTCTTGCTCCCTCGGACCGCGCACAGCATTGGGAACGATGGCGCGCGGAATCTCCGCGCGCAGCCCACACAGCCGCTCGAGTCCGAGGAAACTGGCCTCCGCGCGCCCGATCAGGCCATCCACCATGTTGACGTAGGGACAGAGCCCCAGCCAGACCGAGGCCATGTTGGTAGACGGCGCACCATACTCCGTATAGACCACCGGAAGGCCGCGATTGCGCGCGTAGGCAATGGCCTCGGGGATCATCGAGTGCTGGACGTCTACGAGATCCGGTCTGGCGTGTCGAATGCTGCGGTCCAGCCTGCGCCAAAGCCACCAGCTGAGCGCGTCGAAGCGCGAGATCGGATGCACCACCCGCCGCCACCTGCCCAGCGCGCCACGCCACGATCGCGACGGTCGACGCCGCCGTAGCCCGGTGTCCAAGAGACTGACCAGCGCCAGCATCGGAGCCACCAGCAGGAGGGCCACCTGCTCCACAGCTCGCCGCAACGACAGTCGCCAGTCGAGACAGCGCTCAAGCCAGGCCGGCGGGGCGTCCACCTCGACCTGGGCGGCGAGCATCCGCGCGAGGTACGGATGGTCCGAGGCGACTGAGGATCGAAAGAACACCTGCGGCCGATGACCAGCAGCCGCGAGCCCCTCGGCCAGGACAGACAGTTGCAGCTCGTAACCTCCCAAGGTCGTCAGGTTCGGGGCAACGAGGATTACATGAAGCGCTTCCACCCGTTCAAACACGGCCGCGGTCCGTCGCAAGCGACGCCATGAGGGACTTCGCCAGCGACCGCAGGGCGAAGGGCAAACGACGATACCATGGCACGCCGGTGAACTCCGTCCGGCGAACGAACCAGTCGTTGACCCCCGTTCTGCGGATGAACCCGTAACCGTGACGATGGAAGTGCCTTAGCACCGCCGGCTGCGGGAACCGGCCATTGCGCTCCACGATGACCACTTCCGGCTGCCAGCGGCCGAGCGAGAAGCCGCGCAGCACATCAGCCTCACTGCCTTCGACGTCGATTGTCACGAAGTCCAGCCGTGGCCAGTCCAGTGGAGCCAAGAGCTCGTCGAGCGTCCGGCCTTCGACGGAGATGCGGCGCACCTTCACCCGACCGTGGAAGCGCGTCAACGCCCGATGGCTGTGCCGCGGCAGTCGTAGGGCCGAGAGGTCGGGGATATCTTCCGCCAACTCGAATGCGACGGGGCCAACCTGCTCGGGGGCCACGGCCGCGCACTGCCTCACCACAGCACCTGGGCGGTGGTGCCGGCAGCTCTGCGCCGCTTCCGGATTCGGCTCCACCAGCAGGACCCGCCAGCCAAGCTGCTCGAAGTGGTAGGTATTGCTGAGATCCACGCCGCTGCTTGCACCTACCTCGACGCAGTAACCACATTCTCGGCCCTGGAAGTAGCGATCAAGCAGGACATCCTCACCGAACTGCGCTTGGAAGCTCACCTACTCCCTTCTTCGTCCAAGAAGCGCGACGGCCACGATGAGCAAGGCCAACGCCGGGCCGATGAACACTATCCAATCGGCGCCGTCAGTGGAGCCGAAGCTATCACGACCGAAGCTTGAAGGTCCCTCGCTTGGCGCCTCGATCTGGCCTTCGGCTTGCGCAGGCGCCGAGCCGGTCGAGGTCGGGTCTGGGCTCGGATCGTTGGGTCGGGCCTCGAGAACGGCAGGTGGCGGCACCGCCGTGCGGGCCGGCGCATCCAGCAGTGCAGACACGACCTCGATCTTCCCTGCACCAACCACATGCGCGACGTACATCTCGTTGCCGTCGGCGATGGCCATCGCCGGATACTCGACGCGCTCACGCGGCTCTGCATTCGTCGGAACCGTCCGAGCGTCGGACCAGCCATTCGCATCACGCGTCAGCCACTCCGACCGCGGGGCGGCGGTGATCACGTGCAGCCGCCCGTCTCCGTCCAGGGCCAAGGGTGCATCGCCGCCGAAGCCACCACCGTCCACCGGAAGGATCTCGAAGTCACTCCATGTTGGAATCAACTCGTGCTCTTCGAGGCGCCGGTAGTAGCGGCCGCCATTGTCGTTGGCCGTTCCCTGCCACAAGACGTGCACGACACCATCAGGACCGGCGAGCATCTCCGGTAGCCCGAAGTCCCGTCCAGCCATTTGCTCGACCCCGGACCAGGTGACGCCGCCGTCCTGCGACCGCACGTAGTAGACGGCGTCTGGCGGATAGTAGTTCGGCGGCGCTACCTCGACATAGGCCAGATGCACGATCTGGCCACCAGACTGGGTCGCACACGCCAGATGCGTCGCAACCGAAGGTGCCTCGAGCAGCGTAACGGTGACCGGATCGGACCAACTCTGACCCCCGTCGACGGATCGTGTGTGTAGCACGGCTTGATCATCCGGCAGGCACACGTGCAGCCCGTTGGCGGCGTCGATGCTCAGCGCCGCACCCAGGGTCGCAGAAGCCACGACTCTCGGGCGGCTCCATCGTCCAGCATTGCCCGCGTGTTGTCCATCCACGCTTGCGTGATACAGATTGACGCTGCGCCGAAAGATCACGTGTACACCACCGGTGTGATCGGCCGCCACCCGAAGGTCGCGATAGTCCTGGCCAACATCGAGCAACACATCCACGGGCGCGCTAGGACCCGCGTCCGACAACGAGACGTGGAAGAGCAAGTTGCTCGATGCCCCATCGGTCCTGGCGATATAGAACAGATGGGTCAGACCGTAGGCATCAACCACGATTTGCGGGGCGCCGGCTATCTCGGCTGCATCCGAGACCACTACCACCGGGCTCCAAGCGGCCTCCGCAGCGTCGAGCGGCAACGGCGTAGCGGGCTGAACCAACAACCACAATAGCCCGAGCATCGTCGGGGCGAAGATATGTCCCACGAGGCTGCGCGAGCTCAAGATCGCGTGAGTTCGAAGCGCGACAGCAGCGGCACCGGACCGTAGCGCGCCGCATCGAAGTAGACGCCCGTGCCATATATGTCATGGGACGGTAGCTCGAGCAAGGCAGCGTCGGGCAGTTCGATGATCGTGCGTACGTGCCGGTGCGCGACCCGAAGCCCGAGCACATACTCGCCGCCAGCGAGTTGATCGTCGATTCGGTCGATCCGAAAGCAGCCGCGGTATCGACCGGCAGCAGGCAGGTCGACGACGTGCTGCGTGACCTCGGGATGCAGGCGCGTGACCAATACGCCTTCCAGAGAGCTCAAGCTCAACTCGACCGCAAAGCTGCGCTGCGCTGCCTCGGCATATAGCGTGAACTCCACGACGAGTGAGACCGAGCCATCTTCAGCCTCGCGTAGGTGTGCCGCGACGGCCTCGAGCACCATGCCAGATGTGGTATCACGGATAGGAAGTCGATCTGAGGCCAGCATGGCCAACTCGCGAACCTCGGTCATGTAGGTCCGAACGATCTCCGGGGCCGGCCCAGCCGCTCGCAGGCCGCCGTCTTCGAGGAAGAGCACCCGATCGCACAGCGCCTCGATGGCGGCCATGTTGTGGCTCACGAAAACCACCGACCGGCCGCCGTCGGCCACCTCAGTCATCTTGCTGAGGCATTTCTGCCGAAAAGCGGCGTCGCCGACCGCCAACACCTCGTCCACCAGCAGGATTTCGGGCTGGAGGTGGGCCGCAACCGCGAAGCCCAGGCGCACTGTCATTCCGCTGGAATAGCGCTTGACCGGCGTGTCGATGAAGCGCTCGACACCTGCGAAGTCGACGATGTCCTCGAATTGGCGCTCGATCTCGCGCGGGCGCATGCCCAGGATGGCCCCGCTGAGCCAGACGTTCTCACGGCCCGTCAGCTCGGGGTGGAAGCCGGTGCCGACCTCGAGCAGTGCCCCGACCCGCCCGAAGACCTCTGCCCGACCGGCGGTCGGCTCAGTGATCCGCGACAGGACCTTCAGCAACGTGCTCTTGCCAGCTCCGTTGCGTCCGATGAGCCCCAGCACCTCGCCGCTGCCGAGCTCGAAGCTGACATCACGCAGCGCCCAGTGCCGACCGTCACCGTTGGCTTCGTCCAAGGCTCGGCCAGCCGCTCGGCTTGCACCGCGCAGCCTACGCAACAGCAGATCACCGAGGCTCTGCTGCCGGCCGATACGGTAGGCCTTGCCGAGCCCTTCGACCCGGATCGCGACCGGGCTAGATCCCATAGCGCAGCCGCCCAAGTTGTCTGCGCCAGGCCGGACTGTACAGACGGTAGCCCTGCATCTCCAACCAGCGGCGGCCGAGGTACTCGACGGCCGCCGACTCAAGCGGCCCCAGGCTATCACGCCAGCCTCCGGCCGAGCCGGAAGTGATGTGGTCGGCATGTAATAGCGTCTGCGAATCGATGGCAGTGCCGTCGAGCATGCGCCCTAGCCTGCGGTCCTGGGTCGCCGCCCGGGCAGCGATTCGACTTCGCTGCGCGTCCAAGCTGAGATCTTCGGCAATCCGGTCCCGAATTGCCGGCTCGATTGCCAAGCCGAGATGCCGCGCGATAGCGTTCACCTCGCTTGCCAGGTCGTTGACTACCTGCTCATAGCGCGCCGCATGCCAGTCGCCGCAGGCCCGCCAGGCATGGTGGTTCTCAATTGCACGCTGAAGCTCGCGGCTGGCCAACAGCTCGCGTAGCCCATAGCCCTTCTTGCGGGCCATCGAGGCAGCCACGTCGCGCAGATCGCGCGATATGTAGATCAGTCGGCCGCGGCCTTTCCGGACCAGGTCGGCTGCAGCCGGGATCCAGTCATGACACTTGACCACCGCCAGGCCACCGTCGGCCCCGTGCCGCGCGAAGAGATCACCGAAGCCCTCGGCCGAGGCGTAGCCCAGCGCCTTACCCGAGCCCGTCGTCTCGACCAGCTGCATGGCCATCTGGTACTGCAGTGTCGAGCCGGAGCGGATCATGCCGCAGCAGAAGACCCATGTCGTCTCCTCCGGGCTCGAACGGGGCACCGTCACTGGTAGTCCACGATCGTGCGCTCGGTTCGCAGGAAGACATAGGCTCCCGAGACGAGCAGTGTCGGCAGGAGCAATAGCCCCACGAGTGCGGCACCGGTCGGCTGCGAGCCGAGTCCCAGCACGCTCCAGCGATGCCCTTCTATGACCCAGTACATCGGGTTGAGCTGGTACAGCAGCTGCCAACGCTCGGGGATGAGTTCGCTTGAGTAGGCCACCGGGGTCAGATACATCCAGAAGCTCAGCCCGTATCCGACGAATTGCGCCACGTCACGATAACGCACAGCCAAGGTCGCCAGCCATAGGCCGACCGCCAGGCCAAGAAGCAGAGCGTAGAGCACTAGCAAGGGTACCGCCAGCAGTCTCGCGTCTGGCGGATAACCGAAGTACCACGCCATTGCCAACAGAATGAAGATCGAGATCGAGAAGTCGACCACCCCCACCAAAGCCGCCGAGATCGGCACGATGAGCCGCGGGAAGTAGACCTTGGAGATCACGCTCAAGTAGTTGACCAGACCGCCGGTCGAGCGCTGCACGGCTCCGGCGAAAAGCTCCCAGGGCAACAGCGCGGTGTAGGTGAAGACCGGATAGGGCACATCCTCCGAGGGCAGCTCGGCTAGATTGCCAAAGATCAGGCTGAAGACCACCATGCGCATCAGCGGGCTGAGGACGTACCACACCGGCCCCAGGGCCGTCTGACGGTAGCGCGCTTTGACGTCGCGCCACAGCATGAAGTAGAGCAGGTGGCGCTGCGCCCACAACTCGCTCAAGCTCAAGGCAGCCCAGCCGTGGCTTGGCTCGATGACCAGCGTCGGCTGCTGGGCCTGCTCCGGCACCTGGCTCACCAGGGCAACATCTCGTTCAGCCCATCGGACAGGGCCTGGCCGGCAGCCAGATTGCCGGCCGGGTTGAGGTGCCAGTCGATCGAGTAATACAGCGCCTGGCCATCGGCCGTGTAGGCCGCTCGCAGAGCCGGGCCGAGCTCGATCCGAAGCCAGCCGGCGGCGCGGGCGATCTCGATCAGCCGATCTTCCACTTGGACTTCCAATGGCGGCAAGTAGGCCTCTAGACCCAGAAGCGCGGCCACTTCCGCCGTCTCGGGAACCACGTCACCCTCCACCTGCAGCTTGCTAGGCAGGACGACCAGCCCGAATTTGGCACCCGCCTCGTGCGCCTCGACGGCAATGCGATCGAAGATCGCACCGGTCGCTTGAAGATCCTCCTCGAACTGATCCGGTCGTGTTGCATAGCGATGTGGCTGGTTCAGGCTCTGCCAGATGCAACCGCGGCAGCGCCGGTGGCTTTGGATGTAGGCTGACGCATTCATCGACGAGGAACGTACCAACCCAAGTCGAGCCAGCAGTTGCTCGGCCGGCCCTCCACGCAACGGCAGGCTGGCTAGGGCGCACGTACGGCACTGGCGCAGCAGCCGGCGACCGGCCGAAGGCTGCACGGTCGACTGAAGTCCGTCATCGACAATCCAGTCACCTTCTTCATCGCGCCGGATGCGGGTCCGGCTGGCGTCCAGCAAGTCGTTTCCGGTGTAGAACACTGCCAGCACCAGGTCCGGCTCCATGCCACGGCCGTAAGTCTGCCACCACAAGTAGTATTGCACTGGCTGGTAGGTGATCACGCCGGCATTCAGCATCTCGATCCGAGGACCAGCACCGATGTCTTCGTTCAGGCGCGCCTCCGCGACGTTGACGAAGGACTCGTCGTTGTAGACCAGCCCGTCGGTCTGACTGTCTCCGAGCACCAAGACTCGGTATACGCCCTCAGGCTTCTCGTACGCAGTAGGTGCGTCCTCGCGCAAGCCCAGGTTGTTCGTGCGCAACTCGATCCGGCGTCGCGGATGCTCCGGAAAGCCATATGCTCGCGTGCTTTCCGGAACGTGCTCCACGCCCAGCACCGGATGCGGCTGCACAAAGTCCGGATTGTACTCCGGGTTGCTCAGGCCGCTGAAAAAGAGCGGTCCGGTACGGGCCTCGACGAGGTGGATCAGGACCTCTAGCGCGAACACGGTCAGTCCAACGGCCATCACAACTACGATCAGTTTGCCTTTCCAACCGCCCATGACTTCCGCTTTCAGTCCAGCACCGTGCGCGGCGCCGGCACCACGGTGTCCAGCCGCCTACCATCCGCCAGTGCCGTCGCCTTCTCAACCAACACATCACCCAGCACCAGGCTGTCGATGTCGGAGTGAGCGAAGGTGGCCAAAGCTTCGGCAGGCGTGCGCACGATCGGCTCGCCGCGTAGGTTGAAGCTGGTATTCAGTAGCACCGGCGTCCCCGTGCGCTCGCCGAACTTCTCGATGACTCGGTGGTAGGCCGGGTTGGTCTCACGGCGCACCACCTGCAGCCGGCCGCTGCCGTTGACATGCGTCACGGCCGGGATCTCGCTCCGCCGGGGCTCAGGGATGTTCGTCACCAACAACATGTACTCGGCCGGGTAGTTGATGCCTTCCGTTTCCAGATCGGGCAGGTCGAAATAGTCCCCCGCTCGCTCGGCGATGACCACCGGCGCGAAGGGCCGGAAGGGCTCGCGAAACTTGATCTTGGTATTCACGATCTCCTTCATCTCCTCACGCCGCGGGTCGCCCAGGATGCTGCGATTGCCCAAGGCACGCGGGCCCCACTCGAAACGACCCTGGAACCATCCCACGATCCGCCCCTCGATCAATGTATCGACCACCCGGTCGTAGAGCGCCTCGCGGTCCTCGTAGACCCTGTGCTGCACG
>CAZJWJ010000030.1:0-53567 GCA_964549495.1 uncultured Anaerolineales bacterium | reverse complement strand
CGGCGTGTAGATCTCGGGGGTGGCCGTATCATTCTAAAAGCCGCTGACGCCGGCCAGGGTGCCGGCCGGCGCGCGGATCTCGGCCGGGAAGTCGGGCAGGGTGCTGATGTCGTTGCCGACCACCGCCGAGGTGTTCGTGAACTGGGTGCCCGTGAGCTGCATGCCGTCGCCGGAGTCGCCGGCGAAGCGGATGACGACGTCCTCGAGCTCCTGGACCTCGACCTCCCGCGTTGCGGCCGTCGGGCTTGTGTCAGACATGATGTCGGATCGCTCCTGCGTGGCGTGCCACGCTTGCCGGCGCGCTCCTGTTCGGCGCGCCTCTGTGACCTGTGACTTCGACGTCCCGCCGGCGGCGGATCTTCCCCCGACATGGCGGTCGCCAAGTGTCCAATTCTCGCGTCCCGCTTCGACTTTGTCAATGATTCGCCGGCCCGCGGACGAGCGCTCGGCGCGCGCCGCTCGGATCCCGCGGGGCCTGCGTCGGCTCAGCGCGCCAGGACCGCGGCCAACTCCAGGATCTCCGGGCCCGGATGTCGGGTGATGCCGGCCACCTCGCTCAAGGGCGTGACCGAGGGCCGCGCGCCCTGCAGACCGACCAACACGCCGGTCTCGCCGCGCGCCATGCATTCGACGGCCCGCATGCCCAGGCGGGTGGCCAGGTTGCGGTCGAAGTAGGAAGGCGAGCCGCCGCGCTGCACGTGGCCCAGGATGGTGACCCGGCAGGCGATGCCCTCGAAGCGCTCGGCATGCGCCTCCGCGTAGCGTGCCAGGCCCATCGCGCCCTCCCGCCATCCCTCGGCGATCACCGCCACCGCATGCTGCTTGCGGTGGTAGGCATCGCGGATCTCGAGCATCAGGTCCTCGGGCTCGGGATTCGTCTCCGGCAGGGCGATCACCTCGGCCCCGCCGGCCAATCCGGCCATGACCGCCAGGTAGCCACAGTCGCGCCCCATGACCTCGACCAGAAAGACCCGCTCGTGCGAGCTGGCCGTGCTGCGGATGCGATCCAGGCTCTCGAGCACCACGTTGAGCGCGGTGTCGACGCCCAGCGTGATGTCGGTGCCGGCCAGGTCGTTGTCGATAGTCGAGGCGATGCCCACCACCGGCAGGCCCCGAGCATGGAGCGCCGCGCTACCCTGCTGCGATCCGTTGCCGCCGATGACGATCAGCCCCTCGATGCCGAGGGCCCGCAGCGATGCCAGGGCCTGGCGCTGCCCGGCTTCGGTCTCGAACTCGGGGCAGCGGGCGGATCCGAGCACCGTACCGCCCAGCTGCATGATGCCGCCCACGTCGCGCCGGCCCAGCCGGCTCAGGTCGCCGGCGATCAGGCCCCGAAAGCCGTGGCGGACGCCCCAGACCTGCCAGCCCCGCTCGATGCCGCCGCGGGTCACCGCGCGGATGGCGGCGTTCATGCCCGGCGCGTCGCCACCGCTGGTCAAGACCGCGATGCGCTGGATGCTCACCGGCCAGGCCCGGACGGGAGGGCGGAGGCTCGGCTGTCCATCGCGTTCATGCCTTCAGACTCCTTGGGGCTCGTCTGGAATTGGACGGTCGATCCGCTTGGGATCTTGGTGTGACCGCGCGGGCTGGTTCTGGCGCAAGGGCCATCGTCCAGCTCGACAGCCAGGAATAGCCGCCCGCCGAGGTCCTTCACGGACCACCCGCTTCCGCCACGTCGAGGCGGGGATTGGCCGAGAGCGAGCGCGATTCGGACCAGAGCCGAACCAGCTCGGCCAGCACCATGGCCGTGGCTCCCCAGACCTTGTGCTCGCCGACACGATAATGCGGGATGCGGCGCCGCTCGCCTCTCAGCTCCCAGGTCTCCACGCGGCGGTTTCCGTGGGCCAGGAAGTGCTCCATCGGCACTTCGATGATCTCGGCCACCTCGCTGGGCTGGGCGCGGAAGTCGGGTCGGCGCCGGGCGACCGCCAGCTTGGGGTAGAGCAGGAAGTCGCTAGGCGGGATGTAGATCGGTGTCAGCGCGGACAGGACCTCCAACCCTTCGGGCGGGATGGCCAGCTCTTCCTGGGCTTCGCGCAGGGCGGCCTGCTCGAGGCTCTCGCCCGACTCGCGGCGTCCGCCCGGAAAGGAGATCTGTCCGGCGTGGTCCCGCAGTTGGTCGCTTCGCAAGGTCAGGACCGTATGTGCCCGGCCACCCTTGGGATAGAGCAGCACCAGCGCCGCGCCGAGCCGGCCGGCCTGCCGCCGCGCTTCCTCGTGCTCCAGGAAGCCGCGCTGGCTGGGCGCGTTGACCATCATCGCCTCGCGACCCGGAAGCGGCGCGGCGAGACGCCGTCGAAGGTCGGCCATCGCGATCTCGAAGTCGGGCTCCGGCGCGCTGTTTGCGGTCCTTGCCTGGGCCATGGGGGAATCATAGCGGAGCGGCCGGGCCGGCCAAGCCATCTCGGCGCCGACCGAGGCTCGATCCCGGCATCGATGGGCAGCGCGCTATCCTTGCGCTGGGCGCGCGCGTCGCCGCTTCGCCCCTCCGCGACGGTGCAGTGTCGTCACCTTCGAGCTGCCCGAGGGGCCGGCTCGAGCCGACATCCCTGGCCGGGCAAGATCCAGGAGCAGCAGATGCAAGATCCAGAAGCGCGGCCCTCCGAGTCGGTCGAGCCATCGGTCGATGCGCCCGGCGCGTTCGACATGGAAGCCTTCCGCCGGCAGGGCCATCGGGTGGTCGACTGGATCGCCGACTACCTCGCCGAAGTCGATCGGCGACCGGTGCTCTCACGCCAGCGGCCGGGTGAGCTGCTCTCGGCCCTGCCCGAAGCCCCACCGGACCGGCCCGAACCGATGGACCGGATCCTGGCCGACTTCGAAGGCCAGATCCTGCCGGGCATCACCCACTGGAACCACCCGGCCTTCATGGCCTACTTCGCCATCTCGGGCTCGCCGCCGGGCATCCTGGCCGAGGCGCTCTGCGCCGCGCTCAACGTCAACGGCATGCTCTGGAAGACCTCGCCGGCGGCCACCGAACTGGAGCAGCGCAGCCTGGATTGGCTGCGCCAGCTGCTCGGCCTACCCGCCGGCCTCGAGGGCGTCATCACCGACACGGCCTCGATGTCCTCCTTCCTGGCCCTGGCGGCGGCCCGGGAGGCCGCCGGCCTGGACATCCGGCGTCGGGGCATGGCCGGCCGCGCGGATCTGCCCACGCTGCGCGTATACAGCTCGGAACAGGCGCATTCCTCCATCGACAAGGCGGTCATGGCGCTGGGGATCGGGCAAGCCAACCTGCGGAAGATCCCCGTCGACGACGGCTATCGGATGCGGCCGCGCGCACTGGCGCGGGCGATCGAGGAAGATCTGGCGGCTGGCCATCGCCCCCTGGCCGTCTGCGCCACCGTCGGGACCACCTCGACGACCAGCGTCGATCCGGTCTCGGAGATCGCGCGGGTCTGCCGCGACGCGGATCTCTGGCTGCACGTGGACGGTGCCTACGGCCTGGCGGCGGCCATCTTGCCCGAGAAACGCTGGCTGGTCGAGGGCTTGGAAGCGGCTGACTCGCTGGTGGTCAATCCCCACAAATGGCTGCTGACGCCCATCGACTGCAGCGCCTTCTACCTGCGCCGACCCGAGCTGCTGCGCGCGGCCTTCAGCCTGGTGCCGGACTACCTGCGCACCGCCGAAGGCGATGCCGAGGCGGTGCGCGATTACATGGACTGGGGCCTCCAGTTGGGCCGGCGCTTCCGCGCGCTCAAACTCTGGTTCGTGCTGCGCGCCTACGGGCGCGAGGGGCTGATCGATCATGTCCGCCACCACTGCGCGCTGGCCGAAGGCCTAGCCGCGCGCATCGACGAGTCAGCCGACTGGGAGCGCCTGGCTCCGGTGCCGCTCTCGACCGTCTGCTTCCGGCACCGGCCGGAAGGGCTAGACGATGAGGCCGCGCTGATGGCCCGCAACCAGGCCCTGCTCGAAGCGGTCAACGCCAGCGGCCGCGCCTACCTTTCGCACACCATGCTGGACGGTCGCTACGCCCTGCGGGTGGCCATCGGCAACATGGCCACCCGCGCCGAGCACGTCGATCGCGCCTGGCGGCTGCTGTTGGAGGCGGCGGGAAGGTCGGGTTGACGCCGGTTTGCAGCCCATCCCGGCGACCTCTAGCCTTGACCACCGAGTCCAGCGAATCCATGGACCCGACCCGGAGCCGAGTGCGGTGCGCATCGAAGACCGATTCCAACGAACCCTTCAGGCGGCCGGTTATCGCCGGACCGATGCGCGGCGTGCGGTCATCCGGGCCGTGATCGGCGCTCCGGCCCACTTCACGGCCGAGGATGTGTTCTCGCGAGCCGCTTCCTTCCACGAGGGCCTGGGTAGAGCGACCGTCTATCGCACCATGGAGCTCCTTGCCGATTTGGGTCTGCTGCGAGCCGTCAGCCTCGATGATGCGGCGCAGCATTACTTCGTGGTCGACGGCGGGCACCATCACTTCATTTGCACCCGCTGCCGGGAGAGCTTGGAGTTCGAACACTGCGGTCTCGGCGCGACCGGCAGCGATATGTCCAAGGAACATGGTTTCGAGTTGCACGGGCACCTGCTCGAGCTCTACGGAATCTGCGCGGACTGCCTGGCATCCGAAGCGACTGCCCGAGGCCTTGACGTCCGCCGGGGAGATGGATAGAATTCCGGCAGTATTGAGAATCGTTCTCATCTCATCGGCCGTGGCCGGCCTCGGAGCATCGAGTTCATGCTGACGCCTCTCGACGGATCGTCCATCAGCCCTCGAAGGTCCGCCTTCCTCGTGGTGGCCGTCGCCAGTCTGGCGATCGGCTGTTCCAGCGAGGCGGGGACGACGCCGACCCCCGACCTCGCCGTCGGGGCCGAAGCATTCGGCCCATCGGCCATGGGCGCACCGAGCGGCAGCCCGGTCGCATCATCCGATGCCAACGCGGCCGGAGATGGAGCCTCCGCCGCGCCCTTGCCAGGCGAGGGCGAGGGTCCATCGGAGCCCAGAGCCTCCGGCGCCGCCATGGACGGCAACTTCACCGAGCTGACTTGGGAGGAGCTCTACGAGCTGGACCTGGAGACGGGCAAGCCCTCTCCGCTGCTCGAAGGGCTCGACGGCCAACCGGTCAAGATCCCCGGCTTCATGGTTCCCCTGGACGATGCCGCCACCTACGTGCGCGAATTCCTCCTGGTGCCCTATGCCGGAGCCTGCATCCACGTTCCGCCACCACCTCCGAACCAGATCGTCTACGTCACGATGGTCGATGGCTTCGAGACCGAGCTGTACTGGTGGGACCCGATCTGGATCTACGGCTCGCTCGAGATCGATCCGGTCGATCATGCCTTTGGCTCGGCCTCCTATCGCCTCGACGGCTTGCGCACCGAGATCTATCAACCCTGAGGTCGGTCGATACCCGATCGTCGACGCGTCCCTCCGCCGTCGATTCCCTCGCAACCCATCCCCGCTGTCCAGGAGTCACCCCAGCATGCACCCTCGAGTCCTCGCCTGTCTCATCCTGACGCTCGGTATCACGGCCTGTGACACCCAAACCCAGTCCGAAGATGCCCACGTTCACGGACATGCCCGTCTGGCCATCGCGGTGGAAGGTCCGACCGAGGCCGAGATCGAGTTCGAATCTCCGGCCCAGAGCCTGTACGGCTTCGAGCACGAGCCATCCACGGCCGAGGAGGAAGCCGTCCAGGCGGAGGCGCTGGCGAGCCTGGACACCGAGATCGCGGAGCTCCTCGTCGTTCCGGAGCCACTCGGATGCCGTTTCGAGACCCTCGCGGTCGAAGTGGTCGAGGACGAGCACGAAGGCGAGGCACATGAGGACGATGAGTACGAGGGCGAGGAGCACGAGGCGGGTACGAGCGGTGAGCATCGCGAGGTGCATGCACGCTACCGGCTGAGCTGTGAGAGCCCGCTGGACGGATCCAGGCTGAGCGCCGACTTCGGCAGCCGCTTCGAAGGCATCGAGGAGCTCATCGTCACCATCCTGGGCGACGACGGGCAGCGCGGCCTCGAACTCGAGGACGGACGGGGAGAGATCGATCTGTGAGCCCGGATCGGCCGGCCGGACCCGCCCTCCGATTGGAGGACTTGCGCTACGGATACGAGTCCGGCTCCACGGTCCTCGACATCGAAGCGCTGCGCGTGGAGCGGGGCGAGCGGATCATGATCCAAGGCGCCAGCGGTAGCGGCAAGTCCACGCTGCTCGGGCTGATCGCGGGCGTGATCGATGTGCGCGGCGGCAGCCTCGAGGTGCTCGGACGGAATCTGGCGGCGATGAGCGGGCGGCAGCGGGACCGATTTCGGGCCGGCCACGTCGGCTACATCTTCCAGATGTTCAACCTCATCCCCTATCTCGGGGTGGCCGAGAACATGGCCCTGCCCTGCCGCTTGAGCGAGCGGCGCCGGGCTCGGCTGCAGGACCAGAGCATCGAATCGGCCGTCGAGGCGCTCGCGGAGCGACTCGGCATCGCCGGCCTGCTCGATCGATCGGTGAGCCGGCTGAGCGTGGGTCAGCAGCAACGTGTCGCGGCCGGGCGCGCACTCATCGGTGCGCCGGAGCTGGTGCTGGCCGACGAGCCGACCTCGGCCTTGGACGTCGACCATCGGACGCGCTTTCTGGATCTGCTCTTCGAGCAATGCGAGCAGGCGGGCGCGGCCCTGATCTTCGTCAGCCACGATCCGCAGCTGGCCGGCCGATTCGACCGCATCGTATCCATGACCGACATCAACCGGGCGCCGGCCGCGTCATGACCCTGCTCCGCCTGGCCCTGGCCTCCCTGTGGAACCGCCGGGTCGCCTCCGCGATCACGGTCCTGACCATCGCCTCGAGCGTGGCCTTGCTGCTCGGCGTCATGCAGGTGCAGCGCAGCGCCCGCGAGAGCTTTGCCGGCGTGGTCAGCCAGACCGACCTGATCGTGGGCCCGAAAGGGGGTGCCACGCAGCTGCTGCTCTATACCATCTTCCACCTGGGCGCCCCCATCGCCAACACCAGCTACCAGAGCTACCAGGAGGTCGCCTCGCACCCGGCCGTGGAGTGGACGATCCCGATCTCGCTCGGCGACAGCCACCGCGGCTTCCGGGTCGTGGCCACCAACGCCGACTTCTATGCCCGCTACCGCTTCCACGGCGACCGGCAGGTCGCCCTGTCCGACGGGCGCTTTCCCTCCGGGCTCTGGGACGTGGCCGTGGGTCGCGACGTGGCCCGAGAGCTCGGCTACGAGCTGGGCCAATCCGTCGTCGTGACGCATGGTCTGGCGTCGACGGGCATCCTCGACCATGACGACAAGCCCTTCACCTTGGTCGGCATCCTGAAGCCCACCGGGACGCCGATCGACCAGAGCGTCTTCGTCACCCTCGAGGGCTTCGAGGCGATGCACATCGACTGGCAGTCGGGCGCGCCACCACGCCCGGGGGCGTCCGTGCCGGCCGGGTCCCTGAGCGCCGAGGACATCCGCGTCGACGAGATCACCGCCTTCTTGGTCGGGACCACCTCGCGCATCGAGGCGCTGGGCCTCCAGCGAGAGATCAACACGCGGGAAGATGCCGGCTTGATGGCCATCCTGCCGGGCGTCACCTTGAGTGAGCTCTGGCGGGTGATCGGTTACGCGGAGCGCGCGCTGTCGATCGTCAGCATCTTCGTCGTCGCGGTGGGCTTGCTCGGCATGATGATGACCATCTACAGCTCGCTGGAAGCCAGGCGGAGGGAGATCGCCATCCTGCGCGCGCTGGGCATGGGCGCCGGCGGGATCCACGGCCTGCTGCTGCTCGAAGCCGCCCTTCTGAGCCTCTCAGGGGCGATCGGCGGCAGCGTCCTGGTCTATCTGCTCCTGGTGATCTTCCAGCCGATCATCCGCTCCGAGCTGGGCTTGCAGCTGTCCATCCAGGCCCCCTCCGGACTGGAATGGGCGGTCTTGGCCGGGGTGGTCGTCGTCGGCAGCGCGATGGCGCTACCGGCCGCGCTGCGCGCCTACCGCAACGCGCTCGCGGACGGGCTGACCCTGCGGCTATAGGGCGCGATCAAGACCCGTCGGCCTGCGTCGCCCGCATGTGCTCGACCGACTCGGCCACCAGCTCGCGCAGCACCCCGGCGTCGACGTCCTCGAGGCGCTTGACGTAGAGGCAGCTCTTGCCGGTGGAATGCTTGCCCAGCTTGGCCATGAGCGCCTCGTAGCCCTCGAAGCCGGCCATGATGTAGAGCGTCAAGTTCTGCTTGCGCGGCGCGAAGCCGGTCAGGAACCAGTCGCCCTCGCGGCCGCTGGCGTAGCGGTAGTGGTAGCTGCCGAAGCCGACGATGCTCGGGCCCCACATCTTGGCCGGCTCGCCGGTCACCTCCTGCATCAACTCCAGCAGCACCTGGCAATCCTGGCGCTTGCTCTCGGGCTCGACGGCATCCAGAAAGGACTGGACATCCTCGTCGGTGGGACGGGTCTTGAGGTCGGACATGTCATGGTCTCCTCGATCGAAGGCGGTCTCGTCGCCAGTCTAGAACGCGGCATTCGGAGCGGTCAAGCCGGCGAGTTCGATCGCGGTCCAAGACCGACTCGATCCGATGCGATCCTCGTTGACCCCGGATGCACCGCGCGCTACTCTCGTCGCCATGAACGAAATGCCCTTGACCCAAGCCCTGCCCCGCTTCGCGCCCTTGGCCACGGCCGTGCTGGCGCGCGCCGCCGACGACTTGCCGGCCGCCCGTCGGCGCCTCAACGCCCTGGACGTATCCTTGGCCTTGCTGCGCAGCGACTGCGCCGGCACGCGCGTGCTGGACGTCTTGGCACCCGGCCATGTGATGCGCATCCAGGCCTGGTTGGAGCACGCCCGCTCGACACTTCCCCTCGGTGCGGCCGGCTTCGGCGAGATCGACCTGCCCGACGGCCGCACCCTCGAGCTCGACGCCACGGCCCGGGCGCTCTTCGACCAGCTGGCGCGCGATCCGGATCGCGGCGCCGACACGCGCCGCTTGCTCCTGGCGGAGACCAGCCGCGCCGAGTCGGAGGTCCTGGAAGCCCTGGTCGACCTGGGACTGGGCGGCAGCCCGGATGGTCTGGCGCCCCAGCTGGAGGCCCTGGCCCGTCGCACGGCGGCCGATCCGCAGACCGGCAGCTCCGCGGTGATCTTCCGGCCGATGGGTGCGACCGAGGGTCCGAGGGTCCGGCAGCGCTCGCGCGGCGAGGACTATCGCGGACCGATCGACCGCGGTGGCGGCCGGCTCTGGGACGCCCCAGCGGGTCGGGATCGGGATGACCAAGGGGCCGACGATCTACGGTCGCCTGCCCGATCCGGCGAGCCGTCCAGCCCGGACCGAAGTGCCGCGAGCCCGGCCGAAGGGGCCCGCGCCAGCCTGCCGGCCGACGTCGGCCCGGTCGTCGACCTCATGGCCCTGGCCGCGGCCGATGGCGAGGCATCCGCCGAGCTGCTGGTGGCGCCGGCCTGGATCCAGCGGGTGCTGGCCGCCCTGGAGCGCAATGCGCTGACGGTGGTGGTCACCGAGAGCCCCGAGACGGCCGACGCGCTGGCCCAGGCCCTGGCCGGCCAGCTGGCCCGCGACAGCGAAGGTCATTTCGGATACGGGTCCTTGGTCTCCGTCGAGCCGGGCTACCTGGCCACGCAGCCGGCCAACGCCCTGCGCGACGGCCTGCACGCGGCCTCCGGCGGCATCCTCTACCTGCCGGACTTGTCGCGCTACCTGGATCCCAAGCGCGCCGGCGGCGGCGAGGCCGATCTGCGGCGCGCCCTGGCCCGGCGCGACCTGAAGGTCCTGGGCGGCGTCTTGGCCCGCGACACCGGCCGGCGCTGGCCGGTGGAGGACGCGCCGGATCACGAGGTGATCCACCTCGACCCGGCCGGCATCGAGGAGACGCGCAGTTTCCTGTCGCATCGCCGCGACCGACTGCAGAAGGAGCTCTCGACCGACAAGTTGGCGATCGAGATCACGGATGCGGCCCTCGACAGCGCGGCGCGCCTGGCCGATCGCTACTACCGCGACCCGCCGCCGCCGGCCGGCGCGGTGCGCCTGATCCGCGAGGCGGCGGCGGCCATCAAGCTGCGCTCGGCCGAGGGCATGGACGCGGTCAGCGATCACCGGGTGACGCCGGAGCCGCGGATCGACACCGAGGATGTCATGCTGGCCCTGGAGCGCATCAGCGGCATCAAGGCCCAGCTGGACGATCAAGAGAAGCTCCTGGGCCTCGAGGACCAGCTGCGCAAGCGGGTGGTCGGACAGGACCACGCCATCGAGGCCATCGCGGATGCCATCCGCCGGGCGCGGGCGGGGCTCAAGGATCCGGGCCGGCCCATCGGCAGCTTCGTCTTCATGGGTCCCTCGGGCGTGGGCAAGACCGAGCTGGCCAAGGCCTTGGCGGAACTGCTCTTCGACGACGAGCACACCATGGTCCGCCTGGACATGAGCGAGTACCACGAACGGCACACCATCAGCCGGCTGATCGGCGCGCCGCCGGGCTATGTGGGCTACGACGCCGGCGGCCAGCTGACCGAACCGGTGCGC
Source organism: uncultured Anaerolineales bacterium (assembly GCA_964549495.1). Classification (GTDB taxonomy): domain Bacteria; phylum Chloroflexota; class Anaerolineae; order Epilineales; family Epilineaceae; genus JACKBJ01. The sequence goes on along the minus strand of CAZJWJ010000030.1, from coordinate 43,107 downwards.
AAGAAACCCTACCAGTTGGTGCTCTTCGACGAGATCGAGAAGGCCCACCCGGACGTGCACGCCATCCTGCTGCAGATCATGGAGGACGGCCGGCTGACCGACAGCCAGGGCCGAACGGTCGACTTCCGCAACACCGTGGTCATCATGACCGGCAACGTGGGCAGCGAATACTATCGTCTCGAGGACGAAATCGGCCGGGAGAAGGTCGACGAGGCCGTGCGCGAGGAGGTGCGCCATGCCTTCCGGCCGGAGTTCCTGGGACGGGTGGACGAGCTCCTCATCTTCAACAGCCTCAGCCAAGAGGTCATGCGCCTCATCGTCGACATCCAGGCCCGCAAGCTGACGCGGCGCCTGGCGGAGCAGGACATGTCCATCGAATTGGACGCTGCGCTCAAGGACCAGCTGGCCCGGGCCGGTTACGCCCCGGAGCTGGGCGCGCGCCCGCTACGCGGCGCCATCCGTCGCCAGATCGAGCAGCCGCTCTCGCGGGCCATCATCGAGGGCCGCTTCGGCGCCGGCGACGCCATACTGGCCAGCCTCGGCCCGGACGGCGAGACCATCTTCCGTCGGCAAGGGGACGGGGAAGCCGAGATCGCATCGGTCGCCGGCCCTGACAATCCCCCGCCGATGACGCCATCCGAAGGCCAGAACGCGGACGAGAAAGCGTGACCGACTTTCGCCCCGAGAATCCCCTGGTGGTCCAGTCGGACCGCAGCGTGCTGGTCGAGATAGCCAGTCCGAGGTATCCGGCGGTGCGCGACCGACTGGCGCGCTTCGCTGAGCTCGAGAAGTCCCCCGAACATGTGCACACCTATCGGATCTCGCCCCTGTCCCTGTGGAACGCTGCGGCCAGTGGCATGCAGGCCCAGGGCGTCATCGCGACCTTGGTCGAGTTCGGTAAGTACGATCTGCCCGAGAGCGTACGCCGCGAGATCATCGAGCAGATCTCGCGCTACGGTCGATTGAAGCTGCGCGAGCATTCCGCAGGGCTGATGCTCGAGGCTGAGGACATGCCCTTGATGACCGAGGTGATGAACCACAAGTCGATCGCACCGCTGCTGGGGCCTCGGATCGATCGATTCTGCGTGCAGGTGCCCACCGCCCAGCGCGGCATGCTCAAGCAGGCCCTGATCAAGCTCGGCCATCCGGTGGAGGACCTGGCCGGCTATGTCGAAGGCGATCGACTGGACGTCGAGATGCGCCAACGGATACGATCCACGGGCGAAGCCTTCGAGCTGCGTCGCTATCAGGCCGAGGCGGTGGAGATCTTCCACGCCGGCGGAGCCGCGCAGGGCGGTAGCGGTGTGATCGTGCTGCCTTGCGGCGCCGGCAAGACCGTGGTCGGCCTGGCGACCATCGCCGCGCTACAGACCCACACCCTCATCCTCTGCCCCAGCACGGTCGCCGCCCGGCAGTGGATCGAGGAGCTCCACGACAAGACCGACATCCCGCCGGATGCCGTCGGCGAGTACAGCGGTGACACCAAGGCCATCCGCCCGATAACCGTCAGCACCTATCAGACCCTGACCTATCGGCCGCGCAAGAACGCCGCGATGCCGCACATGTCCCTCTTCAACGAGCGCGACTGGGGCTTGCTGATCTACGACGAGGTCCATCTGCTCCCGGCTCCGGTCTTTCGCGCGACGGCCGGGATCCAAGCGCGGCGCCGCCTGGGGCTCACCGCCACCCTGGTGCGCGAGGACGGACGCGCCGACGAGGTCTTCTCGCTGATCGGCCCGAAGAAGTACGATGTCCCCTGGAAGGACCTGGAGTCGAAAGGCTGGATCGCCACCGCGGAATGCACGGAGATCCGCGTGACCATGGCGGAGGACCTGCGGATGCGCCATGCGATGGCCGAAGCGCGCGAGAAGCACGGTCTGGCCGCCACCAACCCCGCCAAGATCGATCTGGTCGCAGCACTGCTCGAGAGGCATGCCCAGGACCGGGTCTTGATCATCGGCCAGTACATCGAACAGCTGCGGGCCATCGCGGATCGATTCGATCTTCCCTTGGTCACGGGACGCACCAGCACCGCCGAGCGGGAGCGCCGTTTCGAGGCGCTGCGGAGCGGCAGCGAAGGCTGTCTGGTGGTCTCCAAGGTCGCCAACTTCTCCATCGACCTGCCCGACGTGAACGTGGCCATCCAGGTCAGCGGGACTTTCGGGTCGCGACAGGAAGAGGCCCAACGGCTGGGGCGGATCTTGCGGCCCAAGTCGGACGGCCGGCAAGCGCACTTCTACAGCATCGTCACGCGCGACAGTTCGGATCAAGGCTTCGCGGCTCGGCGCCAGCTCTTCCTGACCGAGCAGGGCTACGCCTATCGAATCCTGTACGAGCACGAGCTGCTCGAGCCGGTATGACGAATCCAGCGTCGATGTGGCAAGTCCTGAGCTCCGACGAGCAGTTCGACGAGCTGGCGGACAAGGAGGCGATCCTCGATTTCACGGAGCGTCAGACCGTAGCCGAGCTTCGCGAGGTGGCCCGACTCAATGGTTGGAGCCTGCAGGGCCGGAGTCGAGAAGAGATCATGGAGGGGATCCACCAAGCCTACCGGTCGCCGGAGGACCTGGCCGGCGCGATCGCGGGCCTCGACCCTCCGGCGAGGATGGTCTTGGGCCTGGTCGCCCTGGCGGGCCCGGAGGACGAGTCGGTCCTGCCTCACACGCTGGCCGAACTGGTCCAATCGATGGAGATCTCGGGACTGCCAACGGATTCCGACGCCATGGAGGCTATCTTGGGCGAGCTCCGGCAACGGGGATTGGTCCTGGATTTCGGTGGATTGCAGGAGTGGGTTCCCTACGAGTCGCTGGCCTGGCTCCTGCCCGTCGATGCGGTGACCCCTGGTGTCGATCCGGGAGGCTGGAGGATCGATCCACCGATCGATCCCTTGGCCATGCTCCTTCGCGCCTGGTCCTGCCTGAGCCGCATCGAGCCGATCGTCCAGGCCTGGCCCTGGCCGGATGGGGTGAGCTGGAGCGAACCGACCCTTCATCCGGACCGGCGGTGGCCCTCGTCGTCGGGGGACCGCTCGGTCCGCTCCGTCCCCATCGTTCCCGCTGGCGCCTGGCTCGAGGACCATGCGCGGGCAGCGCTCGAGCAGGCCCTGGGGCTCGGGGAACCGGCCGCGCCCGCCTTCTACGCTTCGATGCTGATCTACGCCGGCTGCCTGGAGGCGGACGAAAGCGACCGGGAGCTGCTGGTGACACGGCCGGAGGTGATCGAGCGGATCTGCGGATCTGGATACGAAGGATTCATGAGCGGATGGATCCAAGCCTGGCTCGAACTGCGTTATGGCATCTGGGATCCGATCTCCGAAGCGCTCGTCGCCGGCGAGCTGAACGCGTTTCGTCGTTCGGCCTATCCCCAACCGGTCCCCAACGACTTCAACCATCTGCTGCGTTTTCACGCCCACAGCCTTGTCGAGAGCCTTCGCGGAATGCCCGGAGAGGGACTCGGCGACGAGGGCTGGGTGGATTTCGATCGTTTCCTCGCCCTCGAAGGGATCGTCGATCGCCATCGATTCATCCCCGAAATGGACTACTCCGGCTTCGGTCTGGCACCGGCTGGGAGGCAACAGGTCCAGGGGTCAGAGGATCCAGGAGCTTGGAGCGAGGTGGGCTCCGTGCTGCTGCGCCGCCTGATCCTGGGCCCCTTGCGTTGGCTGGGCCTGGTCCAACTGGCTCGCGACGCCGAGGGCCGCCCGCGCGCGATCCGCCGCACGGAGCTGGCGGCGCGCTGCATGCTCGTCCGATTCGAGAAGCGTCCACCGCCGAAGCTGGAGATCGAGTGGGGCCAAGACCGCAGTATGTGTACGCTTCCGGTCGGTCTGGACGCGCTGGACGGGCTGGCGGCCCTATCGGGAATCGGCCGGCTGGAATTGATCGACTCGGGCAGCCGCATCCGGGTTCACCTGGGCCCTGACACGGTCTGCAAGGTACTGGAGTCCGGCGAGAGCATGGAGGCCTTGATCGATCGACTACAGGGCATGGGCATCGTCGACGCAGGCCTGCGGGAGCGGATCGAGGACTGGGCCGGCGCTTGGGGCCGTGTCAACCTCCTGACTGGGGCCGCGATGATCGAGCTGGCCGACCGGAGCGTGGCGCGATCCCTGTTGGCCGTGACCGGGATTCGCGAGCGGATCGTGTACCGGGTATCCGAAACCCGCTGGCTGGTGGAGGAGGACGACGTGGCGCGCTTGATCGAGGAGCTCGAATCGGTCGGACACCGCCCTCGGGTCCTGGACGAAGGCGTCCTCGAAGACGGGCACAAGGGAAGGCGCGCATGAATTCGCAACTGGACCCACCCGACCTGCCAGGTCTCTCCCAACTGCTACCGGACTATCATCACAAATGCCTGGGGCGGCAGTGCCAGGCCTTGGGTCGGGATCCGAGGGACTGGAACAAGGAGCAACGGGTCACCTGGCTGGTCGAGCAACTGTCTCGGCCCGGTCGATCGAAGGCCTCGATCGAGGCTTTGGATCGATCATCGCGACGGGCCTTGGACTTGGTGCAGCTGGCCGGCGGGCGAATGCGAGCCGCCTCGCTGTACGAGGGATTGGTCGAGCTCGGCGTCGCCGAGCCACCACGCCGCTCCGCTTCCGGGTGGCGCGCTTCGGACCATCTGGACGCGGGTCGCCCCGATAGCCGGGCCGTGGCCGCACAAGACGTCGTGGCACGACTGGAGCGGGTCGGCCTCCTGCTGGGTACCGGCAGTGCGACCGGTTCGAGCGTGATCGACTTCGGCTTGGCCAACCTCTACGTCATCCCGAGGGAGGTCTGGCCCGATCTGCGCAAGCCCACGCCCCTCGCCGAAGGACCGATTCCCGAGCGTGGTGCAGATGAGATCGGCAACATCGAGACCCTGACCCGGACCTTGTACCGGGTCATCAGCCTGTGGTCGAACTCGCCGCCCAAGCTGCTCAAGCGCAGCGAACTGCTGGCCAAGCGGGAGATCAAGAAGGTCTGCCAGGAAATCGGCCTGGTCTACGAGGCCGAGTACATCGAGGACGAGAACGACCTGGCCCGATTGCGCTTCTTGCGCGAACTGATCGTCAGCCTCGGGCTGGCGCAGCACAGGCCCGAGCAGCGACTGGTCGTCGACGATGCCGCGGCGGCCGAATTCTGGAAGGCATCACCGGCCGATCGTGCCGCTCGCTGCTTGGCCTTCTTGGATCGCCCGACCCCTTGGAACGAATTGCGGGTCGCGCCGAAGATCTATTGGCGTGATTCGGATTGGGCCGACGCGCCCGCCCCTCGCAACGTCATCCAAGCGCGGGCGCGCCTCCGAAAGGTGCTCGCGAGCTTCGGCGCCGATGGTCGCTGGCATGCCACCGAGTCCTTCGAGACCCTTCTGCGCTCGGTCGACCGAGACTTCCTTCTGCCTGCCTCCACCTACGGCCGGCGATACAGCGCCAATGCCTGGGGGCAGGTGCCCAGCGAGGCGCGCGGCTGGGAGTTGGTCGAGGCCCCGGTCGTCCAGCTGATGCTGGCCAGTCTGCATTGGATCGGACTCCTGGACCTGCGCGTCGACCGCAAATCCGTCAGCGAACTCCACGAATCGTGGTCCTACGAAAGCCTGGCCTTTCGGATCAACTCCATGGGCCAGCACCTGTTGAACGACGGCCCGGCACCCGAGGTCGGCCCCACGGCAAGCGGTGCGAGCCCGCTGATCGTGCAACCCACCGGCCGGATCGTGGCCATGGGACCCATTCCGGTCGAGCTCTTGAGCGAGCTGGAGGTCTTCGCCGATCGGGTCAGCCTGGATCGTGCGATCGAACTGGAGCTCACGCCCGATAGCGTCTATCGCGGACAACGAGCGGGACTGGATGCCGATCGCATCGCCGAGCGCCTCGAGTCGCTGACGGGCCAAGATCTCCCGCAGAACGTTCGACGGAATCTGGAGGATTGGCAGGCCCTGCACGAGCAGGTCACCATCCGTCGCGGTTTGCGACTGATCCAGGTCGATCGCGCCGCCACGCTCGACCTCTTGGTCGACGCGGACCGTTCGGCATCGCTGAGGCGATGCTCCGACCACGTCGCCGTGGTCGAACCGGGTTGCGATCTGGACGCCCTGGGTCCCACGGTGGGCCTGGTCATCTCTCCGGCACGGGAGGGCGATCCCGTCAGGAGCGTCCGCGTGGAGCGGTCCGGGGTCGTCGCCTACTCGCGCGGAATCCCGACGCTGCGGGTGTGGGGACGACTGCAGCGCATTGCCTCGGGCTCACCGGAAGAAGGTTGGTGCCTGGATGCCGAGGCCATCCGGCGCGCCTTGGACGAAGAATCCCTGGATGCTCAGGCCCAGATCGACATGTGGAAGCGGCTCCTGCGGCCCTCGCAAGTCCCAACCTGGATCGAACGGCGCATCCTGAGCATCACCGGCTGCTTCGGCAAGGCCCGGATTCACGAGGACCGGTGGGTGGAGCTGGAAACCAAAGACGCGCTCGAAGCCCTCCTGGACGATCCATCGTTGCCCAGCGGTGTCGAGCCGTATCAGCCCGAGGGACCGCTACTGCGCGTGCGCGGTGCCGACGCGCTGGCCAGACTGCGCCAGCTGCTCGAAGCGCACAACATCGACCAGGAGCCCGGTGATGGATTCGCCGAGGATGGTCCGGAGGATCGTTGACTAGATCTCCGCAGCCAGACCGATCGCACCAGAATAGCCAAAGAGCCCCGGACGTGTATCCGGGGCTCTCGATCGTCTTCGATCTTCTCGACTACTCGGTGCTGACGGGGAGTCCGGAACCGGCCCAACCGTTCCAGCCGCCGAGGAGCGCGGAGACGTTGCTGTAGCCTTGCTGCATCAAGATGAACGCCGCACGGGCGCTCGTGTGCTCGTTTGCTCAGGCACAGTAGAGAATGATCTCTTGGTCCTTGGGCAGCGTCGAGAGCTGGTCGTCGGCCTGGTAGGCCACGATGTTGCGCGAACCGGGGATGTGACCCTGCTCGAACTCCAGGTCGGAGCGCACGTCCACGAAGACCACGTTGGGGTCCTCGAGCTTCTGTTCGGCATCCGCCTGCGAGATGCGCTGCACCGTCGCGTCCTGCTCCGGCGTCAACTCGCCATCGGCGTTGATGCCCAAGGCAGCGTAGTCGATGCTCGGCGCCGGCTGTCCTGGCGCCGCGGCATCGGGAGCCGTCTGGCCCCCGCCTTGGATCATCTCGACCGCGCCCTCCGGGTCGTCCGGGTTGAGCGTGATGGCGCCGGGCTGACCGCCGGCATCGGCCGGCGGCTGCGCCATCTCCGGAGCGGCGGCCGGCGTATCCGCCGCCTCCTGCCCCCCGCCCATTATCCTGCCGAGCAGCAGACCCAGCCCCAAGGCCAAGCCCACGCCCAGGACCGTCATCAGGCCATAGAAGACCCTGCGGTCCAGCTTGAATTCGATCATTACCTTCTCCAATGCATGTCGGTCGTCCTTGCGGGCCGGCGTTTCCTCCCGCGTTGCGACTTCGATTCTAACGGGATGCGGCGCGAATCGCAATCGCCACGGGCCCCGAAGCGGCAATGCTCATGTCGCGCTCATCCGCCTTCGGGCCGGCTCCAGTAGAGCAAGAAGCTCTTCATCTCGATGCGCATGTCCCAGCCGGCCTCCGGATCGACGCCGGGCGCTCGCACGGGCGCGTAGGGCTGGCCTCGCAGCCCGCCGAAGTACTCGATGACGCTCGCCTTGCCCGGCACGAGCCGATCGGTCAGGTCGTGCCGCTTCACCGGAACGTCTTGCCCCGGACACCACGCGGCCCGCCCGAAGGGCCAGGTGCCGAACTGATTCGGCGTCACCCCTTCGAGCACCTGCAGCGCGCAGCCGATGTCGGCGCCGACCGGATCGTCCATGATCGGATGGTCGATGTAGACCGCATCGTCCGCGTCGCCGTCGATGGTGAAGCGGTGGGTGTGATTGCAGAACTCGGCGCATTGCTCGCTGTCGACGGCGAAGCCGTGGCCGCTGATGATGGTGACGAGCTCGACCTTCTCCACGCCGGCCGGCACGGTGACGGTGATCGGCTCGAAGGCATCGTTGTAGTCTTCGTCGAAGGTTCGGTTGAAGCGCCCGTTCGGCCCGAAGAGCGGCTGCAGGCCGCTGGGGACCAGGTTCTCGCCGCCGGCGGCCTTGGCCTCTTCGCTCTTTCCGAACCGCAAGCTCATGTCGAGCACGTAGGGCTGGACCGTCCAGAAGCCCAGCCGAACCGTTCCACCTTCCTGGAAGTAGCCCAACATGGGCGAGATGTCGGTCACCCAATGGCTCTGGCGCTTGTAGGCCGTGATGAAGCGGCCGATCTCGTTGTCGCAGGCGTTCGGGTTGTCCGGATCGTCGCAAAGGTAGAGGTAGACCAGGTAGTCCCAGTCGCCGCAGCTCGCGTCCTCGCCATTGCGGCAGGCCAGCTTCAAGTCGACCTCGAGCTTGTCGAACTGCTTCATCTCCTCGGCCGAGGGCAGCTCGACCTCGGCGATGGACCGCCGGCCCGACCAGGTCGGGTCCGAAGCCAGGACGCCCTCGAAGACCGGCACCACCTCGACCTCGCCGGCCTCCTCCTCGGCCCGCATGCGCGACTTGATGCCATGCTCGAAGTGGTAATGCTGGGCCTCGAAGGCGATCTGCTCGTAGAGGTCGAACTGATGCGTGTGGTACTGCGGGAAGCCATAGGGGATCCAGCCGAACTCGCGCAGCAGGCCGTCGTGATCGATGCCGAAACCGTGGGCTTGGGCCCAGAAGTTGGAGACCGAGACCGTCACCTCGTTGCCCCCGACGAGTTGGTCGCGGATCTCCCGGCCGGGGGCCTGGTCGATCATCACCACCGAAATGTTGGGGCAGGTCTCGCAGCTGCCGGCCATCTGGGTCTTGGGCCGATCGTCGGAGAACATCAGGACGCCGGTCGCGCCAAAGCGCTCGGCGTTGAGCACCTTGTCGGTAAAGGGGCAGACGCCGCGCTCGACGAGGGCGATCTTGCCCTCGACCGATTGCGCGGGATCCTCTCCGTTGCAGGCCAGACCGAACCAGGCCAGGCCGCCTTCCATCGGATCGTCCTGGCCGATTTGCGGCGCCCACCCACTGTCGGCCGTGGTGTCGAGGGTCCGCTCGATCGGCTGCCCGCCTTCCTGCCAGCGGACGACCGCCAACGGGTTCGAGCTACCCCAGTCCTGGAGCAGGTAGGTGAACCAGCTGTCGAGGGTCATCGGATTGACCTTCACGAAGTGCAGGTGCTCCTCCCAGTGGGCACGATCGGCCGCCAGACGGTCGATCTCCTCGAAGATCCGATCGCGCTGGGCCTGCACGACCGCCTCCGCCGCCTCGTCGCTGTCCTCGTAGGCCATGAAGACCCAGTGGACGTCGGTCGGCGAGGTCTCGACCAGGCGCTGGACGCTGGCCTCCCAGATCTGCTGCGACAGAATCGAGTAAGGATGCCGGCCGATGAAGATGTAGCTCTCGTCACCCGGATCGCCGGGCAGGATGCCCAGCGTTCCGTCGAGGGTCGGCAAGCGCAGGGGCCGAGCCAGGTCCCGCGGTCCGAAGTGCAGCCAGGGCTCGGCCAGATCGTCCTTGTCCAGATTCAGACTGGCAAGGGGCATGTAGGCGGGCCGGGTCGGTGACGGGCTGGGCGTCGACGTCGGCGTGAGGGTCGAGGTCGCAGAGACCGTAGCGCTTGCGGTCGCCGTGGTCATCGGCCGGCTGGCACGCAGCTCTGTGGCGGACATCCTTTCGACCCTGCGCGAGACGTCACGCTCGCTGTCCGAGGCCGCGTGGACGACCAGACCGAGCCCGGCCGCGGTGAGGATGCCGGCTCCGACGAACAGGGCCAGGAGGAAGGGCTGTGACTTCGTCATCGTGCTGAACTCCATGCGAATGCGCGATCCGTCGCGCGGTGGACCCGGGGCCTCGCCCGCTGGCGAGCGACCGTGGCTCGGGCTTGTATCACCGCAGGGGCCGGCCGTCAAACGGAAGGCTGGCGGTCCTCGGAGCGCAGGATGCGCAGGAAGAGCAGGGCGCTGAGCGCGATGAGGCCGGCCGCCAGGTGGCCGACCGTGGGCAAGGGCAGCTGCTCGGCCAGCCGGTAGGCCAGAAGCGGACCGAACAGACCGCGGAAGCCGGTCAGGAAGGTGTGAACCGCCATGTAGTCGGCCGTGCGCTCCTCGGGGGCGTACTGGGTCACCCAGAGGCCCCAGATGACCGCCTCGCCGCCGAAGCCGGCACCGGTCAGGAGCGCCCCGGCCACCTGCAGTCCGAGCCAGGGCGTGAAGAAGCACAGGATGCCCAGGCCGAAGAGGAGGTTGATGGCGATGCGCAGATGCAGGAAGCTCAGGCGGTCGAAGAGCCGCCCGAAGCCCAGGCTGGCCAGAAAGCCGATGGCCTGGGGCAGGACCAGGGTGAGCAGGAGCACGGTGCGCGCGCTGTAGCCGAAGTCGGCGTCGGGCCCGGCCAAGTAGTCGACCCGCAGCGGCAGGACCGCCAGGTTGCCGAAGCCGAGCAGGAACCAGGCCAGGTTGATGGCGCCGAAGCGCGGCTCGCGCCACAGCCATGCCAGGACGCGGTAGGGATTGCGCCGACTGGATGCGATCGGCCGGCTGTCGATGCGCCAGGCGGCCAAGGCCGCGCCGGCCATCAGCAGGGCCAGCACGGCGATCACCGGCCGGTAACCCGAGACGCCCTCGCCCAGCCAGGCGGCGATCCCGAAGCTCGAGACGACGCCGACCAGGCCGGCCAAGGCCGTCACCGTCCCGAAGCTCCGACCCCGCCGCTCCTCGGGCACCTGTTGCCGCCAGAGGACGGTGACCAGCGGCGCGACGGCGAAGGCCATCGGGAGTCCGACGAGGATGCCGGCCAGGTAGCCAGAAAAGTCGGGGCTCCAGGCGGCCAGTGCCAGACCGGAAGCCGCCAGGGCGCTGAGCAGCGCCAGGCCGCCGCTGACGCTGAGCCGAAATCTCGCCGCCGCCGAGACGATCAAGGGGGCCATCATGAGGCCCAGGAAGCCCGAGCCGGCGACCAGCCCCTTGGCCAATCCGCCGGCCTCGAAGTGCTGCAAGGCCACCAGGACCAGGACGCCGTTGCCCTGCGCGGCCACCCGCGCCGGCTGGCTCGAAAGGGTCCGCAGCCCTTCCCACAAGATCGTGCGACGGACGAGATCCCGGTCGTCCGATGGCCGGGATCGCCGGGTCGAGAGGTCGTTCACGACGCGACAGACCGCTTCCGGTCACGCCACAGGAAGACGAAGAGCAGGCTGGAGATCGCGATCAAGCCGACGCCCATCCAGGCGATCTGTTCGAGCCGCAGGGTCTGGGCAAGGTGGTAGGCCACCAGGGGCCCGATCAGGCCGCGCACGCCGGTGAGGAAGGTGTGGGCCGACATGTGGTCGGCGATGCGGTCTTCGGGCGCATAGCGCGTGACCCACAGACCCCAGAGCAGCGTGCCCCCACCTTGGGCCACGCCCAAGAGCGCCGAGCCGGTGGCTTGCAGGGCCAGGGAGTCGGTGAAGAAGGCCAGGATGGAGGCGGCGAAGAAGAGGTTGAGACCGATCCGAATGGCCAGGAAGTCGAATCGGTCGAAGAGCCGGCCCCAGGCCAGCGTGGCCAGCAATCCAACCGCTTGAGGCAGCACCTGGGTCAACCAGAGCACGGTCTGCGGTCCGTAGCCGAAGCCCGCGCCGGCCCCGGCCACGTGTTCCAGACGCAGCGGCATCGTCGCCAGGTTGCCGAAGCCCAGCAGGAACCAGCCCAGGAGGATGAGGCCGAAGCGCCGGTCGCGCCAGATCAGGCTCAGCCGGCGATAGGGGTTGCCCCCCTCGGCGCGCACCCGCCCGCTGTCGATGCGCAGCGCGGCCAGCGCGCCGCCGGCCATGCCGCCGGCCAGCATCAGGAGCACCCAGCGGTAGCGCGCGATGTCGGCATCGAGCCAGGCCGCGATGGCCGCCGCGCTGAGCACGCCGGTCAGACCGGCCAGGCTGGTCATGCGCGCGTAGCGCCGGCCGCGCCGCTCGCCGGGCACGCTGTCGTTCCACAGGGCGGTCATCAGCGGTGCGCTGGCCATGATGGCCGGCGCGCCGATCAGCGTGCCGAAGAAGAAGCCCCCGAAGCCCGGGCTGAGCGCGGCCAGGCCGATGCCGGCGGCCGCAACGAACATGAAGAGCGCCAAGGCCCGGCTGATCGACAGGCGGAAGCGAGCCGCCAGCCAGACCGTCATCGGCGAGGCCATCAGGCCGATGAAGCTGGCGCCGGCGATCAGCGCCTTGGCCGTCGGCCCGGCCTCGAAATGGTCGATGGCCACCAGCAGGAAGAGGCCGCCGCCCATGGCGGCTACCCGCGCCGGCCGTGCCAGGTAATTGCGCAGGCCTTCCCAGCGCAGGGTGTGGTCGACCGTGGCGGGATCCAGGCGCGAAGGCGTCGAGCGGGCTGCGGTCAAGTTGGCGACCTCGGCGGGGGGCCCGGGCGAGCGGCATCGCGCGGGCGGCGAGATCGGCAACCATAGCACAGGCACCGGCGGTTTCGGGCCAGGGGATCGGCTGGCGTGCTATGATCCGGCCGGCCGAACGCCGGATCGGCCGGGTAGACCGCCACCGTGACTCGAATGGGTAGCAAGCCCCGTGAACGAAGCCTCCACCTGGCGCCTCGAGCTGGCGCGCGACCAGATCGCACCCGCCTACGCCGCCGACGAAAAGGTCCTGGCGATCGCCCTGGTCGGCGGCGCCGCCCGCGGCCTGGCCGATGCCTGGTCCGACCTCGACTTGATCGTCTACTGGCATCAGACGCCGGCCGCCGAATCTCGTCGGGACGTGGTGGACTCGCTCGGCGGGCAGGACCTGGCGATGGACGATTCGGAGATCCGCCAGCCCGACTTGGCCCTGCAGAGCCGGGCCGACACCTGGTATCTGGGTGGCGGGTCGCGGGAAGGGCTCGAGGTCGACGTCACCCACAAGCTGGCCGTGTCGATGGACAAGCTGGTGGCCGACGTGACCCAGCGGCAGGATTCCGATCGGATCAAGCTGGCCGTCCTGCACAGCATCCAGCGCGCCTGGCCGATCCTGGGCGCGGATCGCATCCAGGCCTGGGCCGAAGCCGCCGGCCGCTTGCCGGACGCGGTCGCCGAGGATCTCGCCCGCCGGCAGCTGCCTCGCTTCGCGCCCTGGACCTACCGGATGCTGGGCCAGCGCGACGACGCGCTGCTCTACCAGCTCAATCGGGCCGGCGACATCGAGCGCCTGCTCTTGCTGCTCCACGCCGCCGGCCGAGTCTACCCACCCCGGACGCTGAAGCATCTGGACCGCTGCTGCCAGGAGCTGCCGCTGGCGCCGGCGGATCTGGCCGGTCGCATCCGCCGCTGCCTGGCGGCCCGCCCGGCGGTGGCCGCGCGGCTGCTGGGCCCGCTGGTCGAGGAGACGCTGGAGCTGGCCCGGCCCCGACTTCCCGGGCTGGCAGGCGAGCTCGATGAGCTCCGCGCTCGAATGCGTCACGTGCGAGCGACCCATACGAGCGGGCCGAGCACGAACGAGGATTGAGGCCCCGCAGGCCGACCGTGCCCGAGCGGAGGGGACCTTCGAGGACTTCGGATGAAGGCTCGTCGCGACCGGTCGCCAACACGCCACCCGGCCGCGCTCCCGGTGGCGAATCAGGCACCGGCCTGCAGCTTGGCGTCTCACTTCTCCCGGCCGCGGTGTCTATGGAACCCGAAGGCCGGAGCGTCTCGAAGCGCGGGTGCACAGTCAGAGAGATGCTTGCGGGAAGCTCGAGCAGCCCGGATCTACCGGGAGGCTCGACATCCAGCGCCCGGTCCGTCCTTGTGGAAAGTGAAGCCACCGCTCGCCTGGTCCAGGAGGCCGACGTGACCCCGAGAATCCCGATCGATCCCTTCGCCGGCGAGATGCGAGCGCCGTTCCGCGTCGGACATCGAGCCGCGGTGCTCAGATCGCTCGCCTTCGGCGTGATGCTCTTGCTCGCGCTGATCCTGCCGGTCGCCAGCGCCGCGATCGCCGAGGTCTCATCCCGCGAATCCGCAGCACCCGCTTGGCCGGCGCGCATGGCGATGGGCCAAGCGCTACCGGAAGCCGCCGAGCGCGCGGCCGAGGCCTCGCCGGACGGCCCATCGGCCTTGGATCGCAGCTTGGTGGCCGTGCTGCCCTTCCTGGCGCGCGGCGTGGCGCTGAACGCGCTTCAAGACCCCGTGGTCGTCGCGCCGGCCACGCCCCGGCCGACGGAGCCGGGGGCAACCGCACGACCGACCGAGCCCGAACCGACGGCACGCGCCACCGCGCCCGAGCCGACTCGCCGCCCCACCGAGCCCGAACCGACCGAACCGCGCCCGACCGAGCCGCGGCCCACCGAGCCCTCGACACCGACGGCCACGGCGCAGAATCCGGTGGGCGGCTCGGGCGATCGGCTCTATAAGAGCGGGCCGGTGGCCATCGGACCCGAGGGTCGCTACGTCTGGGTGGCCAACGCCCATGCCGGAGCCGTCTCGCGCTACGACAGCCAGAGCGGCCAGGTGGCCCACTTCCGGCTGCCCTCACCGAGCGACCGCGGCCGCCCCCTACGCCACGAGCTGGAAGGCGTGGCGGTGGAGGACTCGGGCGATCGCGTCTGGGTCACGGCCCGCGGCAGCGACCGGGTCTACCTGCTGGACGGCGAGAGCGGCCGGGTCGTGGGCGGCGTCGAAATGCCCTTTGGGAGCGGTCCCTACGGCATCGCGCTCTCGCCGCCCGGCGAGGACGGTCGGCAGCGATGGGCCCTGGTCACCTTGCATCGCAAACCGGCCATCGCGGTCGTCGACGTCCAGAGCCTGGAGACGACCTTCATCGAGCCGGTCTGGCGCAGCCCCTTGGGCATCGCTTTCACCGACCGGCCGGGCGAGGCCTGGGTTACCCACCTGCATCCCGAGGGCGAGCACCCCAGGCTCTCGCGGGTCCAGCTGGGCGGCGAGGCGGGGCATCGCGTCACGACCTTGCTGCGGCCCGGCGCGGCCAGCCCGCGCAACGGCAGCCAGTTGCAGGCCGACGACGAGTTCAAGAACCTACCCGAAGGCGGCTACCTGACCTTCCGCGGGCATCCGGCCATGGAGCCCGCCTGGGGCGAGGTCCGCCGGATGTGGTTCCCGATGCAGTACCACAACTTCCACAACGACGAGCCCGGCCCCGACTCGGTCATCCAGGCCAGCATCCGCCGGCTGGACCTCTCGCGCCGCGCCCTGACCGCCGACGACAAGGTCGTGCTCAGCGCGGTGCAGGTCCACGACCCGCTGCGCGGCGACAACAACCCGCCCTGGTTGGGCTACGGCTGGAACGCCAGCGTCTCGGGCCTGGTCGACCTGGGTTTCCTGCGCGCCGGCGAGGGGCGCTACGCCCTGGCGCTGGCCGAGCAGTCCGACGAGCTGATCGTCCTGCCGCGCGAGACGCGGATGTTCAAGTCGGAGGTCGATCCGCGTGCACCCGGTCTGCCCGAGCTGCGCGTCGGCAGTCGACCCAAGGGCCTGGTGGTCGATCCGGAGGCGGCGCGGGCCTACGTCTTCAACAGCCTCAGCTTCGACCTGTCGGTCGTCGACCTCAGCCGGCCCATGCAGCCGGTGGAGAGCCGGCGGGTCGACCTCTTGCCGCCCGACCCGGACGATCCGCTGGCCGACGCGGAGGCCCTGACCGGCGCGCGGCTCTTCTTCACCAGCGCCGATCCCCGGATCTCCGCCAACGAGAAGGTCAGCTGCGCCTCCTGCCACATCAACGGCGAGCACGACGGCCGGTCCTGGAACTTCGAGCACCTGCCGGCCGGCACCGCCGGCCAGGGCCACGGGCCGCGCGCGGTGCCCTCGATGCGCGGTTTGGCCAGCACCTTCGACGCCGGCCAGCGTGCCGCCGACCTGGGCTGGGGGCAGCTGCACCGCTCGGGCGACCGCGACGAGGTCCAGGACTTCGAGCATACGATCCGCGGGCCCCTGATGGGCGGGACCGGCTTCCTCGGCGATCGAGCCCGGCCGGAGCTGGGCCAGCCGAATGCCGGCTTGGATGCCGACCTGGACGCCATGGCCCACTTCCTCGAGGTCTTGCCGCACTTGGATCGCAGTCCCTATCGCCAGTCCGACGCGAGCCTGAGTCCGTCCGCGCAGCGGGGTGCGGCCATCTTCCAGGGCCCGGACCACCAGCAGTACAGCGGCGACGCCGATTGCGCCAGCTGCCACGTCCCCGAATCGGCCTTCCTCGACTTCGGCTTCCACGACGTCGGCCAGCGCCGGGATGGCGGGGAGCGCGAGCTGAACGATGCGGGCCGCCGCGGCGAGTGTCTTTGGTGTGTCAATACGCCGACCCTGATCGGCGTCTTCGACACCAGTCCTTGGGACGGCACCTACCGCTGGGCCGGCAGCATGGCCGAGGTCCTGGCCGACTACGGCGCCTACGGCCAGCGCGAGGCAGCCCACGGCTACCCGGGTCGCCTACTGGGTCGCCAGATCGACGACCTGGCCGAATTCGTGCTCTCACTCGACGGCCGGACCGGCGCGGAGGAGGTGCGCGCCGCACGCGACACCGAGCCGCCCTACTTGGTCCGCGTCGAGGCCTCGAGCCACCGCCGGATCGAGGCCTGGTTCAACGAGGCGGTCGAGGAGGAGAGCGCTACGGATCCCGAGCATTACCGGCTCACCGACGGGTCGGGCAGCCCGCTGACGATCCGGTCGATCGACTACCCCGAAGGCAACGGCGACCGGGTGAGCCTGGAGGTCGAATTGCCCATCGAATGCCAGGTCCAGGAGTTCCACCTGGCCGCCCGCGAAGGCATTCTGGACATGGCCGGCAGTAGCTCGCTCGGCCGGGCCAACAGCCTGCGACCCGACGACCCGCGCAACCGCCGCGGCTTCGCGCTGCGACCCAGCCCGACCATCACCCTGGGCGGTTCGGGCTACGAGCACCTGACCATCGAGGTCCACGACGCCGGTCCGGTCGGACCGGGCCTGTCGACCTGGTCGCACGGCAGCCCTTGGCTCTACCAGGACGGCGACACGCGCAACCCCGGCTTCATCCGCTTCGAATGGCAGGCGGCCTTCCGCGAGGTGACCGGCGTCACCGCCGACGACTTCATCCGCCAGGCAGCCATCATCCTGCGGCCCGAGATGGGCGACGCGCAGACCCTCGAACTGCGCAGGGTCCTGCAGCCCTGGCGCGACCACCGGGGTGGAGACTTCAACAACAGCCCGACGGGTGGTCCGACCTGGCGCGATCACAGCCATCCGGACGGACGCTGGAACCGCGCCGGTGCCTCGGCGCTGGGGCGGGCCGGCGACCAACCCTCGGACTACGACAGCGAATGGGATCTGGCCGAGGTCACCGACGCCGTGGCCACCCTGACCGCCATCGACCAGCCCCAGCGCATCACCGCCGACCGGATGGACGCGGCCTTCCGCTTCTGGTTCGAGCATCCGGAGTTGGACTATGGCTACGCGCTGCGCCTACGCCACGAATGGCCCAACAGCCCCAGTCTCAAGATCCGGGCTTCGGAACCCGAGCGAGGCGCTCACGGCCCGGTGCTCGAGCTGACCTACATGCTGCCGGGTACGCAGGCTTGCCCGTAAGCGGCTTGCCCTTGAGCTCCGGGGATCTTGTCGACCCGAGTCAGGGGCCGAGGCTGGGCCGGTTGCTCGACACGCCGACGAAGATCAGCTGGCTGCCGGCCGGCCCGAAGGCCATCGCGTCGACCCCGAAGAAGTCGTCGAAGTGGCTCATCGCCAAGCTGCTCAAGCCATCCGCCGAGCGGAAGAGGTCGGTGCCGTAGCCGCCGAATGCGACGCCGAGGCCGAAGAGCACGCGGTCGGGGTCGTAAGGGTCGATGAAGACCCGCGTGCCGCCGCTGATCGTCAGCTCGGAGAGCGCGGCCAGCTCCTCGCGGCCCACGCGGCGCTGCCAGGTCGCGCCGCCATCCTCGCTGCGCCAGATGGCGCGCTGGCTGCTCGAGCGGGCGACGCGGTTGACCACCGCGAAGGCGACCCGTGGATCGGAGGCCGCGATCGTGATCCAGGAGGGAACGACAGCCGTCACGGGTTCGGCCGGCTCGCCCAGGTCGCCGAAGAGCCCCTCGCTGGCCGGCGCCCAGCTGGCTCCGCCATCCGTCGAGCGGAAGAGCCCGCGGAGGCTGCTGCCCACGATCCACCGTCCGGGATCGCCGGGGGCGACCGCGGCCGATACCAGACTGTCGACCCCCTCGATGTCAAGGGGCAGGATGTCGAACTTCTCGCCGGCCGCATCGCGCCGGTAGAGTTGCGGCTGCCGGCCGGCGAAGGTCCAGCCCCAAGGATTCAGCGGGTCGACCACCAAGACGTGGACGTCGTCGGGCAGGCTTTCGGTCTGCCAGGACGCTCCGTCGTCCTCCGTCCACGCCAGCCGCGACTCGAAGATCGAGCTGAGCACCCAGAGCTCGGGGCGCGAGGGGGCTCGCGTCAGTCGATCCCAAGCGCCTTCGGGCAGGGCCTCGATGCGATCGAAGGTGCAGCCGGCATCCTCCGACCGGTAGAGCGCACCCTGGTGCAGCTCGAGGAGGACGTCCGGATCCCGCGGATCGATGTCGATGGCCCAGGTGTAGGCCACCGCATCCAGCGGCCGAGCGCCCGGCGCCAGGCTGGCACCCCCGTCGCGCGAGAAGCGCAGGCCGCCCGCGTCGCCGCGCACCGCGTCGCAGGCCGGGATGCCCGGTCCGGTGGCCGGGGTCGGCGTCGAGCCGGCATCGACCGTCGGGCTCGGTGTCGGGCTCGGGCCGGCCGTCGCATCGCGCGTCGCCGTCGGGGTCGAATCCGGCGTCGGCGTGCGGCTCGGCTCCCGGGTGGCCGATGGCGTCCAGGTCGACTCCGGCCGACGCAGGTCGGCGCCGCGCGGCAGGATCGGGAGCGCGATGACGAAGCGAGGCTCGTCTTGGGCCTTCAGGCTCGATTCGGAACCCACGTTCCATTCCGCCAGCCACGAGGCGACGACGAGACCTGCGATCGGGACCAGCCAGAAGAGCCTGCGAGAAGACGGGATCATCCGAGGCACATCACCTCAATTCGCGGGCCGGATGGAATTCGCGATCCGGGCTAATCGATGACGCCGAGCTCGCGCCCGACGTGAGCGAAGTGGTCGATGCCGAAGTCCAGATCTTCCATGGAATGCGCCGCCGAGATCATCACCCGGATGCGGGCGGTGCCCATCGGCACCGTCGGGAAGGCGATGGCGGTGCCGAAGACGCCTTCCTCGAAGAGCCGGCGGCTGAAGGCTTGCGCCAGCTTCTCCTCGCCCAGGATCACCGGCGAGATCGGCGTTTCGGTCACGCCCAAGTCGAAGCCCAATTCGCGCATGCGCCCCTGGAAGTAGCGCGCGTTCTCCCAGAGCTTGTCGACCCGTTCGGTCGAGCGCTCCAGGATGTCGACCGCCTTCAGGCAGGCGGCGGTATCGGGCACGCTCAGCGCGCTGGAGAAGAGGAAGGGCCGCGCACGTTGGCGCAGCCAGTCGACGATGGGCTGCTTGGCGGCCACGTAGCCGCCCATCACGCCGAAGGCCTTGCTCATCGTGCCCACCTCGATGTCGAAGACCCCATGCAGGCCGAAGTGGTCCACCGCCCCGCGGCCGCCGCGGCCGATCACGCCCTCGCCGTGGGCGTCGTCGACCATGGTGATGGCCCCGTAGCGCTCGGCCAGCTCGGCGATCCGATCCAGCGGGGCGATGTCGCCGTCCATCGAGAAGACGCCG
The DNA here is from genome assembly GCA_964549495.1 of uncultured Anaerolineales bacterium. Taxonomy (GTDB): domain Bacteria; phylum Chloroflexota; class Anaerolineae; order Epilineales; family Epilineaceae; genus JACKBJ01. The sequence continues at coordinate 23,440 of CAZJWJ010000030.1, read as the reverse complement.
TCGGTGATGATCAAGATCGCCCGGTAGTCCTTGGCCGATGCCGCCTTCAGCTGCTCCTCGAGCGAGTCCATGTCGACGTGTTGGTAGACGTAGCGATCGGCCTTGCCGGCCAGGCGCACGCCGTCGATGATCGAGGCGTGGTTGAGGGCATCGGAGATGATGGCGTCGCCCTTGCCGACCAGGGCCGGGATGGCGCCGGAGTTGGCGGTGAAGCCGCTCTGCAGGACGATGGTGTCGTCGACGCCCTTGAACTCGGCCAGTCGGCGTTCGAGCTCGATGTGGATGCCCAGGGTGCCCGCGATGGTCCGCACGGCGCCGGGGCCGACGCCGTAGCGATCCATGGCGCTCTTGGCGGCCTCGATCAGCTCGGGGTCGCTGGCGAAGCCGAGGTAGTTGTTGGAGCAGAAGTTGAGCACCCGCCGGCCTTCGATCTCCAGCCAGGCGCCTTGCGGGCTATCCAAGGTCCGGATGGTCGTGTACAAGCCCTTGTCGCGCAGCTCGTCCAGCTGTTCGACCAGATAATCCAGCTTGCCGGGGCTTTGCTCGCTCGTCATCCTGCTGCTCCTCGATCTGGGGCGTGGTGCGTGAGTTTGGGCGCTTTCGGAGATGAACTCGATTCGATACGCGTTAGGATCCGGGGAGAAGGATGACCTTGCCACCGTCGCCGGACTTCATGACATCGAAGGCGGCTTCGAAGTCGGCCAGGGGGAAGCGGTGGGTGATCAGGGGCCGCAGGTCCACCGCTCCGCTGCCCAACAGGGAGCGCATCCGATACCAGGTCTCCCAGATTTTTCGACCGTAGACGCCGCGGACCGTCGCGCCCTTGATCACCACGTGCGAGGCCCAGTCGATCTCGATCGGCTTGCCCGGCAGGCCCAGGATGGCGGCATCGCCGCCGGGGCGCAAGGCCGCGAAGCCCTGATCGATGGCCGGCGCCGCCCCCGACATCTCCAGCAAGACGTCCACGCCGGCTCCGTCGGTCGCCGCCAGGACCTTGGCGACCGGGTCCTTGGTGGCTTCGAAGGCGGCGTCTGCGCCGAGACGCATCGCGATGTCCAGGCGGCCCGGATTGATGTCGGTCACGTAGACCGCGGCAGCGCCGGCGGCGCGGGCGACCGGGATGGCCATGAGGCCGATCAGGCCGGCGCCCGTCACGAGGACGGTTCGGCCGGCCACCGGCTGGGCATGCACCGTGTGCACCGCGTTGCCGAAGGGGTCCTGCAGGCTGGCGATCTCGGGGTCCAGGTCGTCGGGGTTGATCCAGATGTTCTCGCGCGGCACCAGCAGGTAGTCGGCGAAGGCGCCGTCGCGGTCGATGCCGATGACCTCGATGTCGGTGGCCAGATGCTCCTGGCCCGGCACCACATGGCGGGCGCCCGGGAGAAGGATGTGGCCTTCTGCCGATACCGGCGTGCCCAGCGGCAGATCATCGACGCCCTCGCCCAGGGCCGCCACTTCGCCTGCAAACTCGTGACCCAATACAACCGGTGGTCGGATGCGGTCCTGGCTCCAGCGATCCCAGTCGTAGATATGCAGGTCGGTTCCGCAGATCGAGGCCGCGCGGACGCGGACCAGGACCTGGCCGCGATTCGGTCGGGGCACCGGCCGCTCGACCAGGCTCAGGCCCTCGCCGGCCTCGGTCTTGGCCACCGCTTGCATGCGCTCGGGAAGGGTCACCGGGGAACCTCGCTCGGGGTCTTGGGGCGTCGGCGGAATCGCGGTCGGTCGCGGTCCGGGCCGCGGCCAAGGCGCGAGTATACATGGCGCAAGATGCGTTGACAATCCGCTTTGTGGATGCTAGGATGCCGCCTCTTGCGGCCCTGCGGGCCGACGTTTGAACGAGACCCATCCGAGGCCCCAAGGTGCTCGATCGCATCGCCGATTGGCTGGACCGACAACCGCCCGGCCGTCGCCGCCTGTACAGCCTCTTCCTGGCCCTGGCGCTACTCACCCTACCCTGCTACGCCGCCGGGGCCGCGCTTTGGGTGCTCAATGTGCCGGGCGGCGGCACGTCCCGGGCGGTCGAGACCGAAGTCGTCGAGCCTACGGCGACCGAGGACCAGAGTGATGGCGACGCACCGAGCCCGGCTCCACCAACCGACCGGCCCGATCCCGAGCCGGTCGAGGATGATGACGACGATGGAGATCCGACACCCGAGCCCAGCCCGGCGCCGCCGGAGACCACGCCGACGCCTCGGCTGAGCCCGACGCCCATCTCTTTCCCCACCGCGGCGGCGACCGCAAGCCCGGCGCCCAGTTCGACGCTGGAGCCGACCGAAGCGCCGAGCCCGGAGCCGACCGAGGCACCCACGGAGCCGCCCACCGACGAGCCGACCGACGAGCCGGAGCCCAGCGACACGCCCGAGGGTCCGAGCGATCCCTTGCCCACAGCCATCGGCCGCATCACGCTGGTACCGCCGACGCCCGCGCCCTGAGCCCGGCCGAAGAGCTACGAGGACCCGCCTTGCCCATGGATACCTTCGCGTTGCTACAGGACCTCGTGACCGCCGCCGGCGTCAGCGGCCACGAGGAGGAAGCCCGACGGGCGGTACGCGCGGCCTTCGAGCCCTTTGCCGATTCGCTGGACGTGGATGCCCTGGGCAACCTGGTGGCGACGCGCAAGGGAAGCGGCGGGCCGGACGCACCGGCCATCCTGTTGGCCTGCCACATGGACGAGATCGGGCTGATGGTCACCCAGATCGAGGCGGGTGGCTTCCTTCGCTTCACTACGGTCGGCGGATGGGACCCGCGCATGATGTTGGCCCAGCCGGTGGAGGTGCGGGGCAAACGGGCGCTGCCCGGCATCGTCGGATCGCGACCACCGCACGTGCTGCCGCCGGCGACGCGCACCAAGCCGCTGCCGGTCGACCAGCTTTTCATCGATGTCGGCTTGCCGGAGGAAGAGGTGCGCGAGCTGGTACGGGTGGGCGACGTGGTCCGCACGCGGCGCGAGCCGATCAAGCTCCTGGGCGGCCGGGTGGCCAGCAAGATCATGGACAACCGGGCCTCGGTGGCCGCGGTCGCCCTGGCCCTCGAGGCGCTCTCGAAACGCGAGCATCACTGGAACGTCCTGGCTGTGGCCACGGTTCAGGAAGAGATCGGGCTGAGTGGCGCGATGACCAGCGGCTGGCACCTGGCGCCGGCGGCCGGCATCGCCATCGACGTCTCCTTTGCCAAGCAGCACGGCACCAGCAAGGCCGATGCCGAGCTGGGCGGCGGACCGATGATCGCCTTCGGGCCCAACGTCCACCCGGCCATGCACCAGGCACTCGTCGACGCGGCCGGCCGGCTGGAGATGAAGCAGGTCGTCGAGCCCCTGGCCGGCGCCACCGGCACGGATGCTTGGGCCCTGCAAGTGGCCGGATCCGGCATCCCGACCGGGCTGGTCTCGATCCCACTGCGCTACATGCACTCCACGGTCGAGACCCTGGACTTGGCGGACGTCGAGCGCACGGGCCGGCTCCTGGCCGAGACCATCGCCGGCCTGGACGCGAGCTTCGCTGCTGGCCTGGTCGAAGACCTGAGTGACCTCGAGAGCCCGGGAGATGCGGCATGAACCAGGATCTGCTGACCCGGCTGAGCGAGGCCTCGGGCATCTCGGGCGACGAGGGCCGGGTGCGCCGCATCCTGGCCGAGTCGGTGCGGCCGCATGTGGATCGGCTCTTCGCCGACAGCATGGGCAACCTGCACGCCGAGAAGGACGCGGAAGCGGGTGGTGCGAGCGATCATCGGGTGATGGTCGCGGCCCACATGGACGAGGTCGGGCTGATGGTCACCCGCATCGAGAGCTCGGGGCTCTTGGCCTTCGACACCGTGGGCGGCATCGACGCCCGCATCCTGGCCAGCCAGCCGGTGCGGGTCGGTGCCGATGGCTTGCCGGGCGTGATCGGACTGGCGCCGCCGCATCTGACCTCGGCCGGCGAGCGCGAGCAGGCGCCCAAGGCCGAGAGCCTGCGGATCGACATCGGTGCGAGCAGCAATGAGGCTGCGGCGGCCAAGGTCAAGCCGGGCGACCGGGCCTGCTTCGACACGCGGCTGCTGGACTTCGGTCCGACCCTGCTCGGCAAGGCCTTCGATGATCGCGGCGGCTGCGCCTTGCTGGCCGAGCTCTTGGAGGATCGCTACCCCTTCGCGATGCACGGGGTCTTCACCGTGCAGGAGGAGATCGGCCTGCGCGGCGCGGCGGTGGCGGCACACGCCATCGAGCCGCATGCCGCCTTCGTGCTCGAATGCGGCACGACGGACGACGGGCCAAAGGAAGACGACGAGACGCCGGTGATGCGGCTGGGCCATGGGCCGGCGCTGACGGTGATGGACAACTCGATGGTGGCGGATGCCAGGCTCGTCCGCCACCTGATGGACACGGCCGAGGCCGAGGGCATCCCCTACCAAATCCGCGCGCCCAAGGTGGGCGGCACGGACGGCGGGCGCATCCACCTGGCCCGCGAGGGCGTGCCGACGGCGGTGATCTCCATCCCCTGCCGCTACCTGCACTCGCCGGCCAGCCTGATCCACAAGGACGATTACCGGCACGCGCTGGCATTGGTGCGCGCCGCATTACAGCGATGGACGCCGGAGGTCGTCGCGCGATGAGAGAACTGATCGAGAGCCTGTGTGAGGTCTGGGGACCTTCGGGTCACGAGGAGCAGGTCCGCGAACGGATCGCCGAGCTGGTGGCCGACCACGTCGACCAGTTGCGCGTGGACGCCTTGGGCAACCTGATCTGCTACCGCGCGCCGGCCGAGGGCGTCGACCCCGAGCGCGCGCCCAAGTTGATGCTGGCGGCGCACATGGACGAGATCGGCGTCATCGTCAACCACATCGACGATGAGGGCTACCTGCGCTTCGCGCCGGTCGGCGGCGTCATCATCGGCGCCCTGCCCGGCAAGCGGGTGACCTTCGAGGACGGCAGCGTGGGCACGATCTCGGTCGAACGGCGCGATGACGCGAGCAAGGCGCCGACGCTGAGCGACCTCTACATCGACGTCGGCGCGGCCGGCAAGGATGAGGTGAAGGTCCGCGTCGGGGACCTGGCCAGCTTCCGCCAGCGGGTGGATTGGGCCGGCGACCGACCGATCGCGCCCAATCATGACGACCGCATCGGCTGCGTGGTGCTGGTCGAGATGCTGCGGCGCGCCGAGCGAGGGCCGAATGCCGTCTACGCGGTCTTCACCGTGCAGGAGGAGATCGGCCTGCGCGGCGCGACCACCAGCGGCTACGGCATCGAGCCGGACGCGGCCATCGCCATCGACGTGACCGGCTCGGGCGACACGCCCAAGGGCATGAAGATGGACGTGCACCTGGGCAAGGGGCCGGCCATCAAGGTCAAGGATGGCGGCATGATCGCCCACCGCGGCCTGCGGGCGCTGATGGAGCGGCGGGCCGAGGAGGCCGGCATCGCCTACCAGCTCGAGGTGCTGACCGGCGGCACGACCGACGCGCGGGCGATCCAGACCAGCCGCGGCGGCGTGCCGGCCGGCTGCGTGTCGATACCCAGCCGTTATGTCCACTCGCCGAGCCAGCTGGTGGACCTCGTCGACGTCGAGGGTGCGGTGGATCTGCTGGTCGCGGTGGCGGAGGGCGAGCTGAGCTCGCTCTGAGCAGGGTCACGCACCGACTTCATCGCCACAGAGCGACGATCGTCGACTTGAACGTGGTCGCGGATCCTCCGAAATCAGGGCTCGGTCTGCATCGGTTCGAGAAGCGCTGCACTCCCTGGCTGGAGCGTCACGAAGTGCAAGATCGACTCCCCCCACAGCAGGAGCGTGTTCATGGACGAAGGCGGGTCGATGAGCACGCGCGGCCGCTCGGTTCGGTCGGACCATCGATTCCGAACTTCATCGACAACTCCTTCTCGAGCGTCTAGGGACCATCGCGGGTGGGCAGATGCACCTTTCGCCTGGATTATCGCTCCGGTCGATCCACGGTCACGAGCCGCAGGCCATGCTGGCTGGTCCGATCGAAGGCGTGATCCCGCCCACGGTAGTCCGAGCGGACGCTGATCCGGCCGTTGAACCAGGCGCCGCCGCGCACCACCCGATACACGTTCTCGGCCGATTCCGGATCCTCGCGCCCGTCGCCGGGATCGTAGGGGTAGCGATAGGCCGGCTCCATCACCTCGGGCCCCCAGGCACTGCTGGTCCAATCCCAGGTGTTGCCGACCAGGTCGCTAGCACCCTCGGGCGTGTCTCCGGCCGGAAAGACGCCGACCGGCGTCGTGCGCCGGATCTGCAGCTCCATCGTGTTGCCGAGCTCCGGCAGGAATTCGGGGCTGCCCGCGTAGAGGCGCCCCTGGCGCCCACGCGCCGCGGCCTCCCACTGCAGCTCGGTCGGCAGCCGGCAGCTGCGGCCGGTCTGCGCCGATAGCCACCGGCAGTAGGCGCGCGCCTCCATCCAGCAGATGCCGACCACCGGCTGCCGCGGATTGTCGAAGTCCTCGTCGCGCCAGTGCAGCGGCTGGTCGATCGGCGCGTCCGGGTAGCGCTCGCGAAGGTGTGCCTCGAGCTGGGCTTGGTTCATTTGGATCCTGCTCCGCCAGAGCGCGTACTTCTGCGTATCGAACTCGCCGCTCTCGTGCTGACGGTCGATGATCTGGGGCTCGGCCCGGAAGCGGCGCCACCAGTAGCGCACCGCCGCGCGCTGGCCCTCCGCGTTGCCGTCGCCTCGGCGCCAGGCACGGCCCGCTCGGCTGTCCCACCACCGCTCGTCCTCGTAGCCGCCGGCCTCCATGAAACGGGCCCACTCGGCGTTGGTGACCGCATGGCAACCGATGCAGAATGCCTCGAGACGGACGCGATGCCGCGGCAGGGAGTGGTCGAGCGCGCTGCCCAGGTAGTCGATGGGCCCATCGCTGCCGATGGGGTAGTGGCCGGCCGCGATATCGGCCCAGGGCGGCTCGATGTAGCGGCCCTGCGGTCCCCGCTGTGGCTCCAGGTCCGGGCTGCCGAGCCGGCCGAGGACCAGGCCGGCCTCGATCCGCGCTCGCAGGTCGGACCGCGGATCCCTCGAGCGCTCGAGCAGGGCGCGGCGCAGACCCTCGAGCGCCCGGTCGGGACAGCGCTCGCCCAACTCCAGGGCGCAACGGCCGGCCAAGCCGAGGTTCAGCGGCATCAGCCGTTCCAGGAATTCCTCCGGCCGAGGATGCATCGCCGCGGCCAGCATCACCGCCTCCTCCCAGCCCGTGGTGGGCAGGCCGGGCAGGCGCTCGGAGGCCGGCAGCGACTCGAGCAGAACCTGAAGCACCGGCTCGACCGCTTCGGCCCGCCAAGTGCTGCGCGCGAGCTCGAGCTCCGGTTCGCGCACCAGGCGCCGGCCGGCGAAGTACTCCTGGAGCAGCTGATGCTGGAAGCCCAGCTCGTCGGCGGCTAGGTCCTCCTCGAGCAGGTCCAAGGCCAGGCCGGCCGGCAAGATCCGTTCGGCTTGGGGATGATCGATCAACTCCAGGCTGCGCGCGTAGGTCAGGCGCACCTGGGCGCCTCCGCTGGCCGGCCGGCTGGCCTGCATGTCGCGGGCCAGGTCCTCCAGCGCCGGAATGAGCGGCGAGCGATCCGGCAGCGCATGCGGTCCGGGCCATGCCGAGAGCAGAATGCGCCGGCAGTCGCGCTGGTCGATCAGCCCGCCCGGACCCAGATCCGGATTGCCGCGCTCCAGCTCGCGCTGCAGGGCGCGGCGCACGATGCGGGTGAAGAGTGCCGCGCGATCCGCCAGAGGTGCCGCGGGATCCTTCGATTCCGACAGCAAGAGGCGCAGCAGGTAGGGACGGCGGAAGAAGGTCAGGCTATCGGCGGCCTCGAGGGCCGACCAGAGCGCCTCGGCCTGCTCGGGCCGGTAGGCCTTCAGAAAGGCGCGCATGCGATCGTCGTCCAGCGCTTCGACGCGGATCTGCGGCACGCGGAGCTCGGGCGAGGAGAGCGGCGCGCTGTAGTCCAGGCTCCGGCAGGCGAAGATCGCGCGCAGCCCCGGCCGCTCGAGCAAGCGATGCAGGAGGAAGACGCGCCAGCGCTCGACCAGGCGGTGGTACTCGGCGCTCGTGGTATGCGGCATCTCGTTGAGGCCGTCCAGGAGCAGCAGCAAGCGGCCTTCCTCGATCAGGGACTCCAGCTGCGGCAAGCGCGGGTAGCGCGCTCGCCATGCCTCGACCAGCCAGTCCATGGGATCGGGCGGCGGCACCCCTTCCACCTCGGAGCGATAGCTCGACAGGGAAAGATAGAAGCTGACCGTCCGGCGCTCGCCCCGGATTGCAGAGGCTGACAAGTCGAGCTCGAGGTGGCGTAGCAGGGTGCTCTTGCCCGCACCCGGCGGGCCGAGCAGGACCAGGGCCGGCTCGGTGCGCGCGTCCAGGACCTCGGTCAAGGCGGCGTAGCGCCCCGGGCCCGGCGCCTCGTCTCGATGCTCGGCCCGCCCATCGTCGCCGAGCGCCTGCCAGCGACCCTCGCGTGCCGTCTCGCCGCGGTCGAGAAGGAGCCGCATCGAGACGAAGCGCTCATCGAGCCGCTGGCCCGGCCGGGCCCAGGCCGCGATGCGACCCAGCCGGTAGGTCAAGAGGTCCAGCGGCTGGAAGGCCGCGATCTGGCGCGCTTGCTGGAGATCCAGCCTCACCGTGACGCCGGGGTCCAGGACGGTGGCCAACAGCCGGGCCATGGGTCTGGGGAGCCCGCGGGACTCCAGCGCGGTCGCGGCCGGCGCGGACTCGGCGTCGGCCACCTCGATTCGGTCCAGGAGGCGGCTCGACGTTGCGCGCTCGGGTGATGGCCTCGCCGGCTGGCGTTCAGGGAAGCCGGCCGGCGCCGAGGCGTCCTGCCGGCCGATCGAAGCCGGAGACCGATCCGACCGGCGCCCAGATCTACCGCTCGGCGCGGCCCGATCCTCCCGGCCTGACCCGTGATCATCTGTCCCCTCCGGCTCATCGGTCCGACCTGGCTCGGGCAGCAGGCGGTCGGGCGGAGGCAGGAGGCGGCTCTCTCGAATCGCCTCGTAGAGCAAGCGGGTCTCCGCCTCGGGTTCCACGCCCAGCTCCGCCTGCAGCAGCGACTCGAGCTCGGCATACTGTCGCAGCGACTCGCTTCGATCGCCGGTCCACACGCAGAGGCTCATCAGCTGACGCCGGGCACCCTCGTGCAGCGGGTCCAGGCCCAGGCGGCGCTGGGCGAGCGCGCGGGCCGTTTCCAAATCACCGGTCGCCCGATGGTAGCCGGCCAGCCGATCGAGGAGGTCGGCGCGCTCGCGTCGGAGCCGTTCGGCATGCATCCGCTGCCAGTCGTCGAAGTCGGCGCTGTCCGGCAGGCCGAATCCCTCCATGAATTCCCCGCGGGTCAGCCGGAGCGCATCCCGCAAGGGCTGGGCGCAGGCGCGGCAGACGCCGGGCGGGGGATGACCGTGGGCGAGGACCTCGGCGCGCCGGCGCGAAAAGCGCTGGACGTCGCAGCTCAGATCGGTCCCGATGGACAGATCGCCGGCCGGATCGACCGCCAGCGCTTCGGCACCGATCGCCTCGTGCACGGACCAGATGGCCTTGCGCAGGTTGACGCCGGCCTGTCGCGGCGCGGAGCCCGGCCAGAGCAGTTCGGCCATCACGCTGCGGCCGACGCGTTCGCCGGTGACCGCCAGATAGGCCAGGAGCGCCAGCGGCTTGCGATGCAGTGAAACCGCCTCGCCGGCCAGCCGAACCCCTGGACTACCGAAGAGATGCAGGTCTGCGGTGCGAGACATCGTAGTACGCTTCCCCTCGACGACTACTGCGACGCCTGACTTCTGTAGTCGCTATTCACATGTCCCCCACCAACATCATATGGAAGGCGGGCTTCTCAGGTCAAACCGTACACTCAGGACTTGTCATCGGACTCGGCGACGTGCTAGGATTGTGCGGTTACACGATTTCGGGACTTACGGAGGAACAGCCTTGTCGCTCAACCAGGAACTCAAGCGCGAGATCGTCGAGAAGTACGGTCGCGACGCGGACGATACCGGCTCGACCGAGGTGCAGATCGCGCTTCTCACGGAGCGCATCCGCCAGCTCACCGAGCACTTCAAGACGCATTCGCACGATCACCACTCGCGGCGCGGCCTGCTCAAGCTGGTCGGCCAGCGCCGCCGACTGATGCGCTACCTGAACCGCCAGGATCATCAGCGCTACGTCGATCTGATCCAGAGCCTGGGCATCCGCGGCTGATCTGCCCCGCCGAGCCCCGAGGATCGCTTCCACGCCGCCACGCCCGAAGCGCCGCGTCCCCGAGACGCGGCTTTCGTGCGTTACGAGCCTGACGCGCTTCCCGTCCACCGTGACGACGCGCCTCGGCAACTCGATCCGCGAGCAGCCCGGAGTTCAGGAATTGGAGATTGTCCCGCACCGTCCGGGTGCGAGCCAGCCTCCAGCTCCTGCCCTTCGGCTCCTCGCCCAACGTCCCCCTGGAGGGTAGACCAAGATGATGCAGGACCCGATGACCCAGACCGCCTCTCGCAGCTGGGAGCCGCTCGAGATCGACGAGCGCGACTTCCAATGCCAGGTCGGCGGCGAGACCATGACCTTCTCGACCGGCAAGTTGGCCCAACTGGCCGGCGGCGCGGTGACCGTGGCCCTCGGCGAGACCATCGTGATGGCCACCGCCACCGCCTCCAAGCATCCCCGCGAGGGCATCGACTTCTTCCCCTTGTCGGTGGACATCGAGGAGAAGCTCTATGCGGCCGGCCGCATCCCCGGCTCCTTCTTCCGCCGCGAGGGCCGGCCCAGCGAGATCGCCATCCTCAACGCGCGCCTGATCGACCGCCCCTTGCGCCCGCTCTTCCCCAAGGGCTTCCGCAACGAGGTCCAGATCATCGTCACCGCGCTGAGCTCGGACGGCCAGAACTACATCGACATCCCGGCCCTCAATGCCGCCAGCGCGGCCCTCGTGATCAGCGACATCCCCTTCCCCAAGCCGGTGGCCGGCGTCCGCGTCGGCATGGTCGACGGGGAGTTCGTGGTCAATCCGATCGCCGAGGAGATGGAGTCCAGCACCCTGGACCTGCGCGTGGCCGGCACCGAAGACGCCATCCTGATGGTCGAGTGCGGCGCCGATGAGGTCGACGAGGACACCATGGTCCGCGCCATCCACCACGCGCACCGCGAGATGCAGCCGATCATCGAGCTGCAGAAGCAGATGCGGGATGCCTTGGGCAAGGAGAAGCGCGACTTCCCGCAGGCGGTGGAGTCGGACGACCTCTACCAGAGCGCGCGCGGCTTCTTGGGCGATCGCATCGACCAGGCCTTCGAGGCCAGCGAGGACAAGCTGTCGCGCTCGGCGGCCATCGATGCGCTGCGACAGGAATGGGAGGCCCGCTTCGAGGTACCCGAGGGCGAGACGCCCGAGCGCGAGCCCAAGGAGGTTCGGGCCGCCTTCGATCGCTACTACAAGGAACGCGTGCGCAACCGGATCCTGGAGCAAGGCATTCGCCCCGACGGCCGCAAGCCCGAGCAGATCCGCGCCCTGCACACCGAGGCCAGCCTGCTGCCCCGCACCCACGGCTCGGCCCTCTTCCAGCGCGGCGAGACCCAGGTCCTGACCCTGGCCACCCTGGGCACCCTCGGCGAGGAGCAGCGTCTGGACACGCTGCGCCCGGAGGAGACCAAGCGCTTCATGCACCACTACAACTTCCCGCCCTTCTCGACCGGCGAGACCTGGTTCCTGCGCGGGCCCAAGCGCCGCGAGATCGGCCACGGCGCGCTGGCCGAGACGGCCCTGCGGCCGGTCATCCCTTCGCCGGACGAATTCCCCTACGCCATCCGCCTGGTCAGCGAGGTCCTGATGAGCAACGGCTCCTCCTCGATGGCTTCCGTCTGCGCCAGCACCCTCTCCTTGATGGACGCCGGCGTGCCGATCAAGGCGCCGGTGGCCGGCATCGCGATGGGTCTGGTCACCGATGTCGACGACCCGAGCAAGTACCGCGTCCTGACCGACATCCAGGGCATGGAGGACGCGCTCGGCGACATGGACTTCAAGGTGGCCGGCACCGGGCAAGGCATCACCGCCCTGCAGATGGACATCAAGCTCAAGGGCCTGCCCGAGGCCGTGCTGCGCCAGGCCCTGGCCCAGGCGCGCGAGGCCCGGCTGACGCTCCTGGCCAAGATGGCCGAGACCCTGCCCGAGCCGCGCGCGGACATGTCGGACTACGCCCCGCGCATCATCTCGGTGCAGATCGACCCGGATGCCATCGGCAAGCTGATCGGCCCGGGCGGCAAGACCATCCGCGCCATCCAGGAGCAGACCGGCGTCAAGATCGACGTCCAGGACGACGGCACGGTGCACATCGCGGCCGTCGAGGGCGCCGAGGGCGCCAACATGGCCCGCGACATGATCGAGGCGCTGACCGCCACGCCCGAGTTGGGCAAGGTCTACACCGGCACCGTCACCCGGGTGGTCGATTTCGGCTGCTTCGTCGAGTTCCTGCCCGGCCAGGAAGGCCTGGTCCACATCTCGCAGCTGGCCGAGGAGCGCGTCGACAGCGTGGCCTCGGTGGTCGACGAGGGCGACGAGATCCTGGTGATGGTCACCGACGTGGCCGACGGCAAGACGCGCCTGAGCCGACAGGCGGTCCTGGCCGGCTGGTCGCTCGAGGAAGCCCGCGCGAACGACGCCGCCATCGGCGGCCGAGGTGGCCGCGGCGGCGGTGGCGGCGGCAGCCGTGGCGGTCGCGGCGGCGGCGCCGGTGGTGGTGGCCGCGGACGCGGGCGCCGCTAAGGCGGCGCGTTCGGCCGGGCGCTCGCGCCGAGACCAACTCGATCGCTGGCCGTCCAATCGCATAGGGTAGATTCAACAGGGGGTGGCCCGCGGGCCACCCCCTGTTGGCAAGGCCGGCCATCGAACGACCATCACGAAAGGGGCCGGGCCGACGTTTCAAATCACGTCGGGCGACCGCCGGCCGGCCGTCCCGCCCCTCGCAGGCAGACCATCGACATCGTCAGGAGATCCACATGCCCGCCGTGTTCCAAGTCGTCAGCCGAGGATGCCGGGCGATCGGCGCCCTGACCCTGCTCTGCCTTTTGGGTGCCGGTTCGGTCGCCCGGGCCGCACCCGCGGGTATGCCCGGCGATGTCGAGCCAACAGGGACGGAAGATCCCCATCTTTGGACCGCGCGGCTGGAGCTCGAGGCCAGGCACAGCCTGCCAGGATCGGGCCAGGGGCAGGAAGGCGCGGAGCTCGCGCCGCAGGCCGGGAATGCGCCTGGCGAGCATTGGCTGGTTCGACTGGAAGGTCCGGACCTTTGGGAGTCGCTGGTGGCAGATCGCGCGCCGAGCGTCGAGGAGCCTGGAGCCGGGATCGGCGACGCGCAGTCCGAGCCATCCCTGGACCGAGGCGAAGCGGTCGAACGAGCGGCCTTGGAGCAGGCCCGTGACAGGCTACGGGCCCGGCAGCAAGCGGTCGTGTCGCAGGTGGAGGAACTGGGCCTGGCGGTGCTGTCGCGCTACCAGCTGACCGACAATGCGCTCCTGATCGCCGGCGACGCGGATCGAGCCCGACAGGTCGCGGTCTTGGCGGGCGTCGAGAGCCTGCTCCCGGTTCCCCTACTCGCCGCTCAGCTGGGCCGCGTGCGGCAGCACGTCGGGGCCGAGCGGGCCATCCTCGAGACGGGGTTGGACGGAGCCGGCAGCCTGATCGCCGTCCTGGACACCGGCGTCGACTACACGCACGCCGCGCTGGGCGGACCGGGCAGCATCGAGGCCTACCTGGACAACGATCCACGGCACGTGGAGGCCGGCAGCTTCCCCACCGCCAAGGTGGTCGGCGGGGTGGACCTGGCCGGCTCGCGCTACGCGGCCGACTGCCCGCGCTTCCCGCCGCCGGCCCTGGCCTGCACCCGCCAGCCGCAGCCCGATGACGATCCGCTGGACGAGGTCCATCCGGAGGGCATGCCGGGTCAGGGGCATGGCACGCATACGGCCTCGATCGCGGCCGGCGACGGCCTGCTGTCGACCCAAGGCGCCGGCATCGCGCCGGGCATCGCGCCGGCCGCCCAGCTGGTGGCCATCAAGATCTTCGGCGCGCCGCGCAGCAGCGATCCGAGCTACACGGTCGGCCAAACGGCCCTGCTGCTGGACGGGCTGGAGTGGATCCTGGCACACAACCTGGGCCTGGAGGTGGCCGGCCTGCCGGCCGAGACCGAAGATGGCCAACGTCGCGGCATCGATGTCGCCAGCCTCAGCCTGGGCGCCAGCTGGGGCGCCGGCCTGGCCGCCTACGAGCCGGCCCTCGAGCGCCTGGCCGAGGCCGGGGTGACCGTCGTGGCCAGCGCCGGCAACGACGGCGATCGGCCCTTCGTGCTCGGCGCGCCGGCCGTCGGCTCGCAGGTGCTGGCCGTCGGGGCCAGCCACGCGCCGGGCGAGAAGCAGCCTCAGTTTCGGGCAACCTGGGGTCCGCGGAGCATCGAGGAGGCGGCTGTCGAAGCCGAGGATCAGCTGACGCCGCGCCTGGCCGACATCGGCCCGATCGAGGGCCGGCTGGCCTGGTACGGCGAGGCTTGCGACGATCGCGAGGGCCAGCCCAGCCCGCCGGTGCAGCCGGTGGAGGGCCGGATCGCACTGATCGAACGCGGGGACTGCCTCTTCGTCGACAAGCTGGACAATGCCCAGCAGCTGGGGGCCATCGGCGTGGTGGTCTACACCAACGAGGCACCGGTGCGGGCCATGGAGGGGATCTGCGGCACGACCGGCCGGCGCTGTTTCGACATTCCGGCCGTGATGATCGCCCGGGATCCGGGCCTCGATCTGCGGATCGCCGCCTTGGGCCCCGATCCGGTCACCGCTACCTTGGGCCTGGCCCTGCTGCCCGACATCGCTGACCGCGTCTACGAGGGATCCAGCCGCGGTCCGGCGCGCAGGGGCGACAAGCCGGGGCCCCAGGTCGTCGCGCCCGGATCGGCGGTCTTGGCCGCCGGCGCCGGCACGGGCGATGGCCGGCGGAGCGTCAGCGGCACCTCGCAGGCCGCTCCGGCCGTGGCCGGAGCTAGCGCCCTGCTGCGCCAGCGCGCCCGCCGCGACGAATTGACGCTCTCCGCCCTGGACCTGGCCGCCTTGCTGAGCAGCCAAGCGCTGCCGGTCATCCACAATGGGAAGCCCCAGCAAGGCCCGATCGTCCCGGTCGCGCGCCAGGGTGCCGGCCTGCTGCAAGTGGATCGGGCAGCCGCCGCGGAGATCCTGCTGCGCAGCCAAGATGGGATCGCCGAGCTGGGCTTCGGCACGCTGCACCTCGACTCGGGCGCGCTCCGGGAGTCGCGGCAGTTGGAGCTGCGCAACCTGGGCGCCCAAGCGCGCGATTTGGCCATCGGGGCGCGCTTCCTCTTCGAGGAGGATCGGGAGGCCGGGGTCTTCCTGGACTTCGAGCCGGATCGCCTGCGCCTGCCGGCCGGCGGGCGGGCGACCATCACGGCCAGCCTTAGCGTGGACGCCAACGGCATGCGGCCCTGGACCTTGACCGGCTTGGGCCGCTCGCGGCTCCTTTCCAACCCGGACTTCGGGCGCTTCGAGACCGATGGCTACGTCGAGGTCGAGGAAGTGGATGATGAGGGCCAGCCGCTGGCCGAGGGTCAATCGGCGCGCATGCCCTTCTACAGCTTGCCGCATCGCCACAGCTGCATGGAGGCCGAGGCCGATCACGTCGACTTGCCGCCGGGCGCGGAGGCCAGCCTGGCGCTGCGCAACGACTGCGTCGAGGCCGGAGGCGCGGCAGCCTATCTGCAGGCAGCCGCCGACGAGGCCGAGGCGGAGGTGCCGGCCGCGCTGGACATCCGGCGGGTGGGCTTGCGGCATTTTCGACTGCCGGAGTCGGCCCGCGATCCGGAGTACCCGCAGCTGCGCCTGCAGGTCGTCGAGATGATCGTCCAGACCGCCGGCGAGCGCCGGACGCCGCTGGACGCGCGCTTCCGGGCGTTCTTCGACATCGACCGAGACGGGGTCTGGGACCGGGTGGGGCAGGTCGAGACCTTCGAGGGCCCGCGCTTCGGCAGCTTCGTCACGCCGGTCGACCCGAGCTCGCTGGAGCCGGACTGGGCCGGCCTGCCCCGGAATCCGTCCAGCGGGGCCATCCGCTTCTTCGTCAGCGACATGCCCTACGATCTCGACGAGCAGGTGAGCGTCCTGCGCTTCTTCGCCAACCACCCCGTCTACGGCATCGGGGTCGACCTGGAGGCGGGGGACGCGGCCTTCGACTTCGCCATCGAGGCAGCCGACGCGCTGGGCGACCACCCGATCACCGAGGACTTCCCCGGCTTCGACCACGCGCCGAACGATCTGAGCCGGGGCGGTCGCTACCGCTTCCGGCAGGCGGCCTGGGACTGCCTGCAAGTCGACTGCCCGGACTGCGATCTGCCCATCGACGGCTCGGCGGGCGAGCTGGCCGACCTGGCGCCTTCCGGTGGCCGGCTCCAGTTGCGCCTGCGCGCCTGCCCGATGACCGAGGACGCGCTCCCTGCGGCCCTCTTGATCCACGCGGCCACCGACAAGCCGGAGGCCAGCCTCGAGGTGCTCGAGCTGTCCACCGGCGCGCCGACCCTCCACTTGCCGCTGCTGTTGCGGGACGGTCTGCTGGACCCGGCGCGCCCCTGAGGGCTCGCCCTGAGAGCCTGCTTCTTGAAGCCGGCTCTGCGCCGGGCCCGCGAGACACCGGCCTGAATTTTGACCGGATTTGGCATGATGCGCCCTCACGCTATCATATCTGCTTCAGACAGTGGCTTTGCCCGTGAGCCCGGCGCGCGAAACATGCCCGCCGAGCTTCCTTTTTTGTACACCGAGCCCACGCCTTTACCCGCTAGCGAGGATGCCATGAACAGCAAGAGCGCGGTCCTGTTGACCCCCGAGGGTCACGCCAAGTTGGAGTCGGAGTTGGAACATTTGGTCAACGTCCGCCGCCCCGAGGTGGCGGCGATGATCAAGGACGCCAAGGAAGATGGAGACTTGCGCGAGAACGCGGCCTACGACGAGGCCAAGGAGCAGCAGGGCTTCATCGAGGGCCGCATCCAAGAGCTCGAGGACCTTCTGCGCCGCGCCGAGATCATCGCCCGCGAGGAGGGTTCCGAGGTGGTGGTCTTGGGCTCCAAGGTGACCATCGAGGAGAAGGGCGAGCCGAAGGAGGTCTACAGCATCGTCGGCTCGGCCGAGGCCGATCCGATCAAGGGCAAGATCTCCAACGTGTCGCCGCTGGGCGCGGCCCTGATGGGCAAGCGCGCCGGCGACCGCGTGCAGTACAAGGCGCCCAACGGCATCCAGATGGACTTCAAGATCGTCTCGGTCGAGTAGCCCGGCCGGTCGCCGGCTCGGCGGCCGCCCAATCCCATAGGCAGGTAGCCCCGATGAGCGATGCGCAGGCGAAGGCGCCGGATCCGGACGAGCTGGGCGGCCTCGAGGGCCTGATCGCGGCTCGCAAGGCCAAGCTCAGCGCGCTGCGCGAGGCCGGCCACGAGCCCTACCCCACCCGCGCCGAGCGCAGCCACACGGCCGACGAGGCCGCCCGGGCCTTTCTGGCCCTAGAGGCCGAGGGGGCCGAGGAGGGCCCGGCAGACGTGGCGCTGGCCGGCCGGCTGGTCGGCGGCATGCGCCACTTCGGCGGCTCCTCCTTCGTCCACCTGCGCGACGGCTCGGGCGAGATCCAGCTCCACCTGCGCCGCAACCTCTTGGGCGAGGAGACCTTCGAGGCCTTCAAGGAGCATTACGACGCCGGCGACTGGGTCGGCGCGCGCGGCACGGTCTTTCGCACCCGCACAGGCGAGGTGTCGCTGGCTGTCGAGTCCATCGAGATGCTGGCCAAGAGCATCCTGCCCTTGCCGCAGAAGTACGAGGGCGAGGCCCTGCGCGACGTGGAGACACGCTTCCGCCAGCGCTACCTGGACCTCTTGCAGAGCGCCGAATCGCGCCAGCGCTTCGTGGATCGCAGCCGCATCGTCTCGGCCATGCGGCGCTTCCTGGACGAGCGGGGCTTCTTGGAGGTCGAGACGCCCATCCTCCAGCCGCTCTACGGCGGCGGCGCGGCCGAGCCCTTCACCACCGACTACCGGGCGCTCGAGCAGACCATGTACCTGCGCATCGCCGACGAGCTCTACCTCAAGCGCCTCTTGGTCGGCGGCTACGAGCGGGTCTACGAGATCGCCAAGGACTTCCGCAACGAGGGCGTCGATCGCACCCATCTGCCCGAGTTCACGATGATGGAATGCTACTGGGCCTTTGCCGACTACGAGCAGATGATGGACCTGACCGAGTCCATGATCGCCGGCATCTGCCAGGAGGTCAACGGCTCGACCGTGGTCGAGCTCGACGGCCGCCCGCTGGACCTGTCGGCGCCCTGGCGGCGCCTGACGGTGCGCGAGGCCATCCGCGAGGCCACCGGCATCGACATCGAGGACAGCTGGGACGACCTGGATGGGCTGCGCGAGGCCATCAAGGCCGCCAAGATCGAGGTCGATCCCCAGCCCACCTGGGCCAAGACGGTCGACGAGTTGATCGGCGAGCGGGTCGAGCCGGATGTCTGGGAGCCCATCTTCCTGATGGACTACCCGGTGGCCCTCAGCCCGCTGGCCAAGCGCAAGGCCGACGATCCGCGTTATGTCGAGCGCTTCGAGCCCCTGGTGGCCGGCTTCGAGCTCGGCAACTGCTTCACCGAGCTCAACGACCCCATCGACCAGCGCGAGCGCTTCGAGGAGATGGCCCGCCACCGCGAGGCCGGCGACGCCGAGGCCCATCCGGTCGACGAGGATTTCCTGACCGCCATGGAGCACGGCATGCCGCCGGCCGGCGGCCTGGGCATCGGTGTCGACCGCCTGGTGATGATCCTGACCGGCAGCCGCAACATCCGCGACGTGGTGCTCTTCCCTCAGCTGCGCCGGCGCGATTGAGTGCCGATGTGGACAGCGGGATCGACGCCGGTCGTCCCGTTGACACGGTCGACGTGCGTCGATACACTCCGCCGAATCGTGCTCGCGGCGCAATGCGCCGGTTCAAGGAGTCCTGGGATGAGCGTTCAAGGCCAAGCCTCGTCTAGTATCGTCGAAGCATCCTTGCGGGACGGATGGGAGACCTTCAAGCAGAACTGGGCCATGCTCTACGGCCTCGCTGTGGTCTACATCCTTCTCGCTACGATCGTCAGCTTGCCTGGAAGCATGATGAACGGCTCGGAGGGCCCCGGTCCACTCTACCTTCTTCTGCAGATCCTGAGCTTCGTGGTCCAGATCGTGGTCGGCACGGGCATCAGCATGGCCGTCTTGGCGATGTTGCGGACGAACGGAGGTCGAAGTGGTCTCGATGCCATCCTATCAGCGGTGGAACGAGCCATTCCGCTCGTATTGGCGACGATCGGTCAGGCGATCTTGGTCGGGATCGGATTCATTCTCCTGATCATTCCGGGCATCATTCTCGGCTTGGGTCTGAGCCAAACCCAACTCCTGATCGTCGACCGCGGCCTTGGAGCCGTGGAAGCCCTTCAAGCCAGCTGGGAGATCATGCGAGGCTACAAGCTCCAGCTTCTGATCCTGGGACTGGTCTCCTTCCTCATCGTGATCGCGGGAGCATTGGCCTTGGGTGTCGGGCTGCTCATCGCACTGCCGGTCACAGCCGTCGCGCCAATCGCCTTCTACAATCGACTTCCCAAGGGAGCACCCAGCTCGAACGCGATGTGAGCCGGGACCCAACGATCGACGACGTTAGACCCTTGCAGTCGAGTACCTGCGCAACCTTGATCTACAACCCGACCGCCGGTGGCGGGCGCCGCCGAGAAGCGCTCGTTGCGGCCGTCGGTGTGTTGGAGGATGCCGGCTGGCGCGTGCGGCGCGAGGCGACGCAGGCGGCTGGTCATGCCAGCGAGCTTGCGGGGCAGGCTGTCCGGCGCGGTGATGACCTGGTCGTCGCGGCCGGCGGCGATGGCACCGTGCACGAGGTCGTCCAGGGTGTGGTCGGCAGCAAGACCGCGCTGGGCCTGCTGCCAGCCGGTACCGGCAACGTGCTGGCCGGCCAGTTGGGCCTCGTCGGCCGGCCGACGCCCTTGCACAGCGTCGACTTGCCGGAGGCCGCGCAAGCACTACTCGAGAGCCGTCCACGACCGGTCGACCTGGGCTGGGCGCGCAACGGTACGGGTGACGAGCGCTACTTCCTGCTCTGGGCCGGTGTCGGTCTGGACGCCGAGGTCACCCGCGCGATGGAAAACGAAGGGCGCGAGCTCAAGCGTGCCATCGGTCCGGCCGCCTTCGGCCTGGTGGGTCTGCAGCGCCTGGTCACCACCCGCTCGGTTCCCAGCGTGACTCGTCTCGACGGTCGGCCCGTCACCGGATCGCTGCTGATGGGCCTCGTCTCGAACGTCCGACTGTACGGCGGTGCCTTCGAGATCGCCACCGATGCGCGCATCGACGACGGACGGCTCGACGTGACGCTCTTTCACTCGCGCGGAGCGCTGACCACCTTGCGCCACCTCATCGGCATCTTGCGGGGCCGGAGCGCAACGCACGAGCGCGTCGACGCACAGGTCACGGGCCTGCATGTCGACGCGGGCAAGCCGCTCCCCGTCCATCTGGACGCCGAGCCCTTTGGTACCACGCCTCTGCGCGTCGAGGTTCGGCCCAGAGCTTTGAGATTGATGATGCCCACGTCAGCACCGGCAGCGCTGTTCTCGAACTCTTCACCGAACGCAACGCAGCCATCGGGCGCGGTGAGCTAACGATTCAGGATTTGGCTCAGGTCGCTTCGCCGCCGCGCCCGCCTAGGTCGAGCCGCAGTTCGGGTGCACCGACCAGCTCGAAGGTCGCGCTGGCCAGGCGGATCTGGCCATCACTCCCGTCGACCGCCTCGAGGATGTCCGCGAAGAGCCGGTCGGCGGTGCTGCGGCGGGCCTTGACATCGACCACGTAGCGCAGGGTGATCTCGACCCAGTTGTCGGTGGCGCGGGCGGTGATCAGGGGCTCGAGGCGGGCCGGCTCGATGGGGTAGCGCTCGATCATACGCTGCCAGGAGGCGCGGACGCGCTCGGCGTAGTCGCCGGTAACCTGCTCGGCCACCTGACCGATGAGCCGGCGGGCAAGCGCGATATCGCTGCCGTAGGCTACCGGGATCAGGATCTCGTCCCAGAGGAAGGGGAAGTCGCTGGTGTAGTTGAAGACCGGTGACTTGAAGGCGGCGCTGTTGGCCACGCGTACAATGCGGCCGGTGTAGAGATCACCCTGTACCCAGCGGCCGGTCTCCAGCAAGGTGGTGCGAAGGATGCCCACGTCGATGACGTCGCCCGTGATGCCGCCGAGCTCGACCCGATCGCCGACGCGGTAGTAGCTGCCCAAGGCCACGACGATCCAGCCGGCTGCGCTGGCGATGAGCTCCTGCAGCGCAAAGGCGATACCGGCGCTGGCCAGACCCAGCACCAGGGCAAGCTGGCTCAGGTTCTGGCTGAAGGCCGTGGCCAGCCACAAGATGCCCAACACGAAGCCGCCGCGGGTGACGAGCTTGCGGAAGAGGTAGCGATCCTGGCGGTCGCCGATGCGTCCGGCCAGGCGCCGGTTGACCAAACGCACGATCAGCGTCAGGACGACCAGCCCGACCACGGCGCGCAAGGCACTGGCCAGGTTGGACGCGGTCAGCAGCGTCTCGATCGCGCCGGTCAGATCGCCGGTCACCGCGGGTTCATGCCTCGGCACCGTCCAGATCGGGCACGGGCTCAGGTTCGACGCGTGAGTCGACCTCGGGCGCCACCTCGGCCTCGACCTCGGCGGCCTCGACGACCGCCGGCGACTCGAAGGCCGCCGCCCAGACCGCGTCGACCTCGTCGACCAGCACGAAGTCGATGGCCTCGCGGACCTCATCGGGCACGTCGTCCAGATCGGCTTCGTTGCGGCGCGGCAGGATGACCGTCTTGAGGCCGGCCCGGTGCGCCGCCAGCACCTTCTCCTTGATGCCGCCCACCGGCAGGACCTTGCCGCGCAGCGTGATCTCGCCGGTCATGCCCACGTCCGAGCGCAGCGGCCGGCCACAGAGCAGCGAGGCCAGGGCGGTGGCCATCGTCACGCCCGCCGAGGGCCCGTCCTTGGGGGTGGCGCCGGCCGGCACATGCAAGTGCAGATCGTGCTTGGCGAAGAAGTCTTCCTCCAGACCCAGGGCCCGACTCTGGGCCCGAACGTAGGCCAGCGCCGCCTGGGCGCTCTCGCGCATCACGTCGCCCAGCTGGCCCGTGACGGTAAAGCCCTTGCTACCCGGCGCGCTGGAGGCCTCCACGAAGAGCACGTCGCCGCCGAAGGGCGTGTAGGCCAGCCCGGTGGCGACGCCCGGGATGGCGGTGCGTTCGGCCACCTCCGAGAAGTAGCGCTCGCTGCCCAGGTAATCGCGCAGCTGGTCTACCTCGATCGTCTGGGCTTCGGTGTCCTTCCCGTCCGCGACGCCCTCGGCCACCTTGACCGCCACCTTGCGGCAGACCTTGCCGATCTCGCGTTCCAGATTTCGCACACCGGCCTCGCGGGTATAGCGGCGGACGATCTTGCGGATGGCCTCGTCGGTCAATTCGAGCTCGTCTTCCTGCAGGCCGTTCTCGCGCAACTGCCGCGGCAAGAGGTAGCCGCGGGCGATGTGCAGCTTGTCGGTCTCGGTGTAGCCCGAGAGCTCGATGATCTCCATACGGTCCCGCAAGGGACCCGAGATCTGGCCCAGGACGTTGCCGGTGGTGATGAAGAGCACGTCGGAGAGGTCGAAGGGCACGTCGAGGTAGAGGTCGCGGAACTCGCCGTTCTGCTGCGGGTCGAGCACCTCCAGGAGCGCGCTCTCCGGATCGCCCCGGAAGCTGGCGCCCACCTTGTCGATCTCGTCGAGCATGAAGACCGGGTTGCGGGTGCCGGCGCGCTTGATGCCCTGGATGATGCGGCCCGGCATGGCGCCGATGTAGGTGCGCCGGTGACCGCGGATCTCGGCCTCGTCGCGCAGGCCGCCCAGGCTCATACGCACGAACTCTCGGCCGAGCGCCCGGGCGATGGACTTGCCGAGGCTGGTCTTGCCCACGCCCGGCGGGCCGATGAAGGCCAGGATGCCGCCGGCCACCTCGGCCGGATGCTCCGTGACACCTCGCTCGCGGCGGAGCTTCTGCACCGCCAGGAACTCCAGGATGCGTTCCTTGATGTCGTCCAGGTCGTAGTGGTCCTCGTCCAGCACCTCGCGGGCGTGTCCGATGTCCAGGTTGTCCTCGCTGGTCTGAGCCCATGGGAGGTCGACCATCCAGCCCAAGTAGGTTCGGATCACCCCGTACTCGGCCGATGCCTCCGGCAGGCTGCGCAGGCGGCTCAGCTCGCGCAGCGACTCGTCCATGGCCTCCTCGGGCATGCCGCTGTCGCGGATGCGCTGCTCGAGCTCCTCCAGCTCGGCCGTGCGCTCTTCGCCCTCGCCCAGCTCCTTCTGGATGGCCTTGAGCTGCTGGCGCAGGAAGTACTCGCGCTGCATCTTCTCCATCTCGCCGCGCGCTTCCTG
>CAZJWJ010000029.1:0-54126 GCA_964549495.1 uncultured Anaerolineales bacterium | reverse complement strand
GAAGCCGAAGTGATGACCGAACCTCGTGACGCGGGGTCCGTGCGCCAGAAGGCGGATGATGGGGCACGCCGAGAACCGCCGTCGCACACGGCCTGTGGCTTCGCGCCCCAAGGCCCTCACCGCCCGCTTGGACCGGAGTAAGGAGAGGCGAAGACCGGAACCACCGGGATTGCCGGTCGGATCCTAACTTCGAGGTTCTGGGTCGGAAACGTGACAAGCACCGCGGGACATGATCCCGCGGTGCTCGATGTTCGACGTGGTCGAGTTCGTCAGACGTCTGGCTCGTCGTGGTGACGGCCGCGCCACGCCGAAGTCCGGTGGCTCGGTCCAGGCACGAAAAGGACGTCAGGGAGTCGCCGACGGTGGCGGACTGGTTGCGGTCGTGGTCGTCATCGTGGGAGTCGGCTCCAGTGTCGCCGTCACCGTCGGGAAGCCAGGTGTGCTGAGGGTGCGGTACTTGAGGGCCGGACCCTGGCGGCCGTAGAGCCTCGTCTTATCCGTGTTCGACGCATCACGCTGACCGCTCCAGCGCGCGCATTGCACGTATCCGATCGCACGGTTGGAGAATTGCAGGGTTACGGTGTGTGGATCCGTCCACGGGATCTTCACCGGCCAAAGGAGCGGCATGTCCATGGTCGCGTAGACCCGGAATCGGATATTGTCCCAATGACGGTAGTCGCCTTCGCCATCCGTGTTGAAACGGCGTGGCGGATCGCAGATCTCCTCCATCGTGGCACCTTGCTCGGCCGTGATCACGTCGGTCACGTTCACCTGACCCGACTCGACCATCTCGGACAGGAAGGGCTCGGTCACGGTCACCTGCACCGTGTTCGTGATGACGTTGTAGACCTGGTTGTAGCTGAAAACATCGCGCAGGCGGCTGACGATGATCCGCTTGGCCTCGATGTCGTAGTAGTCGGCCGGCGGCACGCCCAGGTCCATGCCCGCCTCGTCCACCAGGTTGCCAGCACCCTCGAAGCGCTGCTCCCAGAAGGCCGCGTCTTCGCTGATGTATCGCGCCGCCTCCCGCACACCGCGGTCGAAGGACCACTTGACCAGCATCACCCGGAACATGTGGAAGGTCGTGAAGACCACCAGGATCAGCACGGGTAAGGTGACGGCCGTCGTGACCATCGAGGCACCGAAGGTATCGTCGTTCCATCGACGCCACGTTCGCTGCGCCTTGATGCGCATGCGCTTGGGAATCCGTCGGAGAGTTCTTGTCTCTTGCATGGTGTCTATCTCTCCTACCGCGGATTGCAGATCGGGCAAACGGTGGGGGTGCCATCACGCGGCACGGGAGTGTCGGTATAGCCGGGGTTGACAGGGCAGTCCTGTCTCGGAGGATCACATCCTGGTCCTGCATTGTTCGGGGGCCGCAGCAAGGTCGGCTCCACAGGCGGGCCCTCGTAGAAGCCGCCGATCCTGCACGTCAGGTTGATCATGCCGGGGTCGGCGTTGGGAAGGTCGAAGAGCATGCCCAGCGGGTTGGTAATGGGCTTGGTGACCTGCAGATAGAAGAGGTTCTCATCCAGAACCGCTCGGCCGTCGCGGATCGTGCTCTCGGGCGAGGTGGGCTTGTCCGGGGGCCAGAGCTCGACGTTGCTTTCCTCGATGGGATAGAGCTCGACCATCGTCCGCGATGCCAATTCCTGGTTCATGATGTCGACGGCGATGTTCCGCCAGCCATCAGGATAGGATAGGTCCTCACCGCCCTCACCCACTCCGTCTTCCGGAAAGTGCGGACCCTCGACCTGCAGGTAGCGGGAGGCTTCCCAGGCCGACTCGCAGAGCGTATCGCGCGAGGCCATCACCTTGAACATGGCGTAGGCGCCGATGACCACCAGGACGAAGGCGGGTAGGACCGCGATGAACTGCACGAGCGTCGCACCGCCTTGATCATCGAGCCAGCGGCGTAGGGTTCCTACTGGCATAGCACTTCTCCTTCGCGAACGTCGTCCAGACGGAGGGGTCGTAGACCCGGGAGCCCGAAACGATCGGTGGGTCCGGTAGGCACGATGTGCACCGAGACCCAAGACTCGACGCGAATGGGGCTGGTGCACTCGTACTCGTTGTTCAGGAGGGTCACCTCGACATTGTAGTCGGTGTACCGGGTCAAGGGCTGACCCTCCGTGGTGATGAAGGGGTTGTTCCGAAGCTCCATGAGGACGATCTTCTCGGCCACGTCCGTCCACTCGGTCTCGCTGGTGGTCTCCAGCGGGTAGAGCGAGAGGTAGCGCATGGCCTGGTAGTTGGCGTAGTGCAAGGTGTCGCGCACCTGGATCACCTGCCAGACCTGGAAGATGGTGAAGAATGTCACGATGACCACCGGCATCATCACGATGGCCTGGACCGCCGTGCCGCCGCTGCGGTCGTGACCGAAGCGCCGCAACAGTGCGGTGAGCCGCAGTCGGCACCTGTCGAGCACCTGGGTTGGATTTCTCATGGTCGAATCACCTGTTCCGCTTGCGTACAGCCGTGTGCACAGTCTGGGAGCCTTGGGCTAGAGGGGAATCCAGCCGGGTGCGACGGGCCAGCTCCAGTAGATCCACATGTAGACGATGGCCGGCACCGCGAAGGTCCATGCGTAGCGTCGCCCCTGGGTCTGCAGCTCCTCGTTGGTCGGTAAGATCTGGCCGGTCATCAAGCGAGCCCGAAGGCTTCGCCAGGCCCCTCCGATGCTCTGGTCCCGCATCCGGAACTCGAGGACCAGGAGCGGCACCATGATGATCAGCAAGATGAATGCCAAGGCTGCCAGGAACTCGAGCGAGGGAAAGAGCGCGAAGAGCGCCATCAGGAACTTGGCGTCCCCGCCGCCGATGAAGTTGAGCATCCACAAGCCGAAGAGGACGACCCAAGCCAGGATCAGCCAGAGCTTGCCGAGTTGCCCCATCATCAGGCCCTGTACCACGATGCGGTAGAAGCCGACGCCCAGGAAGACCGGTGCGGTGAGGGCGTTCGGGATCCGGCCGCTACGATGGTCGAGCATCGAGATGCGGATCATCCAGAGCGTCAGCACGAGCTTGACCAGGACCTCGATGGCGGTCCAGGCCGTCTCGGCCGTCACGGAACCCACTGATCCTGCGGATCCTCCTCGAGTTCCGTGAAGACGGTCCGGAAGACATCGGTGAGCGAGTCGCGCAAGAGGAGCAAGGCCGGCACCGAACTGATCAGGAGCACGACGGTCACCACCGCCCACTCGACCATCTCGGCACCACCCTCATCGGCCCAGAATCGATCGGTCAGTTGCTTCATGATGTCTGCTATCTCCCAGGATGAGATCGTTCGATCGCGACCGGCCCGGCTCTTCGGCACATGAGAGTCAGCGAGCCGCAACGCCTTCTTGTCGACATGTCCAGCAAGAATCGAGCCATCACCGAAGCCCCAACTCGATATGGCGCTGGCGCAGCCAGGAAGGAAGAGAGCAGGGCCACCGGGACCCTGCTCTCAGTCCTACTCGTTTACGCGGAACCGGAGGCTGTCAGCATGCCACCACGGTTCGCGAGAAGACGCCGGGCGACTTAGCTGTCGCTGCAGGCACCCTCGCCGGTGTCACCAGCAGCCGTCGAGGAGTCACCGCGGGCGTCCTGGCACTGCGAGCCGTCCAACTGCTCGTGCATGCCCGGATCCTTGATCTTGTCCAGCCAGCACCAGATCGAGCAGATCACGCCGCCGAGGACCTTGCCCACGGCGATGTAGAGCACGATGGCCGCGACCAGAAGAATGATCGTGACGACCGCCCACTCGACCAACTCGGGGCCGCTTTCGTCGTTCCAGAATCGTTGCAGCATCGACATGTGGATTACCTCCATGAGTAAGAACGGATGAGATGGGTAGAGTATAACAGATCCCAGACCGGATTGCAAGTGCCTCTTCCGCGCATCGCGACAAGACTCCGAATCCTGACCTGTCGCGTCCCGGTTGCTCGGGATCCCCTACCTACTGGACGCCCGTCTGGCCCACGGTGTTGAACATGAGGGCCAGCAAGGGGAAGCCCAAGAGGGCCAAGGCCGAGAAGAACACCCCGATGATCATGGGGATGGTGAGCATGACCGGCGCGCGCTCGATCTCCTTCTCGACCATGATGCGGATCTCTTCCTCGATGTCGTCCAAGGTCATGTTGACCGCTTCCGCGTAGGACAGGCCGCCCTCGTGCGCCATGTCGAGGCGTTCGGAGAGCTCGGTCATGTGCTCGCTCTGGAAGTCCACCGAGAGCGCCTCGATGACCTTCTCGGGCTCGACCTGTAGCTGGCTCCGCACCCGCGTGCTCAGACGCTCTCCGAAGGTGCCACGACCGGCGAACTGCTTCGCGGCCTGATTCAAGGCGCCGGCCAGCGTCTCGGCCAAGGAGAGCGAAAGCTGAAGCGTGAGCATGAAGTCTCGGATGGTGGTGATCGGCGCCTCGTAGACCGGCTTCTTGCGCGCCTTGCGCCACATCGTGCGTGGATTGTAGCGATCCAGGCGGGCCAGTCGGCGCTTGCGCTGGAAGGGATAGATGCGCCCCCAGAGCCAACTCCCGCCGACGA
The DNA here is from genome assembly GCA_964549495.1 of uncultured Anaerolineales bacterium. Taxonomy (GTDB): domain Bacteria; phylum Chloroflexota; class Anaerolineae; order Epilineales; family Epilineaceae; genus JACKBJ01. The sequence goes on along the minus strand of CAZJWJ010000029.1, from coordinate 49,600 downwards.
ACAGCACCAGCAAGAAGGCGCCACCGAAGACCAGCAGCATCATCAAGGCTTGGATGGGGGTCATGGCTAGAGCACCTTTTCCTTTAGCTTGGTGGCTTGAGCGTCGATGTACCAGCTCGTGACGACGCCGATGCTCGCGAAGAAGACGAAGACCAGCTGACCTGGCAGGTTCTCGTAGGCTTCGCGAAGCAGCGGGACCAGCCCGACCACGAAGACCAATCCGATGGCGATCAGCTGGATGATCTTGGACTGTCCGGTGATCACCGTCATGTTCACCTCGGACTGATCCCGCATCTCGCGCGCGCTGCGCAGACGGAGCAGTAGACCATCCAGTGCGGTCATGATGTCTTCGTGCTTGGCGTCCTCGCCTCGCTCCAGGATGTAGATGAACTGTTCCATGTAGGGGTTGTTCACCCGCTCGCGCAGTTCGTCCAGCGCCCGCTGGGGCAGGGAGGTCACGTAGAAGGTCGTCACGGCGTGCGAAACCGCTTGTCCGGTCGGTGGCGGGATCTTCTTGTTGGCCTCTTCCAAGGCGCTGAAGACCGTCGGCCGGATGCGAAAGACGCTGCGGAACTGGCCGACGAGCTCACCGACCTGCGTGGTGACGATCGCCCGCTGGGAGACCGCTTCCTTGCGCGCCTGGCGGATGGCCCACCAGATCCCGACCACGAGCACGTAGGCCGCGACCAGGTAGCAACTCCGGCGCTCCGTGATCGGATCGAAGCCCGCCACGAAGGCGTCGCCACCGATCACCCGCTCGATGGGCCGGGCGTATAGGTAGGCCACCAAGACCGAGAAGCCGATCATGGCGTAGACGCGCCAGTCATAGCTGACCTTTGCCATCACTCCCGTCTCGCGCGCCTCCTTGCGTCGGCGCGCGCGGAGCCTGTACTGCAGCCAATCGTAGATCAGGTAGGCCAGGAGCCCACCACCGCCGATCAAGATGACCAGGGGTCCTGTTCCCATCTATCTCTCCTCCAGACCTGAGCGCAAGCCATGTCCATACAGCATGGGCGCTATACCTCGCGCCATTGGCGCGGCTCGCGCAGCGGCGTCCAGGTCTTCCGACGTCCGTCCCACTCCTTGATGACCTCGTAGTCGTACTCGACGGTCTCGCTGCCGGCACCGGAGCGGTTGACGCCATGGATCGCGACCATCTCGCGCATGTAGCGCCGATAGCTCTGGGTGTCCGGATCGTAGCCCTTGTGGATGTGCACCGCCAGGCTGAGGCCGGAGCCGATGATCTCCCGGCGCTCGCCCAAGGGGATGCCGGAGGCTCGAGACAGGGTCTCGATGCGCGTCATCGCCAGGAGCGCCGAGTGGGCGTGGGTGGTGGTGAAGGCGGTGATGCCCAGGTTGAGCCCCATGATGAACTCGATGGCCTCCTCGGACACGGTCTCGCCGATGATCATCACGTCCGGCCGCATTCGGAGGAAGACGACGTTGACCACGTTGCCGACCGCGCCATGACCCTCATCCACCACCAAGTGGTTGAAGTGGGCCAGCTGAGGCTGCACTTCCTGGAAGGTCTCGACCAGAGAAAGCTGGCAGTGCGGCGGAAGGTACTGGGTGAAGGCGTTGAGCATCGTGGTCTTGCCGGCACCCGGCCGCCCGCTGAAGATGGCGCTCTTGTCCATCGAGCGCGAGACGTCCTTGAGGAAGTCCGAGGCTTCGGCATCCAGCGCGCCGAAGTTGATCAGGTCCTCGAAGGCCAGCTTCTTGCGGCTGAAGCGCCGGATGTTGATGGCCGTGCCCTGGCGCGAGAGCGGCGGGATGGCGGCCGTGAATCGGCTGCCGTCCGGCAAGCCGAGCTTGATCTGCGGATCCTCGGCGCTGAGCTCCTTGCCCTCGAGGTCGGCGATGCGCCTGGTCATGCGGTAGAAGTAGATGTCCGGGGCCAGGTCGCCCACATCGTGGATCTGGCCCATGCGCTCGATCTGCACGAAGCCGCGGCGGACGATGATCTCCTCGACGCCCTCCTGCTCCAGATAGGGCTGCAAGACGCCCAGACCGGTGATGCGGTTGGCGACCTCGCGCGCGACCGCCTGCCGGTCCTCCTCGGCGATCTGGAATCCCAGATCCTTCATCGCGCGCAGGACGTTGGCGTGGAAGGCCAGCTCCTCCTCGCGGTTGACCTCGCGCCGCCAGCGGGGGACCGGGATCTCGCGCTGTACGCAATAGTCCTGGACCCGCTTGACCAACTCGTTGTAGTCGTAACGGGCAATGGCGCTCATCGCAACCCTCCGAAGCCGGTTCGCGGCGGCTGGGCTGCCGGGGTGGCGTTGATCGCCTCCCAGATGGCGGTGGCCGTGAGGGCCAGGTCCGGCGGCAAGCCCGGCGTCGCCGGCGGCTCGGCCGTCGCAACCGGCGTGGCCGCGCGCGTGAAGTCGACCGTTTGGTTGGCCGCGAGGGTCGCCCAAGCCGACAGGCCCTGCGCGCCGAGGGCGTCGATGATGCGGAAGGCGCGATCGGGCTCGACTGCGACAGTGATCATCGTGCCCGGTCGCACCCTGCCTTCGCTGATCTCGTCGTACTCACCGGTCTGCACGTCGGGGCGCGGGGTCTCCACCGCCACCGATTGCCCGCCCGTGGTCACATCGACGACCCAGAGCCGCGGCTCGATCAGGGTGGTGTAGTCGTTGCTCTCGTCGTCGCGGCCGATGCCGTAGAGGTTGATGATGTGACCCGGGCGAAGCTGACCGCCGACCATGCGATCGACACCGGCCTGGAAGGAGACGATCTCGAGGCCCAGGTCATCGACGAAGCGGACCTCCTCGATCGGCTTGGCGATGACGCCGCTGATCAGCGTGCCTGGCGCGATCAGGTCGGTCGACATCTTGCCGACCACCGCCTCGACCGGGTAGAGGCCCTGGTTGAGGGCTTCGGATGCCCGGATCTCGTCCCCGGCGCGGATCATGTCCTGCGTGATGACGGTGTAGGGCTCGATCTGAACGGCCGCGCGCGCCGGCACCATGCGCGGCGCCTGCGGGGGCTCCTGGAAGAGCTCGGCCAAGGTCATGACGAGGCCAACGCCGAGGAGGGCGACGGCCAAGATCAGGACAAGCGTTCGTGAATTCATGATATCTCCCGGTCGCTAGGAAGCGCTGGTAATGCGTGGCAGAAGGTCGGAGTCGGCCTCCAAGCCGGCGGGCTCGCCGGCTTGGAGAGGCTAGTCCTTGGAGCGCGAGAAGCGCCGGCGCAGATTGGTCAGGAAGCTGGTGGGCTCGTACTGCCCCCAGGTCCCCTCGCCATAGGTGTGCATCAGGATCTTCTTGCCGAGCTTGCCGTTCCAGCGGTCGGCTTCGCGCTCGACCGGCAGTTCGACCGCCCGCTCGATCCCCTGTAGGGCCAGGCTGTCGACCATGCCGCCCTTCTGATTGAGGATGATCGAGGACTTGGCCCCGAGCTCGGCAGCCAGCTTCTCGGCATTGTCCACCGCATCGGGCCGGGGCGTGGCGACCACGTACCAGCGGTCGATCTCGTCGCGGACCGCGCCGATCAGCGCGTGCGGCCAATGCGCGTCGATGACCGTCAGCACGTGCTCGCGCATGACGTCCTTGAGGTACTTGCCCAGGAGCTGAATGGACAGGTCGCGGCTGTTGTCGTAGTCCATCGGGATCAGCGTGACGCCGTTCCAGACATGCGGATCGACGTCCGGCTGCGTGGCCAGCTCGAAGAGCGCCGGCACCTCGGCGCCGATCAGCGCGCCCAGCGCCGACTCGCCATAGGTGAACTCCAGCAGGCAGACCGGGAGTTCCGCGCGTCGCGCGAAGTGCGATGCGGTATCCATCGCCAGCACGGTCTTGCCCACCCCTCCGGAGTAGGAGACGAAGGCGATGGTGCGCTTGGTGGGCAAGTCGGTGGCGTCCCCTCCGAGGCGGCGGGCCTCCATCAGCCAGGCGTCGGGCTCCGCGAGGAACTCTTCACTGGAGACGAAGGGCACGTCGCTATCCGAGAGGATGCCGCGCAACATGCCGACGCTGTAGGGATGCTCGACCAGGTCGTCGAAGTCGACGATGATCAGACGGGCACCGGGCAGTGCCTCGTAGATCTGGCCCGTAAAGAGCGCTTCGCCGTACTCGAGACCGTCGACGCCTTGCAGCGCATCGAATACGGCCAGGTCCTTGGTTGCGACAAGTACTTTCACGGGGCGGCACCTCTTTGGGTTGTGGCGGGTCTGTCTCGAGACATGCTCGTGATCTAGGAAGGGCAAGCGGCGTCGCCCAGAATCGGGCGCACCGCGCATGCGGCCCCCTATTGTCCACAACATGCGGGGAAGCGCAAGGCGGGAATCGCGGGGAGCGGATCACCCTGGGGAATGCGCTGGGCCCTGACTTGTCGCGGCCGGCACCGAGTCAGACGGTTTCGGGATTGTCGGTTAGGGTAGCATCCGAGCTTTCGCGATCGCTTGACTGCCCCCTGACCGCGGCCTTACCGATTCCTGACGGAACACTGACGTGGGGGGCGGCGCTCGATTGCCCGCCTCGGCGGCATACGATATAGTTAAGCACTGTGGCGGGCACATCGGCGACAACAGTCGGATCGCGTTCTCCTCGTTTCGGTCGGCCGCCCATCGCATTTCCCTCGACCACCCCTCGCTGGGGGCCCCTCGCGCCAGTCAGCTACGTCAGATTTTACCACGAGGCAGCCAAGGAGTCTCCAGACGTGGCCGGTCCCGTCACCTTCGGCGTTCCCAACCGCATCCGTCCCGGCAGTCGCTGGTGGCAGGTGGCGCGGCACTGGAACACCTATGTCGAATACCTTCAGCGGCTCGAACGCGGGCTCGAGGACGTCACGCTCCCCGGCCTCGGCGGCGTTCGGCTCGACGAGTCCTACGTGCCGATGCAGCTGCGCCGCTGGAGCCGCGAGGCGGAGCAGGCCCACGACCCGCGCACCTCCCTGACCGATGCCCTACAGTCCGACGCCCACCTGATGGTCGTGGGGCCGGCCGGCACCGGCAAGAGCGCCCTCTTGCGCTGGCATGCGATCCGCTCGGCCCGCTCGGTGCTCGAAAGCGGGCGCAAGGTCTTGGTCACCGGCGGCGGGCCGCCGCCCTTGCCGGTCTACCTCCCCCTGGCCGGCATCCCCGAGGGCAGCACGCTCGAGTCCTACGCGGCGGCAACCATCGCCGATACCGGTTTCGAGGAAGCCGAAGCCTTCCTCGAAACGCACCTGGCCAGCGGCCGCTGCGTCCTGCTCTTCGACGACTTGGACACCCTGGTGCCGGACGCGCGGGCTCGGGCCGCCGGGCGCATCGCCGAGCTGGTGGACCGGCATCCGGACAACCGGATGGTGGTCGCCACCCGCGATCCGGCGGATCAACGTTGGTTGCCTGGCTTCACGGTGCACGAGATGGCGGGCGTCGATCCGGCGCGGGTGGAGACCCTGGCCGTGCGCTGGGGCTACGGCGACGTGGCCAACACCTCGGGCTTCATGCAGGTGCTCGAGCGAGCCCCCATCGTCCGGTCGTTGGTATCGCGGCCCGGCTGGCTGGCCACCGCCTTGGCCGGCATCGCCGAAACCGAAGGGCATATCCGCGCCTTCGACATCGTCTCCGGCTTCGTCCGGCAGATCGATACCGGCTCATCGGAGGTCTGGCCGCCGGTGGCCCTGGAGATGCTGCGGCGCGGCGAGCGCGAGGGTCGGGCCGGCGACCTGCCCGCGGATCGCCGCAGCTCGGGATTGCTGCAATGGCTCGAGCCCGAGCGCTTCCGCTTCGTCCACGAGGCGGTGCGCGCCTTTTTCGCCGCCGAGGCCCTGACCTCGGACATCGACAGCCTGGTCGCCCGGGCGGGCGAGGAGGCCTGGCAACCGGTCGCCGTCTTGGCAGTGGGCCATCTCGAGCGGCCCGAGCGCTTGATCGAAGGCCTCCTGAATGCCGATCGGGTCTCGCTGGCCGCCCGCGCCATGGCCGAGACGGAGGCTGCCGACGAGCATCTCCAGCAGCGCGTCACGGTCCGTCTGCTCGAATCCCTCGGCACCCGCGGCCAGGACGACGATCGCACCCTGGCCATCAGCCTGGCGGGTCTATTGGGCGCCGAGACCGTCAAGCGAACCGGCGTCATCTCGCCGGCGCTGGCCGCCCTGACCGATCCCCGAGTCGCCGTCCGCCGGAGCGCGGCCGAAGCCGTGGCGCGGCTGGGTGATCCCAGCGCCATCGCGCCCCTGCTCACCGCGCTCGGTGACCCGGAGGAGTCGGTGCGGGCAGCCGCCTCACAGGCCCTGGCGGCCTTCGGCGACCGCACGGTGCAGCCCTTGGTCCGGCAGCTGAGCGTGCCGGACGAGCAGCTGCGACGAGCGGCCATGCGCGCCTTGGCTCAGCAGGGCCCACGGGCCGTCGACGCACTGATCCCGCTCCTGGATGCTTCCTCGGCCACCGTTCGCGCCGAGGCGGCCGAGGCCCTGGCCGGCATCGGCGCCGATGCGGTGCCGGCCCTGATCGAGGTGCTCTCCGGCGCAGCGCCGCGAGGCAACCGCAGCGAGACCCAGGTGGCCGGCGCGGCCAACGCCCTGACCAAGATCGGGCGTTCGGCGGCGGTGGCGCTGGTCCCCATCTACGCCGATGCCGATCCGGCCGTCGCGCGGCGCATCGTCGAGATCGCGCAGGCCATCGGAGAGCCGGCCGTCGACGCCCTGGGCGAGGTCCTGTCGGCGGCCGAGCACCCCAATGCCGGCGCCGCGGCCGCCCTCTTGGGCAGTTTCGGAGCCCTGGGCGCGACGGCCGCGCCGCACCTCGTGCGCACCCTGGGCGATCCGCGCTTCGAGGTGCGCTGGGAAGCCCGGCGCAGCCTGCGCCGGGTGGGAGAGCCGGCCCTGCCGGCCCTGCTCGAGGCCCTCGACCGCGAGCTACCGAGCGTGCGCTGGGAAGCGGCGCAGATCCTGATGGCCTTGCCCGAGCCCCCCATCGAACCCTTGACCCGGACCCTGACCGAGATCCTGGCCTCGGCCGAATCGGCCGATCGACGCCGTGCGGTGCGGGCACTGGGGACGCTCAGCGGGCCCGAGGTTCGGCGCGCCCTCGAAGCCGTCATCGACGACGACGACCCCCAGGTTCGGCGTTCGGCGGTCAACCAACTGGCCGCGCTGGACGATTCGGAGGCGGTCGACGCCCTGATCGCGCGCTGGGAGAAGGAAGACGACGACGAGACCCGCCTGTCCATCCTGGCCGCCTTGACCGAGCTGGCCCCCGAGCGCGCGGTGCCCATCCTGATCGATGCCTTGGCCGCCGAGGACAAGCAGCTGAGGCACGAGGCCTCCGAGCTCCTGACCCAGGTGGGCGAGTCGGTGGTGATCCCCCTGGTCGAAGCGCTCAACGCGCGGCCGGCCGAGATCGACCTGCGCGGCGCGCTGCAGGTGCTGGAGCTGGCCGGCGCCACGGCCCGGGCCGACGGGCGCGGGCCGGCCAACCTGGCCCGCACCTACCACCGCATGCTGGTCGAGCCCCTGGAGATCGACGAGCTGGTCTACCTCTCGACCACCATCGAGTGGTGGAAGCCGGCGGTCGAACTGCACCGCACCTTCAATACCATCAAGCAGTTCATGGAGTACCGGACCCTGGGCGGCATCGGCGGCGCCGAGTCCATGCTCGACTGGACCGACGACATCGAGGACTGGCTGAGGCCGGCGGCACGGCGCGCCCTGCGCCAGCTGCGCATGATCTCGCAGGCGGTGCAGTACTACAACCGCGGCGCCACCCGGCGGGCCAAAGAGAAGGGCCTCTTGGCGGCCGCCGACCGGCTCAACTCCCTGCGGCAGATGATCGGCGAATTGGGCGAGCCCCACAATCGCATCTTTCACGCCGTGGCCGAGCATTGGAACGGCCTGATCAACGAGGCCATCCGCGAGCTGCAGGGCCGGGCCGAGCTGGACCTCGAGATCCGCACCGAGCACGTGCGCATCCGCGACGTCGACACCGCGGCGGTGCTGGTCTTCGAATTGGCCAACAAGGGCGAGGGGCTGGCCAGCAACGTCCAGCTGGCGCTGGAGGCCGAGGCCGGCACGCTCAAGCTGGAGTCGCCACCCACTCACTACCTGCCGCCGCTGGGTCAGGGCGACCGCATCTCGACCGAGTACACCGTACGGCGCGGCGGCGAGGGCGTGGTGCCCATCGTCATCGAGGTGCGCTACGACGACCCGCAGCAGGAGGGGCAGTCGCGGCGCTTCAACCGCGAGGTGCGCTTCTTCGTCGAGCAGGCCGAGTACAAGGAGATCGGCACCAGCCCCTACATCGCCGGCCCACCGGTCAAGTCGCGCGAGATGTTCTACGGCCGCCAATCGACCTTCAACTGGATCCAAGAGAACCTCTCGGGCACCTACCAGGACAACGTGCTGGTGCTCTACGGCGAGCGGCGCACGGGCAAGACCAGCGTGCTCTACCAGATGCAGCACCATCTGCCCGATCGCTACGCCTTCGTGCTGATCGACCTGCAGACCATCGCCTACAGCCTGACCTCGACGGCCGACTTGCTCTTCGCCATGGCCCGCAAGCTGGTCAACGGCCTGCGCCGCCAGGGCTTCGAGTTGGAAAAGCCCGAGCGCGAGGACTTCAAGGAGCACCCCATCGAAGCCTTCGAGCAGCTGGGCGAGCAAGTGGGCGAGCTGGCCCTGGAGATGGACCGGCGGGCGGTGCTGATCGCCGACGAGTTCGACCTCTTGATCGAAGCCATCGACCGCGGCGCCGTCAGCGCCTTCGTCTTCGACTGCATCCGGGGCCTGATGCAGCACCAGGACGGGCTGTCCTTCATCTTCGCCGGAGCCCACGCGCTGACCGCGATGATCAAGAACCCACGCTCCATCCTCTTCAACACCGCCCTGCGCCGCAAGGTCAGCTTCCTGGCCCGCGACGAGGCCGAGCGGCTGATTCGCGAGCCCGTGGCCGACGTGCTATGGTACGACGATCTTGCCGTGGAGAAGATCCTGCGGGTCACCGCCGGCCAGCCCTACTTCATCCAGTACATCTGCCACGAGATCGTCAACGTGGCCCGTCGCGACGCCAAGAACTTCGTGACCCTGCGCGACGTCGACCGGGCGCTGCAGACCACCGTGCAGGAGACGACGGGCATCATCCGCCACTCCTACATGTCGCTCTCGCGGGACGAGCAGCTGGCCCTGGCCGCATTGGCGCGCATCACCGACGATGGGCGGCCCTTCGTGAGCCTGGAGGACATCGTCGAGACCCTGCGCCAGGACGATGTGACGATGCTGGTGCACGACCTGCACGAGATCATGCGCGGCCTTGCCGAGCGAGACTTCATCGTCGAGCGGGGCGGGGGGGACACCGCGGGCAAGCAATACGGCTTCGCCATGGACCTGGTCCGGGTCTGGCTGGAGCAGAACGACGAGTATACCCGATTGCTGGAGGAGCTTCGCGGATGAGCAGCCGGAACCCCTTCGTCCTGGGCAAACCGATCAAGGATCCCCAGGACTTCTACGGCCGCGAGCACGAGCTGCGCGAGCTCTTCGAGTCGGTGCGCAACATGCAGCCGGTGGCCCTGGTGGGCGAGCACCGCTGTGGCAACACGTCCATCCTGTACATGATGATGCATCCCGAGGTCCGCGAGCGTTACCTGGGGCCCAACTCCGATGCCGAGCTGCTCTTCGCGTTCGCCAACGCCCAGCTGGCGGCAGACGGCCCCGAGGCCTTCTACCGCCGCATCGCCCGCGCGCTCAAGCGAGCCGACGACGATGCCGAGATCGATTGGGACGAGGAGATCGACCAATTCTGGATCGAGGACTACCTCGAGGACCTGGCAGATCGCGAGCGCCGCTTGGTGCTCCTGATGGACGAGTTCGAGGTGCTCAGCGAGTTCTCGACCAGCTTCTGGGAGTGGTTTCGGGGCTTGATCACCGAATACGACATGTCGATCGTCGTGGCCACGCGCGTCGAACTCGGCGAGTTCCGGGATGAATGGGGCACCGGCTCGCCCTTCTTCAACATGTTCCGGACGGTCTACATCGGGTTGTTGACCGATGCGGAGTTGGACCATTTCCTGGAGCGAACCGGCGAGCAGGCCGGCGTGGACCTGACGGTGGTGCGTGAGGCCATCGATCAGCTGTCCGGCGGATTCCCATACTACCTCCAGGTGGTCACCAACCTCTTCTGCGAGATCGCGGGCCAGGAGGAGCTGGATGGCTCCCCCGAGCAGGTCGAGCGCGTGGCCCGCGAGATCCGCGGCCGCTTCGAGGCCCACTTCGAGGACATCTGGCAGAAACTGCCGGCCGACGAGCGCAACTGCCTGACCTGGCTGGCCGTCGCGCCGCAGCCGAGCGGGAGCGAGGCGATGGCCGTGCAACAGGTGTTGCCACGGCTCACCCGGCGGGGTTATGTCAAGAACGGGCGGATCTTCTCCAGCGCCTTCGCCGGATACATCCGCCAGCAGATGCCGCGGGTCGAGATGAACGTCGAGACCGGCGAGGTGCGCATCGAGAAACGGCAGGTGGACTTGCCGCCCAAGGAGTTCGCCCTGCTGCGCTTCTTTCTCGAGAAGGCCGGCGAGGTGGTCAGCAAGGATGACATCGCCGCGGCGGTATGGCCCGAATACGGCATGGACACGATGGGCGTGACCGATGCGATGATCCAGAAGACGATCAGCCGCTTGCGCAAGGAGGTCGACGGCGATAGCGCCGGCTTCCAGCACATCGAGAGCATCCGCGGCCAGGGCTACCGCTTCCAGAACGCCAGCGTCGCCGAGGTCTACGGCCGCGCGCAGCGCGAGAACGAGGGCGAATCCGTCCCCGGCTGAGAGCCTGTTGCTCGAAGCCTGCGCTGAGTGGGCTCAGCCGGACGAGGGCCGAAGCCGCAAGTCCCGAGCGCGGGTTTCGTCAGCTTCGCGTCAGCTTCGCGTCACGCCCCGGTCGAGCAGGCTCGAGTGGCCTCGATTAGCGTGTCGGATGGGGTACTCTCATCCATGCACGAGCTCGTACCGCTGACCGCCCGTGGCGCTTTGCGCCAGCCCAATCCCTACATCCTCACACCGCTGACCGAGGGCGTCGGTTTCTACGGTCGCGAAAGCGTGATGCGCTTCGTGCGCAACACGCTCAGTTCGCCCTACCAGAACGTCATCGTGCTCTTCGGGCAGCGCCGCATCGGCAAGACCAGCGTGCTCTACCAGTTCATGCGGCCGGAGCGAACGCCGGTCGGCTTCCGGCCGGTCTTCTTCGACCTCCAGGGCCGGGCGCAGCATCGGCTGGGCCAGGTGCTCTACGGTTTGGCGCGCGAGATCGCCCGCGCCTTGAGCCTGGACATCCCCTCGCGCGAGGCTTTCGAGGAAGAGAGCTTCTTCCAGTACAGCTTCCTGCCGCGGGTCTACGAGGCCCTGGCCGGCGAGCGCCTCCTGGTCTTGGTCGACGAATTCGACGTGCTCGGCGGCGAGGACGTGCCTCCGGACGCGGCCTACAACGTGCTGTTCGGCTACTTGCAGGACCTGTTGATCGACGAGCAGCGCCACCTGACCTTCGTCTTCGTGGTCGGCCGGCGCCTGGACGAGCTGCCCAGCCGCATCAAGGCCACCTTCAAGAGCGCGCAATGCAAACGCGTCTCGGTGCTCGACCCCGAGGCGGCCGAGCGCTTGATCCGCGAGCCGGCACAGGACCACGTGGTCTACGCGGACGCGGCGGTGGAGCGTCTGCTCGAGCTGACGGCCGGCCACCCCTACTTCCTGCAGCTGATCTGCTACGAGCTCTACGAGCGCTGCACCCGCGCCGGAAAGAAGCGCATCGAGGCCGGCGACATCGATGCCGGCCTGCTGTCGGCCGCGATGGAGTTGGGCATGGGCGGTCTGTCCTGGTTCTGGGACGAGTTCCCGCCTGCCGAGCGCTTCATCCTCTCGGCCATCGCCCACATCGGCCGCGAGCGCCAGACGGCCAGCCTCCGGCAGATCGGCGAGACCTTGCGCGAGCACGGCGTGCGGCTGCAAGGCATGGAGCTCTCGACGGCACCGGTCATCCTCTCCGAATGGGAGATCATCGCCTCGGCGGGTCGCGATACCTACTGCTTCCGCGTCCCCTTCCTGCGCGAGTGGATCCTTCGCAAGCATTCGCTGGACGAGGCCAAACGCGAACTGGAACAGATCAGTGCCCGCGCGGTCCGGCTCTACGAGTCGGCCAGGCGACAACACCACGCCGGGCGCATCGAGGCGGCCGTCGTGGACTATCGGCGGGCGCTGGCGGCCAATCCCAACCATGCACGTGCCCAACTCGGTCTGGCGCAAGGCCTCTACGAGAGCGAGCGCTTCGAGGCCGCCGTCGATGGCTTCGAGCGCGCCTACCGGCTCGACCCGGAAAGCGCTCGGGATGGACTGATCGCCGCACACCGCGACCTGGGCGCCGCGCTGGAGAACGATGGTCGCTTCGACATGGCGCGCGCCCATTATCAGCGCGTGCTCGATCTGCAGCCGGAAGATCACTCGATCCGCGTTCGGCTTCGCGACAGCTGGCGAGCCACGGCGGGCGCCCATCTGGCGGCCGGCCGCTGGGACAAGGCCATGGAGGCCTACCGGGAAGCCCTGCGCTACATGCCGGATGACGACTACCTGATCCGGGCCCTGGCCACCCTGGAAGAGCGCCACCTGGAGGCCGACGCGCAGCAGCGGCGGCGCGAGCAGATGCAGCGTGCCCTCTTGGAGCGCCGGCTCACGGAAGCTGAGTCGGCCCGCGACCGGCTGGCGGCCAGTGCCAAGGGGCGGCAGCGCAGCCTTCTGGTGATCACCAGCCTGATCTACCTCGCCTCGCTGGGCTACCTGGCCCAAGGCTCCGGCCTGCTCGGTTCCGGGCGTTGGATCACCGCGATGACCCTCAGCCTAGCCGGCGCCGTCGCCGTCCATCTCATTCTCTCCCGCCACAATTGACCCACGATCCAGAGCAAGGCCCATGCTCGTTCACCCGCAGATTCCAGGAGCGCCCGCAATGTCCCAGAATCCCTTCAGCCCGCACAGCCCGGCCCCGCCGGAGAGCTTCATCGACCGCGAGCGCGTGATCGACCTGATCTTCGACCATATCCGCTCGCCGCAGCGCGGTAACGTGGCCATCAGCGGCGGGCTGGGCATGGGTAAGACCAGTCTCCTGCGCTACATCTCCGATCCCAAGGTGGCCGGAGGGCAAGGCTTGACGGCACCCGACACCCTGCTGATCTACCTCGACGCGCAGTCGGTGACCCCCTTCAGCGCCGAACGCTTCTGGCGGCGCGTCGCCCGGCTCGCGGTGCGGGTCGAGCAGGCCGATCTGGAGGCCCCGACGGAACGGCTCCTCGGTCGTGACGACTTCGACGTCATCGACCTGGAGGAGTACCTGGACGATCTGGCCGACCGCGGCATCGGGCTGGTCCTGCTGCTGGACGAATTCGAGTGGGCCCTGCAGACCGACAGCCCCGAGGCGGAGGCGGAGAGCCGGCACTTCTTGGCCCAGATGGTCAGCCTGGCCCGGCGCAGCCCTCGCAGCCTCGGCCTGGTCGTGGCAACCGAACGCCCGCTGCCCGAAGCCACGAGGGTGATCGAGTCTTGGCGCGGATCACCCTTCGCGACGGTCTTCACCTCGGCAGTGCTACAAGCCTTGGATCGCGGTTCTTGCGACCGATTGATCGAGCAGGCCCTGGCCTCGACCTCGATCCGCTTCGACGAGGCCGAATGCGCCCGTCTGCACCAGCTCTCCGAAGGCCGGCCCGCCAGCCTGCAGGTGGCCGCCTTCAGCCTCTTCCGCGGTCGCGAACGCAAGCTGCGCGGCAACGCACTCTGGGCGCCGGTAGAGGAGGCGGTTCGGAACTCGATCCCGCAGAAGACCGCGCCATCCTCACCGCCCGCCAGAGCGGAAGGAGTCAGCACCGCCGACGCGGAGACCGCGGTCACGCTCGCTCCACACAACGGGCAAGCCCGTCATCGCTCGCCGGACGAGGGCATCTGGCTGGACAGGTCCACCGGCGAAGTCAGCGTCAACGGACGCCGGGTCGCCTCGCTGACCGCCCTGGAGTTCAGCCTGCTCAAGTTGCTCTACGCCAGCCCGGGCCGGCTCTGCAGCAAGGCCGATATCATCGGCCAGGTCTGGGGCGAGGAGTTCCTGGGCGAGGTGGACGACTCGCGGGTCGAGAAGCTGATCAGCCGCCTGAGGCGCAAGGTCGAGCCCATGCCGGGCCGGCCACAGCACATCCGCACCGTGCGCGGACGCGGCTATCGCTACGTGCCCTGATCGATCCGGGCGGCGCGAACGCGGCGCCACCACCCATCGAACGGATGTGCTATACTGGGGGCCGAGCACGCTCCACCGGAGCGCGACCACCTAGCCTTGCGTGGTTGCGCTCGGTCTCGACACTCCACGAGTCCGCGCCCTAGGTTTCGATGATCGTCCTGCATGCCCACTGGTGCCCGTCCGAGGGGTCGGGCGGGCGCGCCGGATTGGTCCTCTGGTCCGAGTCCGATCCCTCCGCAGCCCGGCCGTCCGCCACGGAGGCCGGCCGGCCTCGGCTTCTACATCCCTTCACCCTACCGCCGGATCGACTCCGATTTCGGCTGTCCCCCTGGCTATCGACGATCGGCCCGGACGGCATCGGAGACCGGCGAATCGTCCTGCAGCTGCCCAGCCGCGAGGGCTGGCCCCAGGCCTCGCCCGGGCTGGCCGCGTCCGAGATCGAGGGGACTGAAGCCATCCCGCTTCCCGGATCGGGGCCGCTTGCGGCAAGGGATCGATCCGCCGCGGCGCGGAGGGGGCCCGACGACCCGCCGGCACCGATCGGCCTGCGGCTCTGGGCTATCGACGGACTGTCGCTCGATCCGCGCTCCGCCCTCGAGTTCTTGGTGCGGCTCCCTTCGGCCACCTCGCTGCCGCGTGACCTCATCGTCTCCGACGATCTTCGCTTCTGGCAGGCCGCAGCACGTCTTGCGCTCGAACTGCTGGCCCGCGAGGCTCTGCTTCCCGGGCTGCGGCGCCGCAAGGCCGATGGAGCCTGGCTCTCGGCCTGGACGACGGCCCCCTCGATGCACGACCTGGGCCGCATCGATCGGCTGGCCAACGCCATGCCGGCGGTCTGCCGCGCCGATGGCGGACTGCGGGAGGCGCCCGGCGCGCGAATCCTGCTCGAGGACTTCCTGAACGATGTCGTCGATGCCGCCTGCCGGAATGAGCTCGAGGCCGGAGCGACCGCCAGCGCGAGCGCCGGGTCCAGCCTGATCCAAGCCTGGCTGGCCGGCTTGTCCGGCCAGCCGCAGCCCTTGCCATCCGACACCCCGGAGGACCCGGGCGAGCTCGACGCCGCGCTCTCCGCCTGGCAGGCCGACCGCCTGGCGCCCCGGGGCGAGGGCTGGCATCTCGCGCTGCGCCTACAGGCGCCGGCGGTCGACGCCGCCGATGCCGCGGCCGATTGGCGACTGCACTTCTTGCTGCAGGCCGAGGACGACCCGGACCTGGTCGCGCCGGCCGCCGCCGCCTGGCAAGCCGGGGAGACGGCCCTGGAGCTCTTCGGCCGAACCCTGGCGCGTCCGGCAGCCACACTGGATGCGGGGCTGGCCTGGGCGGCCCGCTTGGCACCGGCCTTGCGCCGAGCCCGCGCGCGCAAGCACCCGCGCGGCGTGCGCCTGAAAACGCGCGAGGCCCGGGCCTTCTTGGAGGAGGCGATGCCGGCCTTGCGCGAGGCCGGCATCGCCGTCGAACCGCCGGAATGGTGGGACGCCCCGGAGGCCCGGCTTTCGGCCTGCCTGCGGATGGAGACCCCAGCGGCCACCGCGGCGGACGGGGACCGCTCCCCGGGACCGCGGTCGAATGGCGGCCGGCTCGCCTCGCCGGTCGACTTCTGGTGGGAGGTGCGCCTGGGCGATCGGGTCCTAGACGCGGATGCCCTGTCCCGCTTGGCCTCCACCAGCGGACCGCTGCTGTCGATCGGCGGCCGCTGGCTGCGGGTCGATCCCTTTCAGCTGCGTGCGGCGCGTCGCTTGCTGGCGGCCGGCCGGCAACCAGAGACCTTCTCCCGTGCCCTCGCCTACCGCCTGGGGGCCGAAACCACGGTCGCCGGCTTGCCCCTGGCCTCGGTCGAAGCGCGCGGCGACCTGTCCGAGCGGCTGGCAGGGCTCGAGGGCCCGGCCGCTGCCGAGGACCCGAGCCCACCGCCGGGACTGCGCGCCGATCTGCGACCCTACCAGCAGCGTGGCCTGGCCTGGCTGGTCAGGATCCGGGAGCTGGCCGGCGGTGCGATCTTGGCCGACGACATGGGCCTGGGCAAGACCCTGCAGAGCCTGGCCCTGCTGGCCCACCTGCGCCATCGCGCGGGCGGCCGCCTGCCCGGTCCGGTGCTGCTGGTCGCCCCCACCTCGGTGGTGACGAGCTGGGCCCGCGAGGCCGAGCGCTGGCTGCCCGGGCTGCGCGTGGCGGTGCACCAAGGGCCCGAACGCCCCTCGGGACGGGCCTTCGCCAGCCGCTGCGCCGATGCCGAGCTCCTCCTGACCAGCTATGCGCTCTTGCGCCAGGACCGTCGGGACATCGATGCCATCGACTGGTACGGCTTGATCTTCGACGAAGCGCAGCAGCTCAAGAATCCCGGCAGCCAGTTGACCCGCGCCGCGCGATCGCTGCGCGCCGATTGGCGCTTGGCCCTGACCGGCACGCCGATCGAAAACCGCTTGGGCGAGCTCTGGAGCCTCTTCGAAGTCGTCCTGCCGGGTTATCTGGGACCGCGCGCCCGCTTCCGGCGGGAGATCGCCGTGCCCATCGAGCGCCACGGCGACGGCCTGGCCCTGCGCCGGCTGCGGCGACTGACAGCCCCCTTCCTGCTGCGCCGTCTCAAGCGCGATCCGGGCATCGCGGCCGAGCTGCCGGCCAAGCAGGAGGTGCGTGTAGACTGCCGGCTCGGCCCCGAGCAGGTCCTGCTCTACCAAAGCGAGCTCGAGCGTTCGATGGCCGGCCTGGAGGCCGAGGCGGAGGGCATGGCGCGGCGCGGACGGATCCTGGCCATGCTCACCCGCCTCAAACAGATCTGCAACCATCCCGCCCAGCGCCTGGGCCTGGAGGCCGATGCGCCGGTGGACATCCGGCGCAGCGGCAAGTTGAGGCGATTGGTGGCCTTGCTCGAAGAGCTGTCCGACGAAGGCGAGGCCGCCTTGATCTTCACCCAGTACCGGGTGATGGGCGATCTGCTCCGCCGGGCACTACGCGATGCGCTGGGCGAGGAGCCGCTCTTCTTGCACGGCGGGCTGTCGGCGGCCGGCCGCGATCGCCTGATACGTCGATTCCAGGACGACCCGCGGGGACCGCGGCTCTTGATCCTCTCGCTGAAGGCCGGCGGCACCGGACTGACCCTGACCCGCGCCAGCCACGTCTTTCACTATGACCGCTGGTGGAATCCGGCGGTCGAGGACCAGGCCACCGACCGCGCCCATCGCATCGGCCAGGCCCGAGCTGTCACCGTACACCGGATGATCTGTCAGGGCACGGTCGAGGAGCGCATCGATGCGCTGCTGGAACAGAAGCGCGGCCTGGCAGAGCAGGTCATCGGACGGAGCGAGCGCTGGCTGACCGACTTGTCCATCGAAGCGCTGCGCCGTCTGGTCGAGCTCGGGGATGGGGTCGGATGAGCCAGGCTTCGGCATGGCCCGCACGCTGGACGAGTGCATTGGAGCAGGTCTTCGAGCCCGAGTGGCTCGCCCGCGGCGCGGCCTTGCTAGAGGGCGGTGCCAAGGCAACGCTGGGGGCGCCGGAAGCCGAAGCGCTCGGTCTGACCTGGACCCTTAGCGAGGCGCGATCCGCGCCGATCGACCTGCGCGTCGCGCTGTGGCCCCCACCCCGCGCCGCGCTGGATCGGGCACTGAACCGAAGCGGTCGGGGCCCCGGCGCGCGCGCCGATGTCGCCGACCGGGGCGCGGAAGACCTCGAGCTTCTGGCCGAAGCCCTGAGCACGCAGGGCCATCCGCTGCTACCCACCCGGGCCGAGGACCTGGCCGTCGAATGCGCTTGCGGTCGGGAGAACTGCGCGCACGGCGCCGCGGCACTCTTGGCCCTCACGCCCCTTCTAGCAGGCCAGGCCGATCTGCTCCTCGCCTTGCGGGGCATCCAGCTCGCGCGGTCGGTCGAAGCCCGATCCGCCGCGCCCGGGCCGGGCGCTCGAGACGCTACCTGCGAGCCCGGCGATCGGTCCGACCATCGCGCTCGCGCGGCCGGCGCGCGAGCGCAGGGGTCCGCGAGCTGCTCGCCTCCCTTGGAGGACATGCTCGACGACTTCTGGAGCGCCGGCCGAGGACTCGACCGCTTCGAGACGCGGCCGCGACGCGCCGAGATCCCGCTGCTCGTCCTGCGACACCTGGGTCCGCCGCCCTTCACCGATGCGGACCTGGGCGAGGCCCTGGCCGGAGCCTACGCCCGGATCGCCCGCTGGGCGCTCGAGTTGGCCTACGCGCCGGCCGAGGAGGGTGGCGTCGAGTACTAACGGATTCGAGCGAGCATGGGCCAGCACGCCCTAGAGCAGATCCTCGACCGCGGCGCGTTCTTCGCGAAGTTCCTGCCCGGTGGCCTCCAACCGCTGCCGGTCGAAGTCGGAGAGCGACAGGCCCTGGACCACCTCGACCTTGCCGCCGGCGATTCGGACCGGATAGCTGAAGATGACGCCCTCGGGCGTGCCGTAGTCGCCGGTGGAGGGAATGGCCATGCTCACCCAATCGCCCTCGGCCGTGCCCCGGTCCCAGCTGCGGACATGGTCGATGGCGGCATTGGCCGCACTGGCGGCGCTGGACTGGCCGCGGGCGTTGATGATGGCCGCGCCGCGCTGCTGGACCTCGGGGATGAAGGTCTGGCGAATCCAGGCATCATCGTCGATCAGCTCGGTGGCCGGCCGGCCGTCGATCCGCGCATGGTAGGCATCCGGGTACTGCGTCGAGCTGTGGTTGCCCCAGATCGTCACCCGATCGACCGCGGTGATGGGCCGGCCGACCTTGCGGGCCAGCTGGCTCTGGGCCCGGTTGTGGTCCAGCCGGGTCATGGCGCTGAAGCGCTCGCGCGGCACGTCCGGCGCGTTGGACATGGCGATCAGGCAGTTGGTGTTGGCCGGGTTGCCGACCACCAGCACCCGCACGTCGTCGGCGGCCCGCGCGTTGATGGCCCGCCCTTGACCGGTGAAGATGGGCCCGTTGGCCTGGATCAGATCCTTGCGCTCCATGCCCTTGCCGCGCGGCCGGGCGCCGACCAGCAGACACCAGCTCGCCCCGTCGAAAGCCGTCGCGGCCTCGTCGGTCAGGTCCATGCCGGTCAGGAGCGGAAAGGCGCAGTCATCCAACTCCATCGCCACGCCCTCGAGGGCTTGCATGGCCGGTGTGATCTCGAGCAGCTTGAGCCGAACGGGTCGATCCGGGCCCAAGAGCTCGCCGCTGGCGATGCGGAAGAGCAGGGCGTAACCGATGTTGCCGGCCGCGCCGGTGACGGCCACCTGGATGGGAGTGCGCATGGCGGGAACTGTCCTTTGTCTATGGGTCTCATTCACGAGATGGTCGGCTCGCGGCGGGCTCCGGCGGGTCGACGGATCGCAACCGGTCCCGGCGGATCAGATCCTCGGACCGGCCGCGAGCACCTCGGGACCGACGCCGTCGGCGAAGCGCTCGAAGTTCTTGCGGAACATGGCCGCCAGCTCGCCGGCCTTGCGATCGTAGGCCGCCGCGTCGGGCCATCCGTCGCGCGGCGAGAGCATCTCGCTCGGCACGCTCGGAACCGCCCGCGGCATGCGCAAGCCGAAGACCGGATCGACGGCGAAGTCCACGCCTGACAGCTGGCCACCCAAGGCAGCGCGGACCATCGCGCGGGTGTGGTGGAGGTGAATCCGACTGCCCACGCCGTAGGGGCCGCGGGCCCAGCCGGTGTTGACCATCCAGACGGCCACACCATGCTCGTCCAACAAGCGGCCGAGCATCTCGGCGTATACGCCGGGATGGCGCGGCAGGAAGGGAGCGCCGAAGCAGGCACTGAAGGTGGCCTTGGGCTCGGTCACCCCCCGCTCGGTGCCGGCCACCTTGGCCGTGTAGCCCGAGATGAAATGGTACATGGCCTGCTCGCGGGACAGGCGGCTGATCGGGGGCAGCACGCCGAAGGCATCGGCGGTCAAGAAGAGCACGTTGCGGGGATGCCCGCCGCGCGAGGAGGCGACCACGTTGCGCAGGCTGCTCAGGGGATAGGAGGAGCGCGTGTTCTCGGTCAGCGAGCCGTCGTCATAGTCGGGCACGCGGCTGACCGGATCGAGCACGACGTTCTCGAGGATGGTGCCGAAGCGCTCGGTCGCGTCATAGATCTCGGGCTCGACGGCCGGATCCAGGCGGATGACCTTGGCGTAGCAGCCCCCCTCGAAGTTGAAGACGCCTTCCGGACCCCAGCCGTGCTCGTCGTCGCCGATCAAGGGGCGCTCCGGATCGGCCGACAGGGTGGTCTTGCCCGTGCCGGACAGGCCGAAGAAGAGGGCGGTGTCCGAGCCTCCCTTGGCCACGTTGGCCGAGCAGTGCATGGGCAAGACGCCGCGCTCGGGCAGCAGGTGGTTCATGACCGAGAAGATCGACTTCTTGATCTCGCCGGCGTAGGCCGTGCCGCCGATGATGACCGTCCGAGCGCCGAAGCTGATGATGACGAAGGTGCCGGAGTTGGTCCCGTCCCGCGCCGGATCGGCCTGGACCTGGGGCGCATGGAGCACCACCCAGTCGGGCGGCTGGCCGGCCCCATCGGCGGCCTTGGGCAAGCGGAACATGTTGCGCGCGAAGAGAGCGTGCCACGCGCTGCCGGTGATCACGCGCACATGCAGCCGGTGCTCCGGGTCCGCGCCGGCCTGCAGATCCTGCACGAAGATGTCCTCGGATTCGAGGGCCCGACAGACCCGATCGCGCAGGCCGTCGAACTGCTCCGGCGAGATCTCGCGGTTGACCTCACCCCACCAGACCGTGTCCTCGCAGGCCGGCTCGCGCACCACGAAACGATCGTCCGGCGATCGGCCGGTATGTGCGCCCGTGTGGCTGACGAAGGCACCGGTCGAGGCCAGCTGGCCTTCGCCGCGCAACAGGGCCTCCTCGACCAGCGGCGCGGTGGCGAGGTTCCAGAAGACCTCTTTGGAGGGCTGGAGCCCTTGCGCGTCCAGCCCGAAGCGGGCCGGGCCATCGGCTTGCTGCGGCATGTCGATCCCTCCGGCAGCGTCCGGCGCGTGGGGCCGCACCCCGCCGCGCTCTGGTGATCGTTGATCAAACAGGGCGAGTGTAGCACAATCGCCCCCATCGAACGAGGCCACGGAGCGAGGCATGGCGCAGCCCGAACCCGATTCTGACCAGCCAGGGCGAGATGCCGGCCAGCCGCTGGAGCGCTCGCAGGATCGCCCACCGTCCGCGGATGCTTCGGCGGGAGTTTCGGCGGATCTGCGCTCGGCGCGAGCGCTGGCCGAGCGGCTCGGTGGCCGTCTCCGCGCGGCCGGCCTGCGCCTCGCCACCGCCGAGTCCTGTACCGGGGGGTTGCTGGGCGCCTTGCTGACCCACGCGGCCGGCAGCTCCGACTACTACCTGGGCGGCGTCATCGCCTATGCCAACCCGGTCAAGATCGACCTCTTGGACGTCTCGGCCGAGCGCCTGGCCTCCGAGGGCGCCGTCAGTCGGGTCGTGGCACGGCAGATGGCGCTCGGCATCGCCGCTCGGCTCGGCAGCGAGCTGGCGGTCTCCGTGACCGGCATCGCCGGCCCCGGCGGCGGCAGCGTCGAGAAGCCCGTGGGAACGGTCTGGATCGCCTGGCTGAGCCCCGCCGGCGAGCGGCAACGCTGCTTTCACTTCGAGGGGGATCGCGCGGCGGTGCGCGCCGCCGCGGCGACCGCCGCCTTCCAGGGCCTGCTGGAGAGCCTCGGCGAGCCTTGATCCAGCGATCCAGACCTACGAGCCTGTTTCTCGAAGCAGGTTCTAAGCCGAGAACCGTCCTTGTGGATCCGGCGCTCAGGCGCTGACGGCCGAGGGATGCTCCATCAGGGTTTCGAAGGCCTTGCGATCGAGGGTCTCGACCTCCAGGAGGCGCCGGGCCACGGCGTGCAGCTTGTCCATGTTGTCGGCCAGGGTCTGGCGGGCCCGCGCGTAGGCCTCGCCGACGATGCGCCGAACCTCGTGGTCGATCTGGCGCGCCACCGCCTCGGAGTAGTTGCGCTGTTCGGAGATCTCGCGGCCCAGGAAGACCAGTTCGTTCTTCTGGCCGAAGGTGATCGGCCCCAGCTTGTCGCTCATGCCGTAGCGCGTGACCATCTCGCGCGCGGTGCGCGTGACGAAGTCGAGATCGCTGGAGGCACCGGTCGAGATCTCGCCGAAGACCAACTCCTCGGCCAGGCGGCCGCCCAGGGCCGCCGCCAGGCTGGCCTCGAATCGACTGCGGCTCTGCAGGTAGCGGTCCTCCTCGGGCAGGAAGCTGGTCATGCCGCCCGAGATGCCGCGGGGGATGATGGTGATCTTGTGCACCGGATCGCATTCCGGCAAGAGGTGCACGACCAGGGCGTGGCCCGCCTCGTGGTATGCCGTCAGCTCCAGCTCCTTGTCGCTGATCACCCGGCTGCGGCGCTCGGGCCCGTAGCGCACCTTGTCGGTGGCCTCATCCAGATCTGCGGCGGTGATGGTGCGGCCATTGCGCCGCGCGGCCAGGATGGCCGCCTCGTTGACCAGGTTCTCCAAATCGGCGCCGGAGAAGCCCGGCGTCTGCTTGGCCAGCACGTCCAGATCGACGTCGGCCGCGATGGGCTTGCCGCGCGAATGGGTCTCGAGGATGGCCCGCCGGCCGCGCATGTCGGGCCGGTCGATGACCACCCGCCGGTCGAAGCGGCCCGGGCGCAGGAGCGCCGGATCCAGGATGTCCGGCCGGTTGGTGGCCGCGATGACGATCACGTTGGTGTCGGTGTCGAAGCCGTCCATCTCGACCAGGATCTGGTTGAGCGTCTGCTCGCGCTCGTCGTGGCTGCCGCCCAGCCCGGCGCCGCGCTGCCGGCCCACGGCGTCGATCTCGTCGACGAAGATGATGCAGGGGCTGTGCTTCTTGGCCTGTTCGAAGAGGTCGCGGACGCGGCTCGCGCCGACGCCGACGAACATCTCGACGAACTCCGAGCCGGAGATGCTGAAGAAGGGCACGCCGGCCTCGCCGGCCACCGCGCGGGCCATCAGGGTCTTGCCGCAGCCGGGCGGGCCGACCATCAGGACGCCCTTGGGGATGCGGGCGCCCAAGGCGATGAACTTCTCCGGCTCGCGCAGGAACTCGACCACCTCGGCCAGTTCCTGCTTGGCCTCCTCGACGCCGGCCACGTCGCCGAAGGTGACCGTCGGCGTATCGCCGGTGAGCATGCGGGCGCGGCTGCGGCCGAAGCTCATGGCCTGGTTGTTGCCGCTCTGGGCCTGGCGCATCATGAAGACCAGGAAGGCGATCATCAGGGCGAAGGGCACGATGGTGCTCAAGAGCGGCGCCAGGCCCGAGAAGCCACCGGAGCGGGAGACCGCATAGGAGACCGAGCCGGCCGCCAGGTCCTCGGGACCCAGGCCGGCCTGGGCCAGGAGGGTGTCGACGCCACGTTCCTTGCGCACCATCAGCCGCTCGGCGGGCGCATCCCCCTCGCCGGCCAACGTTACGATGGCCCGGGACTCGTCGCCGGAGACCTCGATGGACTCGACCTCGCCATCGCGCACGCGATCGGCCAACTCGGTCAGGCTCATCGGTTGAGCGGCCTGGCTGGCTTGATAGGCCATCACCAGGAGGCCGATGCTGGCCAGGATGACCAGCCACAGGATCCAGTTGCGCCGTGGGGCGCGCATCGTTGGGTTCATGGTTTCGATCGCCTCGGGGCCGTGCGGCGCGTGCTGGGCGCGCCTTCGAGAACTCCGGCTGGCCAGAAATGATAGCGCAGGCCGGGCCGAGGCGGGTGCCGATCAGCCTTGATCGCCGCCGCCCTGGCCGTCGCCCTCGCCACCGTCGCCCCCCTGGCCGCCCTCGTCACCCTCCGGCGCACCCGGCTCGCCGGCCTGGCGCAGCTGCACCCCGGAGAAGATCTGCACCCGATCGCCCTGCACGGTCAGAAGGCCGGCGTTGCGGCGGATGCCCAGGCTCTGGTCGGTCGCGCCGACCGGATGCAAGCTGATCCAGAGGGCGTAGAGCCCGGCCGGCGCGTCGGGCGCGATGGCCACCTCGACCGCCCCGGCCTCCAGGCGCTGGAGGTCGGCCCAGCCGGCCGATCCCAAGGGCGCGCTCTCGCCCCGGGCCAGGACCGATCCGTCCGAGCCCCAGAGCTCGGCGCGCAGGAGGTAGTCACCCGCCACCGCGCCGCCCAGGACCTCCCAGGTCGGGACCAGGCGCAGGACCTCGCCGGCGGTGAAGACGGCCCGATCGATGGTCACGCCGCTGAGGAAGAGGTTGTCCTCGAAGGACACACCGACCACGCGCCAGGGGCCGCCGTCGACCGTGATGTCGATCGTGTACCCGGAGGGGAGCTTGGAGCCCGGCGGAGGATCGATGTAGAGCACCTGCCCTTGCGTCGGACTGCCCGCGCCGTTCCATTCATATCGCACGCGGGTCGTGAAGCCCATGTCCTGGAGCTGCGTGCTCACCCGTTCTACCGTACCCGACACGTCGGGCAGCGTGATCTGCTTGTCTCCGGAGACGATCAGCTTGACCACCGTGCCGGCCGGCTCGATGCTGCCGGCCGGCGGATTCTGGCGGATGACCCGATCCATCGGCACGGTCGCGTCGGCCTCGTACTCCACCGACACGCCGAGACCGGCCCCCTCGAGTCGCCTCCTGGCCGAAGGCTCCATCTCCTCCTCGACCTGCGGGACCTCGACCATCACCGGCGTGGGCGGGGCGGTCGGGGTCGCGGTGACCTCGGGCGTGGACTCCTGTCGATCGATGATGCCGCCCAGCCCGCGCGCACCGCCCCCGGCATCCGGGTCGCCCAGACGCGCGGCCAGGGCTCCCCAGAGCGGGATGAGCCCGGCCACCGCCAGCAGGGCGATCAGGCCGAGGAGCAAGCCGGTGCGGTCGAGCAGCGGGCCGCCGGCGTCGGGATCGAAGACCTGCTCAGGGGCCGCGGGCGGCGGAATGCGCGGCGGGGAAGCCTCGCCGCCGTCGGGCGGGGGGGCCGGCCGGAAATCGGCCATGGTGGCGCCCTCGGCCCATTCGGCGTAGGCGCGCAGGTCCTGGTACAAGGCCGTGGCATCCGGGTAGCGTTCGGAGGGCTCGCGCGCCATGGCCTTCTCGACGATGCGCGCCAGGGCGCGGGGCACCTTGGGGTTGCGCTCGGAGAGCGGCTCGGGCGTCTCGTGGATGATCTTCATCGCCACGCCCATGCCCGACTCGGCCTCGAAGGGCACGCGGCCGGTGAGCATCTCGTAGATCACCACGCCCAGCGAGTAGACGTCGCTGGCCGGGGTTGCGCTCTTGCCGGCCGCCTGCTCGGGCGCCAGGTAGTGGACCGTGCCCAGGACGATGCCGGGCTCGGTCAGGCCAGCCTCGCTGACGGCGCGGGCGATGCCGAAGTCGGCCACCTTCATCCGCCCGTCGGGCGTGATCAGGACGTTTTGCGGCTTGACGTCGCGGTGCACCAGGCCGACGGCGTGGGCCTGGCCGACCGCGCGGGCCAGGTCGGCCGCGATGCGCACGGCGCGGGCCGGCTCCAGCGGCGCCTCGGCCCGGATGACCTGCTTGAGGTCACGGCCGGGCACGTGCTCCATCACCAGGTAGTGCTGACCGGCGTCCTCGCCAACGTCGTAGACCCCGACCACGCCCGGATCGTTGAGAGCGGCCGCCGAACGGGCCTCGCTGCGGAAGCGGGCCAGGAACTCGGGGTCGCGGGCGTACTGCTCGCGCAGGACCTTGACGGCCACCGTCCGCTCGAGCAGCTGGTCCTCGGCGCGCCAGACCACCGCCATGCCGCCCTGCCCGATGGCCTGGACGAGGCGGTAGCGGTCGTTGAGGAGGTCGCCGGGTGGGGGGCTGGGCTCGGGCGCGGACATGGGCCGGGATTGTAGCGGATGGCGCGCCGGCGGTGCAACGCGCCGGCCGCTGGCTCGGCCGCCGGGCAGCCGGTATCATGCAGCTCTCATGCCTCCGACCCGGAACACCCGTCCATGAAACGGATCCTGCCCGCGCTGCTGATCGTGACGCTGCTGGCCCTGCCCGGCCGCGATCGGCTGGACCCGCTGATGCTGCTGCTCTTGGCCGGGCTGGGCCTGGCCCTGGCCTCGGCCCTGGTCGGCAGCGCCATCGAGGCCGTGGCCCGGAGCCAGGGCCCGGTGATCGGCCGCCTGCTGGATGCCTTCCTGGGCAGTTCGGCCGAGCTCCTGGTGGCTGCCTTCGCCCTGCGCGCCGGCATGCGCGAGCTGGTCAAGGCCAGCATCACCGGCTCCATCCTGGGCAATCTCCTTCTCTTGCTCGGCCTCAGCGCGCTGCTGGGTGGGGTGCGCAACGGCCGGCAGTACTTTGATCGCGAGCGGGCCAGCCACGCGGCCACGCTGATGGTCATCTCGGTGGTGGCCCTGACCGTGCCGGCGGTCTACGGGCTGCTCGGCGGGGCGCGCAACAGCGGGCCGGTCGAGACCCTCAGCGAGGCCGTGGCCGCGGTGATGATCCTGGTCTTCTTCCTGGCCATCTACTACCAGCTGAACCAGATCGGCGAGCTCGAGGGCGGGCCCCGGCTCCCGCCCTCCGGTCGCGAGAGCCCGACCGCCCTGGCTTCGATGCTGCTGGTCGTCGGGCTCTTGGCCACGGCGGGCTACGCGGCGCTGCTGGTCGATACCGTCGAGCCGGTGGAAGCGGGCCATGGTTTGGGGCCGACCTTCATCGGTGTGTTGATGGTCCCCTTGGCGGGCAACCTGGCCGAGCACCACCTGAGCTTGCGCGCGGCCTGGCGCAACCGCATGGATCTGGCGCTGGACATCGGCACCGGTGCCAGCATGCAGGTGGCGCTGCTGGTCGCGCCGGTGCTGGTCTTCCTGTCCCTGCTCATCGGCACGCCGATGGACCTGATCTTCAGCCCCCTCGAACTGGCCGCCCTGGCCGCCGCCGCGGCCGTGGCGGCCCTGGTGGCCCACGACGGGCGCACCACCTGGCTGGAAGGGGTGATGCTCATGGCGGTCTACGCGCTGATGGTGTTGGGTTTCTTCTGGTGGCCGGGCTGAGCGCGAGCGTGCTACAATTCGCGCCTTGCGGCCGCATCGTCTGGAGGAAAGCAACATGGAAACCTATCTGCGCATCTCGCTGATCATCGTCTCGCTGATCCTGATCACACTGGTCATGCTGCAGTCCAAGGGCGGCGGCCTGGGCAGCATGTTCGGCAGCGACGGCAGCGTCTACCAGACCCGTCGGGGCATGGAGAAGACCATCTACACCATGACCATCGTCTTCTCGGCGGTCTTTCTCTTGATCTCGCTGGCCACCGTCATGGTCGGCGGCTGAGCCACGCCATCCGCTCCGCCCGAGAGCGACCGGTGTTCAGCCAATTCCGCTGGCAGATCCTTCTGGCCCTGGCTGGCGTGCTGGCCATCGGCGGCATCCTCTTCTTCGTCTCCGATCGCGCCTTCGTCGATCGACCGACGGGCGGCGGCCTCTACGTCGAGGCGGTGGTCGGCGCGCCGGCCACCTACAACCCCCTCCTGGCGCGCAGCGATGCCGAGCTCGACCTGGCGCGCCTGCTCTTCAGCGGCCTGACCCGCCCTCGGCCCGGCCAGGCCATCCCGCAGGCGGACTTGGCCGAGCGCTGGCGCATCTCGCCCGACGGGCGGGTCTACACCTTCCACCTCAGGCCGGGGGCGCGCTGGCATGACGGCCAACCGGTGACGGCCGATGACGTGATCTTCACCGCCGGGCTGGTCCAGGATCCGGGCATCCCCGAAGCCCAGAAGACCCGGCTGGCCGAGCCCTGGCAGGATGCCAGCCTGCGCAAGATCGACGATCACACGGTCGAGATCAGCTTGCCGGAGCCCTTCGCCCCCTTCCTGAACGCCACCATGCTGCCCATCCTGCCCGAGCACCTCCTGGCCGACCTCGCGCCGGCCGAGCTGGCGGGCAGCCGCTTCTCGACCTTCGCCCCCGTGGGTTCTGGCGCCTACCGCTTGGCGACCACCGGCGACATCCCGACCGACACCGACCGCTTGCTGCGCTTCGAGGATCATTGGTCGCGCCAGGACGGTCAGCCCTACCTGGAGACCATCGAGCTGCGCTACTACGCCAGCCCGGAGGCGGCCGTGGAGGCCGTCGGCCGGCGCGAGGCCCAGGGCATGGGCCGGGTGCCGGCGGCCGCCCTGTCCCAGCTGGGTGACGAGCTGCAGATCTACTCGGCCTTGCAGTCCGGCTACACGCTGGTCTACCTCAATCCCTCCAACCCGCTGCTCGGAAACCGCTCCCTGCGTCAGGCCCTGTCCTTGTCGCTCGATCGCCACGGCCTGATCTCGTCGCCGGGGCTCCTGGACGGGCAAGGCCTCTTGGCCACCAGCCCGATTCCGGCCGGCTCCTGGGCCCATCACGAGGACCTGCCCGAGCCCGAGTTCTCGCCCTCCCGAGCCGCCGAGGTCCTGGAGCAGGCCGGTTGGATCGACAGCGACGGCGACGGCTGGCGCGATCGCGACGGACAGCTGCTGTCGGTCCCGCTGAGCACGCCGGCGGACAACCCCTTGCTGGTGGCGATGGGCGAGCGGATCGCCGAGGGTTGGACCCGCATCGGCATCAGCGTGACCCTGCAATCGCTCAGCCCACAGAACCTGGCGACCACCGTCAACAACCGGGCCTTCAGCGCCTTGCTCTACAGCCTCGAGTTGCCCTTCTACGACCCGGATCCCTATGCGCTCTGGCATTCCTCGCAGATCTCGGCGCCCGGCATCAACTACGCCGGCTTCGCCAACCAGGAAGCCGATCGCTTGCTGGAGGAGGCGCGTCGGCTCCATCCCGAGACCGACGTGGACGCCCGTCGGGAGCGCTATCTCGAATTCCAGTCCATCTTCGATGAAGAGATCCCGGCCCTGATGATCCACTATCCCGTCTACACCTACGTGGTATCGGATGCCGGTGTGGGCGGCATCCAGCTGCCGCCCCTGATCGTCCAACCCGCCGATCGCTTCGACACGCTCTCGCAGTGGTTCGTCCAGACGGAACGCGTCTTCCGCAGCGACCCGGACTGAGCCGGGAGGGCGCCGCCGACCGCCCGCCGGCAGGTCGGATTCCCATCACGCCGCGAAACGTCCCGGGCGGCCTACAAGCCAAGGAGCCGCAGATGGCCAGCAAGGGATGGTCCCGCATCGCCTGGGTGGTGCTGCTGACCCTGATCACCATCTACGTCGTCAAGCTCGGTGGCCTGGCCGTAGATACGCATCGGGCCGGTCAAGCCGCCGATGGCATGCAGCGCGAGGTCGACCGCTTGGAGCAGGAAGTCCGCGCGCTGGAAACCGCCGCCGTAGAGGCCGACTCCGATGACTACGTCGAGCGTTGGGCCCGCGACCGGCGGGATCTGGCCCGCGAAGGTGACCGGGTGATCGTGCCCGTGGCCGAGGATCCGGCGGGCAGCTCGGAACCCGAACCGGCTCCGGCCGTCGAGGACGCCTCCACCTGGGAGCGCTTCATGGGCTGGTTGCGCGGCGATGAGGCTACCGCGGGGGACGAGGATGCGCCAGCGCCGGAATCGGATGGCGAGTAGGTATTTCGAAGACCCGGGGGCCCGGGTTCAGGAATCCGGCTGTTCGGGCAGCGATTCGCCGGGGGCCCAGGTAAAGGTCCAGAGCTGCCGGCGACGCACCGGACTGAGGATCTCGCCGGCCCCTTCCCCGATCAAGCCGCCGCCGCCACGGCGCCGCACGGTGACCGACCACTCCAGCCTTCGCTGGCTGCCGAAGGCCGGACGGAAGCGCGCCGGAACGCGCAGGGCCGTGCTCTTGCTGTAGACCCACTCCAACTCGGCCTCGGCGTCATGCTCGGCGATACGCGCCACGTCGCCGACGCTGGACGGGTCATCGACCGGCAGCAGCATCGCCCCGTCCGCGCCGGCATCGACCCCGTCCTCGCGCTCGGGCAGGCTGCGGATGGACACCACGTAGTAGACCTCCTCGGCCAGCACGCCGGAGGAGGACCAGCGCAGAAGCGGCGCCTCGGCACCGACCACCGTCGCCCGACCAGGGGACAAGAGGCGCGGCGCCGGATAGCTGCTGTCGCGCTCCACCTCGGCCACCACCGGTGCGCCGGCCTCCGACAAGGTGGAGGGAATGGTCGGCGGCGGGGGCGGCGGGGTGGCGGTGCCCACCTCGGCCGGCCGGATGACCAGCTCCTGCCCGATGGACAGGGTGGCGCCCTCGGCCAGGCCGTTGAGCGACATCAGATCCTCGACCGCCAGGTCGTGGGTGACGGCGATGCCGCCGAGGTTGTCTCCGGGCTGAACCCGGTAGACCTCGGCCTCGCGCAAGGTGACCAGCTCGCCGGACGCCCGAGCCGGTGCTTCGAGCGCAGCCTCGGCCGGCGCCTCTTCGCTGGAGACTTCGGCTGAGGTATCGGCCGCCTCTGCCTCTCCTACGTCCTCGGCCCCGCCCTCGAAGCCAGCTTCGGCCAGGGCATCGTCCTCGGCTCCGACCTCGGGCTGCGCCTCGGCCACCGCGGGCGCGCCCGATGGGTTGACCGGCACCAAGAGCTCCTGCCCGATGGACAGGCTGTGGGTGTTCGAGAGCTGGTTGAACTCGACGATGGCGTCCAGGGTCACGCCGTACTCGATGGCGATGCCGTAGAGCGTGTCGCCGCTGGCCACCACGTGGGTGATGGTCTCCGGCAGGGGCGTGGCGGTGGGCGGGAAGGGCGTGTTCGGCGCCTCGGTGGCGGTAGCGGGCGGCGCGGCGGTGTAGGTGGGCAGATCGGTGGGCTCGCGGTCGATCAGCGCCCGCCCGACGATGCGCGCCGGTGCCTCGCCGGGCACGGGCCGCTCGCGCAGCCAGAGCATGCCGCCCACGGCCACCAGGACCGCCAGCACCACCAGCCCGCTCTCGATCAGGATCCCGCGGCGCCTCAGGCGCCAGCTCAGGGCCTCGCCGCAGACCCCGCATTGCTTGGCGCCGCGCTCGGCGCTGGATCCGCAAGCCGGGCATCGACGCGTGAACCGGCGACTCTCATCCGCCATGAAGCACCTCCGTCTGAGCGGCCACCAGGCGGTCGATGCCCGCCGCGGCCATATCGAGCAGGGCGTCGAGCTCCGCCCGATCGTAGGGGTCCCCCTCGGCCGTTCCCTGCACTTCGACGAAGCGGCCTTCGCCGGTCATGACCACGTTCATGTCGGTGTCGGCGCGCAGGTCTTCCGGATAGTCCAAGTCGAGCAGTGGCCTGCCGTCGACCATGCCGACGCTGACCGCGGCCAGCTGCCGGCGCATCGGGTCGGTCTTCAACTCGCCCGCCTCCCGCAGCGCGGCGCAAGCCAGCGCCAGGGCCAGCCAGGCGCCGGTGATCGAGGCCGTGCGGGTACCGCCATCGGCTTGCAGCACGTCGCAGTCGACGTGCAGGGTCCGCTCTCCGGTGGCATCCAGGTCGATGGCCGCGCGCAGGCTGCGGCCGATCAGGCGCTCGATCTCGCGGGTGCGCCCACCGGCACCCCGCCGTTCGCGGGGCGTCCAGGTCGGGCTGGCGCCCGGCAGCAAGCTGTAGCTGGCGGTGAGCCAGCCCCGCCCCTGACGGGCCATCCAGCGCGGCACACGCGTCTCGGCCGAGACGGTGCACAGCACCCAGGTCGCGCCTTGCCGGACGAGCACGCTGCCCAGGGGGGCGGTCACCCAATTCGGCTCCAGGCTGACCGGGCGCAGCGCATCCGCCTGCCGCCCATCGGCGCGTTCGGGCGACATGATCGCTTGTGCAGTCACACCCTAGATTCTAGCAAGAGCCGGCTCAGGGGGGAAAATCTCTCGTCAAGGGGGGAAAATCTCTCGGGTCGGGATCCTCTCACGCTGGCAGGCGAGACTCGAGCGCGGGAGAATCCGCACTCCGGCGGACGGTCCCCGCTCGACCTTGTGCCCTGGCGTCAAGTGGACTATAAAGGCGCGATCGAGCGCTCCGGCCGAGCTGCGACGCTTCGCCGGCGCTCCGACCGCGAGGACCTGCAAGGAGAGAAAGCCAAACCATGCGCATTTCCAAGCTGCTTCCCCTGGCCCTGACCGCGATGCTGCTGGCGACCGGAGCCTGCGGGCCGGTGGCCGAGAACGGACCGACCGAGCCCGATTCCGCCACCGTCGACGAGGAGCCGGCCGAGCCCGACAGCGCCACCGAGGAGATGGCCGAGGCGCCCACCGCCGACCCCTACGACCTGGGCGGCCGCGAGGTGCTGATCGGCACCGACCCCACCTACGAGCCCTTCGAGACCGAGAACGACGTGGGCCAGATCGTGGGCATCGACCCGGATCTGATGGCGGCCATCTGCCAGATCGTCAACTGCCAGCCACGCTTCCAGGGCACGGCCTGGGATGGCATCTTCGCCGCCCTGGCGGCCGGCGAGTTCGACGCCCTGATGAGCGCCATCACCATCCTGCCCGAGCGGGAAGAGAACAGCAACGCCACCTTCACCGATCCCTACTACAGCATCGGGCAGGTGATCCTGGTGCGGGCGGACGACGAGACCATCTCCGGCGTCGAGGACCTGCCGGAGGCCGTGGTCGGCGTCCAGGTCGGCACCACCGGCGACACCGCGGCCAGCGATGCCGGCGTACCGGAGGATTCGCTGCGCCGCTTCGACAACATGCCCCTGGCCGTCCAGGCCTTGCTAGGCGGTGACGTCGACGCCGTGGTCCTGGACAGCACGCCGGCCGCGAAAGCGGTGGAGACGGCCGATGAGGGCAGTCTGCGCATCGTCGGCGAGCCCTTTACCAGCGAGGACTACGGCATCCTGGTACCCAACGACAGCCCCGAGCTGCTGACGGCCTTCAACTACGCCATCGCCGAGCTGCGCGCCTCCGGCGAGCTCGATCGCATCATCGCCGAGTGGACGGAGGCCGAGGAGGCCGAGGACGCAGCCGAGATGCCCGAGGGGTCCGGCGAGGCCGACGATGCCTCGGAGGGCGATGGCATGAGCGACTCGGACGAAGGCGGCACCGGTGACGAGGGTGACGACAGCGCCGGTGACGAGGGAGAGGACAGCGCAGGCGATGCGGGCGCAGGCGCGGGCGACGAAGCTTCGGACGAAGGCTGATCGCCGGACGATCGAGGACGGTCCACTCCACGGAGACCGCCGTGAAGGAGTCGGGATCTCGACCTTCGGGCCGGGATCCCGGTGCCCGTTCCTGGTGGTTGGCCGTCGTCATCGCCGGCTCCGGCCTGGCCTGGCTGCAAGTCCTGGGCGACGAGGCCGGTCGGCTGACCGTCCGGGTCCTGAGCCGCGGCCTGCTGGTCACGCTGCGGGTGACGCTGTTCGGCTTCGCCATCGCCTTGTTGCTAGGCCTGCTGCTGGGCATCGCGCGGGTGTCCAAGCGCCACCTCTTGCGCGAGCTCGCCACGCTCTACGTCGAGGTGATCCGCGGTTTCCCGATGCTGGTGCTGCTGCTCTGGATCGGCTTCGGGCTGGTGCCCCCGGCCTTCGCGCTGGTGATGGAGGGTGTGGCCTGGCTGGACGCGCGCCAGATCGAGATGCTGGGGCTGACCGCCCGGTTGCTCGAGAGCTGTCGCCGACCGTCCGATTGCGTCAGCCTGGAGTTGCGCGGCATCATCGGCCTGGGCATCGGCTACGGCGCCTACGTGGCCGAGGTGGTGCGAGCCGGCATCCAATCCATCGCCAGCGGGCAGGTCGAGGCGGCCTACTCCTTGGGCATGTCGCGCGGCCAGGCCATGCGCCACGTGATCCTGCCCCAGGCCCTGCGGCTGTCGCTGCCGCCCTTGGGCAATGACCTGATCGCCATGCTCAAGGACAGCGCGCTGATCAGCGTCCTGGCGGTGCGCGACCTGGTCTACGTGGCCAGCACCCATATCGCGCAGACCTTCCAGGCCCTGGAGGTATGGAACGCGGTGGCCTTGCTCTACTTGATGATGACCCTGCCCTTGAGCCTGGCGGTGCGCTGGCTCGAGCGGCGCGGCGGCTGGCCGGGAGCGGGCGCGTGAGCGGGGCGCAGCCCAGGGCCGCGAGCTTCGAGCCGGCGGACCTGGAGGCGGCGGGTCTGGAGACGGCGGGTCTGGAGACCTCCATCTGCGACCTCTGCGGCGCCGAGGCCTCCGACCTGCTCTGGCCGGGCAGCGCCTGGCCACCGCCGGTGCCGCCGGACGTCGCCCTTCGGCGCTGCCAGGGCTGCGGCCTGGTCTACCTCAGCCCCAGGCCGACGCCCGAGCACATCGGCCAGCATTACCCGCCGGACTACGCGCCCTTCCGGCCGGCCGTCGAAGACGAGCCCCGGGCCCTGATGCGCTACATGCGCCGGCGCAAGTTGATCGGCCGGCGCAAGCTCATCGAAGGCTTCGCCGGCCGCCGCGGGGGCCGGGTGCTGGACGTGGGCTGCTCGACCGGACTCTTCCTGCGCGAGATGCAGCGCGCGGGCTGGGATGCTCGCGGCGTCGAGCTGACGCCTTCGGCGGCGCGCTACGCCCGCCAGCGCTTCGGCCTGGAGGTCTTCGAGGGCATGCTCGAGGCGGCGCCCTTCGCGCCGGGCAGCTTCGACGTGATCACCTTCTGGGACGTCTTGGAGCATGTCTACTCCCCCTCCCAGACGCTGGCGCGGACCGGCGACCTGCTGGCGCCCGGCGGGCTGGTGGCCATCAACGTGCCGAACTGGAGAGCCCTCGACCGCCGGCTCTTCGGCCGCTGGTGGGCCGGCTACGACCCCCCGCGCCACCTCTACGTCTTCCCTCACGACTGCCTGGAGCGCTATCTGGTCGAGGCCGGCTTCGAGCCCTTGGCCTGGCACTGCTTCATGCCCTCCTACTTCACCTGGCTGATCGATCTGGAGAACTGGCTGGCCGTGCGCGCGCCGGGCCTGGCGGGCCCCGTGCTTCAGATCCTGCGCCTGCCCGGCCTGCGCTTCCTGCTGCAGCCGCCCTTATGGCTGCTGGACCGCATGGGCCGGGGCAGCGTGATCTCGGTCTTCGCGCGCAAGCGAGAAGCGGGAGCCGCTGCCTCCTCGTAATCGGTTTCTCGAGTCGCTTCTCGGGCCGACAGCCCGGCCATCGGCCAGTTCGCCGACGGTCGAGGTTCAGCGGTCTGCCGGCGGATCGCCTCCCGCGTCGATCTCCGCTTCGCCATCCGCCTCCTCGCGCGGCCGGTAGAAGATCAAGAGCACGCTGCCGTAGCTGCGGCGGTCGCGCTCGACCAGGTGGCGCAGCTCGAGCGCTTCGTCCTCGCGCGGGTGGATCTGCACCACGACCACGCCGTCGCGCGCCAGCCAGGCCGGCCGGGCGTCGATGGCCTCCAAGGCGCGCCGCCACATTCCCTTGTACTGGGGCGGCGCAACGTAGATCAGGTGGTAGGGCGCCTCGGGCTCGCCGGCCAGCAGCTGGAAAACGTCGCGGCGCAGGACGCGCACCGTCTCGCTGGCCAGGCCGGTCGACTCCAGGTTGGTCTCGATGGTGCGCAGGGCCTTGGCCGCCTTCTCCACGAAGTCACAGCCCTCGGCGCCGCGGCTGAGGGCCTCGATCCCGACCCCGCCGGTGCCGGCGAAGAGATCGAGCACCCAAGCGCCCGGCACCTCGGGCCCCAGGATGGAGAAGAGCGCCTCCTTGGCCCGGTCGGTGATCGGCCGCGTGCCAGACCCGGGAACCGGCGCCAGGCGCCGCCCTCGCGCGCGACCGGCGATCACGCGCACGCGATCAGCCCCCGTCCTCCTCGCCGGTTCCGGCGTCCTCGTCCTCCGAAGCATCCGAATCGGTCTCGGCGTCCTCCGACCCGTCGCCCTCCGCCGGCTCGCCCTCGCCGCTCGGATCCGCATCCAGATCGATGGGCCCATCGCTCTCGATGCCCATGCAGGAGTCGGACCCCTCGGGCCGACCCTCGAGGAACTGGCGTTGGCTATCGGCCATGTAGAAGAGGTATTCGCTGTCGTCCAGGATCTCGGTGATGGTCGTGAAGTCCTCGTAGGCCAAGTCGAAGCAGCCCAACGTATAGCGCAGCATGCCGCGGTTGAAGTAGGCCTGCGGGTCCTGGGTCATCTCGATGGCCCGGCTGTAGTCACGGATGGCGTTCTCGTCGTCCCCCAAGCTCTCCTCGGCCAGGGCGCGGTTGCCATAGGCCTCGGCCAGATTCGGATCGAGCTCCAGCGCATGGCTCAGGTCTTCGATGGCCGCCTCCCACTCCTCGCGGTCGACCTTGGCCCGGCCGCGATTGGCATAAGCCTCGGCATAGTCCTCGCGCAGCTCGATGGCCGCTTCGAAGTCGGCCAGGGCCTCGGCCGACTTGCGCTGGCCCAGGTAGGCCACGCCGCGGTTGTTGAGGATCTCGGCGCGCAGTGCGTCCTCCGGATCGGCCTCCAGGGCGCGATCGTAATCGGCGATGGCCCGCTCGTAGTCGTGCAGGGCCTCGTGGGCGATGCCGCGGTTGGTATAGGCCTCGGCCAGGTAGGGCCCGCCGTCCTCGATGGCCGCGCTGAAGGCCTCCACGGCGGTGTAGTAATCGCGCTGCTCCAAGGCCGCGCTGCCGCGCTCGTGCGGATCGCCGAAGCGGCTGCAGGCGGCGAGCAGTAGCAGGACCAGGATCGGGCTCCAGGCCCTGGGCTCGATGTCGATCGGAATCATCCGGCGCTCCTCCGGCTAGCGGGTCGATGGGTCGTCGATGCGGTGGCCGCCCCAGGATGGCTGGGGCGGCTGGCGTGCGGTTCGGTTCAACGCCATAAGGCTGACAGGAGTCCGGCTCGCGGGCAATTCACCGAAAGTCGTAGATCGGGCGCCGGCTGCGGCTCGGGCCGCCCTGCGCCCTGCGCGAGCATTCCCCATTGGTGGTAGTCGGAGGGAGGTCAGCCTGTCTTGCGGCAGAGGAAGACGAACATGCTGGCCATGTCGGTCGGCAGATGCCGGCCCAATGGGACGAGCAGACGGCTGGGATGGCGCAGGGCGCCCAGCCAGCCGGCCAGCCCGCCCGGCCAATCATCGGGCGCCTCGCAGCCCAGCACCCGCTCGACCTCCAAGCCGCCGGCGGCAAGCAGCCGGCTCCACTGCCCGCGCGTGCCGTAGCGCTGAATCGGCTGCCCGTCGTCGTGCAGCTCCCCGCTTCGCCAGGCGTGCAGCACCGTCCAGCGCAGACCGAAGCTGTTGGGCACCAGGATCAGCGCGCGCCCGTCGGACCGCAGCACCCGCGACATCTCGCGCAGGCCGGCCGGCATGTCCTCGTAATGCTCGAGGCTGCCCACGCTGCTGAGACGATCGAAGCTGGCGCTGGCGAAGGGCAGCCGGGTCCCGTCGGCGGCCAGCAGGCTGCCGACCGGCATCCGCTGCAAGCCGCGAGCCAAGGCCACCCGCGAGAGGTCGACGCCCTGGGCGCGCAGGCCGCGTTGCCGTGCCAGCCGCACCAGATCGCCCCGCCCGCAAGCGACGTCCAAGAGGCTCTGGCCCGCTTCGACCTGGAGTAGGTCCAAGAGCCAATCCAGATGATCGACCAGGTTCTCGATGCCGGTCTCGGCATAGAGGGCGTCGTAGGCCTGGCGCGATGCCTCCGGATCCTGAACGTGTCGGATCTCCATCATGGCCCGATGCTCATCCATGCGCAGCGCTCCCGTCGGCCGCCGGACGCTCGGCGACGCGCTGCTCGTCGGCACGCTGCTCGGCATCGCGCGGCTCCGTGGCAGGGCGCTCGCCGATTGCGGGCATTCGACCCGGCGTGCCGAAGCGCCGCCCGACCAGCAGGCCCAGGCTGGCCAGGGCAGCCCAAGCCAGCAGCACCGCCAGGGTCCAGATCCGCCAGGCAAGGGTGACACCCACAGCCACCAGCAGCGCGGTCCCCGGTTCCACGACGACCTCGGCGTAGAGCGGGGTCAGGAGGGCCACCATGCCGCCGTCCTTGAGCAGGCTGGTGGCCGGCAGCCAGGCCAGGAGGTTGGCCAAGGCCACGGTCAGCCCCCAGACGCCCAGGGCCCAGGGCAAAGAAGCGGCCGGCGAGATGGCGCGCATCAGGAGCCACAGGGCCAGGCCCGACAGGCCCAGCACGAGCAGCTCGCCGGCGAACCAGCGCAGGACCTGGGGCCCCGAGGGCGGCAGGGGCGGATCGCCTCGCCCGAAGCGGCGCCAGGCCCATTCCATGAGGCGCCCGAAGAGCCGCGGGTGCAGGAAGACGACCGCCAGCAGCCCCAGGCCGGCCAGGAAGGGGGCCCAGCCCGGCGGAAGGAGCGGCGCGAAGGGCACCGACAGTCCGTAGAGGGTCAGGCCGGCCAGGCCGATCAAGCTCAGCTCCATCACCAGGGCCGTGCTGAGCGCGAGGGAAGCCACCCCGGCCCGGCGGTAGAGCGCCAGCCGCCCCAGCGGGGCCCAGACGCTGCCGGGCAGCACGCTGGCCAGACCGGCCAGGGTGTGCATCCGCAGATGATCGAGCAGGCCGATGCCCGCGCCGGCCGGCCCCAGGATGCTGCGCCAGGTGACGCCGACCACCAGCCAGCCCAGGGTCTGGACGCCAAAGGCCAAGGCCAAGACGCCGAGATCCAGGTGGAAGGCCGAGAGGGCCTCGGCCGGCAGGGACTGCCAATCGCGCAGGATGCGCCAGCCGACCAAGGGCAGCAAGGCGGCGAGCGCCAGGGCCAGGCCCCAGCGCCAGCGCCAGCGCCGCGCCGAGGCGCCCTGCCGGCCGCCGGCCGGGTCACGTTCAGCCATCGAGGACCTTGGCCACGCCGTGGGGTGGATCCGGGTAGAGGTGTCGGTGCACGTAGAGCCAGTCCGGATAGGCCGCCACAGGCTCGCCCACCGGCCGGGCGGCGCAGAGGATGTACTCGCGCTTGGCGGCCAGGAAGGGGATCGGCAGTCGCGTCAGCCCGTTGAGCAGGGCGTTGCCCAGGCCCTTGACCCGGCTGTCGCGGAAGGTGGGCCAGACGTTGGCCGTGCGCAGCTTGACCGGTTCCAGGTGGCAGGCGGCGAGCAGGCGGCGCACTTCCTCGGGTGCGTACTCGCGGGCATGCCGGCCGTAGACCCCGTAGCCCGAGTAGGGGTATTCGGTGGGCCGGTTGAGCGCCATGTTCACCAGGCGCTTGATGTTGATGAAGTTGGGCACGGTCAGGAAGAAGAGCCCGTCCGGGGCCAGCACGCGGTGGGTCTCGGCCAGCATGTGGCTGGGCGAGTAGGCCAGATGCTCCAGGACCTCCATGCAGAGCACCACGTCGAAGCTGCCGGCCTCGAAGGGAAAGGGATCCTTCTCGATGTTGAAGACCTCGACCTCGATCTCCATCCGGCCCGTTGCACCGGCCTCGGCCGGCACCTCCAGCCCCACCCGGCCGCGCTCGAGCGTGGCGGCCTCGCCGGGCCAGGCGGCGGCCTGCACGTTGGCCGCCGTCAGCTCGATGTCGAAATGGCGGTGCATCAGGGTGCTGAAGAAGTAGGGCGCGCCGCCCAACTCGAGCACCCGCAGGCGCCGGCCCTCCGGCAGCAGGCCGCGCAGCATCTCCAGCGACAGCTGGGCCGATCGGGCGTGCAGCCAGACGTATTCCTCGATCTCTCGGGTGGCATCGATCAGGGCCCGCCCGTCGATGGGGTCCTCGACGATGCGCACGCCGCGCAGGTAGCGGATCAGGTCTCGGCGATCGATCGGTCCGTCGACGGCGGCCATCCATCCCTCCTGTCGGGGCCGGCTCGCAAGTCGCGCAGGCCGTCGCGCAGGCCGCGCAGGTAGGCCCGGCCCGCCCGGGGCCGGCCCTCGCGCCAGCAGCGCACGAGGGTGCGCAGCAGGCTGCCGGCGCGGTAGAGGCAGAGCAGCAGCCGGTGCAGGCCGCGGCTGTGCTTGTGGTAGTAGCGCACGCTGGATCGGGCCAAGAGGTAGAGCTGGTCCGGGCTGCCCGCGCCGGTCGAGCGCGCGACCTTGTGCCGGATCCGGGCCGGCGGGACGTGCAGGATCCGCCAGCCGGCCGCCCGCGCGCGCAGGCAGAGGTCGTGATCCTCGAAGTAGACCCGGAAGCCCGGATCGAAGAGCCCGACCTCCCGCCACAGCGCGGATCGCACCAGCAGGCAGCAGCCGGTGGCCCAGTCGACCGGGTAGGGCGCCGGAGATGGCGGGTCGGCGGTGCTGTCGAAGGCGGCCAGGGTCAGCTTGCGCCGCCAGCCGGCCGAGGGCCAGACCTCTTCCGGCCGGTCGTGGTAGACGATGGTCGGCGCGAGCATGCTCAGCTTGGCATCCGACCTCGACGCCGGATCCGAGCCCGAAGGCGGAGTCGACTCCGAGCCGGCGCTCGAGCCGATCGTCGCAGCCTCCGCCTCGGCCGCCGCCATCAAGCCGGCGATCAGCTCCGGCTCGGCCTGCGTGTCGTTGTTGACCAGGAGCGTCCAGTCGGCCCCGGCCTCGAGGGCCCGGCGCAGGCCGGCGTTGACGCCCCGGGCGTAGCCGACGTTGGCCGGCAGGGCGTGGATCCGAACCCGCGGATGCGCCGCCCGGATGGCTTCGACCGAGCCGTCGGTCGAACCGTTGTCGACTACCAGGATCCGGGCTTCTACGCCCTCGGGAATGCGCTGCGCCTCCAGGCTGGTCAGGCAGTCCAGCGTGTCCTGACGGCGATTCCAGCTCAGGACGATGATCCAGAGCGAGCAGCGTCCGGCCTCGCCCCGCGCCGAGCCCGACCCGGCGGGCCGGACCGCCCGCGCGCTCATCCGAAGCCCTGGCGCTCGGCGAAGAGGCGGAAGAGCCCCACCTGCTCGCGCAGGCCGCGGCCGCGGTAGCAGTTGAGCAGGCAGGGTGCCTGGCAGCCCTTCATCTTGTCGCGCAGCTCTTGGGCCTGGGCCGACTCCCAGATGTCGCGCGGATGGTCCCGGCGCAGGTTGCCGACCCGGTCGTCGACCGTCCAGCAGAACATCACGTCGCCGCGGGGGTCGATATTGAAGGCGCTGTAGCGCACCATGCACTCGTCCGGACGCGGGTGGCTGGCCGGGTCGACGAAGTAATGCTGCAAGGCCACCAGGTGTTGGTCGGGGTTCCAGATGGGCCGGCCGGCGCGCTTCATCTCGCGCAGGCGCTCGATCTCCGCCCGCAAGGCCTCGGTGTCGCGCGGCCAATGCGGATTGCGATCGTACCAATCCGGGTCCACGCCCTCGTCGCTGGCAAA
The DNA here is from genome assembly GCA_964549495.1 of uncultured Anaerolineales bacterium. GTDB lineage: Bacteria > Chloroflexota > Anaerolineae > Epilineales > Epilineaceae > JACKBJ01. Next base: position 8,471 of record CAZJWJ010000029.1, on the reverse strand, counting down.
GGTGGGGTAGAGCGGCTGGTAGAGCATGCGGTCGACGCCGAGCTCATCCAGGGCCCATTCGGCGTTGCGCACCAGATCCGCCGCCGTCTCCTGCATGATGATCGAGGCCACGCCCAGCACGATGGACTCGTCGCGGTCCTGCAGGATGCGGATGGCCTCGACGCAGCGGTCGTAGAGCGGCACGCCGCGCAGGGTATCGTGCACCTCGCGCCGGTGGTGGTCGATGGAGAAGCTCAGGAAGTCCGGCCCCACCTCCAGCACCCGCTCGCAGGCCTTGGGCGTCAGGTACATGCCGTTGGTCGAGACCTTGGTCTTGATCCCGATCTGCCGGCAATGGGCCAGGAAGTCGAAGAAGCCCCGCTTCTGGAAGGGCTCGCCACCCGAGATCACCAGGAAGAAGGGGCCGAGCCATTCGCGCAGGCGGTCGAGCACCGTCCGCCATTCGTCGATGCTCAGTTCGTTGTTCTCCTGCAGCTTCCACATGTCGCACATCGTGCAGCGCGCCGCGCAGATGTCCGTGATGAGCAGCGAGACCTGGCTGGGCTTGTTCAGCCGGCGGTCGACGCGGTAGCTCAGCTGCTGGGCCAGGTGGTTCGTGCCTTGATAGGCCGCGAACTCGATGTCTTTGAGCAAGGTCATTGTGGTTCATCCTCCCGATCGGGCCTCGATTCTAGCAGCATCCCGCCCGCAACCCAGCGACCAGGAGCGGCCTGACCATCAGACGCGAAGCCGACGGGACCGGTTACAGGCCGATGGCGATCACTCGAGTCCTATGGGATTCGAGCGCCCACGGGGGATCGTCAGCCGTCGCCTGGAGGTGGCGCGCCGATGACCCGCCCGTCCTCAGCCTGGATGACGATGACCGAGGGGCGCGGCGGCTGGGCTCGATCGGGCCAATCGGATCGGGGGCTGGCCAGGGTGCCACCCTCACCGGGATGCTGCACCGAGAGGAAGAGCGTGCGACCGTCCGGATTGAAGCAGGGGCCGGTGACCTCGGCGCCGCGGACGGTCTGGAAGAAGCGCCGGGCTCGGCCGCGCTCGGCCCCATCGACGGGCACGGCGTAGAGGCCGTCGTTGAAGCCCAAGGTCTTCTCCTGGCCGTCGGTGGCGATCCAGAGGTAGCCGCGCGGATCGAAGATCATGTTGTCCGGGCAGGCCAGGCCGCTGACCTGCTCTGGCGCCTGGCCCGAATAGTCGCTGTCCGGATGCGCCGGGTCGCCGCAGAGCATCAGGAAGCGCCAGCGGAAGCGCAGCGCGCCGGCATCCCCGCCCTCTTCCTCCAGCTCGATGACGTGACCGTTGGGATTGGGCCCACGGGGGTTGGCCGCGTTGATGCCGGTGCCGGGTTCGGTGGCCACGCCGCGCGAGGGGTTCTCGGTCAGCGCGATGAAGACCCGGCCGGTCTCGGGCGAGACGGCGATGCCCTCGGGGCGGTCCATGCGCGTGGCGCCGACGAGCTTGCCGGCCTCGACCGTGTTGATCAAGACGTCGGCCTGGCTGTTGAAGCCGGTGGCCGGCTGCAGGGGGCCCTGGCCCTGGACCAAGGGCAGCCAAACCCCCGTCCCGTCCGGATCGAAGCGGGCGGCGTAGAGCGTCCCGCGATCGAGCAGGTCGCGGTTGGCCCGGCGATCATCGGGATTCCAGGCCTCGGCCGTGACGAACTTGTGAACGTGCTGGAAGGCCACGTCCTCGCCGGAGTAGACGGCCACCCGCATGTCGCCGGTCACCCGACAGGTCGCCCCCTCGCGCCGCAGCCGGCCCAGCGCCGTGCGCTTGCGCGGCGTCCAGCCGGGATCGTAGGGATCGAGCTCGAGCACCCAGCCGAAGCGGAAGGGCTCGTTGGGCTCGTGGCCCAGGTCGAAGCGTCGGTGGTGGCGATCGAAGCCCAACTCGGTGCCCTCCTTGGGGATGGCATAGGCCAAATGGACCCAGAAGCGTCGGTCCCCGTCCCGATCCAGCTTCTCGCGCCAGCCGAAGTACTCGTGGAAGTTCTCCTCGGCGGCCAGGTAGGTCCCCCAGGGCGTCATCCCCCCGGCGCAGTTGGCCAGCGTGCCGAGCACCCTCTGGCCCTCGGGATCGGCCTGGGTGCGCAGCCAAGGATGGCCCAGCGCCGGACCGCTCAAGCGCGTCTCGGTGCTGCCGGTCACGCGCCAGTTGCGCGGCGAGTCGGGCAGGACATGCCAGTGCCCGCCGTTGTCGCAGTAGGTCTCGACCACCGACACGCCGTGGGCCGCCAGCTGAACGTCCGTCTCGTGCCGCGTGCTCCGACCGGGCTGCCAGCCCGGAAAGATCAGCTCCGGATGGGTCTGCTCGTGGTTGACCACCAAGAGCCCCCGATCCGGCCGGCCGCTGGTCCAGTCCAAAGGGAAGAAGGCGATGTAGTCGCAGTTGTAGCCGAACTGCATGGCCTGGGCGGCCGGATCCAGCCGCGCCGGATCGAAGTCCGGCGCGCCGGGCAGGATGGGATCGCCCCAGCGCAGGAGCACTTCGTGCCGGTAGCCCTCCGGCAGCCGGATGGCGTCCTCCAGGCCGGCCGGCAAGGGCTCGAAGCCCAGCCCGGGCCCGCTGGCCGGCGGCGGCAGGAGCCGCTTGTTGCCCAAGAGCGGAAGGTAGACGATGGAAGACAGCGCACGCTGAAACAGGCCGCGGCGGGACAGGCCCTGCCCCTCGGCAGGTTCGGACATCTCGATCTCTCCTTCGACCGGGCCCCGGAATCCTCATCCGGAGCCGCTCAGACCAAGATGCTATCAGATCGGCGGCGAGATCGACAGCGGCAGCGCCGCTCAGCCGCGGGCGGAGATCGGCTCGGCGCGTGATCCCGAAAGGATGGCCACGGCGATGCCGCCGAGGGTCAAGATCGTGGCCACGACAAAACGCATTCCGATGGTCTCGCCCAGCAGGAGGGCACCGCCGGCAGCGGCGATGAGCGGAACGGAGAGCTGGACCAAGGCGGCGCTGGTGCGGCTGTGGCCGGCCAGGGCCGCGTACCAGAGCACGTAGCCCAGCGCCGAGGTGATCGCACCCGATGCGATGGCCAGGATCCAACCCTGCGGCTCGACGGCCGGAAGTGAGGGCAGCCGAAGGAGGTAGAGAAGCAGCGGAATGGGCGCCGCCAGCAAGAAGTTGCGGGCGGTGGCCAGCTGCGGACGGGCCGCCTTCCGGCCCGCCAAGGAGTAGAGTCCCCAGGCGATGCCGGCCAGGGTCATCAGCGCTGCCCCTGCCGGATCGGGCGCGCTCAGGCCCGGCCGCACCAGCACCAGGAAGCCGGCGATGGCCATCAGGCCTCCCAGAATGCGCAAGGGCCCCATGCGCTCGCCGCGCAGCAGGCCGGCCCCGATCATCGTCACCTGCACGGCCCCGAAGAGCAGTAGGGCACCCACGCTGGCCTCGAGGCTTACGTAGGCCAAGGAGAAGGGCAGGGCGTAGGCCAACAAGGCCAGGGCGCTCCAGGGGCGCCAGCCGGCGGCCTGGCCGGCCGGTGCGCGCAGGAAGACCGCCAGCACCAGGGCGCCGCTGCCCAAGCGGACGGCGGTGAATCCGAAGGGATCGATGGCGCCGTCGATGAGGGCCAGGCGGGCCAGCACCGAGTTGGCGGCGAAGGCCAGCATGGTCAGCAGCGTCAGCAGAAAGACGCGTTCGGGACCCATGGCGGGGCGCATCGGACCCTCGCCCCTCGCTCGATCCTGAGGCATCGCAAGCTCCTCGTCCGGCTCGAATGCGGTGGCAGGAACCCGGACCATCGTCCGCGAATGCCGATCTGTCAAGGGCGGTGGCCATGGGCGTCGCGAGCTGCGCCTTCGAGGCGACTCGCGCCTGTTGTAAAGTTTCCTCGATCGACAGCCTCTCGATCCCACGAGGAGTCCTACCTCCATGCGGCTGCCCCTGCGCGCGCCGGCCATCGGTCTCGCCTTCGTCTTGCTCGCCTGCGGTGCCGGAGACGGCGCGAGGCTGGACGAGGATGGTCGCCCGATCCGAACCGAAGACGAGGAAGCACCGGCCTCGGCCGACGAGACCGAGGAGCTCGAAGGCAGCCATATCCGCTTCGAGCCCGAGCGATCGTTCGTCGACGGCCCGGTCTCCGTGCGGCTCGAGGCAGAGGGCTCGGCCGGCGGCTTGCGCTACACGCTCGACGGCAGCCGCCCGGGGCCGGCGCACGGCCAGGTCTACGACGAGCCGATCGAGCTGGACCGGTCCACCGTCCTGCGGGCCGTCGTCATCGATGGGGATCGCAGTCTCTCGCGGGTCTTCAGCCACAGCTACCTGATGCCGGCCTCGGTCCTCGACCAGCCAGCTCGGCCCGAGGGCATGCCGGAGACATGGGGCCAATACGGTGACGGTCCGGTGGCGGCCGACTACGCGATGGACCCGCGCGTGACCGCACGCGCGGAGCGTCGCGCGGCCATCGAGCGCAGCCTCGAGCAGCTGCCCAGCCTCTCGATCGCGTTGCCAATCGAGGATCTCTTCGGCTCCGAGTCGGGGATCTACAGTCACCCCTTGGAGCGAGGTCGGGATTGGGAGCGCGAGGCCTCGATCGAGCTGATCGATCCTCGCGGCGAGGAGGCCGGCTTCCAGGTCGACGCCGGCCTGAGAGTGCACGGTAACGTCAGCCGTTATCCGGATCAGAGCGCCAAGCACAGCCTGCGCCTGCGATTCCGCGGCGACTATGGTGCCGGAAAGCTGCGCTATCCGCTCTACGGCCCAGACGGGCCCGAGGAGATCGAGAGCCTGGTACTGCGCGCCATGGTCAACGACAGCGTCCTGCTGGACCCACGATGGGCCCAATACCTGCGCGACGCCTGGCTGCGAGAGACCGAGCGCGAGATGGGTCTCGAAGCGGTGCAGGGCCGCTACGTCCACCTCTTCCTCAACGGCCTCTACTGGGGGCTCTACGACCTGATCGAGCGCGTGGACGAGGATTGGGCCGCCCAACGATACGGCGGCGACGACGAGGACTACGCGATCATCTCCGACAACTCCGAGGAAGCGCTGGACCCCGATCCGAGTTGGGCCTGGACCAACCTGCTCGAGCTGGCCGCAGAGGGGCTGGAAGACGAGGTGCGTTACCGCCGGGCGGCCGCGCAGCTGGATCTGGAGGACTTCATCGACCATTGGATCGCCGGCCAGTACGCCGCGCGCAGCGACTGGCCGGCCACCAACTGGGTGGTGCTTTCCGCGCGCGAGCCGGAGGGCCCGGTTCGAATGGTCGCCTGGGACGCCGAGGCGGCGCTCCTGGAGACCGCCCTCGACCGGAGCACGACGGCCACCGAGGGCACGCCGGCCCAACTCTACAGCCGGCTGCGCCGCAACCCGGATTTCCAGGCCCGCTTCGACGCCCGCCTGCGCTGGCATCTCGGCCCCGAAGGCGCGCTCCACGTCGATCCCGACCAAGAAGCCTGGGATCCCGATCATCCGGAGCGCAACCGACCCGCCGCACGCTACGCCAGCTTGGCCGCCGAGATCGAGGACGCCGTGGTGGCCGAGTCTGCGCGCTGGAGCGACTGGCGGGACCCCCAGATGCCGCCGCACGATCTGGACGAACATTGGATTCCGGCCCGCGACTTCGTGATGGGAAGCTTCTTCAGCGAGCGTGTCGAGGTATTCCTGGCCCAGATGCGCGAGCGAGAGCTCTACACCGGGTCCATCGACGGCCGGTGAAGCGGCACCGACCATCGGCCAGCGGTACCGGCTCCATCGATCCAAGCCCGATGGGCTCTGGGCTCGACAGCTTGGGCCTCTTGCTGTTTGACGAGCCCTTGCTTCAGGGTTGGATCCACAGCTCTGGCGGATGGGTCGCGTACTGCCGTGAGCGGAAGACCGCCTCGTCCGAGGACGTGGTCGTGATCCCGAAACTGTAGATTCCGTTGCCGATCATGGCGGCGGTGACGGGGTACTCGGCCCAGCTGCCAGCTCCGATCGCGCCCAGTGTGGATAGCGGGCTGCCGGAGATGGTCGGGGCGTTGAGCCATGTCAGCGCGAACTCGCGCCAGGGCGATCCGCCGCCCTGGTACGCATTCGAGACCCGGTAGACCGATCCGCCGTCGTCGCTGCCATCGGTCACGTAGAGCCTCAGCCGAGCCTCGGCCGGCGGGCCGCTCAGGCCCGTCACCTCGAACTTGAGGTAGCTGCGTCGCTCCGATGAGCTTCCCCGGGCGATCTTCAGCTCCGAGAGATAACCGAAGCGTCGGAATGGCAAGCCGCTATCGACGTAGGCGTCGTCGCTGGCGTCGAAGACCAGCGGCGCGGCCGGCGTGTCGGTCGGCGCACCGGGCGTCGGACTGGGTGGGATCGCCGTCCAGCTCGGGCTGGCCGTGGGGGTCGGCGGCGGAGCCGTGCTGGTCCAGGTCGCGCTGGCGGTGGGCGAAGCGGTGAGGCTGGGCGTGGCGGATGCTGTGACGGTCGACGTCGCGCTCGGCGTCGCACTCGGCGGCGGGGTGGCCGTCGCCGTCGGAGTCGAGCTGCCGGTCGGAAGGGGCGTGTCGGTCGGCTCCGGACTGGCCGTGGCGGTGAAGGTTGGGGTGAAGGTCGGGCTGGGCGTCGGCGGTGCGAGCGTCGAGGTCCAGGTCGGCGTCGCGCTCGGAGGCGGGGCGGTCTGCGTCGCGCTGGCCGTCGGACTGGGTGGAACCGGCGTTTCCGTCGGCACGGCGGTCGGGCTCGGTGGAAGCGGTGTGCTGGTCGGTACCACCGTCGGACTGGGCGGAACCGGCGTATCCGTCGGCACGGCGGTCGGGCTCGGCGGAACCGGCGTATCGGTCGGTTCCGGGCTGGACGTGGGGCTCGCCGTCGCGGTCGCGGAGGGGCTGCTCGTCGCGCTGGGGGTAGGGCTGGGCGTGCTCGTGCTCGTCGCCGAAGGCGTGTTGCTCGCACCGGGCGTCGGGCTCGAGACGACCAGGAGCTCGATACTGTCGCTGGCCGAGACGGTCTGGCTGCCCGTTCTCATCTCGGCCGAGACGGTGTGCATGCCCACGCTGCCGGGCAAGGTCCAGGAGACATCGTTCTGGAAGGACTGCCAGGCCGTCCAGCTCCCGCCGTCGTTGCGCAGCCGCATCTCGTTGAAGTTGCCGTAGATGTACAGATCGACGTCCTGGCTGCTGGTGGTCGCCGCCTCACGCTCGATCACCAAAGGGTAGACGCCCGGCTTGCGACCGAAGTCCTGCGTCCAGTAGCGGCTGTAGGTGCCGCCGCAGCAGCTGTAGCCGACACCGATCTCCCAGAGGCTCGGGCTGAGGATGTTGGCACGGTGTCCGGGACTGCCCATCCAGGCGGCAACGACGGACTGCGGGCTCTGGTAGCCGGCGGCGATGTTCTCGGCCAGCGCGTTGTAGCCGCCGTAGTAGCCGGTGACCCGCGTCACCCAGCCGCAGACGAAGAGCAATATGCCGCCGCTGCGATCGTAGGTGTCGTGTTGGAAGTAGTCGTCATCCCGAAGGTCGGTACTGTGGTAGCGGGCGGCCTGGTCGAGGCCATCGCGGCGCTTGAGCGGTGGCAGGTTGCCGTTGTTCCAACGCTCTTCGTTGCTCAGCTCCACCACTTCCTGCTCGAAGTCCGCGTTGACGACCGGCGCGTTGACGCCTCCACAACCGGCGTAGTCCAGCACGGCACCTCCGAAGCGCCGCCAGGGAGCGGGCTCGGTGTTCGGCTCCGCGCTCGATTCCGAGGCCGCACCCGCGTCCACCGTGGCGGCCGGGAGCAGGCGCGGCCCCGCCTCCTGTGCGGTCGCCGGATCGGGCCCCGCAGCCACCAGGAGGAGTATCGTGATCCAAGCGGGGAGGACCTTGGGCATGTGGCGCGCGGCGGCATGGCGACGCGCTCGGGTATCGAAGTCGAGTGACGTAGAACCCTCGCGGGTCACGTCGGGGATTCGTGATTCGTTCAAGCCTGCGTGCTCGTTCATTCGATCCTGACTCCGTGTTGCCGCGCTCGCCGGATCCCGATATCCGTCTGGACCCGGGGCGAGCGACCGACGAGATCTCGTCCGGCAGGCAGGGGCAGGACGGCTTGCTTACAGCATAGGCCCAATCGGCGGGCCTCGAGCCCGCGACCGGCTGGCGGCCACCCCATGGTCGACCGTCGGAAATCCGACGCCGAGCTCGTGCGGGCTACCATCAGGGTCCTTCGGGCGCCGGACGCCCCCCCGCATAGGATTCGCGATGCGCCGCTTCACCTTGATCTGGCTCGGCCAGCTGCTGTCCCAGGTGGGCACGGGCATGACCCAGTTCGCCATCACCATCTGGGCCTGGCAGGAGACCGGGCAGGCCACCGCGCTGGCCCTGGTGGGCTTCTTCACGTTTACGCCCGCGGTCCTGCTCAGCCCGCTGGCCGGCGCCCTGGTCGATCGCGTCGACCGCCGACGGGTGCTGGTGATCAGCGATCTGGCCGCCGGCCTGGCCAGCCTGGCCATCCTGCTCCTGCAGGCCACCGGCCGGCTGGAGGTCTGGCACCTCTACGCCACCGGCGCCTTCAGCGGGGCCTTC
>CAZJWJ010000028.1:0-54842 GCA_964549495.1 uncultured Anaerolineales bacterium | reverse complement strand
CGGGCTTTTCGGCCGCTCAAGTGGCCGTTTTGACCCTACGACTGTCGAACGCCGGGAACCATGCCAACGTAGCTAAGGACTCGCCCAGCAATAGTCTCCCCGATTCGGACGCCGCTGCATCCACTGTGTCGGCCCGCTGTTCGTCGGCAATAGCTCCGCTATTCCCTCCTCTCAGCGAGCCGACACAGCGGCGCAGCGACGCCCTCGGTCGGGGATTCTATCACTGGGCGAGCCCCAATCTTCAGCGAACGTAGAGTTCGGCGTAGAGCCCGCTGGCGAAGGCAGCCACCAGCTCGGCCTCCTTCTTGACGATCACCTCGCGGCCGATGAGGGCGCCGGTCAAAATGGCTTCCTCGCCCAGCTCGATGGTCGACTCGGGGGCCAGGAAGGTCCCGATGTAGCGGCCGTCCTTTTCCAGCTTGACATCCTCCTCGCCGACCCGGATGAGGATGCCGGTGGCATCGCCGTCGATGGCGAGCATCTCGACCTCTTCCTTCATCTCGACCTTGCCCTCCACGTCGATGAGGATGGGGCCTTGGCTCAGGTCGAACTCGAGGACGGCCTCCTTCTCGACCAGGATCTCCTCGAAGGCGTAGCTGCCCGACGACAAGGTCAGGGTCGCATCGTCGTCCACCTCGAGCTTGCCGTAGCTGCCGGGCGCCAGATCGAGCGACTCGCCTTCTTGCACATCGATGTCGTCGCCGCCGGCCGAGACCGAGACCTCGACGACGGGCATGCCCTCCGGCGCGTCCAGATCGGCATCCTCTTCGAGGCTGCCGGCCACCTGGGCGCCGGAGGCCAACTCGACGCTGCCGCCGGCCCAGAGGTCGCCACCGACCCAGGCATCCTCGTCCAGGCTCACGTCCTCCATGGCGCGAAGGCTGCCCTCGACCGACGCCTCCTCCTGCAGCGACACGTCGTCACCGCCGGTCACGTCACCGGAGACCTGGGACTCGTCCTCGAGCTTGATCTCGTCGCTCAGCGCCAGCAGGCTGCCGTCGATGACCACGTCCTGGCCGATCTCGAGCTTCTCCTCGGCCTGGAGCGAGCAGCCCGCCACCACCGCCTCCTCGAGCTTGATGTCCGTCTCGGTGGCCACCAGGCAGAACTCGTAGAGCGCCAGCTCCTCACCGTCCGGGCTACCGTCCCCGTCCGAGTCCTCGTCCAGCGGGTCCGTTCCCAGCTCCAGGACCTCTTGGCCATCCGTCAGGCCGTCCCCGTCCGAGTCCTCGTCCAAGGGGTCGGTACCCAGATCGTCGACCTCGACACCGTCCGACAAGCCGTCATCGTCGGAGTCCGCATCGAGCGGGTCGGTCCCGATCGAGTAGTGTTCGGCGCCGTCTCCGAGGCCGTCGCCGTCCGTGTCCGGGTTGAAGGGGTCGGTTCCCAAGGCGATTTCCTCGTCGTCGCTCAAGCCGTCGCCGTCGGCGTCCAGGCGGATCGTGCCGGTCCACGCGGCGGGTGTGAAGCGCTGGTTGCCACGCCCGTCGGTGGCCCGGATGTCGACCTTCATCGCGCCCTCGGCGTCGGCCGGCCAGGCATGCTCCCAGGTGTAGAGGTCGCTGCCGACCTGACTCAAAGCCAGCGGGCTCCAGATGCCCTCGTCCTCGCCGATGTCGGCCTCGTCGAAGCCGCGGAAGCGGATCTCGGCCGAGGCCACGCCGCTGCCAAGCGGGTGGGACAGGTCGTAGAGCTGCTCGGCGTCCAGTGCGTCGCTGTAGAGGCTCAGCTCGTCCAGAGCGCCGGCGTAGAGATGCGCGCCATCCAGGGCCGCGATCTCTAAGGACAGATCGACCAGATCGCTGGCCTCCAGCTCGGCCGATCCGACCGCCCGGCCGTCCAGGTAAGCCGTCCAGACCCCGTCTTCCTGGGTCAGGGCCACGTGCCGCCACTGGCCGGGCGTCAGGTCGACCGCGAAGGCCGCCTGCCCCGGTCCGCTCGGGCCGTCCACCGCCAGGATCAGGTGGGACAGATCGCCGGTCAGGCCGAAGGCGAAGCGGCGCGCACCGGCATCGGACATGCTGGCGATGGTCTGCGAGAGGCCCGGGTCGCCGCCGCCGGCCAATTCGGGCCGGATCCAGGTCGCCAGGGTCATCGACTCCGGCTCGAGGCGCTCGTCGGCCGGGATGGTCAAGGCGTCGTCGACGCCGTCGAAGACCAGCGCCCGGCCCTGACTGCCACTGGCTTCGCCGCTCGGGCAGTGGATGCAAGCCGCCACCAGCTGGTTGCGGGAAGCGTCCAGGAACTCGGTGGCGCCATCGGCTTCCTCGGCGTGCAACATCAGCTCGAGCGAGCGGACGGGGCTATAGATGTCGCTGATCGTGCCCCGCAGCGGACTCGACAGATCGTCGATGACCGTCCTACCGAGGCTGATCTCGCCAACGGGACCGTGGCCGTCCATGTCGACCGTGCCTAGGGTTTGGCTGATCACGTTGCCGGCCTTGTCCGCGGCGCCGAGGCGCAGCTCGAAGCGGCCGTAGGGCGGCTGGTCGACGGGGTACTCCACCGTCCAGCTCCCTGACTGCCAGCTTCCGTACTGACCGCCGGAGAGCGAGACGTCGTTCTCGTCGCGCAGGTCGACGGTCAGGCCCTCCGGCTCGACGCCGCTGGCGATCTGCGCCGGGCCGCTGCTACCGTCGGGATCCTCGAGGCTACCGGTCAGCAGATAGCGCCTCTTGCTGCCATCGACGGGCAGACCAGAGCCCGCACCGATCGAGGCCTGAGGCGGTCGATCGTCGACCTCGATCTGTAGGGTCGCGGTATCGCTCAGATGGCCGACCTCGTCGGTGGCGACGGCGGTGAGCGTGTAGCTGCCGGCCTCCGCCGGGTCGAAGACCGTCACCCAGGCCGCTCGATCGGCGAGGGCGGGGACCGTCGTGCTGCCACTCGGCCCCTGGATCTCGACCGAGACGCCGGCCACGCCGGAATCGGCGTCGCTGGCCTCGATGGCCAGGATGTGGAAGGTCTTGCGCAGCGACAGCGGGCCGGCCGGCGCGAAGGCCACGCTCGGCGGCTCGGCGTCGATGGTCACCAGCTGCTGCACGCTCGTATCGTACCAAGCTACCTGGTAGTCGTAGAGTTCGCGCACCTCGTCGGCGCGCAGGGCGCCTCCGTGCAGGCTGATCTCGTCCATCTCGCCCTGGAAGAGCTTCAGCGTTCCATCCCCCGGGCCACCGATCCGAATGTCCTCTTCGGCCGTGCAGCCGGATCCCTGGGCGCGGGTCACCGGATCCTGGCTGCCGTTGATGTAGACCCGCATCAGGCTGCCGTCGTAGGTGGCCACGACGTGGTTCCACTGCAAGGGGATGAGCTGGCCGTCGGTGAGCAAGGCGCTGGTCTGGCTGCAGGCACCGTTGTCCATCACGAAGCGCAATCCCAGGTTGGGCCGCAGCGCGATGGCGAAGTGCTCGTTCGAGCTGCCGTCCGCGCCGCGCTTGGCGATCAGCGGCTGGCGGGTGCTGCGGCCATCCCGCGGTCGAACCCAGAAGGCCACCGTGTAGGTATCCAGGTCGTATGCCTCGTGATAGGGGACCACGATCTCGTCGTCGACGCCGTCGAAGACCGGCGCCTCGCGCATCTGCCCCTTGCTGCCGGCTTCCGGGCAGCTGGCGCAGGTGGCGTGGTTAGCCCAGGGGGTATCGTCGACGAAGCTGCCGTCGTTCAGATCCTCGTCGAGGTGTAGGTTCAACCGCGGCGCGCGCTCCATCCACGACTGGATGTCCACCGCGCTGAGGCTGCGCCGCATGAGGATCCAATCATCCAGCTGGCCGTCGAAGTGGTCGTTGCCGCGCATGCCGTGGCCCATGCGCACCAGGCTGTCGGTCAGTCCGATCACCGCTGCCTCGACGTTCTCGAGCTTGGGACAGTAGCGCTGGGTCGCCACCTCTTGTCCGTCCAGGAAGAGCCTGAAGTCCCAGACCAGGCGGACCGCCAAGGAGGTGTCGAAGCCGGAAGGGCTTCGCGTGCAGTTGGCGAAGCGAAGGTTGATCCCGCGTCCCTTCACGGACCAGGCCACGTGTTGCCAGCTGCCGGCGGCGATGGCCGAGCCGCTCGGCGCGGTCAGGGTGCGGCCCAGGAGCGAGATCTGAGGCCGGCCGTCCAGCAGGTTCATCTCCAGGGCATCGTCCGCCCCTTGGACCGTGCCCAGGACCATGCGCGAGCCGCTGATATCGTCGGATCGGAACCAGCCCATGGCGGTAAAGCTGGGCAGGCTCAGCCCGGAGTAGCCGACCAGGCCCAGATCCTGGGCTTGGGCCGAGATCGTCAAGCGATCCGGCAGGCTGTCGTCGTTGTCTGCATCGACCGTGGCGCCGTCGAAGCGGGCCACCTGGTTGTGCCGGCCCGGGATGCCGCTGTCCGGGCAGCGCGGCTCGTTGGGGCAGGTGGCCACCAGACCGCTCTGGTTGCCGTCCTCGAAGGCCTGCATGCCCGGCGGCTCGTCGAAGCTCAGGTCCAGGGCGCTGCGCGTGGAGCGGTAGAGGTCGTAGGCCGCCTGGTCGTCCAGGCTGTAGCCGTACATCCGGAAGTCTTCGAGCGAGCCCTGGAAGTACTCGTTGGACAGGCTCCAGTAGAGCCGGCCGCGATGCGAGTCTCCATCGCCGCCCGAAGCGTTGAAGTTGGTGTCATGCTGGCCCAGGCGACGCTGGCTGTCGATGCCATCGACACGCAGGATGTTGTCGTCGCGGATACCGCTCGAGTTCTCGTTCGGGTTGTAGGCCAGCGGGTCGCCCTTGTCCTGGTCCCAGAGGCGGAAGTAATGATCATCCCGCCCGACGCTGCTCGGGCTGAGGAGCTGGCGTGCCACGTCGATGGTGCGGGTCTTGGGCGACGCGTATCCGGCCGAGTTGCTGGCCGAGAAGCTGCCCGGATCGGCCCATACGTTGTCGATCGTGTTGTCGCCGTCGATGTTGATCCGCGGCTTGGGATCCTCGCCGTTGTTGTCCTCGTAGAACTCGTTGAAGCGCACCTTCTCGAAGTAGATCTGGGCGAAGTCGTTGGGCCGGCCGATGCTGAAGTTGCCAACGTTCGGCATCTGCAAGTTCGAGCAGGTGGGCGAGGTGTGCACGCGCTCGCCGTCCACGTAGAAGACGATCTGCCCATCGTAGCTGACCGTGACGTGCTGCCAGGTGCCGATGTCGACGACGCCGGCCGGGGTGGTTGCGCGGCAGATCTTGTTCGTTTCGTTGGAGACGTTGTAGCGACCGAACTGCAGACGCAGTCGACCGTCATCGCTGACGTGGAGCGAAGGGTAGACGTGCATGACCAGGGACAGGTTCTGGAGCTCGAGCTGCGCTCGCCCGAAGACCCCCTGCCAATCCGTCGCGTCCCGGCTCCCGAAGTAGTCGTCGATCAGCCCTGCGGCGCGACTGTCGAAGGGATGGTCGCGCGGCACGGGCTGGATCCAGGTCGAGAAAGTGAAGCCGCTGGACGGCAGATCGGTGGCCGAACCGCTGACGGTCACGTACTGCTGCTGGGCGAAGCTGGCCTGCGTGCCGCCCAGATCGGGGCAGCTGACCGGACCTTCGTCGCCATCGATGAAGTCGCTGTTGCAACTCACGCTGTTGCTCAGGCTGGACTGGTCCGCCAGGCGACCGAAGTCCACGTGCAGCATGGGCCGGCCGAAGCGATCGCGGATCTCGCCGGCGCTCAGCGCGCGTGGCCAGAACTCGATGTCGTCCACGTCGCTCGCGCACGTATTGTCGCAGACCCGCATGTTCGAGGTGCTCGAGTCCTGGGCGATGCGCCCGCTGCCCGAGTCGCTGGCGACCAGGAGACCGTTGGCGTAGAGCTTGATCGTGTAGCTGCCGGCCAGCCGATCCTGTTCGAAGGTGAAGAAGACATGTGCCCAGGCATCGTCGGCCAGGTCCGTCGCGGCGCTCTGCAGCTCGATCACCGAGGAGTCGTCGGCGATGACGCGCACGAAGGGAGCGCTCTGCGTGCCGCCGACCGTCTCGACGCCCATCGCGAAGCGGCCGGGATGGTAGAGGATCCGGTTCAGCGAGGAGCCGTCGGCATGCGGGCGGACGAGTCCGCCGGCGCTGAAGGCGTCCGGGTTGGAGAGCGGGCTGTTGGCATCGAAGTCGATCTGGGCCACGGCGTTGGCGGATGCCGGGAAGCTCGCATAGCTGCCGTTGAGCGCCGGGCAGCTGGTGCAGCTGGCATCGTTGCCGTGCACCGAGCTGTCGGCCATCGTCGTGCCCGCGTGCTCGCTGAATCGCAGCTGGAAGAGCTGCCCCTCGCCAGCATCGGCCACGCTGCCGGCGCGCAGGGTCATGCTGGTCGACTCGGTGGCCGAGATCGAGACTTCGGTGGCCACCGATCCGGTCAGGGTGATGGCCTCTTGGGGCGCCAGGAGATCGATGACGCGAGTGCTCTGCAGCTGATCGACCGGGAACTCGGCTTGCAGGAGACCGCGCAGGTAGACCAGGTCGAGCTCGTTGGCCACCTGGGCCCGGTAGTGGATATCGTCGCCCGGCGCCACCACCTCGTCGATCTCGGCATCCAGGCTCATGATGTTCAGCACGCTGGGCACCCGAGGGTGGTAGCGGTAGACCGACTCGCGCTTGTCGAGGATGCTATCGAAATCGGTGTCCGGCAGCACCGGATCGCTGGTGACGCCGGTGACCAGCGGGCTTCCGTCGACAGCGTAGTCGTAGGCCGTCTCCCAGCCGCCGGTCCAGATGGAGTCGTCCGGGCCGTAGGGCGCGGCATTGCTGTGGAAGACCTCGTCGCCATCCACCAGGCCATCGCGGTCACCATCGATGAGCAGCGGGTCGGAGCCGTAGACCATCTCCCAGTAGTCGCCCAGGCCGTCCCCGTCGCCGTCGGAGGCAAGGGGATCGGTGCCGTGCTCCATCTCCCAGAAGTCGCTCAGGCCGTCGCCGTCGCTGTCCCACTGTCCGTCGTCCGGGTCGGGGCCCCCGACGGCCTGGCTGCGCAGGCCGTCGCCATCGGCGTCGGCCTGGGTGGGGAAGGCCTCGTCCCAGGCCAGTCGATAGGCCGCGCCCTCCGACTCGACCGGGGCGATGGCGACGAACTCGTCGAAGCTGGCCGGCACCACGTCGAAGACGAAGTCCTGGCCCATCGGCATGTGCTCGGTGGTCTGGATGTCCTTGCGGTAGCAGCCCTGCACCAGGAAGCCCCAGCAGGAGAGGGCCGGCAGGTACATGCCCTCGGAGAGGTAGAAGTCGTGCTCGACATTCAGGCCGGCCGCGGTGTAGGTGATCACGCCCTGGGCCTGCGCCTCGTGGACCAGGCGGCTCGAGCCGGCCGGGTCGTCCATCCAGACCGTGTCGCCGGCATCCAGGTCGCCGTGCTGGTTGGTCTCGGTGGTCTGCAGCGTGTAGTTGAAGGCGGCCTTCTCGAGCAGCTCGCGCCGGCCCCGATCGGCCAGGAAGGAATCGAGCTCGCTGCCCAGACCGGTGGTATCGGCCAGCTTGACGGAGTTGGTGATGTGGGTGGTCACCTGCAGCCCGTTGCCCACCGCGAAGCCGGTGGTGCTGGTGTTCTGCAGGGGCACCGGCTGCTCCATCTCGATGGCCAGTCGCTTCTTGTCCTCCATGTCGACCACCACCCATTGATCCGAGATGGTGTAGGCCCAGGCCGTCGTCAGCGCACCGGTGATGCCGCCGCAGACCCAGGTGTCGACCGCCGAGCCCTCCTTGACGCCGATGGCCTTGCAGATCAGGGCCACGACCGCGTCGATGGCCGCGATCACGGCCACCAGAAAGGCCCCGAAGGGGATCACGGAGAGGATCGCGAAGACCACCGCGATCACGATCGAGCTGATCGACTGCGCCAGGAGCGCGTCGAAGGCCAGGGAGTTGGGTCCGATGTTCTGGCTGGTCAGCGCGTAGGCGAAGAGCGCGACGGTGATGGTCACCTTCAGGGCCAGGCCGACCGCCGCGGAGAACTTGGTGGCCTGCGTGGCCGCCTGGGCCTGCGCAGCCGCCCCGGCACCCGAGAGGCCGCCGCTCTGGGCCGCCGACTGCAAGGTGTTGAAGGCATCCAGGGCCACCGCGTACTCGACGGCCGAGTAGAGGGCCTTGATGGCGGTCACCGAGAGCACGACGTAGTCGAAGACCGCCTGCGGGACGAGATCGGATTCGGCCAGCAGGTAGGCGCTCATCACCATGCCGACCGCGCCGGCATTGACGAAATAGCCGGCGAAGACCAAGTTGGGGTTCCAGAGCGGGTTGGAGGCCACTTTGAAGTCGAAGGCCAGCTCCGCCAGGGCCCGGAGTCCCATCTTAGCCAAGGGCTTGAGAGCGCCGCTGGAGGCACTGAGGGCTCGAGCGATCAGGCCGTCGGCCAGCTCGGGCGAGAACTCGTAGCCCAACGCGGCCGCGATCTCGATGGGATCGGAGAGATCGGTGGCGTGGACGCTGGCGATGGCCGCGCCGTCGATGGTGATCTCCTGCTGCTCGCCCAGCACGGTGGACAGCATGGCCAGGATGCCGCTGACGGAGCCGACCAGGATCTCGGTCGGATCATTGGCCGCGCTCGCGTCCAGGCCGAGGCTGGCATGATCGATGATCGAGTCCGCCGCGGCCGCCTGGCCGGCCTGCTCGACCAGGGCGCTCTGGCCGCTGTGCCGGCCGGCGTAGAGCGACTGGGCCATCGAGCGCAGTCCTGCCAGCACCACGCCCTCGTAGCCGCTGTCTATCGCTCCGAGCGCCGCCTCGACCTCGGCCGCATCCAGCGCGGCATCGAGATCGGCGTCCAGCTGGGCAAGCGCGTCGGCCAACGCCACCGCGGTCCAGCCCAGACCGTCGTTCTCGTAGGAAGCCCAGCGCATCGTGGCCACGGTCGCCGCGTCCACGCCGGCCAGGTCGACGCTCACCAAATTGCCCGAGACGTTGGTGGTGGCGGCGTTCTCGAGCAGGGTCGTGCGCGCCTCCTCCTCGCGGGCGATCAGCATGGTCACCGGACGCGAGGAGACGTCGTCGCCGAAGAAGACCTCGAGCATGGTGGGGATCCGGTTCTCATTGAGGTCGCTCAGGCTCTGGACCCGGTCGGGGTGGACCAGGCTCAGCACCTGCAGCGCGTCCTTGGGAATCCCCCAACGGCGCACGTCACCGTCCGGGATCCCTCCGCCCTCGTCGAAGCTCGCGACATCGCCCGCGTCGAAGCGTCGGTCGGGCACCGAGTCTCCGTTGAAGTCTTGCATGCGTCCGCTGAGCCAGCTGGCCTCCAGACCGCGGGTCAGCTGCCAGAGCGAGGCTTCGTATCCGGCGGCGGGATTCTCGGCATCCACCTGCACGACCAGGTTGGACTGGACGCCCAGGTCCTCGCGCAGGCTCATGCCCGTCAGCAGGAAGGGAGCCTCGTAGGTCGTGATGACCGTCTTGTCGGTGATCCAGTTGCCGTGGTCGGCGCAGTAATCGTCGACATCGACGTCTGCCGGCGCGCTGTTCAGGTCGCAGCGGTCGCTCAGGCCGCTGACCATCCAGATCAGCTTGGCCTCGTGGCTGTCGCCCCAGGCGGCCGCGGCCGGCCAGTAGGGCATCTGGGCACCCCAGGCCACCGGCGCGTCACCCACCGGATCCTGGATGTCCACCAGCGGCACGTAGGCCAGGAGCGTACCGTCCGAATCCTCGACCACCGTCACGTCGTAGTCGGCCAGCGCATCCTCGTCGAGCCAGTCCGCCAGATCGGCGCTGGCGACGTCGCCGCCGAAGCCGGGCTGGATCGGCAGCCCCCCGGAGGGCTGATCGCCGTTGAGCGATGGGTCGGGGATCCGGATCTGCAAGAGTGCGGTGGTCGTCAGGTCGCCGTCCGAGGACTGCGGGTCGGCGGCGGCATCCATGTCGAAGTCGGCAAAGGTGGTGTCGGTGATGCGGCGAACCTGGCCGTTCTCGTCCCCGCCGGGCCAGTCGAAGACGTTGCCGCTCAGCCAGAGGTGGTCCGGGTTCTCGGGCCGGATCTGCAGCTCGGCCACCAGGGGCTCGCCCAGGCTGTAGCCGCCGAACTCGAGCTGCAGGCTGTCCTGGGCCTGGGTCGAGACCGCGCCGAGGTAGGTCGGCGCGCCGTCGACCGCGTCGGGCACGCCGTCGCCGTCGTCGTCGAAGTCGAAGACGTCCGGGGCGATGTCGCCGTCGCTGCCGGCGCAGGTCTGGCCGGCCGGCGCGAAGAGCGCGCCGTCGGCGTCCACATCGACCAGGTCGAGGCATTCGACGCCGTCGGGCCGGCCGTCGCCATTGCTGTCCCGATTTCGCGGATCGAGGTACCAGCGCCGCCCGCCGCTCTCGAAGCCGGCGGTCTCCGCCCCGTCGCTGATGCCGTCACCGTCGGTGTCGGCATGGCCCGGGTCGGTGCCCAGGCCGGCCAGTTCGACCTCGTTGTCCAGCCCGTCCCCGTCACAGTCCAGCCCCGCGGCCGTCGTGTCGCAGCCGCCCTGCGCGCTCGCGCGCAGCGCGGTCCGGTCCCCGAGCTGACGGATCAATTCTCGGGTCTTGGCATCCACCTCGCCGAGCGCGGCGATCGGATCGCGGCTCGGATCGAAGGGCCGATCGCGCTGGAGGAAAGCCATGGGGTCGGCGTCCTGACCGCCACCGACGAGCCGATCGGGCGCCGGAGCGTCTCCGAGACGCGCCTGCAGGCGCTCGGTGGCCGCCTCGACCTCGCGCGCGGTGAAGATCGGGCCAATGACCATCGACAGGACCACGGCCGTGGCGACCGCGGAGTAGGCACCGGGCGAGCGGCGGAAGCGCAGCAGCAAGGCTCCGGTCAGGGCCATCGCGGAAAGCATCAGCAGCGACGCGCTCATCGGACCGCTCGGATCGAGGAGGGAAGCCAGGCGATCGAGGACCGGCAGGGCCGACTCGCCGCCACGGCCGCGCAGCCAGTCGCCGAAGCGCTGCCACCAGGGTTGCCCGGACCGGTCGACCGCCGGCCAGCCCTCGAAGCTGGTCGTCAGGTCGACCACGGTGGACTGGGTCGCGCCGGGCTCGGCCGGCAGCTCGAGGTGGATGCGCTGCCACAGGGGGTAGCCATCCGGGCCAATCCAGACCTCTCCATCGCCAGTCATGTCGACCAGGCTTCGGGCCAGATCCAGACTCATGCCGGGCGGCAGGGCACGATCGCGACGAAGCTCCTCCATCAGGGATTCGCGCAGGCCCGCCGCGAAGCGCTCACCATCGACTCGGAAGCGGTAGCGCGTCAGGCTTTCGGGCGCGAGGCCGAGGGCCGAAGCGGTCACCGGGTCGGCGCTGTCCTCGGCGCGCTGCACATCCACCGCGGAGCCGAGGAAGGCCAGCGGATCGCCCTGGGGCGCAAAGAGATCGGTGTCGATGCCATCCACCTCCGTCCATTCCGACTGTCCGGACCGGCGCCCGAGCGCCTGCCCGTCGTCGACCTGGAGCTCGATCTTGCCGCCCGATCCGCCGGGGCCGAAGGCCAAGCGCAAATCCATCCGCTCCGCGTCGCGGTCGAGCTGACCCTCGACCTCGAGCTGGCGCGTGATGCTACGCCGGCCGGCGTTGACGAGCAGGGGCAGCGGACGATCCGTCTCGCGCAGCTGGCTGCGGAAGGCATAGGCGCCAAAATCATCGGCCCGATCCCAGGCCGCCTGCAGGGCGGAGCGGGCCTGGTCGGACTGACCAGCGGCCGCGCTCGATCCCCCGAGCCACAAGCCGAGGGCCAGCACCAACAGGGCCAAGGACCGCAGCCACGGACCGGAGCCCGAGCAGCGGCGGAAAGCGGAGGGTCGACGGTGGGATGGAAAGAACATGGCTAGCTCCTCGTGAGTCGGGACCGCGGCGGTCCGTTGGCCCGGACAGCGAGTCGACACCGGGGTCGGCCTCGCCGGACCGTCGGTCGGGACGGTCCCTACCAGCCTAGGCAGATGGCGCTGGCGAGACGATGGCCATCGGACAACGATCGGACAGAATGCCGGCCTTGGTCTCCATCGACCCGCAGCCGTATCTCTGATCCCTGCGGCTGCGTTATGAAGCGGTAGGGAAACGCCGCCGCGCCTTCTTCGCACTCTATCGGATTCTCTACGCCATCGCGGCAACACTCCGATCCATCGGGCTTGCCAACTCAGGAGTCGACCATGTATCGAAACCTCATCCGACGCCCCCAGAACCTGGTCGCGGCCTTGCTCTGCCTCGGCTTCCTGGCAACCAGCGCAGCCAGCTCCCTGCAAGCCGCCGGAACGGACGCGCTGTGGTTCGTCGAGAATCTGGGCCAGCGAGCTTCTGACGTCGCTTTCCATGTCATCGGGGCATCCATGACCTTGGACATCGAGGCAGACGGCACGGCCCGACTGCAGACCTACGACGACAGGCCGACGACCATCGGACTGGAATTCGTTGGCGCATCGGCCACCTCGGATGCGAACGGAGTCGACGTCGTGCGCGAAGCGAACGTCTACTTCGGCGATGGGCAGAGCGACCCGTTGATGGGGGCTCGCGTCTTTTCCGGGGTCGAGATCGACGAGCTCTACGAAGGCATCGACCTGCGCTACGACGGCGACCTGAACCGATTGCGGCGACGGTTCGTGCTCGAGGCCGGCCGCTCGGTCGATTCCCTCCGCTTGCGCTACGCGGACATGGATGTGGAGGTCCAACCCGACGGCTCGCTGGCCCTGAAGCGAGACGGTGCGACCCGCTCGGTCGAGGCCAAGCCGGTGGCCTTCCAGGAAGGGCCGAGTGGCACCCTGGGCCGTGGCGCGAGCTTCGAGATCCTGCCCGATGGCAGCGTCGGCCTGAACGTGGTGGAGCCGGACCCGAGCTTGGCACTCGAGCTGTGGCTGGTCCTCGATCTGACCGGCCTGGTCGATGCCGATCGCGAGACGCAGCTTCGCGCGCAGGGTGGCGAGGCACCCGCAGCCTTGCGCTTCACGCAAGTCGGCCCGGGACAAGCGTCGGCCCCCGGCCTCGCGCCGAGCGATGGAGCGGGCGTGCCATCGGCCGGGTCTCGGTCTCAGCAGCCCGACGCGCCCTCCGCTCCCTCGGCCTTGCTCATCGGATCGGACCTGGGGGGTGGTGACCTCATTCCGGCCGATGGCGATGTGCTGTCGGGCAGCTTTACCAACGTCGGCACCTTTCACGTCGCCGCCGGGATCACGGTAGGCGTCGATCCGGGCGTCCCCCTGATCGTGATGGCCGAGGAGATCTCGATCGAGGGCACGATCGACGCCGACGGGGCTGGCTTCGCCGGTGGGGCGACCAATCCGGTGGTCTCCAGTGCCGGCCTGCCGGGTTCCGGCCCGGGCGGTGGCGAAGGCGGCGGATTCGGCAGCTGCGTCCATGGCAACGGGGGCGGTGGCGGCGGCTATGGTGGCACGGGCGGCATCAGCTCGAGCCTCTTCGGCAACGGCCCACCGCCGAGCGCTGGCGGCCCGGCCTACGGCGATCCGAACCCGCCCGGCATCATGATGGGATCCGGCGGCGGATCGGCGGGCAACTACTGCGACGAGGTCTTCGGCGGACCCGGCGGCGCCGGCGGCGGATCGGTCACCTTGATGGCGCAGGTGATCGACATCTCCGGCGGCATCGAGGCCAACGGGGCTCCGGGCGGACTGCTCGGGACACCGACACGCTCCGGAGGCGGTGGTGGGTCGGGCGGTGGCATCTGGCTGGACGGATGCATGAACCTGACGGAGGCCCTCTTGAATGCCGCTGGAGGCGCCGGGGCAGGCGATCCCGCAGGCAGCGGCTTTCCGCAGGGCGGCGGTGGTGGCGCCGGTGGACGGGTGAAGCTTTCCGGCTTGATGGCCCCTGGCTCGTCGCATGCCGCCAATGTGGCGGGAGCGCCGGCGGGCGCGGGGGACATCCTCGGCGGCCAGGTAGGTGGTGCCGAAGGCACCTCCGGCGAAAACGGCAGCGTCGTCGACCTGACCGAGCCCAACGCAGGACCTTGCACG
This sequence comes from uncultured Anaerolineales bacterium, assembly GCA_964549495.1. Taxonomy (GTDB): domain Bacteria; phylum Chloroflexota; class Anaerolineae; order Epilineales; family Epilineaceae; genus JACKBJ01. The sequence goes on along the minus strand of CAZJWJ010000028.1, from coordinate 40,972 downwards.
CTGGCGGCCGCCGAAGCCGTCGGTGGCTTCGGCCGAGGCGAAATCGTCGCGCGCCAGCCAGCCAGCATCTCCCAAGGCGGTGGCGCGGGCTCGCCCATCCAGCGTCAGCAGCTCCTGCTGCTCCTGGTCCTGGTCTCGGTGTCCTTGATGATCGGCTGGCAGCGCCAGCGCCGAGCGCCGTAGGATCGAGGTAAGGGCTCGCCAGATTGATAGGATTCCCGACCGAGGAGCCACGGGCTCTGCCGAGGCACCTGATTTCCTCGGTCCGAGCACGTCAATCGCTCGCGCAAGTCAGAGGCGCGATTGACGGTTGACGTGAGGCGAGACGCAAAAGCAAGGACGCCGGGCGAAAGCTGATTCGCCCGGCGTCCTTTCGATTCGGTTCTTCGCTGCTGACCAGATCCGCAGTCTAGCGGGTAATCGTCCCCGGCGGCAGGGCGATCTCCTCGGAGCCGACGAAGCGCTCGAGGACGGGGCCGAAGACCAGCGAGTAGATGAAGTCGTGGGCGCCGGGCGCGCTGCCGAGCAGGAGGTCGTCCATGCCGTCGCCGTTGAAGTCGCCGCCACCCCAGGCCACGTTGCCCGTGCTATGCCAGAGCAGGTCCGGCTCGTCCAGGCGCGCGTCGATCACGTCGGCGCGGCGCTGGCTGCCGGTGTAGCCGTAGATGGGCTGGCCTCCGATGGCGCTGAGCCCCGACTCCTCGCAGCCGCCCGGGCAGGACAGCTGCGCCGAGCTGATCGGCTGGGAGAGCAAGAGGTCCTGCACCCGATCGCCGTCCAAATCCATCTGGCGCCAGCTGTGGGTCAGCGGCATGGCGCCGAAGCCCAACATCTGCAAGGCGCCGCTGGTGTGGTTGATCCGGGCACGGCTCGCGATGTCCGCTCCGCCGTGGAACAGGTGGGTCTTGCCGGCGAACTCGATGCCGGCATCCTTCACGCCATCCCCGTCGATGTCCTCGATGACCACCTGGGCCGGCATCGGCACCAGCGCGCGACCGCCTTCGGGCCCGGGCAAGTAGCCGCCACCCCCGCCACCACCGCCGCCGGGCGGCGGGGTGGGCTCGGGCGGCGGAACGATGTTCGGCTGATCCTCGGCCGTCAGCAGGTCGGGCCAGTCCGCGCGGCCCGGAAGCACGCGCAGCTCGGTCGGCTGGCCGGCGTCCTTGCAGCGGCGCAGGAGGATGTCGGCCACGCCGTCGCCGGTCACGTCGCCCGCACCGGCCAAGCCGTGAACGCAGCCGCCCAAGCCGTGAATGCGGGTACTCCAGCTGCCGTCCACGAAACCGTCGATGCTGCCGCTACCGCGCATGACGAAGACCTCGGACTGGCGCAACTGGCTGCCATCGACCAGGCCGCGGGCGTTGGCCGCGCTGGACCGATCCACGCCCAAGAGCAGGTCGACCGAGCCGTCGCCGTCGACGTCCGCTGCGGCGGTCGACAGGTCGGCGATCAGAGCCGGCGAGTCGATCGCGGAGGCCGGGCCGTGAATGGTGTGGATCCCCGGCGCGCCGGGCACCAACATGTAGGACTTGCGGTGCTCGAAGCCCACCTGGCCCGGCAGCACCAAGAGCGCCGCATCGGGCACGGAGGCGAAGACCATGTCGTCCATTCCGTCGGCGTCGAGGTCGTGCACGCGCAGCACGTCGACCACCTGTGAGGTGATCAGCGAGAGGTAAACGACCTTGCTGGCTTGCCGTTCGGCCGGCAGGCCCTGCCCGGCCGCCCCCACCTCACCGAAGGGCCCCAAGTGCAGCTCGAGGTTGCGCATGGTCGGCGCACCGAAGAGGGCGGCTTGCTGCTGCTCGCGCATCTGCTCGCGCGTGGCCACCTCGAAGACGATGTCGTCGATGTCGTCACCGTTGACGTCCCCGATGGCGCGGGCCACGCAGACGTAGCCTTCCATGCAGAAGCGCATCTCGCCGTCGACGGTGCGGGTGACGTCCTGCGGCGCCGCCGCGGCCGGCGTCGCGGCGCCGGCGGCCAGGAAACAGAGCAGGGCCAAGAATATCGCGCGTGGGCATCGGCCGGAGTCTCGCATCATCCACCGTCCTTTCATGACGATCGGCGCATCACCGTGCTCGATGCGACCCAAAGCAGCCGGCCGCGTGATCGAGCCCTATCGGAAGCATCATATCAAATGCATACCCCGAATTCAAGCCCTGTCATGTTCGGCTCATCGCAGGGGAGGCGAAAGCGGCGTCAGGGCGCCATGTCGACCGCGCGCGGTAGGTAGATGTGGTAGACGAATCGCGGGTCGGGCTGGCTGTCCGGATCGGCCGGATCGCTGCCGGCCTGTCGCTCGTCCCCGTCCCAGTGACCATCCAGGTCGCGATCGAGAGCGCTGCGCTGTCCATCGCCCGGTGGCACGCAGAGGAAACTCAGCGTGGAGAGGTCCTGGCTCAGGCGGGCCACCAGGTCGTCCACACCCACCGCCGGCTGGTCGACCCGGTCCTCCTGGAAGCGTTGGCCCTGGTAAAGCCAGGCGGTCTCGATTCCGGCCACGCGGGCCCGCGCCACCAGGTCGCAGTCGCCGGCTCGGGCGCGCTCCATGACCAAATCCAGCGAGCGGCGCGTCTCGGGCGGGCTGGCCGCATCCAAGCTAAGCTGGCGCCCGACCATCGGCGCCATGCCGGTGTCGAAGGCCATCAGGTAGTGCACCACCTCGAGGCGCTGACCGACGTCCGGCCGGCGGTTCTGATCGCCCGGGAAGGTGAAGAGCTCGGTCTCCAAGACCGCCAGCAAGGTATCGACGCTGCCGTCGTGGCCGAAGCCATAGCCGCTGATGACCTCGTCGGCCTGGTCGAGGCGGCCGAGCTTCTCGTAGAGGTTGCGCAGATGGGGCGCTTTGAAGTCCTGTCCGCTGCGGTCGCCTTCGAAGTTGATCTTGCCGTTGGTGCCCAAGGGGAGGCTGTGACAGCCCTCGCAGTTGGTCACGCCGCTGTCGATCTCGAAGTCGCCCGAGAAGAGCGCGGCCCCCTGGGCCTCGACGGGCTGCAGCTGGCGATCCGGTCGCTGCAGGGGATTGGGCGGGTAGCGGACCCCGAAGACGAAGCGGCCAAAGGCTGTCATGTCTTCTTCCGAGATCATCTCCTCGCGGCCCAAGAGGTCGCGGAAGGCCGGCCGGAAGCGCGAGAAGTCTCCCAGCTCGCCCTCCGGATCGCCCTCGCCGCCGAAGCGGTCGCCGCGCCAATGCAAGGGGCCCGTACCGGCCATGCCGCGCAGGCTCTGGGTCATCATCGGACCCTTCTCCGGGTGGAACCAGAAGTCGCGCGGCTTGAGCACGAAGTTCTCGTGGGTCAGGTCGAAGGGCATGCGCTGGATGTCGCCGCCGGGTACGCCCAGATCCCAGGCCACCAGGTCCATGTCGCCGAAGACGTGACAGCTGGCGCAACTCTGGCTGCCGTTCTCCGAGCTGACCGAGGCGTCGTAGAGGAAGGGCTGGCCGGCCTGGACGAACTCCGGACGCGGGTCGTGCGCCAGCGGGTAGGTCTCCACCGCACCGCTGACCAGATCGATCTGGCTCAGGCTGAGGTCGAGGCGGTTGAGCACGAAGAGCCGGCCCTGCCGCTCGTCCAAGGCCAAGCCGCCCGGTCCGGCCCCGACCGTGTGCCGGGCGACGACCCGCGCCGCGCTGTCGAGCTCGACCACCCGGTTCGAGCCGAAGACCGCCGCCCAAGCGCGCCGGCCGTCGGCGCTGAAGACGATATCGGTGGCCTGACTGAGCCCCAGCTCGTTCAGGCTCGGACGGGCCGTGGCCGTCGCGGTCGGCTCCTGACTGGGCATCTCGCTGGGTTCGGCCGTGCTTCGAGCGGTCGCTTCGATCGTCGGCGTTTCCGTGGCTTGCGCGGGAGACGAGCGGCCTTCGCCGGAGGCGGCCCCCTTGTTCTGCGCCAATCCTGGATTCGAAGTCGGGACGAAGGTCACGCCCGGTGTCGGCGACGCCATGCTGGTCGGCGTGCCGGTCACGAGCTGGGGATTGAGGTTCACCGCATGAGGCCGGAAGCGATCCTCGCCATCGGGCATCAGCCGGCTGATGCGGCTCTCGACGGCGCGACCGCGCAGACCGGGCTCGAAGCGGATGTCGTTTCGCGACTCGGTGTTGCTGACCCAGATCTCGCCGCTGCCGGGCTGGACGGCCAGGTTGAAGAGCACGGTGCCGACCCCGCGCACGGAGCCGATGACCCGCGGGGTCGTGGCCACGGCATCCAGGATCCATACGTCGTCGTCCGGCAGCCGGAAGCCGATCTCGTCACTCCAATCGCGGCCCTCGTAGTCCAGCCACGCACCATCGTCCTCCTGGCGCAAGATGCGGCCGATTCGAGGCGCCGGCAGCTCGGATTCGGAGGGCGTCGGCGTGATCCGGTCGTTGACCACCCGCTCGTCGACGGTCGTGGTCCGATTGCCGGAGCGGTAGATGCCGGCGTAGACTCGCCGGCCGTCCGGACTCACCGCCAAGGCCCGGGGCTTGGTCCCGAAGAGCGGAATCCGCTTGGGACCGGCGGTGGGGTCAGCGGCCTCGAAGACCCAGATCTCGGCTTGCCCCTCGCCGCTGGCCAGGGTGGCGCTGCGCCGCGCGGTGGCCACGAAGATCCGATCGCCGGCCCGCACGATGTCCCGCGGCTCGTCGCCCACCGGCAGGCTGTGGCGCAGCACGGGCGCGGTCGGATCGCTGGCGTCGACCACGCTGACCGAGTCGCCCAGGTGATTGCTCACCCAGACCTCGCGCGCTCCGTTGGGCGTCAACGCCACCGGCCTCAGGCCGACCACCACCTCGCCGATCCGGCGCGGGCCGGCGGGATGGTTGTCCCAGACCTCCAACCGATCATCGGCCGTGTTGAGCACGTAGAGCAGCGCGCCGTCCGGCGAGAGCGCGATGGGCCGCACCGGCTCGGTCTCGAAGTTGGTGAAGCCCCGCTCTTCGGCGGCATCCAGGCCCGCGCCCTCATCGAGGCGAAGGACGAGGAACAGGGCGATCAGCAAGAGCGTGGCGACCGATGGCAACATGCGCCGGATCGATCGACGACCGGATGGTAGGTTGCGCATCGACGGCTCCTCTCGCTCGAGGGCTTGGAGGGAGGAGACCCGGGGACCGATGCCGCGCCATTTCACCCTCGAAGATGCTGCCATTCTAGGAGCGCTGATCGCGGTGGCGCAAGCCGGCACCGGGCATGTAGAATGTTTGGGCCTCCCGAGCAAGGTACATCGACCCGGCCGAGGAGCCATGAACCTTTCCCTGCCAGCCGAGGCCGCTCCGGCCCGATGCGCCGCTTGGATGCCGCGCGGGTGGAGGCGGGTGCTGTGCGCCGCCTGGCTCGGGGCGATCGCCTGGCTTGCCGGCGCGGGCACAGCGGGAGCGCAGGACCAGGGCTACTTCCCGGTCGCCTCGCTGGGCGGTTCGGTGGAGGCCATCGCGGGCGACGGGCAGCGGATCTACCTGATTGCCGGCAGCAAACTTCAGACCTGGGACCTGGCCGGTGGCCGGCCAAGGCGCCTGGATCCCGGCGTAGACCTCGCCGGCGACTTCGTCCGGATGGCCGCCGGTTCCGGTCTGGTCTATACGCTGCAGGCCGATGTCCAAACCTCCACGGAAACCTTCCAGCTGCGGATCTTCGACCTCTCCCGGCCCGAACGACCGAGGGTCCTCGGCGAGCTCGACCTGCCGGGCCGGCCTCGCGACCTGAGCCTGCACGAGGGCTGGCTGGCCGTTTCCGCCGGCGTCGGCGGTTGGTTCCTCGTCGACGCGCGCAATCCTGCAGCGCCGAGGCTCGCCGCATCGCTGCCCTTGCCGGCCGTGGCCAGCGATCTCTCGAGCGACCATGCGGCGGTCATCTCGAGCCAGGTGGTCTGGCTGGTCGACCGCCGGCAACCCGACGCGCCCGAGATCATCCGCCAGATCCCCAGCGGAGGTTCCTCGGTGGCCCTGGCCGGCGAGCATGTCTTCTGGACCGCGCCGGATGATCGGTCGATCTATTTCGACCGATTGGCGGTCGAGCCCGAGCCCCGGATCGACGGCTTCATCCCGGTGGAGCTGGACGCGGCCTCGAGCCTGCGCATCCGAGGCGATCGGCTCTACGTCGCGGCCGAGCACGCGATCGAGGTCTTCTCCATCGAAGATCCAGGCGCCCCCCGACCGCTGGGTTCGGTCGCTGCCAACTCGGCACCGGCCCTCGAGCTGGGTTTCGCCGAGGGACGCTTGCTGGCCCGAAGCGCGGCGGGCGATGTGCTCGTCCTCGACAGCGCGCGGCCGGGACTCCCGATCCGCGCGGACCCTCCGGCCGAGCCGCGTCAGCTCGCCAGCGCGGTCGCTCGGGGCGAGCGGCTCTTTCTGGCCGCCGGCCAGAGCGGCTTCTGGACGCTCGACCTCGCCGATCCGACCCAGCCCCGGGTCCGGTCCCGCCTGGACCTTCCCAACGTCCGGTCGATCCGCCTGCATGGCGACATCGCCTACCTGGCCTGCCAGCGCACCGGCCTCTTCGCGGTCGACTTGACCGACGATCCGCCCCGTCTGCTCTCGAACTTCAAGAGCCCGGACGAAGTGCTGGACCTGGCGATCGACGGCGATCGGGCCTATCTGGCCTCGGGGCGTGCCGGCATCCGGGTGGCCGACCTGATCGACCCGGCCGCACCACGCTTCACCGGGGCATTCGAGGACGGTGCGCTCGACGCGACATCGGTGGCCCTTCTGCCAGATCGTGATTTGCTCCTGGCCGCCGGCGGGGGCTCCGGCCTATGGGTCTTCGATCTCGGCCAGCCCGCTGCCCCGGAAGCGATCGGCCGCTACGCCGCGCCCGACCATGCCGACTGGGTGACGGCGGTGGACGGCCGGGCCGTGGTGGGCTACTCCGGCGTGGGCCTGCGGGCCTTCGATCTCTCGCAACCCGATCGACCCAGGCAGCTCGACTTCCTCTCGCTAGCCGACCTACGCGGCCTTGGACCGGTCGACTCCGGTCCCGAGGGAACGGCCGACCGACTCTGGCTGGCCGCGGGCCAGGACGGTTTCGGCGCCGTCGAGCTCGGGCTCGACGGGCGGTTCCGCTGGATCGATGGCAGCACGCGCTTGGGCAGCCCCGTGCTCGCCGCCGGCCTGGCGCGAAGCGTCGAGCCGGGCGAGCCAGTAGCGGGCTCGGTCCGCGAACTGGTCTACGCATGGACGCAGGATCGGGGACTGCTGCTTCTCGAACCGCGCCCGCTTCGTCGGCTCTGGTTGCCCTTGCTGCTGCAGCGGGGATGGCGCCCATGAGCGTCCGGCGCCACCTCAGTCCAGGCGTCGGTCCGCTTGCGGCTTGGGCCTGGCTGCTGCTGGTGATGGTCACGCTGGCCAGCTCTTTCCGCCTGCCGAGCGACAGCGCACCGGCCGGACCGGTTCGGGCCGCGGCCGGCCAGACCGATCCGAACTGGGATCGCTTCGTGGAGGTCGATGCGATCGGTGGCCAGATCGCCGTCATGCACACGCACGAAGGCCGGCTCCTGGTCGGCCGCGGGCAAGCCCTGGAGGTCCTGGATCCCAATCGGCCCGATCTCCCGCTCGGGCGGAGCGCTCCGCTGGGCGGCCAGATCGTGGCCATCGAAGCCCGCGGCCAGCGGGTCTACGTCGGCACCAGCCTGCCGGCAGCGTTGATCACGTTGGACCTGAGAGATCCGGGCCGGCCCCGCGAGATCGGGCGCATCGACCTCGGCCCGGGCCAGGATCGCTTCTCGCAATACGTGGTCGACCTGGAGCTGATCGGCTCGCGGCTCTTCGCCGCACCGCAGTTCGGCCTGTGGCGCTTCGAAATGGATGGTCACGGGCTTCCGGTTCGCGGCGAGTTGGGCATTCCCACCGCGCAGGCCCAGCAGCTGGCGAGGATTCACGATCGCTTGCTCTTCGCGACGCAGGGTCACGACTACCTGACCTTCGACGCTTCCAGCCCGGCCCCGCTGCGACCGAGTCTCGTGCTCGACTTCGAGGATGGCGACACGATGGCATTGGCCGGCGATATCCGCACTGGCTGGCTCTACCGCCTCGTGGGGAGTCCTAGTGGATCGTCCAGCATTTGGCTCGAGAGCTACCCCATCGCGGCGGATCGTCTCGGCCCGATTCACCATCGGATGCGTCTGTTGGGGCTCTGGTCGCTCCTCCGGCCACGTCTGATCGTCGCCGGTGGACGGCTCTTCGCTTCGCTCGACGAGATCGGGGTATTGGCCAGCATCTCGCTGGACGATCCGGCCGCCCCCTCCGGCCTGCAGCTCATGCACCTTCGCGATGGTCCGAGCGATCTTGCCCTGGTCGATGGAAGACTCTTCATGTCGACCTTCCAAGGCGAACTGGCCGAGATCGGCTTTGACGCCACAGATGCCGGGGGCGCCGTGGCGCGCCAGTGGCCCGTGCCAAGGCCCGATCTCGGATTGGCGACCAGCGGCGATCTCGCGGTCGTGGCCACTCGATCCGGCCTGATGACCCTGAGCCTGTCGAAGAATGGTTCTCTCCGCCCGCTGGCCATTCACGAAGTCCCGAGTTGGGGCCAGGTTCCGTCGATGCAGGTGACGGATCTCCAGGTCGATGGCCGGCTGGCCTACTTGTTGTACCGGCACGATCCCAGCTGGGGACCGGGCCGCAGTGGGCTGTCCCTCGTGGACCTGGCCGATCCCAAACGACCGCATCCATTGGGCTTCTTCGAAACCCCTGACGTCCCGAGCGGTCTGGCGATCGGCGACCAGCTGGCGCTGCTATGGAACGGCGATGGGTTCCGGTTGATCGATCTAGCCGATGCCACCAGGCTGCGCGAGGTAGGCGCATACCGGAGTGCCGAGCGCTTGCAGGCTTTGGCGGTCGACGCCGACATCGCCTATCTGGGCATCGAAGGCGGCCGGTTGGACATGGTGAGCCTGGCCGATCCGAACCGCCCCGAGCTCCTTGTCCACCACCGACCATCATCCGCGGGCAACGGCACATGGACCGCACTTCGGCACCGCGGCACCGAGCTCTTCGCGCTCCGGCAAGGCGACCCCGCGCTGCTGCGATTCGTGCTCGAAGATCCTTTTCGGATCCAACGGCGGGGCGCAATCCCTTCGGGCTTCTTCGCTCTGGACGATCTGGAACTGCAGGGAGAACGACTCTTCTTCGAGATCCAACAGATCGAGATCGGCGGAATGCGTAGTCGAAGCGTCCCCGGGTCGGTGCTGGTCGCCATCGATCCCGGCGGTGAGCTGCGGCAGATCGACGACCGCTTGCCCTTCGGCCCCCCCGTGCCCTTGGAGGACTTCGCGCTGGCCAGCGGGCGCCATGGCGAGCTGCTCGTCTTGCGGGGACTTCGTCGGGCCGTCTATCTTCCGGCCCTGCTGCGGGGCTGTGATGGCCCACCCGGCTGCGATGGCCCGGTCGAGTCGAATCCGGAAGCGAGGGCGCGGTCCGATGGCTTCGATCGGCGCTGACCCGCGTCCCGCGGCGCTCCTGCTCCTTGGGCTCTTGGCCAGCGCGATCGGACCGATCGGCGTCGGGCGGCGGCCCGCCGCCGCCACGGCCCCGGTCGCGGTTATCGACCCGAGCATCGATCCGGTCTTGCTCGCCGAAGGGCACTTCGGAGGGGCCAGCCTGGCCGTCCGGGCTGACGGGGACCGGATCTACGTGGGCGAGGGCCCGGTCGTGGCCGTCTATCGCGATCGCGGCGGTGCGGAGCTGGAGCTCCTCGGCCGATCGGAGGTCCTTTCGGGCCTGGTCATCGGGATCGAGGTCTCCGGCGACCGGGTCGCGGTCTCGCATGCGGAGTCCTTGCCGGATCCCATCGACTTCGGCTTCGACTTCGGTCCGCGCGGCGGCCTTTCGATCCTCGACGCCTCCGACCCCGCCAGGCCGCGCATCGCGTACCGGATCCCGGATCTGGCCGCGCTGGCCATCGAGATGGGATGGCAGGAAAGCGCGGGAGGCGAACATGGGATCTACGCGCGACGGATGGCCTTCGATGGTCCCTGGCTCCATCTGGCCACGGATGCCGGCCTGATGAGCCTCGACCTGTCCGACCCGGACCAGCCGCGGCCGCGGAGTCGCTACGCGCCGGGTGGGATCGCCGTCCTGGACTTCGCCCTGCGGAGCCCGATGCTCTATGCCAACACGGTGGCCGGACAGCGGGTCATCGACGTGTCGGATCCCGGCCAGCCCAAAGACCGAGGTTGTCTGCGGCTCGGATTCCTGGAGGCCAGCCAGACCATGGCCGCCTTGGCTGGGTCGCGGCCCGGAGTCGACCAGCAAGAACCCGGCTGCTTCGACTTCTTCCTCGAGGGCGCCAGGTTGCATGCCTCCGATCGACGCCTGGCGCTGAGCTGGTTCGGCCAGACATGGATCTTCGATCTGAAAAGCCCGGAAGATCCGGAGCCGCTTGGTATGGTCTTCTCGAGCGAACTCGTCGACCTGGTTTTCGAGGCAGACTGGCTCTACGGTTTGGATCCTGGCGGCGGGCTGTTCGTCTTGGACCCCGAAGAGATCGACTCCTTCGAAGGGCCCCTTGCGTCGCTCGATCTTCCGGGCGAGGGCCGGGACCTGGAAGTTCGAGACGCGCGAGCCTTCGTCGCGACCGGCGCGGGCGGCTTGCGGATGGTCGACCTGAGCCTAGCCGAGCGGCCTCGCGAGATCGGCGCCCTCATCGGGGCACCGCATCCCCGGCAGGTCGAGGTGATCGGAGACTTGGCCTACGTCGTCGATCCGATCAACGGGCTGCAGGTCTTCGAGCTGCGCGAGGGGGCCCCGCCGATCAAGCGCAGCGCCTACCGCATGCCCCGCGCGGAGGCGCTGCGCATCGACGGAAACCGCGCCATCCTGCTCTCCGAATCGGGCGAGATGCGGATGCTCGACCTCAGCCTGGCCGCGAGACCGAGGGAGCTGGGACCGCTGGTGCTCCCCCGACCGGTCAATGGGCTCTTGATCGCCGAGAGCCTGGTCTTCGCGGGTCAACGGGTACCGGATCTGGAGGCCGACGGTCGCTCGCGACCCGTCCTCGCCGTCTTCGAATGGACTGGAGGAGACGCGCTGCAGCGCGCCGAGCTCGATCTGGCGCGCATCGGCGGGATTCTCCAGCTGCAACGCGAAGGTGACCTGCTCCTGGCCCTGGGCCCGGGCGGTCTGGCACTCTTCGACCTGGCCCGACCGACAGCGCCGGAGCCCCTCGGCACCTACTATCTGCCGCGCGGCCACCGGGCGGTGAACGACATGGCGGTGGCCGGCCAGCATGCCTTCCTGGCCCTGGGCGAGAGCGCCAGGATGGTCGTCGTCGACCTCTCCGAGCCCCTCAACCCGGTCGAGGTGGCCGTCCTGCCCTACGACGGCGGGCGCTACGTCGACCTGCGCACCGATGGTCGCCGCATCTACGCAGCCGAGCTCCGGCCGGACCTCTTCAGTGGCCGCGAGCTCGTTCTGAGCCTCGTGATCCTCGACTTCACGCCCGGGCGGGGCCTGCGCGTCGTGGACCGCCGGCCGGGGCCGGCGCTCAGTTGGCAGGATCGCTTCATCGACGATGTCGTCGTCGGCCGGCCCGGGGCCAGCCTCGCGCGCTGGAGGGATCGAATCCTACTGGCCGATCCGCGCAGCGGCATCCAGGTCTATCGCGAGTTGAGCGGCCGGCGGCTGTACCTGCCGAGCGTCCAGCGATGATCCGATCATCCAGCCGACGCGCAGCGATGATCCTGGGCGCCTTCTGCATGCTCATCACCAGCGAAGCGACCGCGTCCCGAAGCGCGCGTCCGGCTCTACAGGTCGGCGAGTCCGACTGGATGCCGAACCTTGCGGCGATCGATCACTTCGGTGGTGGAAGCTACGCCGTCGCGACCACTCCAGGACGGGTCTACGCAGGCCAGGGACCGGTGCTGGCCATCTACGAAGACCGGGAAGACGGTGATCTACGCCTCGTCGGTCGTTCGAGCGTGCTGCCCGGCATGATCGGTGAGATCCAGGCGCGGGGCGACCTGCTGGTGCTGTCCATAGCTGAATCGGCGCCTGCGCCCTTCGGGGACAGCATGTGGGAGCGTTGGCCGCGCGGCGGCCTGGCCTTGGTCGACGCCGGCCAGGCCCAGTCCCCACGCCTCCTGGCCTACCTGCCGGACCTGGCGCGGATCGCCGTCGACTTGGGATGGACCGAGGGCGCGGCCATTCGCGAAGATGGGCTCGGGATCGCCGCGCTCCAGATGGAGCTCGCGCCGCCCTGGCTGTTCGTGGCCACCGAGGCCGGACTGCTCAGCTTCGATCTGAGCGACCCGAGCCGGCCTCGAGCCCTCGGCCGCTACGCACCGCAAGGCGGCGGCGTCTGGGGCCTGGCCTACCGCGCTCCGCTGCTCTACGTCAACGGCGGCGGGAAGCCCCGGGTGCTCGACATGTCCGACCCGGCGCGGCCGGTCGAGCTGGGCTGCTTGCGCGGGTTTCGAAACCCCCCGGAGGAGCCGATCGTACCCACCCGAATCCCCTTACCGACCGAGCGCCCTGAGTTGCCGCCCAGGCCGACGCGTTCTCCGCCCCCCACGGTCACACCGAGACGCCAGATGGGCTTGACCTCGGCCATGTCCGGGTCCGGTCGCGACGCGACCCGGAGTTGGAACCAGCGCCTCCAAGAGGCGGTACTACCCGCCAGCCCGGGCCAGTCCGAATGCATCGATTTCCCCATCGAAGGCGGCTTGCTCGCCGCCGGCGCGGATCGTCTGGCCCTCTCCTGGCTGGGCGAGGTGCTGTTCTTCGACCTCAGCGCTGCGCATAGCCCGGAGCTGGTCGACGTCTCGGTCACCGAATCGCTGCTGGTGGACATCGAATTCGATGGCCGCTGGCTCCATGGCCTGGCGACGCACGGGGCTCTGTCGGTCATCGATGCCGGATTGGATCAGGCCTTCGAACTGCCCCTGGCCCGGCTGGACCTGCCCGGCCAGGGAGCCCAGCTGGCCCTGGCCGGCAACCGCGCCTTCGTCGCGACCGGCGAGGGGGGACTGCGCGTGGTGAGCCTGGTCCATCCACAAGCCCCCCGCGAGCTAAGAGCACAGGTCGGCGCGCCGCATCCGCTGCAGATCGAGATCCAGGACGGACTGGTCTACCTGGTGGACGCCACCAATGGACTACAGGTCTTCGACCTGGACGGACCGCACGGACCGATGAAGCTGGGCGCCTATCGCATGCCGCAGGCCAGACGACTGGCCCTGGACGGCGATCGAGCCTACCTACAGAGTCGGACCTCCGAGATCCGACTGCTGGACCTGGGCCGGCCCGGCCAGCCGCGGGAATTGGGCCCGATCGAGCTGGGCGTGACCCTCGAGTCGGTGGAGGCCATGCAGGCTCGGGACGGTCGACTCTATCTGAGCACGGTTCGAGACGACCGCCAGTCTCCGACCGGTGCCTTCTCGCGATGGATCGAGGTCTACGAAGTCGACCAGCCAGGGTCGGCACCCGACCCCTGGCGCATCGAAATCGGCGACATCGGCGGTGCCTATAGCTTGCTCGTGGAGGACGGACAGCTCTTCAGCCTCGGCGAGCAGGGCTTGGCCATCTTCCGTCTCGATCCACCAGGTGCACCGACCCGGCTCTCGGATCTGCCGGTCGGCGGCAGCTTCGAATCCATGGCCAACCTGGCGGTGAGCGGTGGGCGGGCCTACATGACGCGACGGCGGGACAGCCAGCTATTCGCCATCGACATCGCGGAGCCGGAGGCGCCCACCGTCCTGACCCAACTCGAAGCCGGCAGCGATCGCTATCACGGACTGATCGCCGATCCGGGCCGACTGACCTACATCGGCTCCAAGGTGGCCCATCAAGGAGGATCGATCGAGAAGCGCGGCGTGAACATCGTGGACATGGACTCGGAAGGCGCCTCGATTCGCCGAATCAGCCGCACGAGCCCGAACTTTGGTGGCTCCGAGACCTTCGATCGATCAGGCCAGACCGAAAGCTTCGCCCCCGACCTGGCCCGTTGGGGCGATCGGCTCTACCTGGCCGACCCTCGCAGTGGGGTGTTCGTCTATCGCGAGTATGAGGGGCCGCGGATCTTCCTACCGGTGCTGGCAAGGACGATGGACTGAGTTCGCCATGCACCGGAACTCGGCGCACCTCCACGGATCGAAACCGGTTCGTGGCGCGGGCGAGTTTCATGGAGGCGCGGCGAGGATCGAGTCGCCGTAAATGCTCGCCATCCCCATCGGACTGCCATCGCATTCAGCCCAGCAGTTCGGCCACCACCCGCGCCAGGCGCTCGGAGGCCCGGCCACCGACCTCGGTGACCTCGGCGTGCAGGGCGGCGCCGGATTCCTCGACCGTGGCCTCGGGCTGCTCGAGCAGGACGTGGTTGGTGATCAGGGAGATGCCGAGGACGCGCATGCCGGCATGCCTGGCGACAACCACCTCCGGCGCGGTGCTCATGCCCACCGCGTCGGCGCCGGCCGCGCGCAGGAAGCGGGCCTCGGCCGGGGTCTCGAAGCTGGGGCCGGCCACCATGGCGTAGACGCCCTGGTGGACCCGGAAGCCGGCCGCTTCGGCTGCTGCCTGGGCCCGGGCGCGCAGATCGGGATCGTAGGCGCCGGCCAGGAAGGGGAAGCGCGGGCCGCGGCGATCGTCGTTCGGACCGCGCAAGGGATTGAGGCCGGCCATGCCCGGCAGGTTGATGTGATCGGTCAGGAGCATCAGGTCGCCGGGCGCGTAGTCGCCGTTCAGCGCCCCGGCCGCATTGGTGACGATCAGCGTCTCGACGCCGAGCGCGGACAGCACGCGCACGTTGAAGCTGGCCTCGGCCGGCTCGTAGCCCTCGTAGAGGTGGGCCCGACCGGCGCAGACCAGCACCCGGCGATCGCCGACCCGGCCGGCGACCAAAGCGCCGGCGTGGCCCTCGACCGTCGAACGGGGCCAACCGGGGATCTCCGCGTAGTCCAGGCGGCAGGCCCCCTCCAAGCGGTCGGCCAGGCCCGAGAGGCCGGAACCGGCGATGACGCCCCAGCCGGGGCGCGCCGATCCATCGGCCGATTCGCCCAGCCAGCCCGAGACGCGCGCCGCGGCCGCGTCGACCCGCTCGACCAGGCTCAAGAGACGCCGCCCGGGAAGGGCTCTTCGGGCTGGCCGGCGCCCATCGCCCGCAGCCGGGCGATGGTGTCGAAGTCCTCCTTGTTGTCCAGGATGACCCGCTTGAACAAGACCGGCGCCGCCAGGTGCTCGAGGCGGTTGATGCCCGCGTCGCTGCCGGTGATCACCTCCAGGTCGCCGTAGTCCAGCATCCGACCCGGCAAGGACTGGCGCAAGGTGATGTCGTTGACCTTGTCCAGGTTGCTGTCGCGCACCGTGCGGGTCAGGATGCCCTCGATCTCCATGATGCGCCGGGTGGTGACCACGTAGCGCTTGATCCACCAACGCCAGATGTCGCGCAGGATCAGGAAGATCGGCACCAGCGATGCCGCCAAGAGGACGCTGACCAAGGGGGCCGACAGGCCCCGGGCCTCGGCCGCCCAGAGCGCGCCCGAGGTCAACAGGAGCAGGGCGATCAGGCTGCCGAGCGTATCGATCAGCAGGGCCATCCAGTGCTGGCGCGTGGCGTGCTGCACCGTCTCGCCCGTCGACATCAAGCGATCCAGATCCGGCATGGGGTCCCTCGCGGTGAACGGGGGGCCTTGGATCACAGGCGTCCTAGGCCCGCGGATGCGCGTCGTCGTAGGCCGAGCGGAGGCGTTCGTCGGAGACCTGGGTGTAGATCTGCGTCGTGGCCACGTTGGAATGGCCCAGAAGGCGTTGGACCTCGCGCAGGCCGGCCCCGCCGTCGAGCATGTGGGTGGCGAAGCTGTGGCGCAGCGTATGCGGCGTGACGCGCGAGGTGATGCCGGCCTGCTCGACGTAGCCCTTGATGATCAGCCAGAGCCCTTGGCGGGTCAAGCGTCCGCCGCGTGGGTTGAGGAAGAGCGCTCGCTCCCGGCGATCCTTCAGGTAGGTCACCCGGCCCTCCTCGAGGTAGCTGCCCAGGGCATCGACCGCAGCGTGCATCGGGATGATGCGCTCCTTGGAGCCCTTGCCGAAGCAGCGCACCGAGGCCGAGGCCAGGTTGACGTCGTCGAGGTCGAGGGCCACCAGTTCGCTGACCCGCATGCCGGTGGCGTAGAGCAGCTCGAGCATGGCCGCGTCGCGCAGGGACTTGGGGCCGCTGCCATCGGCCGGCGCCGCCAGCAGCCGGGCCACGTCCTCCAGGGGCAGGGTGCGCGGTAGGCGCTTCTTGACCTTGGGCGAGTCGAGCAGCACCGTCGGATCCTCGGCGATGGCCGAGGTCTCGGCCAAAAAGCGGAAGAAGCGCTTGGTGGCCGCCATCTTGCGCGCCACCGTGGCCGAGGAGTCGTAGCGCGACTTGAGCTCGAGCAGGTAGTCGACCACGGCGTCCTTGTCGAAGGCCCCCCAGCCGTCGATGTTCTGAACCTCGGCAAAATCGCCCAGCTGGCTCAGGTCGTTGCGGTAGGCGTTGAGCGTGTTGACCGAGTAGCCCAACTGCACTTCGATATGGGTCAGAAAGTCTTGGATGGCATCGCGCACGGAGCACCTGTACCTTCTCGATCGGCGGCGCGATCGCCACCGCAGCTTGACTATAACGTTAAGAATGGGGATGGCCAAACCCGAAGGCGGGGCATCCGAAAACCGGCCGAACGGGCCGCTGCCCTGCCGATCGCGTCCTGGCTCGACGGCCCCCTCTGTGCTATGGTCCGCCTTCGGAAATCCGGCGCCCCGAGCGGCCTCGTCGGCCCCGGCTGCGCCTCGAGAACGAGAGCTTCAGCAAGCGAGGATCTAGACGTGAACATCGTCGTCCTGATCAAGCAGGTGCCGGATACGGCATCCAACATCCAAAGCCGCGTCTCCGGCGGCCAGGTCGACCTGGAGGGCGTCACCTGGGTGACCAATCCCTACGACGAGTACGCCGTCGAGGAGGCCTTGCGACTCGAGGAGCAGCATGGCGGCAGCGTGACCCTGATCGGCCTGGGGCCGGAGCGGGTCGACAGCGCCCTCAAGGAGATGCTGGCCCTGGGCGCCGACGAGGCCATCCACGTCTGGGATGCGGCCTTCGAAGGCCTGGGCGCCCAGGGGCGTGCGCGGGTCTTGGCCGCCGCCTTGGCCAAGCTACCCGAGCCGGCCGACCTGATCTGGGCCGGCTGGAAGGGCGTCGACGAGGACCAGGGCCTGGTCCCGATCTACCTGGCCCAGGAGCTGGGCCTGCCGCATCTCTCCTTCGTGGTCGACCTCGAGGTGACCGATGGCCGGCTACAGGTGACCCGCGAGGTCGAGGGCGGGAAGGAGAAGATGTCGGCCCCGATGCCGGCCGTCCTGACCGCCCAGAAGGGCCTCAACGAAGTTCGCTACGCCAGCCTGAAGGGCATCATGGCCGTCAAGCGCAAGCAGATCCCGCGCTGGGACGCCGCCCAGCTGGAGCTGGATCCGGCCGACCTGCCGGCCGCCGGCATCGAAACCCTGAGCGTCGAGCGTCCGCCCGAACGCGCCGCCGGCCAGCGCATCGAGGGCAGCCCCGCCGAGGCCGCCGCCGAATTGGTCCGCCTGCTCAACGAAGAAGCGAAGGTGATCTAGCGATGAAGACGATCTGGCTGATTGCCGAGACGCGCGATGGCGAGATCAAGCGCGTCTCCTACGAATTGATCACGGCCGCGCGCGAGCTCTCGGCCGATGCCGAGACCTGCCTGGTCATCCTGGGCGCCGATGCGGCCGAGCTGGCCGCCGAGGCCGGCGCGCATGGCGCCGACCGGGTTCTGGCCCTGGCCGATCCGCGCCTGGCCGAGTACTCGCCCGACGGCTGGGCCGCCGCGCTGACCGAGCTGGCCCGCGAGCACGGGCCCGACGCCATCCTGGGCGCGGCCACCTTCCGCGGGCGCGACCTGCTTCCCCGCGTGGCGGCCGGCCTGGGCGTCGGCCTGGCCTCGGACGTCATCGAGCTGGCGATGGACGGCGACGCGGTCACCGCCCTGCGCCCGATCTACGCCGGCAAGGCCATGGCCCGCGTGCGCGTCACCGGCAGCCCGGCCATGCTGACGGTGCGGCCCAACAGCTTCCCGGCCAGCGAGACGGCAGCCGCCGGCGAGGTCCAGTCCGCCCAGTTGGGCGACTACAGCCCGATGGCCACCAGCCAGGGCATCCAGAGCGCCGCCTCCGAGCGGCCCGACGTGGCCGAGGCCGACATCATCGTCTCCGGCGGCCGCGGCATGGGCGGTCCGGAGCACTTTGCCATGCTCGAGGAGCTGGCCGACCTGCTGCGGGCCGCCGTCGGCGCCAGCCGTGCGGTGGTCGATGCGGGCTGGCGCCCCCACGGCGACCAGGTGGGCCAGACCGGCAAGACGGTCTCGCCCTCGCTCTACATCGCCTGCGGCATCTCCGGCGCGGTGCAGCATCTGGCCGGCATGAAGACCAGCCAGGTCATCGTGGCCATCAACAAGGATCCCGAGGCGCCGATCTTCGGCGTGGCCGACTACGGCATCGTCGGCGACGTCTTCGACGTGGTTCCGGCGCTCACCGATGCGGTGCGCGCCCACCTGGGTTCCTGAGGTGCAGCGGCCGGCACCGCGCTCGAGACTGGCCCGGCGGCTGGCCTTGCTGGCCCTGCTGGTTTTGGCCGCATGGCCGGGTGCGGCCTCGGCGCAGGCCGACTGCAGGGCGGTGCGCATCAGCTCGCCCTTGGCCGGCGACATCCTGGCCGGCCAGGTGCCCATCCTCGGCAGCGCCAGCATCGAGGGCTTTCAGTTCTACAAGCTGGAGTGGGCCGCGCAGGCCCAGCCGGAGACCTGGAGCGCGGTCAGTAGCACCATCGACCGGCCGCTGCGCAACGGCCAGCTCGACCTGTGGAACAGCGCCGCGCTGCCGGATGGCGTCTACCGCCTCAAGCTGACCGCAGTCGACCAAGAGGCCAACGAGCGCTGCCGCTTCCTGGTCGAGCCGCTGTGGCTGGCCAATGAATCCGAGCCCGAGCCCACGGCCAGCCCCAGCCCGCCGCCCAGCCCGACCGCCCTGCCGCGCGATCGGGCCGGCGACGATGGGGAAGCGGGCGAGGACTCGGAGGACGACCAGGAATCGGAGGCCGGCGTCGCCGAGGAGGCCAGCTCGGACTCCGAGATCGCAACGGACTCGGAGGAAACCACCGGCGAGGAAGGCGGCGACGATGGGTCCGGGGATGATCAAACCAGCGGCGACGCCCAGGGTGACGAATCCGAGACCGACGAATCCGAGACCGACGACGCAGCCGGCTCGGAGGTCGCGCCCGAGGACGAGGGTGAGCCGAGCGACGCGAGCGACTCCGACGCGCAGGCAAGCGAGGACGGCTCCGCGGAAGGCCAGGTCGTCGAGGACCCCGACGGTCCGGTGGCCTTCCTGCGCGCGATGGCCGGCTCGGCCGGCCGGGCTTTCGGCGCGACATTGCTGGTGGTGCTGCTGGCGGCGCTGGCGGTGGCCCTGCGCGGCCGGCGCGGCGCCCGATGAGCTGGCTGCGCCGGCTGCTGGGGCGCGGCGGTCGGGATGAGGACGAGGACATGGATTGGATGATCGCGGGCCTGGGCAATCCGGGCCCGCGCTACGCCGAGACGCGACACAACCTGGGCAAGATGGCCCTGGAGCATCTGGCCGAACGGGCCGGCATCGCGCTGGACCAAGCCAAGTTCGATGCCCGTTTCGGCACCGGCCGCTGGGCCGGGCAGCGCCTCTGTCTGGCGACCACCCTCAAGTACATGAACGAGTCGGGTCGGGCGCTGGTGCCCTTGGCCAGCTTCTACAAGCTGCCGCCCGAACGCCTGCTGGTGGTCTACGACGACCTGGACTTGCCGCTGGGCAGCCTGCGCCTGCGCACCGGCGGCGGCAGCGGCGGCCACAAGGGCATGCGCAGCCTGGCCGGACAGTTGGGCGGCGAGGACTTCCCGCGGCTGCGCCTGGGCATCGGCCGGCCGCCGCCGGACTGGGCCGGGGCCGACTACGTCCTCTCGCGCTTCGACGCCGAGGAGCAAGAAGTCGTGCAGGCGGTGATCGAGGACGCCGCGCGGGTGATCGAGGACGTCTTGCGAGAGGGACTCGAGGCGGCCATGAACCGCCACAACCGGCGCGGTGACGGGGCGGGATGATCGAACCCATGAGCGAGGCGTCCAGCCCTGGGCCACCGGCCAGGCTGCCTGCCGAAACGACGGCCGGGTCGCGGAATGACCTCCTGCCGATGGCCGCCGCGCCATCACGTCCGCTCCGCATCCTCCACGTCTACAAGGACTATCCGCCGGTGATGGGCGGCATCGAGAACCACATCGCTATGTTGGCCCGGGCCCAGGCGGCGGCCGGCCACCAGGTCAGCGTCCTGGTCACCAGCCCGCGCGGCCCCGGAGGCGAGTCGACCGAGGCGGGCGTTCGGGTGATCCGCGTCCGGCGCTGGGCCACCCTGGCCTCGACCCCGATCAGCCCGGCGCTCGTCCGGCGCTTGGGCCAGCTGGAAGCCGACGTCTACCACCTGCACAGCCCCTACCCCGTGGCCGAATTGGCCTGGCTGATCTGGCGCCGGCACCCCATGGTCCTGACCTATCACAGCGACGTGGTGCGCCAGCGGCTGCTCGGCGCGCTCTGGCGACCCTTCCTGCGCATGCTCTTGCGCCGGGCAGATCGCATCCTGCCCACCAACCCGCCTTATGTCGAGTCTTCGATCGAGCTCCGCCGGGTGCGCGATCGCATCACGATCGTGCCCTTGGGTATCGATCCGGCGCGCTTCGAAGGCGTCGACCGCCGGTCGGCCCGGGCGCGATTCGGGCCCGGGCCCAAGCTGGTCTTCGTCGGCCGGCTGCGCTACTACAAGGGCCTGGGCGTGCTCATCGAAGCCCTGACGCGGCTGCCCGAGGCACGGCTCCTGGTGGTCGGGACGGGCCCGATGGGCGAGACCTGGCGGGCGCGGGCGGCGGAGCTGGGATTGGAGGACCGGATCGAATGGCTGGGCGACGTGCCGGATGATGAGCTGCCGCAGGTCTATGCCGCCGGCGACATCTTCGTGCTGCCGGCGGTGGCACGCAGCGAGGCCTTCGGCATCGTGCTGATGGAGGCCATGGCCAGCGGCCTGCCCTGCGTCTCGACCGAGCTGGGCACCGGCACCTCCTGGGTCAACCAGGACGGCCGGACGGGCAGGGTGGTGCCGCCGGAGGATCCTGCGGCCTTGGCCGGCGCCCTGCGCGAGTTGCTGGCCGATCCCGAAGGCCGCCGGGCGATGGGCGCCGCCGCCCGGCAGCGGGTTGGCCAGGAGCTGAGCGCCGAGCGCCTCGTGCAGCGGGTGATGGACATCTACGCGGAGGTCGGCGCATGAACGAAGTCGGCGTGGATCGCGTCATGCCCCGTGGCGACGGCGTGGGCAAGGTGCTGGTCACCGGTGGAGCGGGCTTCATCGGCTCGCATCTGGTCGATCGGCTGCTGGATGCCGGCCGCCGGGTGCGGGTCATCGACGACTTCTCGACCGGCCGCGAGGCCAATCTGGCCCGGCAAGCCCACAATCCCGACCTCGAGGTGCTGCGCGGTAGCGTCTTGGACGAGACCCTGGTGGCCGGCGCGATGCACGGGGTCGATTTGGTCTACCACCTGGCGGCGGCGGTGGGCGTCAAGCACGTGGTGGACGATCCGCTGTGGACCCTGCGCACCAACGCGCGCGGCACCGAGATCGTGGTGGAGCAGGCCCACGCCCGCGGGGCGCGGCTGCTCTTCGCCTCGACCTCGGAGATCTACGGTCAGTCCTCCGAGCTGCCCTTCCGCGAGGACGGTCCGCGGGTGCTGGGCCCCACCTGGATCCACCGCTGGGGCTATTCGACCAGCAAAGCCTTGGACGAGCATCTCTGCTTTGCCTACGCCGACCACGGCCTGCAGATGAGCATCGTGCGCTACTTCAATGTCTACGGGCCGCGCATGGATCCGCAGGGCTACGGCAGCGTCATCGCGCGCTTCGTCAGCCAGGCCCTGGCCGGCCAGCCCCTGACGGTTCATGGCGACGGCCGGCAGACCCGCTGCTTCACCTACGTCGACGAGGCGGTCGAGGCCACGCTGCGCGCGGCCGAAGCGCCCGAAGCCCTGGGCCGGGCCTACAACGTGGGCAGTGCCTTCGAGCATTCGATCGAGGACCTTGCCCGGGCGGTGATCGCGGCCACCGGCTCGAGCTCCGACCTGGTCCACGTCCCTTACGAGGAAGCCTACGGCAAGGACTTCGCCGACACCCGGCGGCGCCAACCCTCGGTCGAGCGCATCGGGCGCGAGCTGGGCTGGCGCGCCGAGCTGCCGCTGGAGGCGGGCCTGCTCCGGGTGATCGAAGCCAGGCGCGAGGAGGAGCGAGGCGCATGAAGGTGCTGATCACCGGCGGGGCCGGCTTCCTGGGCGCCGCCCTGGCCAACCGCCTGGCCGCCTACGGACATGCGGTCTACGCCCTGGACGACCTCTCGGCCGGCGACCGCGCCGCCCTCGACGAGGCGGTGCTCTTCACCCGCGGCGACGTGCGCGACATGCCGCGGCTGTGGTCGCTCTTGGCCGAGGTCGAGCTGGTCTACCACCTGGCGGCGCGGGTCAGCGTCCAGGAGTCCATCCTCTTCCCGGTCGAGTACAACGCGGTCAACACCGGCGGCACGGTCAGCCTGCTGAGCGCGGCCCGGGACGCGGGCGTGCGGCGGGTGGTCCTGGCTTCCTCGGGCACGGTCTACGGCCAGCCCGAGCGGCTGCCCATCGCCGAAGGCGCCCGGCCGAATCCGCGCAACCCCTATGCGGTCAGCAAGCTGGCCGCCGAGCATTACCTGCGGGCGGTCGGTGATCTCTACCGCTTCGAGACGGTCAGCCTGCGCGTCTTCAACGCCTACGGTCCGGGCCAGGTGGCCGGCCCCTCGCACCCGCCGGTCATCCCCAGCTTCCTGCGCCAGGTCCGCGATGGCGGCAGCATCGTCTTGCACGGCGCTCCGGCCGGCGCGCAAACCCGCGACTTCGTCTTCGTCGATGACGTGGTCGACGCCCTGGCGCGGGCCGGGCAGGCCGGCGGCATCTCGGGCCGCACCCTGAACATCGGCAGCGGGGTCGAGACCTCCATCGCCGATTTGGTGCGGGCCGTGGAGCGGGCGACCGGCCGCGTGGCGCGGGTCATCGAGAGCCCCGAGCATTCCGGCGGCGTGGCGCGCATGCGGGCCGACATCGGGGCCGCCCGCGAGGCCCTGGACTGGGAGCCGCGGGTGGGCCTGGACGAGGGTCTCGAGCGGACCTTGGCCGGCCTGGCCTGAGGGCTCGGCCAGGATCGAGATTCCTCCCAGTCCGGACGCCGTCGCGGGCCGAGATCGAGTTTCCGCGATGCACTTGACCGCCGGCCGGCGGCTACTCTATCATTCGCCCTTGCAATTTTCTCATCAGGAGCGCGCAATGTACGCAGTGGTACGCAATGGCGGTCACCAATATCGCGTCTCCGAGGGCGACACGATCGAGGTGGAGCGCTTGGACGCCGAAGAAGGCGCCAGCTACACCTTCGACGAGGTGCTGATGGTCGGCGGCGAGGGCGAGCCGAAGGTCGGCACCCCGCTGATCGACGGGGCCTCGGTCTCGGCCACCGTCCTCGGCGAAGAGAAGGGCGAGAAGCTGACCGTCTTCAAGTACAAGCCCAAGAATCGCTATCGCCGCAAGTCGGGTCACCGCCAGACCTACACCCGGCTGCGCATCGAAGCCATCAAGGCCTGATCCGGGCCCTTTCCAGGAGCGAATCCATGGCACACAAGAAGGGTGGCGGCAGCACCAAGAACAACCGCGACTCCAATCCACAGTATCGCGGCATCAAGAAGTATGATGGCGAGTCCGTCTTGGCCGGCAACATCCTCGTCCGCCAATGCGGCACCAAGATCCACCCCGGCCACAACGTCGGCCTGGGGCGCGACTTCACCCTCTTTGCCACCATGGACGGCTTCGTGCGCTACGAGCCGCGCCCGGGCGGCAAGAAGCAGGTCAGCGTCCACGAGACGCATCCCAACCGCCAGTAGCCAAACCAGTACGAGACGCGTCGCGGACGGTCCCAACCAGCCGCCGGGCGCGCGCGAGGAAGCCATGAAGTCCGGAATCCACCCCGACATGCACCCCGTCGTCTTCGTGGACGGCGATCACGAGTACGTCACGCTGTCGACCTTGACGTCCAGCTCGAAGCGCGAGATCGACGGCGTCGAGCATTTCGTCATCCCCATCGACATCAGTTCGGCCACGCATCCCTTCTTCACCGGCGAGCAGCGCATCATCGACACCGCCGGCCAGGTCGAGCGCTTCATGCGCCGTCTGGAGGCGGGGGTCAGCCAGCGCGAGGAAAAGGCCGCCAAGAAGGCTGCCAAGCGCAAGGCGGCCCTGGAGGCCAAGCGCAAGCGCCGCGGCCTGACGCCGATCGAGGCCCCGAAGAAGTCGGCCAAGAAGCAGGACGAGAAGAAGGAGAGCAAGAAGGGCGACGAGGACTGATCGCCCGCGCCGCGGGCCGGGTTCGATCCGCGGCGATGCACCTGCTCTTCCGAAGGCACGGAGGCCACCAGGCCGACCGTGCCTTCTTGTTGCCAGGGACCGCGGGACCGTCGGGTCGCGACCCGGCCTCGAAGCGAGCCGGCACGGTCCTTCCGCCACCATCGCCCCGCCCGGCTGCTTGCATCCCGCGGCGGTCGCGAGCACCATCTAGCCCGCCCGATCGCCTATGGCGATCGGCATCGATCCCTCGGGGCCCCGCGGCCCCCCAACCGCCGAGGAGGCGCAGCGTGGGTGACGTATCGGTCGACCCCTTCGTCGAGGAACACCGCACCCATCCGGACAGCGACTTTCGGCGCCTGCTCGACCGTGGATTCGTCGAATTGCTCGAGACCCTGGGCGACGATCGGCGCTGCGTGGCCG
This sequence comes from uncultured Anaerolineales bacterium, assembly GCA_964549495.1. Classification (GTDB taxonomy): domain Bacteria; phylum Chloroflexota; class Anaerolineae; order Epilineales; family Epilineaceae; genus JACKBJ01. The sequence continues at coordinate 16,137 of CAZJWJ010000028.1, read as the reverse complement.
CGGCCCGCGTCTCCTTGCGCCGCGACCAGCGCAGCCTGGTCGACGACAGCGAGGAGCAGCTGCGCCGCGACCAGGGTCTCCTGAAGCGCTTGATCGCCGACCGGCACACATCGCCCTTCGAGCATACCGTCTTCCAGTTCCGCGTGCGCGCGCCCATCTTCGTCGTGCGGCAATGGTTCCGGCATCGCTTCGCCTCCTACAACGAGGAGAGCGGCCGCTACATCAAGCTTGCCGACGAGTTCTTCCTGCCCGAGACCTTGCGCGAGCGGGTGGGCAAGGCCATGGACTATCGCTACGCGGACATGGCCGAACCGGAGAACGGAGAGCTGCTCGGCGAGATCGAAGCGCTCTACGAACGCTCGCGCGAGCTCTACGAGCGCATGCTGGCCCGCGGCGTGGCCCGCGAGCACGCGCGCATGGTCCTGCCGGTGGCTCAGTACACCACCTTCTTCTGGACCGTCAACGCGCTGAGCCTGATGAACTTCGTCAACCTGCGCAACTCGCCCCATGCCCAGGAGGAGATCCGGGTCTACGCCGAGGCCATCGAGGACATGTTCGCCTCGCACATGCCCTGGACCCACCAGGCCTTCCGCGAGCATTGGGGCCCCAGCGCCATCCGCTAGGCGCCGCCCGACCGCGCCGCCGCACGCCAGAGGAACAGCACCGACATGGTATTGAGCGACATCGAGATCCGCGAGCGCTGCCGCGACATGGGCATGATCGAGCCCTTCGTCGAGGAGCAGGTCGGCCAGGGCGTGGTCTCCTACGGCCTGTCGAGCTACGGCTACGACTTCCGCGTGGCCAACGAGTTCAAGGTCTTCAGCAACGTCAACTACACCGCCGTCGACCCCAAGGCCTTCGACGAGAACGCCTTCGTGGATCTGATCAGCGACGACTACTGCATCGTGCCGCCCAACAGCTTCGCCCTGGCGCGCACGGTCGAGTACTTCCGCATCCCGCGCGACATCATCACCATCTGCCTGGGCAAGAGCACCTACGCCCGCTGCGGCATCATCCTCAACGTGACGCCCTTCGAGCCGGGCTGGGAGGGCCACGCGACCTTGGAGATCAGCAACACCACGCCGCTGCCGGCGCGGATCTACGCCAACGAGGGCATCGGCCAGGTGCTCTTCTTGCGCGGCTCGCGCGAATGCGAGACCAGCTACAAGGACCGCAAGGGCAAGTACGACAAGCAGCACGGCATCGTCTTGCCGCGCATCATGGCCGAGCGCGGCTGACGCGGGCCCGGGCATGACCCGCGCGGGGGCGTCGGCGGTCTGTGCTGCGGCGGCGGCCGGCGGCCTCCTGGCCATCGACGTCAGCAATAGCCACATCGGCCTGGCGCTCTGGCCGGACGATGGATCTCGGGGCGAGAGATCTCCGGGCGGTAACGGGCCGGACCCGGGTCCGCCGATCGAACATTGGCAGATCGCCACCGACACGCGCCGCACGCCGGACGAGTACCGCATCCTCTTCGGCCGGCTGTTGGCCGGCAGCGACCTGGCGCCCGAGGCGGTCGGCAGCGTGGTGATGGCCTGCGTGGTGCCCGAGGTGACCGAGCCCCTGACTTCGGCCTGCCGGCGGCTCTTCGGGCTGGCTCCGATGCAGATCGGTCCCGGCCTGCGCAGCGGGCTGCGCATCCGTACCGAGAGCCCGCGCGAGCTGGGCCCGGACCGCGTGGCCAACGCGGTGGCCGCCCGCGCCCGCTTCGGGGCGCCGGTGGTGGTGATGGACTTCGGCACGGCCCTGACGGTCGACGTGGTGGATGCTGCAGGCGATTACGCCGGCGCGATCATCGCCCCCGGCATCGAGATCGCCGCCCAAGCACTGGCCGAGCGCACCGCACGGCTGCGGCGCATCGACCTGGTGGCCCCCGACGCGGCCATCGCGCGAGACACCGAGGGCGCCCTGCGCTCGGGCCTGGTCTACGGCTACCTGGCCCTGGTCGAAGGCCTGGTCGAGCGCCTGCGCGGCCAGCTGGATGGCGGTCCGGTCGTGGCCACCGGCGACGCACCCTGGCTCGCGGCCTTGCTGGAACACAGCCAGGCCTTCGACCATCACCTGCCGCTCCTGACGCTCGAGGGGCTGTGGCGCATCCACGGCATGAACGTCGAGGACGCCGCATCAAACCCGACGTCGCCTCGCGACGTTGGCTAGAATGGATGCCGGGGCGGCCGGCTAGGCCGCCCGAGAGCCAGGAGGGATCTCCATGAACACCCGCGCCGGCCGAATCGTCCTTTGCTCCGTCATGACCGCCGGCTTCGCGCTCGGCCTGATCCTGGGACTCGGGATGGATGCTCCGCCCGCTCGCGCCCAGGTCGACCGGCCCGGGGTCATCACCGAGGAGATCCAGCGACTCTATGGAACGCGGCAGATGCTACCTTTCACGGCGGCGGCCGGCGCCGGCGACGCGGCCAGTGCCAGCCTGCGGGTGACCAACCTGGGCTGGAGCGCAACCCACCTGCTGGTGGTCGAGATGGCCACGGTCGATCCGGCCTGTGATACCGGCTTCGATGCCGAGCGCATCCTGGCCGTCCACTGCCGGTCCGAATTGGCGCGGATGGCCTCGGTGGAGGTTCCCCTCTCCGGCCAGGACGGCTACGCCATGGTCTACAGCCTGGATCCCGAGCGCGCCGACGATGCCTGTGCCGCCTTCGCGCCGGTGCAGCGCGGCGAGACCACTCTGGCCGAATGGGAGGCCGGTGTCCTCCGCCGCGCGGCCGGCGAGCCCCTGGCCGTCCTGGGCGAGGCCCGGCTGGAAGATGGCCGGGCGGCGGCGATGCCGGCCGAGGCCAGCCTGGCGCTCGAATCCGAGGTCGCGGGACGCATCTCGGCCAGCCTGGCCCTGGCCCGCATCGACCGGGGCGGCACGCCGGCGCGCCTGCGCCTGGCCAACACGGCCACGACCTGCGCGCGGGTCGAGACCCGCGTCGGTCCCGATTCGAGCTCGGCCGACTGCCGGCCCGTCGATCGCGCCAACGTCGAGCTGGCCGCCAACACCGCGGCCGACCTGGCAGCGGTCACCGGTCCCGACGGAACGGCCGCCCTGTCGGTCGAGCGCATCGCCAGGCCGCCGGCCGAGATGCTGCAGCTGACCGCCGCCATCGACCAGCGGGATGACGAGCTCTGGCTGCGCCACGCCGCCAGCCGGCTGAGCACCCCGGACTCGCGCATCCTCTCCTTCCCCCTGGCCCTCTCGCCGCTGCCGGACAGCCGGACCGAGCTCTGGGTAACCAACGCCCACGTGACCGCCACCGTGCAGGTCAATCTGGCCATGAGCGACGGCAACGGCCAGGTCCTGCGCAACTTCAACGACCCGGTCGGGCTCTGCCCGGGCGCCACGCGGGTCTACGACATCTTGGACCTGGCCGGCGAGATCCCGCCCTCCGGCCGGGGCGGCAACGGCGCGCCCTACCTCTCGCTGCGGGTCGAGGGCCTGGCCGCGGAGCTAGGCGAGTTCGCGCCCATCGCCGGCAGCCTGATCCTGCGCAGCCCCGAGGGAAGCTTCGCCTACCCCGGGCTCAACCTGCCCTTCGAGGCGGCCGCGCTGCGGCCGCGCCGCGACCAGCTCGGCGGCGACCATGCCGTGGCGGCGGTGCTGCCCGGCCTCAAGCTGCGCCATGGCCCGCAGCAGATGACCAGCTTCGTGGCCATCGCCGGCCTGGGCAGCGCGGCCGGCGACAACCAGGTGACGATCGACTTCTACGATGCGGAGGGCAACCTGGTGGTCGAGGGCTTCCAGCGCCCGCTGCAGCCGGTGGGCTTCTTCGGGCTCGAGCAGGTCGCGCTGCGCGATGGCGGCGCCGGCCAACGCCTGCCCGACGGCTTCATCGGCACGGCGGTCATCCGCGGTCAGCGCAACCCGGCCGCCGCGCTGGGCGCCGTGGCCATCGAACGGCCGGCCCAGTCCGACCGCCAATCCGCGGCCACCGGCCCGATCCACGCTTACACCAGCCAGATCCTGCGCCTCTGGCCCGACCCGGACGCGCCGACGCCCACGCCGCCCCCGACGCGGCCCCAACCCAGCCCGACACCCGAGATCTCGGCCACGCCCGAGGAGCCGACCCCGACGCCGCGCGACGAGCCGGAGGGGCTCATCCACCTCCCGCTCTTGCTGCGCGGCTGGGATCTGTCGACGGAATGATGAGGCGGGCCCGCTCGGCTATCGCTCAGCCCTCGATCGACTCGGCCTGCATGGCGCCCCGCAAGGCCTGGCGGACCCGGTTGACGCATTCGAAGTAGCGCAGATCGCCCCGGCTGTGCTCACCCCGCGGGCGGGGCAGGTCGATGGGCAGCTCGGCGGCGATGCGGCCCGGGCTCGGGCCGAGCACCACCACCCGGTCGGCCAGGAAGACGGCTTCCTCGATGGCGTGGGTGACGAAGAGCAGGGTCAGCTCGCTGGAGCGCCAGAGCTCGAGCAATTCCAGGTTCAGCCGCTCGCGGGTCAATTCGTCCAGGCTGCCGAAGGGTTCGTCCATCAAGAGGATGCGCGGCCGCACGACCATGGCGCGGGCGATGGCTACCCGCTGCTGCATGCCGCCGGAGAGCTGGCGCGGCTTGCGGTCGGCCACGTCGGCCAGGCCCACCCGGTCCAAGGAGGCCAATGCCCGCTCGCGGCGGCGGGCGGCCGGCACGCCTTGGATCTGCAGGGGCAATTCGACATTGGCCAGGACGCTGCGCCAGCTGTAGAGCACCGGCGACTGGAAGACCATGCCGAACTCGCGCTGCCGGCGCGCCTCGGCCGGGCTCATGCCGCAGACGCGGATGCGGCCGCTGCTGGGCTGAAGCAGATCGCCGACCAGCCGCAAGAGGGTCGACTTTCCCGAGCCGCTGGGCCCGACGATGGCCACCAATTCTCCGGCGGCCACCTCCAGGTCGATGTCTGCAAGCGCACGCGTGAGCCGCGGCGCGTCGTCGAAGTCCTTGCTCACCCCGTCCAGCTCGAGGATCGGCGCGCCCTCGGCCCGCGGCCGACGGCCGCGCGATAGGCCGATCACGCGCCGCCCTCTCGCTCGAGCCCGCTTTCTTGATCGCGGCCGCCAGAGCATGCTACCATTCTCGACTCGAGTTGGAGGGGTCGCATAGTCTGGCCTAGTGCGCGCGTCTCGAAAACGCGTAGGGGTTCACGCCCCTCGTGGGTTCGAATCCCACCCCCTCCGCCAATGCGCCCGGAGCCTCGCGGCTCCGGGCTTTTCTTTGGCTCCGACTCGTCATCCTCACGTTCGATCCACGACACGGGACGCTCGGCCTTAGTGGGACTTGAAGAGCGTCGGCAGGTGCAGGATCTCGGTCAGGTCGTCGCGGTGGATGACGGCGGTGACCAGCTGGGGCCGGTCGGGCCAGGCGCCGAGGTTGCCGGCCCGGTCGCGGGCGCGGGCGCGGAAGGAATAGACATGCCCGTACTCGCCCTCGAAGGCCCGCGAGGTGGCCGTGGTGGCCATGGCCCAGTCGGTCCAGGCGCCGCCGTCCTGGCGCATCTGCAGGTCATAGTTGACGATGCCGCTGCCCCCCGGATCCTCGCCGGCCCACTGGACGATGAAGCGGGGGTTGTCGATGCTGTTGACGGCCGGGATGCGCACCACCGGCGGCAGGCCGTCGATGAAGGTCTGGGCCTCGAAGGCGCCTTCGGCTTCGCGATGCCCGGCCCGATCGACGGCCATCACACGGAACTGGTAGCTCAAGCCCTGCTGGGCGCGGTCGAAGCGGATGTGGTTTTCCGTGACGCGGTCGGCCAAGAGGCCCCAGGAGCCGCCGCCGATATTGTAGTGGACCACGTAGTAGTCGATGCCGCTGCCGATGCGGCCGGCGTCGTTGGGCAGGTCGACACCCGTCCAACGCAGCTCGAAGGGGCCGGGCGAGTATTCGGGCAGCGGGTCGATGGTCGAGACGGGCGGGTCGAAGTCGACGTGGGTGGCCGAGTCCGATTCGGCCGGCGGCTTGACGTTGCCGGCCGGGTCGACCGGATAGATGGCGAACTCGTAGACCGTGCCGTTGTAGCCGATGAAGTTGGCCCCGTAGGTGCGGGCCTCGCCGGCCAGCTTCTGCCACTCGCCGTAGTTGGCCCGTCCGTAGAGCTCGAAGTAGTCGATGCCGGTGCCCGGATCCTCGTCCTCGCCCCACCAGCCCAGGTCGATCGATGCCGCGGTGGGGTCCTCGGCCATCGGCCGGGTGGTGTACTGGGGCAGCGGGTCCATGCCGCCGCGTGGCGGATCCTCGTCTCGCCGGTGCTCGACGTCCAGCTCGGGCTCGTTGGAGCCCTCGCTGGAATCGAAGCCGCGGTAGGAGCCGTCGCGGTCGTCGCCGTGGACCACGACGCCGCCGTTGCAGCGGTTGTCGCGGTTCCACTCCGGTCGGCGCCACTCGATGACCGTATCGGTGATGTCCAGGCTGTAGCGATCGCGCTCGGTGCCCACGTCCTCGCGGTCGAGCACCTCGCCGCTGCGGTCGGGCCGATCGTCCCAGGTCAGGTCGCGCTCGTCCCAGCTGTCGCGGCAGTCGGGCACGCCCGAGAAGCGGCCGAGCTCGACCGGATAGGCGGTGATGGTTCGCTCGCGGTCGCCCGAGGGCCCGGCCTCGCGCAGGTAGAGCTCGATATCGGCCTCGGTGACCTCCTGATCGCGGTCGATCTCGAACATATCCCACCACAGGTAGGTGTAGGACTTGCCGTAATCCTCCGGTCCGCCGACGTAGAGAATCCGATCGCGTCCGAAGTTGTCGTCCTCGCGGCCCTCGGCCACGAAGGTATCCTGTTCGGCGGTCAGGCGGCTGTCGAGCAGGCCCATCAGATCGAGTAGGCCGGCTATGCCGGTCCGGTCCGGCCGGAGCCAGGTGACGGGCCGCTGCGGCCGGCCGTCGGCGCGCGGGCGCACCGGATCCAACTCGAGCGTCCCGATGGATGTGTGGAAGACGTTGCCATCTGCCGAATCGGCGACAGCGCTGTGGCCTGCGCCGTTCGGAGCGGTGGCGAGGAGGAGCAGCGTGGCGGTGAGCAGGGCCAGCGGGATCCCGCGGACCCCGGATCGGTTTCGGGGAGTGAGCAAGGCATGACCTCCTTGGGCTGCATGCGTCCGTGCCGTGTAATGGCGCCGGGCTATTGTATCATCCGCTGCCAGCGGGCCGCGGCGGCCGCTTGTCGCTCCGCGCGCCGAGAGATTTCGTGGGGCTCGCCGCAGGACGCGAGGGACCGCGCGGACGAGCCCGGCTCAGGGCCGCTCGAGGCGGGGCAGGTAGAGCCGCAAGCCGGCTTGGCGCAGCCAGTCGAGGCAGAAGCCCTCTCGGCCGGGCCAGTGGATACAGAGCTCGGGATTGGGCAGCGGGTGCTCGGCCGTGCTCCCGTCGGCGTACTCGACGATCAGCTTGCTATCGACCGATAGTGGCGTGATCAACTCGCCGAAACCGGGGCGGACGAGGGTTCGATAGTCCAAGCGCTGCTCGAGACGCTGCTCGCGCGGCTCGAAGCGCCAGACATGCTCGGAGAGCACGATGTAGTCGGGGTCGCGGGGCACGCCCGTGCCCTCGACGTACTCGAAGCTCGAAGCGATGTAGTCGGACAGCTCGGCCCGCACGATAGAGCCCGGATGGGCCAGGACGCGCAGCATCTGCTCGGTCGCCGAGTCGAGGCGCGGCGCTTCCGGCTGGTCGACCAGCTGGTAGTGGCCGGGGCTGGCGCAGTCGTTGGCCAAGCGGCGCGAAGCGGCCGGCAGGCTGATCACACCCAGGGCCAGGCCGGCATCGGTCGCGCGCCGGCAGGCGGCGGCCGGCGGATTCAGGACCCCACCCTCGTCGTTCGTTCTCAGGGCCATTCCGGCATCGACCAGCAGGATGGCACCCTGACGGCCTTCGGTTGCGGCGGCTTCGAGCAAGCCCCGAGCGGCATCCAAGGCCGGGCCCATGTCGCCCTCTTCATCCAGGCCCTCACCGCCCAGATCTTGCAGCGCCTCGTCCAGGGCCACACGGTCCTCGGTCAGCTCCATGTCGACCGAGTGACCGGCGTTGGCCACGCGCATCAAGGCAGCCCGGCTGCCTTGTGCCCAACCGAGGCGATCGAGGCCGGCCCGCAGGCCGGCGTAGAGCGTCTCGGCATAGTCCGCGTCGGGCTCCTCGCCGGTCAAGGGCTGGACGTCGAGCAGGAGGACCAGGTCGAGGGTGGCCGGCGGGAGCCAGCCGCAGTCCAGATCCATCCAGGCCGAGACGTCGATGGCGTCGCCTTGTTCGACGACGGTGTCGAGGACGGCGCGGCCAGCTCTGATGCGGCAGCGCTCGCCGGCTTGAAGCAGGTTCGAGGGAGCACTGGCCGAATCGGTGGTCTCGGCGGATGCGGGCGCGGCTTGCCAGGAAGCCTCCGCGGCGAGGCTGGCCACGATCAAGAGACCGGTGAGGATCAAGGACCGGATCGCGAGCGCGTGAGCTGGTGGCGGTTCGGACGCGGGCTTCCCCGGATGGATCATCGCTGCCTTCCCCTGTGTTCGTCGTGAAGTGGAATGGAGTGGGATGGATGTGGGATGGAATCGGGTGTTTGGTCAGGCTTGGGGATTATATCGGAGGCTTGGGGTGGGCGCACGGTGGCGGGTCGTGAGGGGGAGCGATTCGTCGGCGGTGTGCGGTTCGATCTTGGTGGATGCCGGGTGTCGCGGACCGGGCGAATCGGTCTCTTGGGCGCGCAGCGCGAGGGCCGCCGGCATGCCGGCGGCCCTCGAGAGGATCGGTGGGATCGGCGTGGGGGCCTGACCTAGGGGGCCGGGACCTCGCCGATGGTGTAGTTGCCGGCCAGGAAGGGGAGGTAGATGCCGTCGGGTGGAGGCGGCGGCTCGTCGGTGGGGGTGACGGTGTCCATCGGTGTTGGAACGTCCGTTGGACCCTCGGTCGGCGGCACCGTTGGCTCGGGGGTGTCGGTTTCGGTCGGGACTTCGGTGGCCGTCGGCGTGGCGGTCTCGCCACCCGGGGTTGGCGTCTCGGTGGGCAGATCCGTTGGACCCGGCGTGGGAGTCGGAGGGTTCCAGGCATCGCAGTCCTCGACCAACTTCCCTGCGCTCGCCAGGCATTGCTCGGGCACGTTGAGCGGCAAGCGTAGCTGAACGCCGCTCGCGTATCGCACGAAGGCCTCGGCGCCGGCGGACACCGGCATCTGGGCCGGGAAGAGCGCGGGGTCGTTGTCCTTGACCTTGAGTTGGTAGGTCAGGGCCAGACCATCGGGCGGCGTGCTGCGGCCGCCTCTGATGGTCCACTCCCAGTCATCGCCAAAGGGGTTGACGGGCTGGACCGGACGGCTCGAGCCGGCCACCATCTCGACGTATTGACCTTCCAGATAATCGGTGATGATGATCTCTTCGATCTCGTCGCCCTTGAAGAGCGCTTCGCCCAGGCTCTCGAATCGGTCCTCGAGCTCATCCCCCTCGTTGTTGGCCGCTGAGGAGAGGCTGAAGTTGAGACAGGGGATCATGCGACCGCCGGCCTCCGGGATCTGGATTCCCGCCACGATCACGTCGACGCGGTTTGCGCGCCGGCAGCCATCTCCCGAGCCGGAGAAGGGATCGGCACCGGAGTCGAAGGCCACGATGACGTTGATTTCGCCCGCGATCTGGGTCGGGAGCTGGCGATACGCCAGGAGCATGGCCTGGTCGAAACCCAAGGAGCCCGAGCCGCGAATGATGCGGAATCGGTCGGCCAAACCGAGCAGGGCTTGGCGATGCTCCTCTCCAGAGCGCAATGGAGATCGAACGAGCGCCGTGTCGTTGTACAGCACCAGGCCCATCGAGGAGCCGTTTTCCCAGGGCAGCTGGTTGATGAAGGTGCTCAGGCCGGAGCGCATGTTGCGCTCGAGGCCGACGGTGCGGTTGAAGCTCTCCGGCACGTTGTCGGCGATGACCAGCATCACGTTCATCTTGACGTCGGAGCCGCGCTGGCGGCAGTCATATTGGTACTTGACCTCGACGTCGATGGTGCCTCCGGCCTCGACCTTGAGCGGGCCAAGGCTGCGCTCGAAGCTGGGATTGCAGGGGATCTCTCGTTCCCCTTGCTGGGCTCGGACCGTGTCGGCGGGGGCGCCGCCGGCCAGCATCAGGCCCGTCAGCACCAGCGCGCAGGCCAGCATCAACGTGCCGATGGGTCGGGTTGCGAATCGAGTCATCGAGAACTCCCTGTGGCTCTAGGCCTTGCTCAGCGGCCGGCACGGGTGGGCCGGTACGCGGCGAGCCTGCCTGGTCATGGCCGGCTCCGTCGGCTTCGGTGATCGTGTGGGCCCGCGCGGTCACGGAACCGGGCGAACCCTGGCGCATCCGCGGCCGGATGGGGTCTCGAGGTCAACCATGCAAGGCATGACGAAGCTCCGAAACCTACCTCTAGCCGAGATTTGCTTAGGATACCGCAAAGGCGGGGTGGGCGCAATCGGCCAAGGGCGCGGAATGCCCGCATGGTAGGGGCATCCAGGGTCGCCTCTAGGGACAACCGGCGCTGCGGGCGATGTCCAGGTAGATGCGGTCGAGGTCGGCGCCGTCGGGGCTCTGGAAGTAGCGCGAGGGGTGGCCGGCGATAGCGGTCAGCAGCTGGCTGTCGACCGCCTCGCCCAGGCCGACGGCGTAAATCGAGACGCCGCGGGCGCGCAGGCGCTCGGCGGCGGCCAGGGCGCGCGGGCCGTCGGCCAGGCCGTCGGTGAGCAGGAGGACCACCGGCAGGCGGTCGGCAGGGCTGGCGGCGAGGACCTGGCCGGCGGCATCCAGGCCCAAGTCGAGCCGGCTGCCGTAGCGGACCGCCTCGAAGATGCGGGCCAGGGCCAGCTGCAGGCTCAATCGCTGGTCGGAGAGCGGGTGGAGATGGTCGGCACGGCTGCTGAAGGCCAGCACGGCCGCGCGGTCGGCCCGGAAGTCCAGGGCATCGATCAGGCGGCTGGCGGCATTGAGGGCCAGCTGCAGCTTGAGCTGTCCGCCGACCTGCTCGTGCATGCTCGAGGAGGCGTCCAGGAGCAGCACCAGGTCCGCCTGACGCTGGCTGGGCAGGCAATGCCGGCTCCAGGTCACCGGCAGGTAGATCGGCGCGAGCGCCCGCGTCGGGCGGGAGCTCGGGCTGGGGCTGGGCGTGGCGCTGGGTCCCGGGGTCGCGCTGGACGTGGGCGTGACGGTGGGCTCCGGGACGCATTCGATGTCGTCGACCGGGAAGGGCTGGCTCAGCGGCGCGCCGCGATCGAAGCTCAGCTCGACCTCGGCGCCCAGGCTGGAGGGGTGCCGGCCCAACTCGAGGCAGGCGACCTGGTATTCGATCTGCAGACCCTCCTCGGGCCAGATCGCGTAGCTCCACGTCAGCGCGCCATCGCGCAGTCGCGGGGCGGGCACGCCGCTGCCGAAGGCATACTCCAGCTGGGGCGGCAGGCGATCGCTGACCAGGGCACCGGTCAACTCGACCTGCGAGAGATCGGCCAGGATCTCGCGGAAGAGCGAGGGGTAGCGGCCGGCCAGCGTCTCGATGTAGAAGAGCGAGGAGGAGCTGGCCATGGCCTCCAGCATGTCGTAGTCGGTCGCGCCCCCGGCCGCCACCGTGACCACCAGGATGCCATCGTCCTTGGCCACCTGCGCCTCGGCGATGGCCGCGTCGATGTCCTCCGGCTCGCCCTCCCCGTTGGGACCACCGGCCACCAGGATCAGCACCTCTTGCAGCTCCGGATCGTCCGGACTCCGGGCCGCCTGGATGACCTGCGCGCCGGCCCGGACGCCCATCACCATCGCATGACCCTGGCGCGGGAAGAAGCGCTGGCTGGCCTCGACCAGGGCATCGCGATCGCTGCCCATGGGCGCCAAGAGATCGACGCGGCTGTGATAGGCCAGCAAGGCCGCCTGGGAGCGCGAGAAATCCAGCCCGTCGGCCAGGGCCTCCACGCCCTGGCGCAGGCCCTCCATGCGCGGGCCGCCCATGTCGGTCGAGTTGTCGACCACCAGGGCCAGGCGCAGGGGCTGCTGCAGGTCGGCGCAGTCTGCCCGGACGCTCATGCTGATGGTGGCCCGCGCGCCAATGGCCAGGGTCTCGGGCATCACATCTCGCTCGATCCGCAGATCGCAGCCGCTGGCCGATTGCGCCCGGCTGCCGCGGTCGTCGATCGACGAGACCGACCAGACGAGCAGGCCCAGGGCCAAGCTGGAGAACAGGATCGTGGTGAGTCGGGACTTCACGGTCGGCCTTTCGGAGGCGGGGCGATCGGTCGGAATGGCGTCCAGGATCGGGCTTGGGAAATCGGGCTCCGTCGAGAAGCTCGAGCGGGCGCACGGAGTGGCGGGCTCGGCCTCCCTCGGAACGCCCCCGAGTATAGAGAATGCCGGCTCGGCCGGTCAACGCGATGGCCAGGGCAGGGCTCTTGAACGTGACGAGGCCCGCGGCGCTCCGGCGTCCGCGGGCCTTGATGTCGGCGGATCCACCGGATCCACCCCATGGCGGAGAGGGCGGGATTCGAACCCGCGATCCCTTGCGGGAAACGCGCTTTCCAGGCGCGCGCACTAGGCCAGACTATGCGACCTCTCCTCGCGATCGCGTAATTGTAAAGCAGCTTCCCCGGCCCGGCAACGCTCCAAGCAAGGCCTCTCCCTGTAACAGGATCCTCGACCGAGGGCGCCGCTGCGCCGCTGTGTCGGCCTGCGGTCTGCTTGGTCGCGCGACCGCGGGGGCCCATAATGTGCCCAGTCCCGCCGCACTTTGGCCACATCATGGAGCCTTTCGATGCAGGAGTTGCCGCTCTTCCCCTTGGACACCGTGCTCTTCCCGGGCGCGCCCATCCAGCTGCACATCTTCGAGCCGCGCTACCGGCAGATGATGCGCCGCTGCGTCGAGGAGGAGATCGACTTCGGGGTGGTCCTGATCCGCCAGGGCAGCGAGGCCCTGGGCCCGCTGGCCGAGCCCTTCGAGGTGGGCTGCCGGGCGCGCATCGAGCAGGTGCAACCGCTCTCCGGCGACCGGATGAGGATCGAGGCCCGCGGAAGCGGGCGCTTCCGAATCCGTCAGCTGCGCTACGAGCGACCCTATCTGGTCGGCATGGTCGAGCCCCTGGACATGGCCGAGGAGCCGGCGGAGGTCATCGATCTGGCCGCCCGGCGACTGCGGCCCTGGGTGCAGCGCTATGCCGCCATCCTGGCGCGCGTCGACCGCGATGCGGCACCCAGCGGTCGGTTGCCGGCCGATGCTTTGGCCATGGCTTGGACGGCCGCCTGGCTCCTGCAGGCCCCCGACTGGCGCAAGCAGGAGCTCCTGGCCAGCCCGCGGCCCACGCGGCTGCTCGGATTGCTGCGGCGGCTCTACCGGGAGGAGCTTCCCCTGGCCGAGCGCATGCGCGAGGCCGGCCCGGTGCCCATGTCCGGCCCCTTCTCGATCAACTGAGGCAAGGGCTTGGCGACCATGTCGCATCGCGCGCGCCCGCTGGGGCTCTACCTGCACGTCCCCTTCTGCCAGCAGAAGTGCCCCTACTGCGACTTCAACACCTACGCCGGCCTCGAGGCCCTCCATCAGGCCTACGTCGATGCCCTCTGCCTGGAGATCGAGCGCCTGGCGCCGTTGGCCGAGGCCCGGCCCATCGACAGCCTCTTCCTGGGCGGCGGCACGCCCACCCTCCTGGGCGGCGGCCAACTAGCGCGCATCTTCGAAACCGTCCACCGGCACTTCAGCCTGGCGGCCGATGCCGAGGTCAGCTCCGAGGCCAACCCCGGCACGGTCGATCGCGCGCGCTTTGCCGACCTGCGCGCCCTGGGCGTCACGCGCCTGAGCATGGGGGTGCAGAGCTTCCAGCCGGCCGAACTCGAGTTCCTGGGCCGCATCCACGACGCCGACGATGCCCGCCGGGCCTTCGAGGCCGCCCGCGCCGCCGGCTTCGACAACATCAACCTCGATCTGATGTTCGGGCTGCCAGGCCAGCGCCTGGCCGCATGGGAGGCCAGCCTCGAGACCCTCCTGACCTTGGTCCCCGAGCACCTGAGCCTCTATAGCCTGATCGTCGAGCCCGGCACTCCCCTGTCGCGCTGGGTGGCCGAAGGCCGGGTAGCCTCGCCCGACGAGGATCGCGCAGCCGAGCAGTACGAGCGGGCCCAGGCCCGGCTGGCCGAGGCCGGCTACATCCACTACGAGGTCTCCAACTGGGCCCGCCCGGCCGCCGGCCATCCAGAGCGCCCCATGGCCTGTCGGCACAACCTGAACTACTGGCGCAACGGCGACTTCCTGGCCGCCGGCCCCGGCGCCCACGCCTGCCTCCACCAGCCGGCCAGCGGCGAGAAGCCGCACCGAGCCCGCCGCTGGTGGAACCTTCGCGGCGTGCCCGAGTACATCCGCCGGCTGAAGGAGTACCGCTCCGTCGAGGCCGGCGCCGAGACGCTTCAGGGCCGCGCGGCCATGGGCGAGACGATGATGCTCGGCCTGCGCCTGGTCCGAGACGGCCTGTCCCGCCCGGCCTTCCGCACCTTGCACGGTTCCGACCCCCTCGAGGTCTTCGGCGACGACATCGCCGAGCTGGAAGGCTGGGGCTTGATCGACTACGATCCCGAGCGCATCCGCCTGACCGAACGCGGTCTTCCGCTCGGCAACCGCGTCTTCGAGCGCTTCATCGACCCGAGCGAGGGATCCAGCCCCGCATCGTGACCGACATCGAATGACCGACGCCGAGTCCAGCGAGCTCTACGATCGCTGCCAGTCCGGGGATCTCCCCGACCAGGAGGCGGCCTACCAGGCGCTGGGCCGCCTGCTCCACGCCTCCCTATGGCGGCGGGTGGCCGGCCGGCCGGAGCTCCACCACCTGGCTGCCGAATGCACCCAGGAGTCGCTGCTGGTGATCTGGCAGAAGCTCGACGCGGGACGCGGACCCCGCGAGCCGGAGCGCTTCGTGGCCTGGAGCGTGGTCATCGCCATCAACAAGCTGCGCGAGGCCCTGCGGCGTCTGGAGCCCCGGGCCAAGGTCCGCCGCTCGCGCCGCATCGGGCTCAGCCGGCTCAGCAGCCTCGACGCGCCGACCGGTCCGGAGGGCAGTAGCCTGGGCAGCCGCCTCCCGCTCGAAGCGCCGGGCCCCGAGGACGCCGGCGACCAGCAGGCGCTGCAGGCCCTGATCGCCGAGATCGCCTCCATCGACGCCATCAGCGAGGCCTCGCGCACCGTTCTGCTCCAAGGCTACCTGGGCGGCCTGAGCGACGAAGAACTGGCCGCCCTCTTGAACACCAGCCGCGGCAACGTCCACGTCATCCGCCACCGCGACCTGGCCAAACTGCGCGATCTGACCAGCTACCTCGACCGCCTCCGCGCGCTCTTCGAAGATTGACCCTCTCCAAGCCCGCCCGAACTGTAAGCCCGCCGATCCTGGTATCATCTTGCTCGATGGAACGCAGATCATGATCTCATTCATCCGCATCCCCAGCCGAAGCCCGCGCCGCGGGCCGGCAAGCCCCCATGCGGCCCCGGCCGCGGCTTCGCCATGCCACTAGATCCCGCCTGCGCCCGCGCCCGCCAGGCCATCATGCGCGGCAACCCCATCGACTCGGCCCACCTGGCCGTCTGCCCCATCTGCCGCGAGCAGCTGGAGCAGTTCGGCACCGCCATCCTGTCCCCCCGCGCCGACGAGATCCCCTGCGCCGAGCTCCGCGCCCAGCTCCCGACCCTCCTATCCGAAGCCCAACCCGACTCGCCCTCCGACGCCGAAGCCCTCACCCGCGCCCGCAGCCACCTCGACCGCTGCCCCGAATGCCAAGCCGAACACCTTGCCGCCCAGGCCGCCCTCCTCGAGCTCTCCCAACCCGATCCCCCCCCCCCCCCGACCACCCCCACCTTCGACACCCACTTCCTGCGCCCCACTCCTTGGCGCCGCATCTCCCCCCTCCCCACCACCCTGACCATCCTCACCCTCGCCCTCATCATCGCCACCTGCGCCATCCTCCTCCGCCCCGACGATGGCGCTCCCACCTCATCCACCGCCAACCCGCCCACCCCCCAGACCGCTACCACCACGCCGGCACCCCTAGCGCTCGCCGCCACACCGATCCCCCGCACGACCGCCACCACCCTCCTCCACGCCACCACCTCGACCCGCATTCCCACTCTCGGCCCAACCTCTCCCCCCTCCCAACCCCCCCCAACCCAACCCCCCCCCCCCCCCCCCCCCCCCACCCCCCCCCCCCCTCCCCCCCCCCCCCC
>CAZJWJ010000027.1:0-57050 GCA_964549495.1 uncultured Anaerolineales bacterium | reverse complement strand
GGTGGCGTGTTGGAAGGTGTGGGGGTCAGGGAGGCTGTGGGGGTTGGCGCGGTGGGGGGGTGGATCACGACGGTGTCGTCGCTGAAGTCGATGCTCTTGACCAGCATCGGCAGGAAGGTGTCTCGGGGCGGCTCGGTGGGAGGTACGGTCGGGACGACGGAGTCGGTCGGGCGCCGGGTGGGCGTCGGCGAGGGGGTGTCCTCCGGGGTCGGCGTTTCGGAGGGGGGCGGATTGGTGGGGGTGGGCGAGCCGATGGGGCAGGGGCGGGGCACGGTCTTGACGTCGATGTGGATGTTGTCCATGAAGGCGCCGTGCATGCCGGCCGCCGGCGCGCCCTCGTTCTCGGGCGTGGCCGGGTCGCGGTAGAAGAAGCCGACCTCGACGGCTTCCTTGGTCGCGAAGCCGGCAAGGATGGTGTCGAACTCGTCCCCGTTGGCGTAGTTGACGACTTCGCCGCGCACCCAGTCTCCGCCGGTGTCCGGCGTGAAGTAGGTGTAGCCGGTGTAGTTGACGGTCTCGCCGCGATCTCGCGCCGTGCCGTCGGCCACACCGATGAGCAGGGCACCCTGCGGCATCTTGGCCAGGTAGTCGAAGGTGACGCGCACGCCGGTGAAGTTCTGGAGGTTGAGGGGCCCGTAGCGGGCGATCATGCGGAGGCCCTTGTCGTTGCGGACCTCCGTGAAGTAGTCCTTGTCGGGGCCCTCGCAGCCCAGGGTAACGCCGATACGGCCGGCACCCAAGGCCCAGAGGGAGTTCTGCCCGACGGAGGCCTCGCAGCTCACCTGGCCCCACATGACGTCGTCGAGGAAGCCGGGGCGCGGGCCGTTGAGGTCGGAGACCGCCCAGGAACCGCCGCGCGGGGGCCAGGACCGACCCTCGAAGCTCTCGC
This sequence comes from uncultured Anaerolineales bacterium, assembly GCA_964549495.1. Classification (GTDB taxonomy): domain Bacteria; phylum Chloroflexota; class Anaerolineae; order Epilineales; family Epilineaceae; genus JACKBJ01. The sequence continues at coordinate 56,161 of CAZJWJ010000027.1, read as the reverse complement.
TCTCGAGTCGGGTGATGCCGCCGGCCTGCTGGCAGCCACCCTGGTTCAGCGAACTGGGCTGGTGGCTCCGTCCTTCCATCGAAACCGGCTTCATGGCCGGCAGGGAATCGTATTCTTCGGGGCTCAGCGAGATCGACTCGATCGGATGGCCGGCTTGGCCGCCGGCATCGCCCGCTTGGTAGCGAGCGGTGATCGACCCGCCGCGGCCCGACTGCAGGGCGGCGATGAGCAGGAGCAGGGCTCCGATCATCCCGACCTGGGTCAGCAATCGGACGTTCATGATGCTCGAGACTCCTTGCATCGGGATACGCGGGCGCGCCGTGTATCGGTTCTGAAACTGGCACATCCACCACGGCGCGGCCAAGGGGGAGCGGCTGCGCGGAGGCGGCATTGGAGTGTTTGATTGTATCCCAGCGGCCTGGAGGCTGCAACGCGATGGGGCGCGGTGTATCATGGCCGGCATGCGCCAGCATCCCCTGATTGCCTCGGGTCACGAGCCCGTCTTCTCGTCCGTATTACCGCGGGCAAGAGAGGTCGGGGGCCCGGCGCGAGCAGAGCCCATGGAGGTCGAGGCGTGAGCCACACGGAGGCTCCGCGGGCCGAGCGGGTCTATCTCTCGCTGGTCAGCGAGCATCAGACGGCCATCCTCAACTACCTCTACCGGTTGGTCGGTGATGCCGACACCGCCGAGGACCTGACCCAGGAGACCTACGTCAAGGCCTGGCGCGCGCTCGAGCGCCTGGAGCTGGGCGAGGAGGCCGCCGCGCGGAGGCGCGCATGGCTCTACCGGATCGCGCACAACACGGCGCTGGATCATCTGCGCCGCAAGACCCGATTTCGCTGGCTGGGCCTGGATGCCCTGCGCGGCGGCGAGGGCGATCCGGCCGGCCAGGTGGTCGACGGCGCGCCGGTGCGCCAGGCCCTGCGGCGCTTGGGCGAGGACCATCGCCAGGTGCTCCTGCTCTTCAACCAGGAGGGCATGAGCAGCGAGGAGGTCTCCGAGGTCCTGGGCATCTCGCCGGCGGCCGCGCGCAAGCGCCGCCAGCGCGCCCGCGATGCCTTCCGGGAGATCTACGACGCGTTGGAGGCAGGGCCGGGAAGGGAAGCGGCGAAGGGTGGGGAGGACGAGGACTCGGATGGGGATAGCGACGGGGATGGAAGGGGAGATGGTCGCGGTGGCGATCGGCCGGATGGAGGGGCGTCGGCTGGTACCGGGAATCGGGGTCGGGTGGGAGATGGCCCGACGGCTGCTTCCGCTGACTGGAAGGAGTCCGCGGAGGATCGGACACACGGGACTACGGGTACTCCCGGCGTGAACTGTTCTCGACTGCGCGATCGGCTGGAGCTCGGGCCGCTGGGCGCGATGGGTGCCACGGAGCGGGCCGAGCTGGAGGCGCATGCGTCCGATTGTGCGGATTGTCGGCGCTTGCTCGAGAGCGAGGCCTGGATCGACGCGGCCTTCGATGGCGGGCGGCGCCTTTCGCCCAGCCGGGCGCTGCAGCGGGCCTTGCTGGAGGTGCCGCGCCGCGATCGGCGCGCCCGCTGGCTGGTGCCGCTGGTCTTGCCCTTGGCCATGGCCTTCTGCGCCTTGGGGAGTTGGATGGTCTGGACGCTGGCGCCGGATTCGGGACAGCGGGCGGAGACGGCGGGGACGGCGACCGTGGCCGTTCTCGGCTCGGCCGATGCCACCGGCACGGCGGCGGCGGAGAGCCAGGCCAGTCCCGTGGCGGATGGACTGGAAATGCAGCGACGGCGGGAGACCGTGGAGGCGGCCGGGACGGCGACGGCCGGCGCGCTGAGCGGCCTGCCGCCGGCCACGGCCAGCGTCGTCGCGGCCACTTTGGTCGCCGAGGCGACCGAGGCCCTGGCCCGTCCGAGCGGCAGTAGCACGCCCCCTTTGGCGGCGACGCGGCTGGCCATCGCGCCGGATCCGACCCGCCGGCCGGGCGCTTCGGGCGCGGATCCGGGCCCGCGTAGGCCGCAGCCGAGTGGCACACCAGAGGTCCTGCCGCCCGGCATCGGCTCGGCCACCGAGGAACCCACGCCTGCCTCGGGCGCCACGCAATCGCTGGTGCCCGCGCCGACGGCGACGCCGACCGGCGACGCGCAAGATCCGGCGCTGCCGACCGGGACCGCCCAAGCCACACCGACCGAGGATCCCGGCGGGGGCCGGATCGCGACCGGGACGGTGCGGCCGCCCACGTCTACCGCGACGCCGGACCCCGAGCTGCCACCCGGCCCACCGCCCAGCCGCACGCCGGCCGGTACCCTGCCGCCGCCGATCACCCGAACGCCGTCGGCGCCGACGGCGCTGCCGACGGCCAGTCCCAGCCCCGCGCCGGCCCTCCCGAGCTCGACGCCGGGGATGCCGCCACCGACCCCGCTCCCGGCCACGCCGACGGCCGGACCGGCACCGACCGATGAGCCCACGGTCATCGCCAGCGCGACCTCGAGCGCGACGGCGACCGTGACGGCGACCATGACGATCACGCCGACCCTGACCGCCACCCCGACGCCGGGGCTGGGACTGGAGCCGAGGCTCGAGCGAGGCCGAGCCGGGAGATCGGTGGCTTCGGGAGGGTCGGGTGGGCTGTCCTCAGTCCAGGCCCGGCAGGCCGGCTCCCGGGCTTGCGTAGCCGGTCAATTCGACGTAGCCCCGGCCCGCCACGGGCCGGCCGGCCGAGCGGCCGGATACGCGCACCGCGCCTTCCCAGTAGCGCAGGCTGATGTCCAGCTCCTGGTCGGCCAGGAGGGGCTCGATGTCGAGCTCCAGATCCGCTGCTGGGACGGTTAGGCGCCAGCCGGCGGGGTAGTCGGCGCCGGTGCGGGGGCTGGTCCAGCGGTCGGTGACGGCGATGTCGAAGTCCTGCGCCTCGAGGGAGGTCGAGCCGCCGTCGGGCTCGATCAGGCTGCCGGAGGAGATGGGCGACACGCCGCCATCGGCCTCGCGCAGCTGGAAGGCCATCAGCTCGCGACCGTCCTCGAGCTGCAGCGAGAACCAGTCCCAGCCCACCTGCTCCTCGGACAGCGCGCTGGTCGACCATTCGTGGTCCATCCAGGCCAACCCCTCGACCGCGTGGCGGCCATCGGCGGTGGTGATGCTGCCCGTGGCTTGCAGGCGGCTGTAGGAGTAGTAGTAGGAGGCATTGCCCGGCTCGCTGCCCTTGGGGCTGTAGCCGCGCCGGCCGTGGAGGACGGGCGGCTTGGCCGGCTCGAGCCGCAGGTCGATGGCCACGGGGCCGTCGGCGGCGCGCAGGCGCTGGGGGCGATCCCAGCCGCCGCGGGCTTCGGGGCCGGCCATGCGCGGCGAGGCCACCTCCCAGTCCTCCAGCCAGACGCGGTAGGGGTCGGCCGCGGCGCCGGCCAGGCCGGCCGCGCCGCGGGCCAGGCGCTCGAAGGAGTGGAAGCGGCCGGCCGCCGCGTCGGTCAGCGCGAAGTGGGCCAGGTAGAGCTGGCCGGTGGCCCAGTCCGACTCGCGCTCGCGGATGTCTTCGGCCGGCGCCAGGGCGCGGCGGAAGAAGGTCAGCTGGAAGCCGAAGCGCCGGCCGTCCGCGCCGGCCAGGTTGCCGGTGTAGTACCACCACTCGGTCTGGTAGGCCTCGTGCGCCCCCTCGTCGGCAGGGAAGGCGATCGGTCGCGGGCCGGTGGCCCGGGCGAAGCGCGCATCGCCGGGCGCGGAGAGGAAGCCGACCACGTCGGCCGTCACCGCGGCCGGCCCGGCGCGCTCCCGCCGCAGGGCGATGACGGCCAGGATGGCCAGGGCCGGGACGAGCAGGAGGATCGCGAGGCCTCGTCGGGTCACGGCTGACCTGCCTTCCCCGGAGCTCGGCAAGCATGAGACCGAGATGCTGGGGCTCGGCCGGCACGCGGCGCGCGCGGGGGAGCTACCGGGGGGCTGAAGGCGAGCATGTCGGCTACTCCTCGCGCAGCACGCGGGCGATGGGCAGGCGGCGCAGGCGCCAGGCCGGGAAGAGGCCGGCCAGCAGGGCCGCGCCCAGCGAGAGGGCCAGGGCGGCCAGGTAGGGGCCGGGCGTCCACTCGGGTTGGATGGTCCAGCCGAAGGAGCGGCGGTTGATGACGTAGATCAAGAGCAGGGCCAGGCTCGAGCCGGCCGGCCAGCTGGCCAGGCCGGCCATGGCGCCGATCAGGCCGGTCTCCAAGAGCACCAGGCCGCCCAGCTGTCCCTCGGTCATGCCGCTGGCGCGCAGCGTCCCGTAATCTCGCGCCCGCTCGAGCTGCAGGGCCATCAAGGCCGACAGCACCCCGACGAAGGCCACCAGCACGGCCAGGACGCGCAGGGCGGTGGTGATGGCGAAGGCCCGGTCGAAGACCCGCAGCACCTCGGCCCGCAGGCCGCGGTTGGAGCGGATGTCCAGGGGCGGGCCCTCGGCCAGCTCGCGGCGCAGCGCGGCGGCGAAGGCCTCGGCGTCACGCTCGGGCTCGAGCATCAGGGCGATGGAGCTGATGCGATCGTCGGCCCGGGCGCCGCGGTAGACCGGGTCGGCCATGTAGACCAAGCCGCGCTCGGAACCGTAGTCGTAGAAGATGGCGGCGATGGGAAAGTCGCGCGGCCCGTCGTCGGTCTCCAGGGTCAGCCGGTCGTCCAGGCCCAGGTCGTGACGCCGGGCGAAGGGCTCGGAGATGCTGACCGCGCCGGCCTCCAGCTGACGCCAGACCGCCGCCGCGTCGCCCTCGGCGGCCAGGAAGGGACGCTTGTCGCCGGCGATGTCGCGCGAGAGCACGGCCAGGTCGACCGGGCCCAGCTGCGGCGAGCGCAGCTGCGCGCGATGGGCGGTGGCCAGCTCGAGGACGCCCGGCCGGCCCGCCAGCCGCTCGGCCAGGCTGGGGTCGAGACCGCTGCCCACCCGGTTGGCCGTCTCCGAGGGGGCCGAGATGAAGACGTCGGCCTGCAAGGTGTCGGCCAGCCAGAGCTCGACCGTGTTGCGGAAGCTGCCGACCATCAGGCTGACGCCGATGCTGACGCAGACCGCCACCATCAGGGCCGCGATGGCCACCGCGGTGCGGCTGAGGGCGCGGCTGACGTCGCGCGGCGCCATGCGGCCGACCAGCCCGAAGAGCCGGCCGGTCCAGGGCGTCACGGCCCGCATCGTCACGAGGGTCAGCCAGGGCACCGCGGCAGCGAAGGCCAGGATGATGGCCGCCATGCCGGCAAAACCCAGGTCCACCCGCCGGCCCGGCAGGGCCAGGAGCCCGGCCCCCAGCAGGGCGCAGAGCAGGCCCAGGGCGGCCAGTCGCGGCGCGCGGGCCCGCGCGCCGGCCTCGGCCGAGGAGCGCCGCAGGGCGGTGACGGGCGGCACGCGGGTGGCCTCGAGCGCGGGCAGGAAGGCGGCGATCGAGGCGGCGGCCAAGCCGAGCAGGGCGCCGCGGAGCAGGGGCCAGGCCTCGATCCGCACCCCGCGCACGGTGACCACGAAATAGAGGTCGTTGATGGTCTGCGTGACCAGGAGCACCGCCCCGCGGCCCAGGAGGATGCCCAAGAGCACACCCAGTCCGGCGCCCAAGGTCGCCAGGACGGCGGTCTCGACCAGGATCATGGCGAAGATCTCGGCCCGCGTGGCGCCCAGCGAGCGCAGCGTGGCCAGGGTGGCCCGGCGCTGGACCACGCTGAAGCGCACGGTGTTGAAGATCAGGAACATGCCGACCAGGAGCGCCAGGAGCGAGAGCGCGGTCAGGTTCAGGCGGAAGGCCTCGGTCATCGAGCGCACCGTGGCCTGGCTCTCGCTGGCCGGCTCGATGCGCGCGCCGGCCGGCAAACGGCCCTCCAAGTCGGCCAGGCGCGCCGCCAGCGCCGCCGGCTCCGCCGGCAGGCGCAAGTCGATGCGGTCCAGCCGCCCCAGGCGATCCAGGATCTCCTGGGCGCTGGCGATGTCGACCAGGATGAGGCTCTCCAGGGCCCGGCGCGACAGGCCGTCGGAGGGCTCGAGCAGGCCGGCGACGTAGAGCTCGCGATCGCCGGCGGCGGTCTCGACCCGCGTCCGATCGCCGACCGCCAGTCCCGTCCGATCCGCCACCTCGCGGCTGATCAGCGCGGCGCCCGGCCGCGTCAACAGCGGGCCCAGCAGGTCCTCGGGCAGGCCCCCGCTCTCGGCCCCGCCCAAGAGGTCGCGGAAGGGCGGCTCGGCCAAGGGGTCGACGCCCAGCAGGTTGTAGGCGGCGCCACCATCGGCCGGCAGCCGGACGCGGCCCTCGACCACCGGCGCCACCTGGCGCAGGCCGCCGCCGACCCGCAGGCGGCGGTAGTCCTCGGCCCGGAGGCCCTCCGGGCCGCCGAGCACGCGATGCGTGGCCCGGCCGGTGATGGCCTCGGTCGAGATCTCGAAAGCCGCCAGCGCGCTGCGGTTGGCCAGGTCGATGGCCACGACCACCGACACGCCCAGGGCCACGCCCAAGACGAGGAGCAGGCTCTGCAGGGGCCGGCGCAAGGCATGGCCGCGGGCGGCCCGCAGCAGGGGAATCAGGGCGAAGGCGCGCGGGTGCGGCGCCTCCCCGGCGATGGCCTTCATCGCGGGGCCGGCATCAGCCCGCCCCCTCGAGCACGCGGTGCTGCTCGACGCGCAAGATGCGATCGGCGGTAGCCGCCACCTGGCGGCTGTGGGTGACCATCAGCAGCGTGCGACCGCCGTCGCGGGCCATCTCGAGCAAGAGCTCCAGGATGCGCCCGCCGATCTCGACATCGAGGTTGCCGGTGGGCTCGTCGGCCAGGATGATGCGCGGCCGGCCGGCCAGGGCCCGCGCGATGGCCACCCGCTGCTGCTCGCCGCCCGAGAGCCGATCCGGAAAGTCGTCAGAACGCCCGGCCAGCCCCACGCGTTCGAGCATGTCCAGGGCCCGGTCGTCGGCTTCCGGACTGCCCTGAAGCTCCAGCGGCAGGCGGACGTTCTCGCGCAGGCTGAGGGTCGGGATGAGGTTGAAGAACTGGTAGACGAAGCCGATGTTGCGCCGGCGGAAGAGCGTCCGGTCCCGTTCGTCGAGCCGCTCGATGGCCCGGCCGTCGACCAGCACGCTGCCGGCGTCCGGCGCATCGATGCCGGCCACCAGGTTGAGCAGGGTGCTCTTGCCGGAGCCGCTGCGGCCCAGGATGGCCACGATCTGGCCCTCCTCCACCTCGAAGCTGGCCGCTTCGAGGACGGGCTGGGGCCGGCCGGCGTCCCCGTAGGCCTTGGACACCCGGTCGAAGGCCACGATGGGCCGGGATTGGCTCATAGGCGGGCATCATAGCAGCGAGCTTGACGCGAAGCTGACGAAACTCGGTCAAAAGGCTGTCCACATCCGACCCAATGCGTGTTATGATTGTCCAAGATCGGGGTTTGGGAAGCTTGACATCCTTGTCAGTATTCCTTCATGATGGGCAGGACTGGAACCCTCGGAGGTGCAGCGGATGCGCGTGGAGGCGTCGATCGGCAAGCGAAGGCTGGCCTTGGCCGGCCCATCGCTGCTGCTCTGCGCTCTCGTCGCGCTCCTGACGCGAACCGACGTGGCCGAGGCCCAGTCGGTCCCGACCTGCGAACCGCAGGTCCACAAGGCCGCCTTCCCCTCCCAGCTCCTCCTCGGCGAGCCGGTGCAGATCCGCATGACGGTCCACGAGGACCCGAAATGCGAGCGTCAAGTGATCCTGGAGCAACCCTTGGACGTGACGGTGGCCATCGACGTCTCGCGCTCGATGGGCGCCACGGCCATCCGGAATGCCAGGGAGACCGCCAAGCAGTTCATCGAAGAGATGGACCTCGACGGTCACGCCTTGACGCGCATCTCGATCATGGCCGTCAGCGACCAGGCCTCCCTTCGTTGCGAGATGGACAACAACCCGGGAGAGCTCTCCAACTGCCTGCAGCAGCAGATCGGCAGCAGCGGAGTCGGCAGCTACTACCCGGATCTGCAGCGAGCCGCCTCCATGGCCAAGCGCCATGTCGACGATTCCGCCAAGAAGCGGGGCGATGCCAAGAAAGGCATCGTCATCATCTCGGATGGGCGAGATCCTCGCTGCACCCAGGGCAACGTCAACATGCGCGGCATCGAGGTGGCAACGGTCTGCGCCTCGGATGATTGCGACCGGAGCTGCATGTCCACGCTGGCCGAGAAGAGCGGGGGCAGCTTCGTGCCCATCGACCAACGGAACAACCTAACCCAGGGCTTCGCGCAGCTGCGCTCGGAGCGGTTTGACATCGAGACCGTTGGGGTTCGGATCACCGATACCCTGCCGGCCGGCTACAAGGCCGTCGAGAACAGCTTCGACCCCGCGTATTTCTCGCGCCGCGTGGCGGGAGACCAGGAGACCTTGATCTGGCGCTTCGGCAGCATCCCGGACACCGGGCTGTCGGTCTCCTTCCAGGCTTTGCCCACCAGACTCGGTATGCAGCCGGCCAACCACCTGGCCGAGGTCAGCCTGCTGGACAACCTGGGTCGGAGCACGCGCAGCGTCTTCCCCAACCCCTTCATCACCGTGCTGGGCTCGATCACCGAGACGCCCCCGCCGTCCACGCTCGTCCCGCCCATGCCCTCGCCTTCGCACACGCCGACGACCCGGCCGACCCGGCCGATCGAGCCCAGCGCGCCGCCGCCCGTCATCACCCGGCCGCCGGATCGTCCCGTCTACCGCAGTTGGTTCCCGCTGGTCTGGGCCGATACCTGGAACGAGGACTGAGCTGATCGGCCGGCCGGAGCCGCGGACCGCCGGCGGCCCCGGCGGAGGTGACGGGACGGCGCCGGGAGCCGCTCCGAGCGCGCCCTTTACGGCCGATCTGGATCCCCGACGCATCGCCTCGCGCTTGGCCGAGCTGGCGCCCGGCGCCCGGATCGGCCGGCGCATCGAGGCCTTCGACTCGGTCGATTCGACCATGCGCCTGCTGGCCGACCGGACCCGCGCGGGCGCGCCGGAGGGCAGCGTGGTGCTGGCCGACCACCAGCGGGCCGGCCGCGGCCGGCTGTCGCGTCGCTGGCTGGCCCCGCCCGGGACCGCCCTGATGCTCTCGCTGCTCTTCCGGCCCGGGCCGTCCGGCCTGCCGGTCGCCGGCTGGTCGCGACTCTCGATGCTCTTGTCCCTGGCGGCCTTGGACGTCATCGAGCCGCGCCTTCCGCCGGGCGCGACGGCCCAGCTCAAATGGCCCAACGACATCCTGGCCGGCGGCGGCAAGCTGGCCGGCTTGCTGGCCGAGGCGGACTGGCAGGCCGGCCAGCCGGCGCCCGATTGGGTCATCCTCGGCATCGGGATCAACCTGCGCCAAGACGCCGAGCAGCTTCCGGACGGCGCCGTCAGCCTGGCCAGCCTGCATCGCGCAACGGGCCAGGCCGCCGATCCGGCGCGTCTCGATCGTTGCGAGATGGCGGCCGAGCTGCTGGCGGCCACCGACCGGCGCCATCGGGAGCTGCTGTCCGGGCGGGACCCGCTGGCGGAATGGGCATCGCAGCTGGCCACCCTGGGCCGGCGGGTGGTCGCCCGCCGCGGCGATGAGCGGCTGAGCGGCCGTGCCGAGTCGGTGGGCGAGGACGGCAGCCTGCAGCTGCGCCTCGACGACGGCCGGCTCGAGGTCCTGCAGGCGGGGGACGTGACCCTGGCTGCATCGTAGGGCTCGCCATCCGAGCGATCTCCACCCTGCAGCGCCTGCGTCCGGGCGCAGCATCTCGGGATCGCGTCGGCTCCGGCGCGCCCTTCCCAAGTCGGGGGCTTTGCGCTTGAATTGGATCATGCGCTTCCTACCCAAGCCTCGCGCCCACCGCCGGCATCGCGGGAGGCCGGCCGACTGGGGCTGGACCGAGCCCAGGCGCCACGGCCTGCTCTCGGGCTGGCTGATCGACGCCCGAACCCGCGCCGCGGCCGACTGCGTCACCGGCGCCTCGGTGCTGGACGCGGGCTGCAACATCGCCGACCTGGCCGCCGAGATCCCGCCCAACGTCGACTACCTGGGCCTCGAGCTGCAGCCCGAGGTGGTGGCCCTGGCCCGCCGGCTCTACCCCGACCGGCAATTCGAGGTCTGCGACCTGGAAGGCCAGTGGCCGGCCTCGGTGACCGCGCGGCGCTTCGACCACGTGGTGCTGACCGCGGTGGTCGAGCATCTCCACCATCCGGCAAGGGTCCTGGCAAGAGCCGCCGCGCTGCTCGGTCCCGGCGGGACGGTGATCCTGACCACACCCCACCCGCGGGGCCAGCGGCTGCACGCCCTCGGCGCCCGGCTGCGGCTCTTCAGCCGCGATGCCGACGAGGAGCACGAGCGTTTCTTCGATCGCGCGGCGCTGTCCCGACTGGCCGAGCGGGCCGGCCTGCGCCTGGTGGCCTACCGCCGCTTCCAGCTGGGCTTGAACCAGCTGGCGGTGCTCAGCCCCGTCGGCCGGCCGGAGACCGAGTAGCGCTCGGCGCCGCTGTCTCGACGCTGGCGCTCAGCATCCCTCGCCGGAAACCTGGTCTGCCTTCGCAGAGCTCGTTCCGGCCGCGCACGAGGCCCGATCGTCCGAGGCCAAGGCTTCGTCGACCGCCGCCACCAGCTTGTCCATCAGGGTCGAGCTGGGCAGGCCGTCGCCGCGCAGGGCCTCGTTCCGCTTCCAGCCCCATTCGGCGTAGCGACTGTCGAGGTCCTCGGGCCGCCCCTCGACGCGGCCGAGGATGGGTCGCAATTCCAGTCGGATGTGGGTGAAGACATGCTCCAGCGGTGGCAGCTCGCGCCAGGCGACCAACTGGAGTCCCCAAGCAGCGCGCAGGAGCTCGGCCGGCTCGGAATCGTCGTCGCAGTCGATCAGCGGGAACTCCCACAGGCCGCCCAGCAAGCCCTGGGGATGCCGCCGTGCCACCAGCCAGCGCGCCTCGTCGCCGCTTCGGCGCAAGGCGAAGGCGAAGGCCCGCGCGCGCCGCTGCCGGACGCGCGCCGGGCGGACGGGCAGTGCCGCCTGCATGCCCCGTGCGCGCGCGCGGCAGGTGCCGGACCAAGGGCAAGCGGCGCAGTCCGGCCGGCGCGGCCGGCAGACCCGCGCGCCGAGCTCGATCAGGCCTTGCACCGCATCGCCGGGATCCGAGCCATCGACCAGGGCGCCGGCCAGCGCCCGGATCCGGCGCCGCGCCGCGCCCCGCGTCGGATCGACCTCCACCGCCGCCAGGCGCGCCAAGAGCCGCCGCACGTTGCCGTCGACGGCCGGCGCCACCACCCCGAAGGCGATGGCGGCGATGGCCCCCGCGCTGTAGTCCCCGATTCCGGGCAGCTGCCGCAGCGCAGAAGGATCGTCCGGCACGCGCCCGCCATGCTCGCGCATCAGCTGCCGCGCCGCGGCGTGCAGGTTGCGCGCCCGGGCGTAGTAACCCAGGCCTTGCCACAGTCCCAGCACCGCCTCCAGCTCGGCCGCGGCCAAGGCCTCGACCGTCGGGAAGCGCTTCATCCAACGTTCGAAGTAGGGCCCGGCCGTCTCCACCCGCGTCTGCTGCAGCATGATCTCGGAGATCCAGACCGCGTAGGGATCCGGCGGCTGGCCGGCCTCGGCCCGCCAGGGCAGCGAGCGCCGGTGCTCGGCGTACCAATCCAGGAGCGATGCCCGCAAGTCGGCCAGCGGCAGGTCGGCATCGGAGGGCTCGGCGCGCCATGCTGCGGATCGGCTTTCTGGCATCTGGCATTCCTGGCTGAAGATACGAAGCGCGCCGCTGGGCTCGGGAAATCGCGCGCCGACGGTTCGGGTCGGCGCAGGACTCGCCGGGATGGAATCCCCCCCCGCAATACGCGGTCACGAACCGCCTGGCGTAGGCTACGCGTCGGGCGCGCGCCCGGCGGGAGTTCGGCAAGAGCGCCGGAATTAGTCTATCCTAGGTCCCGTCCGGGTCCATTCGCCGATGCCTTCCGTCCCGAACGCGGCCATCAATCCTGTCCATTTCCGACTCGAGTGCACCGCCGCTGTGAATCTTGGCGAAGGACCGAATACGATCATGCCGCGGGCGCCCACCCCGGCGGCGTGAACAGGCAGGAGTCCCCCCATGCCCCTCCCCCCCCTACCAGGCCGCGGCCGTCCGCTGCTGCTGGCGCTGATCTTCGTCCTGTCGCTCTTCTCCGTCGTGGCCCATCGCGGCCCGGCCGCCAGCTCGGCACCGCTCTACGACGTCAACGACTTCGAGCGGCAGCTGGTGCAGATCGTCAACGCCGAGCGCAACGCGCGCGACCTGCCGACCCTGCGCACCGATCGACGGCTCTGGGAAGCCATCGAGAAGCATGCCGAGTGGATGGCCGCCAACCGCCGCTTGAGCCACACGGGCAGCGGCGGCAGCACCCTGGCCACGCGCGCCTGGGCCGAGGGCTACCGCTACACCGCCCTGGGCGAGGTCTTGGCCCGCGGCCAGCGCAGTCCGGACGAGGTGGTTCGTGGCCGGCCCTGCGACAGCTGGTGCAGCACCGCCTGCGACAGCAGCCGGCGCTGCGACGGCTGGAAGCAGTCGCCCGGTCACTGGAACCTGATCACCAGCCCCAACTACCGCGATCTGGGCGTGGCCTATGTGCCGGGCCCCGGCAACCTGCCCCATTGGTGGGGCATCCTCTTCGGCAACAGCCGCGAGGCCAACCAACCGGTCGACCTGGGCGGCGGGACGTCGCCCTCGGCCACGCCCGAGCCCACCCACACCGCCCGGCCGACCAGCACGACGAGGCCTTCGAGCACGCCGCGGCCCACGCTCGCGCCCACCGATTCGCCACCGCCCAGCGCCACGCCGCGGCCGACCAGCACCGCCATCCCGCCCACCGAGCCTCCGCCCGGATCGGGCGATGCCAGCTTGCTGGGCCAGGTCCGCCTGCAGGGGCGCAACAACGCCTCGGGCGTCTTCGTGATGGCCGACGGGCAGCTCCTGGGCATCACCAGCTCCGACGGGCGCTTCCGGATCAGCGGCCTGCCGGCCGGCTGGCTTCGCCTGGAGGTGTCACGTCCGGGCTGGCTGGCGGCCGGCGGCGTCTGGAAGCTCTCGGCCGGCCAGCGCTTGGACCTGGGCCTGACCCAGCTGGCGGCCGGCGACCTGGACCAGGATCACCGCGTCGACTTCGACGACTACCGCGCCCTGATCGCCAGCTACGGCAAGTGCCGCGGCAGCGCCGGCTACGACGACCGAGCCGACTTCAACGCCGACGGCTGCGTCCACTTCTACGACTTCGGCCTGCTCTACGGCAACTACGGCCGCAGCGGACCCACGCCCTGGTAGAGAGGGCCCGGCCAGGAACGAGCTCCCCAATTCGGACGCCGCCGCATCCACCGTGCCGGCCCGCTGCTCGTCGGCAATAGCGCTGCTATTCCCTCCTCACAGCGGGCCGGCACGGTGGCGCAGCGACGCCCTCGGTTGGAGACCTCGTTCCTGGCCGGGCCCTAGGGGGGGACTGCAGTCAGGAAAGGACGTCCCACTCCAGCATCTGCACGCTGAAGAGGCCGGCCGCGTCGGTCCAGAAATCACGGACCGAGAAGCCGGCCCCGGCGGCCAACTCGGCGAAGGCCTGGCGGCTGTACTTGTAGGAATACTCGGTCAGCACGCGCTCGCCGGCCGCGAAGTCGAATCGCCGGCCGGCCACCGTCGCCGCCTGATCGCGGCGGCTGACCAGGTGCATCTCGATGCGGCCCAGGCCCGGCCGGCCCAAGTCCTGGTTGTAGAAGGCCAGGTGCTCCCAGCCGTCCAGGTCGAAGTCGGCCTCCAACTCGCGGTTGATGCGGGTCAGGAGGTTGAGGTTGAAGGCGGCGGTGACGCCCTGGGCATCGTTGTAGGCCGCTTCCAACAGCTCGGCGTCCTTGGCCAGATCGACCCCGATCAAGAGGCCGCCGCCGGGCCCGGCCACCTGGCCGATGCGCGTCAGGAACTCGCGCGCCCGGTCGGGGACGAAGTTGCCGATGGTCGAGCCGGGAAAGTAGACCACGCGCCGGCGCGCCGGCCGGCCGGGCTCGGGCAAGGCCAGGGGCTGGCCGTAATCCGCGCAGACCGGCAGGATCTCGATGTCCGGATGCTCCAAGGCCAGTTCCCGCGCGGTGGCCAGCAGATGGGCCCGCGAGATGTCGATCGGCACGTAGCCCACCGGCCGCTCGAGCCGCGCCAAGAGCAGCCGCGTCTTGACGCTGGAGCCGCTGCCGTATTCGACCAGCAAGGCCTCCGGGCCGATGTCCCGGGCGATGGCATCCGCCTCGCGCCGGGTGATCTCGATCTCGGCCCGCGTCGGGTAGTACTCCGGCAGCTGGCAGATGGCGTCGAAGAGCTCGGAGCCGCGCCGGTCGTAGAAGTACTTGGTCGGCAGGCGCTTGGGCATCGCCGATAGGCCCTCGAGCACCTCGCCGCGGAAGTCGCCGGGATCCGGGTGCAGGTCGAGCACCCGCAGGTTGGCCGGGGCGGCCGGCGGCAGCATCGGCTCGCTCATCGGGGCCCGCCTTCGGCCGGCAGGTCGCGCGCCAGGCGCAGGCCCGAGAACTGCCAGCGGGCATCCGGCGGGAAGAAGTTCCGATAGCTGGGCCGGATGTGGTCGCGCGGCGTGGCGCAGGAACCGCCGCGCAGGACGTACTGGTTGCACATGAACTTGCCATTGTACTCGCCCAGCGCGCCTTCGGCCGGCGCATAGCCCGGATAGGCCTCGTAGGGGCTGCGGGTCCACTCCCAGACCTCGCCGAAGAGCAGCCGCGGGCCGGCCTCGCCTTCGGTTAGCGCCTCGCCCTCGCGCGGCGCCGCGCGCATCGGCGCCGGATGGTAGCTGCCGTCGTCGGCGAAGTTGCCGTCCATCGCCCGGTCCGCCCCGGCCGCCGCCAGCTCCCACTCGTCCTCGGCCGGTAGGCGCGCGCCGGCCCAGCGGGCGTAGGCATCGGCCTCGAAGTAGCTCAGGTGGCAGACCGGCTCGGCCGGATCCAGCGGTCGCAGGCCGGCCAGGCCGAAGACCTTCCAGCCCTCCGCGCCGTGATCCTGCCAGTACATCGGTGCCTGCCAGCCTTCCCGCTGCACCATGTCCCAGCCCAGCGAGAGCCAGAGATCGTGGCGCCGGTAGCCGCCGTCCCGGATGAAGTCCAGGTACTCGCCGCAGCTGACCGGCCGATCGGCCAGCTCGAAGCCGTGGATCAAGCGCTCGTGGCGCGGCCCCTCGTTGTCGAAGCCGAAGCCCCGCCCGTCGTGCCCGATCTCGGCGATCCGGCGCTCGAATCGCCGCCAGCCCAGCGGCGGCGCGCCGCCTTCGCCAGCCCCGGCGCGCTCCGCCCCGCCCGATTCCCGATAGGCCGGGAAGAGCGGGTTCTCGCCCAGAACATGCTTGATGTCGGTGACCATCAGCTCCTGATGCTGCTGCTCGTGGTGGCAGCCCAGCTCGACCACCGGCGCCAGGGCCTCCAGGTCGGGGCCGGAGAGCGTGCTCAGCAGCCGCTCCATGTGCCGGTCGACATGCCGCCGATAGGCGTAGACCTGCGCCACCGTCGGCCGCGAGATCAAGCCCCGCTTGGGCCGGCAGTGCCGGTAGCCGACGGTGTTGTAGTAGCTGTTGAAGAGGTAGTTGTACATCGGGTGCAGGGGCTCGTAGCCCGGCAGGTGGGGCTCGAGCAGGAAGCATTCGAAGAACCACGTCGTATGGGCCAGATGCCATTTGGTGGGGCTCACGTCGGGCATGGTCTGGATGACGTAGTCCTCGGTGGCCAAGGGCTCGCAGAAGCGCTCGGTGGCCGCGCGCACGGCGCGATAGCGGGCCGAGAGATCGGCATCGACGCCGGCCTGGACCCGGGCCGGGCGCAGTTCGGTCGGGCTGGGGGCGAGCTCGAGGGTCATTCCACACTCCTTGCAGTCGATTCCAGCGGCAGCATTCAGCGGTGAACAGAACAAGCGATCTAGTCCGGCGGTCTCATGATAGCGGATCGCCCGCCCCGGCGGGGGGACCGCGGGGGCGATGGATCGTCAACAGCAGCTTTACCCGGGCTTAACAGGTCCTTGGCGGGCGCTTATCCCGCCACCGTTACCTTTGGGACGAACGATCGGTCAGCCTTGCAAGCCTCGAACCGATTGGTCGCCACAATCACATCTCTCCTTCGTGGAAGTCGCCGGGCCCTCGGGCCTGGCGATTTTCACGTCCGATGCCTCGAGCGACGATCCGTCCGGGCCCCGCGCGCACGACCGAGCGTCGCTTGGACCGGCGAGCGCGACCCCGCCTTACCTTCGAGACCCTTTGGGCGAGCCCTTTCTCGAAGCCGGTGCTTCGAGCGCCACAATGAGGACGACACAGGCCGGATCGTCTCCGGCGCTCGCGCCGCCCCATCCGCACGCGCGGCCGGCGCATGGCATAATCTTCCTCCGGATGTGTCCTGAAGGCGGATCGAGCGACGAGGTGGCCGACATCGAGCGCAGCCCACGGCCGAGGATCGAGAACCGACGCCGGTTCGGCGCGCTCGTCCTGGCCCTGCTCTGCGCGTGGATCTTCGGCGCCGATGCCCGGGCCCAGGAGCCGGCGGGCCCGTCGCTGGCTGCCTCGTCGCCCTGGCAGGGCTGGTACGTCGAAGCGGGTTGGCTGCCGCTGTGGGTCGATCTGGAGGGCTCGGATCGCGACCGGCAGGTCGACCTTCGCGTCCGCACCGCCCGCGCGATCTTCACCAGCCCGGTGGAGCTGCCGGCCGGCGCCCGCAAGCGCCTGCCCTTGGTGATCTGGCTGGACGCCGCCGATCGCCCGGCCGGGGCGGCGAGCCTCGAGCTGGTCGACGAACGCGGGCGCCAGCTGGCCAGCACCCGCCTGCCCCTCGAAGCCCTGGGCAGCCGGCGCCTGAGCGTGCTGGTGGCCGGCCAGGAGATCGCGCTGCCGGCCGGCCTGGAGGCCGCCGGCGAGGGCCTGCCCGCATTGCGCCTGGCCCCCGAGGACCTGCCGGAGGAGGCCCTGGCCTGGTCGGCGGTGGACCGCGTCCTCCTCTCCGGCGATGCCTACCCCCGCCTCTCGCCCGCCCAGCGCCGCGCCCTCGAGCGCTGGACGGCCCTGGGCGGCCATCTGCTGCTGGCCGGCGGGCTGGGCGGATCTTCCTCCATCGAGGCCTTGCCCGCCGACTGGCTGCCGGCCGCGGTCGGCGCCCCGCGCGAGCTGGCCGGGCTGCCGGGGCTGGGCTCCCTGGCCGGCCGGGCACCGCCGGCCGGCCCGGCGCGGATCCTGGACCTCGAACCGGCGGCGGACGCCCGGCTCGACCTGGTCAGCCGCGAGGGCCAACCGCTGGCCGTCTCCCGATCCTTCGGCGCGGGCGCCATCGGCCTCCTGGCCTTCGACCCTTCGGCGCCGCCCCTGGCCGACTGGCCGGGCATGGCCTCGGTCTGGTCCGCCCTGGACCGGCCGCGCCCCGGCAGCGCCTGGCGCGAGCCCCCGCCCGACACGGCGTGGATGGCCGCGGGCCTGCCCCCGGGCGGCGGCGAGACCTCCTCGAACTGGGCCCTGGCGCTGCTGGCGCTCTACACCCTGGCCGCCGGCCCGCTGGCCCACCGCCTGCTCGCGCGCCGGGGCCGCCTGGATCGGGCCTGGCTGGTCCTGCCCCTCTTGGCTCTGCTGACCTCCGCCGTGGTCCTGGGCCTGGGCCGCCGGACCCACAGCGCCGCGCCCCGGCTCTACGCCCCGAGCGCCCTGCGCCTGCTGCCCGAGGCCGGTCTGGCCCGGGCCACGGGCTACGTCGGCCTGGTCGATGGCCGCTCCGGCCCGCTCGAGATCCGGTTGGAGGGCGGTCTGGCGCGGCCGGCCGACGGCGACCTGCCCGGCCCGCTCGAGCTGCGCCTGGAGGCCGGCGCCAGCCGCCTGCGCCTGCCCAGCCCGGCCCCCGGCCAGCCCGCCGGCTTTGCCGTCGACGCGCTGATCGCCTGGCCGGCCGGCCAGGCGGCGGTCGGCCGCGGCGAGGGCCTGCGCCGCGAGGACGACCGCGTGGCCGGCCGCCTGCGCAATCCGGCCGGCGTGGCCTTGGACGACAGCCTGCTGCTGACCGCGGGCGGCCGCAGCGCCATCGGCCGCCTGGGCCCCGACGAGCTGACCAGCATCGACATGCGCTATCGCCCCGACAGCCCGGTGGAGCTGGATGCCCGCGGCCTTCGGGGCCACCTGGTCGCCGCCGTCCTGGCCGATCCGGCCCAGCCCGCCAGCCGCTTGATCTCGGCGGTGCCGATGCGCCCGCCCGCCAGCCCCGAGGCGATACTGATCGGTTTCATCGAGCGGCTGCCCTACCGGTTGACGCCGGATTCGGGATCGGTCGGGACCCGCGCCGAGACCCTGCTCTACGCCCGGCTGCCGTTGGGTCTGGGCGGCGGCATGCGCTTCGTAGACGGCCTGGCCCTGCGCCGCAGTCCCGACAGCGCGGAGGCCTGCGGCCCGGGCGCGGCCGTGCTCACGCCCGAGTACGCCTACGCCGAGTTCGCCTTTCGCCTGGGCGAGGACGGCGGCATCCCCGAGGGCCTGTGGCTGTCGATGATCGGACCCGGCGCCGAGCTCTTGGCCGAGCGCGACCTGCCGCAGGCCGGCACGCCCCGCGTCCGCCTGGCCCTCTGGGACCCCTCGGCCGATGCCTGGCTCGACTTCGAGCGCATCGCGGCCGGCGAGTCCAAGCAGATCCCGCGCCTGATCACCCGCATCGAGGGCCGCGACCAGATCCGCTTGCGCCTGACCCGCGACGAGGAGGGCCTGGGCCCGCGGGGCTGGGAGGCCCTGCGCGATGCCTGCTGGGAGCCTCGCCTGGCGGTGGTCGACGCCGCACCCTCCGCGGAGGCGCCCGATGGCTGATTCCCGAGGCGAGCCCATCCTCGAAGCCCTCGGCCTGCAGCGGCGCTACGACGGTCGACTGGCCTTGGAGGGATTGGACCTGAGCTTGCAAGCCGGCCAGATCTACGGCCTGGTCGGCCCCGATGGCGCGGGCAAGACCACCGCGCTGCGGCTCCTGGCCGGCCTGCTCGAGCCCGACGCGGGCCGGATCCACATCCTGGGCCGCCTGGCCGAGGGCCCCCGAGACCAGGAGGCGCTGCGCCAGGCCATCGGCTATCTGCCGGCCGACTGCGGCCTCTATCCCGGCATGAGCTGTCGGGAGATCCTGGACTTCTACGCCCGCTGCCATGGCCTGCCGCGCATCCGCCGTCGGCGCATGGTCGAGGGCTTGCTGGAGCTGGTCGGTCTGGACGATCGAGCCGATGCCGAGGCCGCCAAGCTCGCGCGGGCGCCGCGGCGCCGGCTATGCTTGGCCCAGGCCCTGGTCCACGATCCGCCCATCCTGCTGCTCGACGAGCCCGGTGCGGGGCTGGACGCGCGATCCCGAGCCGAGTTGGCCGGCCTGCTCGCCGGGCTGCGCGGATTCGGCAAGGCGATCCTCTTGGCCAGCCACCGGGTCTCCGAACTCACCCGGATCTGCGATCATCTCGGGCTGCTGCAGCGCGGGCGCCTGCTGCCGGATGCCGACCTGAAGCGCATCGAGCGCGGCCTGAGCGAGGGGGAGGAGGCCTCATGAGCCCGACCGAAGAGGACGGCCGGATCGAGCCCCGCCCGGTCCACCGCCGCAGCAAGATCGAGCTCCCACCGCCGGAGCGGCCCCTGAACGATCCACCAGCGATGCCGGCCTCCTTCGCGCCGACGCCCGCCCCCGGCGGCTCGCCCCCGCCGGCCCTGGCCTCGGCCCAGCGTGCCAGCGCCGAATGGCTGGCCGCCCTGCGCGCCGGCGAGGCGCCATCCGAGCGGCGCCCGCGGGGCGCGGTCAACCCCTTGCTGCTGCGCGAGATGCAGGCCCGCTTCCGCGGCCCGCGGCCCTTCTACTGGATCACGGCCTACCTGACCTTCACCGCCGGCCTGGCCTGGTCGGTCTACCGACGCGGGCTGGGCGACGCGCCGCTGCCGGGCATCGAGGCGCCGGCCGCCCCGGGACCCAGCGTCATCGGCGCGATGCTGCTGGCCCAGCTGATCGCCTTCCTGCTCTTGGCCCCCGGTCTGACCGCCGGCGCCATCAGCGGCGAGATCGAGGGGCGCAGCTACGAGCTGCTCCTGGCCACGCCGCTGAGCGGCTGGCAGATCCTGCGCGGCAAGCTGGGCGCGGCGATGGCCTTCCTGCTGCTGCTCTCGCTCTGCGCCCTGCCGGTGGCCGCGCTGGCCTTCGTCCTGGGCGGGCCCGGCGCGCTGGACATCCTGCGCGGCCAGCTGACCCTGCTGACGGCCGGCCTGCTCCTCTCCAGCCTGGGCCTGGCCGCCTCGGCCATCGCCGGCCGCAGCGATCGCGCGATCGTCCTGGCCTACCTGGCCAGCTTCGCCCTCTGCTTCGGTCCGCCGATCGGGCTGTGGTGGATCGCGGGCATGGACTTGCCGGGCTGGCTTCGCGCTCCGCTGGCCGGCGGCCTGGCCGCCCTCACGCCCCTGCTCAGCAGCCTGGCCGCCGAGCAGGAGGGCATTCGCGGCGCGCTCTTCGGCAGCCGCGTCGAGGCGGGCCTGGCCGGCCGGAGTTTCCTGGCCCAGGCCCTGGCGATCCAGCTATGGCTCTCGGCCGCCCTGGCTACCTTCACCGCCCAGCGCATCCGACCCGGCGCCGGCTTTCGCCGCCGGCTGATGCTCTTGGCCCTGCACCTGGTGGCCTGGATCCTGTGGCTCTGGTTCCAGCCGGTGGACTGGCTGGCGCTCCTGGCCGGCCGCTCCTGATGCCCTCCCGACACCCTTCCGCTGCTTCGGGCTCGCTCGGGCAGCCCGCGCCTCGGGCCGGCCGGCCCGACCCGGAGCTGGCCGCCGCGCTGCGCCCCCTGGCCCGCCGCTGGCGCCGCATCGACGCGCGGGAGGCCCTCCTACGCCTGGGATGGATCGGCCCCGCCGCGGCCTGCCTGATCGCCCTATCGGCCCGCGCCCGGCCCCTGCCCGTAGCCCACCTCTGGTCGCTGGGCCTGGCCCTCGCCCTGCCGCTCGGCATCGTCCTGCTGGCCTACCTGCGCCGCCCGTCGACCGTCCAGCTGGCCCGCCGCGCCGATCGCGACCTGGCTCTGCAGGACCGCGTGAGCACCGCCCTCTACCTGGGTCCGGTCGGTCCCGACGATGACGAGCCAAGAGCGTCCAGCGAGATCGACCACGCCACGCGAAGCGCGCTGCATCGCCGGCAACGCCGGGACGCGCTCGAGCAGCTCGCGGCCATCGATCCACGGCGTGACCTGCCTCGTCGGGCCCCGCGCCGCGGCCTGCTCGCCGCCGCCTTGCTGGCCGCCCTCGCCCTGGGCCTGCACCTGCTGCCCAATCCCCGCTCGGCCGAGCTGGACCGGCGGGCCGCGGTGCGCCAGGCCGCCGAGCGTTCGGCCGAGCGCCTGGCGGGGGTGCGGGAGGCCGCCGTCCTGGCGCTCGAGGCTTCGACCGATGCAGAGGCGACGTCGGCCGCTGGCGATCCGATGCCGGCCGAGTCCACCGCCCGGGCCGGCCTCGAATCCAGCCTGCGCCGCCTCGAGTCGGAGCTCGCCGCCTCCCGCGGCCGGGCCGAGGACGACCTGGCGGCCCTGGCCCGCGCCGAGGCCGAGCTGGGCGCGCTGCGCGATCCGGCCGGCCTGGGACGCGCCCGCCGTGCCGAGGATCTGCTGGCCGATCTGGATGCGCTGGCGGCGGCCTTGGACGGTCGAGAACCGAGCGAGGCCGACCCGAGCGATGCGGCCGAGGCCATCGCCGAGCGGCTGGCGCGGGGCCTCGAGCAGGCCTCGGCCGCTGAACGCGCCGCCCTGGCCGAGGCGCTGGCCGAACAGGCCGATCGCCTGCCGCCGGACCTCGATGCGGCGGCCGAGGCCCTGCGCCAGGCAGCCGAGGCCGCGAAGGCGGATGGCCCGGAGGCCGCGGCCGAAGCCGCCGGCCGGGCCGCCGAAGCCGCCCGGGAAGCCCGCGCCGCGGCCGAGCCGGCCCGCCAGGTCGAAGGCGCGCTCGATGCCCTCGACGAGGCGCGGCGCGAGATCGCGGCAGCCCATGCCCGGCCGGAGGAGCTGCTGGCCGGCGGCGGCACGGGCCAGGCCGGCGCGGGCCAGGGTCCGGACGACCAGGGAGCGGGCGACGGGGCCGGCCGGCTCGGCTCCGAGGCCTCCGGGCTGGGCCGCGACCCGGCCGATGCCGCCGGCGGGGAAGCGGCGGACGGCGACTCAGCGAACGCTGGCGATAACGCGGCGGACGCCGAAGTCGACGACCAGGGTCTCCGGTCGCCGGCCATCGCCCCGAACGACGCGGGTGCGGACACCGAGGCCGGCGAATCCGACGAGTCCGGTGAGGTCGACGGCGAGGATCCGACCCTACTACCGGCCGCCGACGAGCGCCTCCCCGCACCCGGCCCGCGCCCCTTGGTGACCGCCGTGCCGCGCTTCATCCCCACCAGCGGCAACTTCGATCCGGATGCGCCGAGCACCGGCCGCCAGCCGCTCGCCCCCGGCCAGAGCCCGGCCCCGGCCGCCGAGCGTCCCTTGATCGAAGCCCTGCCGGAGTACCGCCAGGCGGCCGTCGCCGCCTTGGCGCGCGAGGCCCTGCCGGCCGGCCGCCGCGAATACGTGCGCGCCTACTTCGAGGCCCTGGCCCGATGAGGGTGGCGGGGCCTTGGCGCTTGATCAACCGAGCCCGATCCAAACGGGGAGGCTGACGATGACGATGCAGTCCCAGGCCGAAGGACCGCGCGCCGCGAGCCCGGCAGCGGAGATGGACGCCGATCGCTTTCGCGAGATCGCGGGATCGATCGAGACCGAGCTGGGCCGGGTAATCCTGGGCCAAGGTCAGCTGGTGCGCGGCGTGCTGATCACCCTCCTGGCCGGCGGGCACGCTCTTCTGGAAGGCGTGCCGGGCCTGGGCAAGACCCTGCTGGTGCGCAGCCTGGCCCGCGCGGCGGGGGCGCGCTTTCAGCGCATCCAGTTCACGCCGGACCTGATGCCGGCCGACATCGTCGGCACCAGCATCATCGCCGAGGACGAGGCCGGCCGGCGCGCCTGGCGCTACGAACCGGGGCCGCTCTTTGCCAACCTGGTCCTGGCCGACGAGGTCAACCGCGCCACGCCCAAGACCCAGTCGGCCCTGCTGGAGGCGATGCAGGAACATTCGGTGACGGTGGCCGGCACCACCCGGCCGCTGCCCGAACCCTTCTGCGTCATGGCCACCCAGAACCCCTTGGAGATGGAGGGCACCTACCCCCTGCCGGAGGCCCAGCTGGACCGCTTTCTCATGCAACTGCGCGTGCCCTTCCCCGACCGCGCCACCCTGGTGGCCATCGCCGAGCAGACCACGGTCCAAGCGCCGGCCGAGGCCAAGACCGTAGCCTACATCGAGGACCTGGCGGCGATGCAGCGCCTGGCCCGCGCGGTGCCCATCGCGCCGGAGGTCAGCGCCCTGGCGGCGGATCTGGTCCTGGCCACCCATCCCGAGTCACCCGGCGCCAGCGAGCGGATCCGGCGCTACGTGGCCTACGGCGCCAGCCCCCGCGCCGCCCAGGCCCTGGTGACGGCCGGCAAGGTCCGCGCCCTGCTCGAGGGCCGCTACAACGTGGCCGCCGAGGACCTGGCCGCCCTGGCGCCGGCCGTCCTGAGACACCGCCTGGTCCCCGGCTACGAGGCCAGGGCCGAGGACGTCGACATGGACGATGTGGCCCGCGAGGCGGTAGCGTCGGTGATCGATGGGCGCTAGCGGCCGGATCGCCAGGATGATCCGCGGCTCTGATGACCATGGGCCGAGCTGCGTCGTGACGAGCGACCAGATCGCAGGATGAGCGACCGCCTGCTCGACCCGGAGCTGATGCGCCGCGTCGACCGGCTGCTGGCCATGCCCGGCCGGCCCGGCCTGGGCGCCGGCCCCGGCCTGCGGCGCGGCCCGCGCCAGGGCGGCGGCGTCGAGCTGGCCGACTACCGCGCCTACGCGCCCGGCGACGATCCGCGGCGGGTGGACTGGAACGCCTACGCCCGCCTGGAGCGCTTCTTCCTGCGCCTCTTCGTCGAGGAGCAGGCCGCCACGCTGCACCTGCTGGTCGACGCCAGCGCCTCGATGGCCTTCGGCAGGCCGGCCAAGCTCGACTTCGCCAAGCGCCTGGCGGCGGCCCTGGGATACGCCGCGCTGGCCGGCCTGGACCAGGTGGTGCTGGGCGCCTTCCCGCATGCGCCCACGTCGGCCGGCCGGCGGCTGCGCGGCCGGGGCGCCATCGCCGAGCTCCTGCGCTCCCTGACTTCCATCGAGCCCGAGGGTCGGGGGACACTCGCACCGGCCATCCGCCGCCACGCCGCCGCCCTCCGCGCCCCGGGCCCACTGATCCTCCTGACCGATCTCTGGGATGAAGACTGGCGCGCTGGCCTCGACGCCACCCTGGCCGCTGGCTACCCGCCGGCCCTCATCCAGATCTTGGCCCCCGAGGAGCGCGATCCCGCGGCCGCGGACCTCGGTCCTGGCCCCCAACGCGTCGTCGACAGCGAGACCGGCCAAGCGGTGGACGTCGAGATCGACGGCGACAGCCTGGACAGCTACCGACAGGCCCTGGACGCCCGCGAGGCCGAGATCGCCGCCTGGTGCCGCGCCCGCGGCATTCCCTTCGCACCCTTGACCAGCGATCTGGATCCGGCCGAGGTCGTCCTGGGGCTGCTGCGCCAGGTGGGGATCGTCGGCTGACGCGCGCGTCTTCCCTCGAGGGACAGCAGGCTGGCAGCACAGGCTCTGGCATCGGGATCGTTCCCTGGTTTCGGGCGCCGATTCACCAGGCCTGCTCGTGGATGCGGTACCAGGGAATGACCCGGACGCCGCGTCGCTCGTAGGACTCGTCCCCGCCATAGACCAGGCGCGGCTCGACCGGGCGGTGGGACTCGACCTCCCGCAGGCGCTCGGCGATGTGGAGGATCGGGCCGAGCCAGTCGGATGCGAGGGTCTGGCCCGACTTGACCTCGGTCAGGATCAGGCGCTCGGTCCGGTCGAGGACCAGGTCGATCTCGGCTCCTCGGCTCTCGCGGTAGTGGTATAGGCGCGGGTCCGAACCCTGGTGGATGCGATGCTTGAAGAGTTCGCCGGCCACCCAGCTCTCGAAGATCGCGCCACGCAGGGGATGCGTGACCAGCTGCTCGGGCGTCTCGATGCCTAGCAGCCGGCAGGCCAGGCCGCTATCGATCCAGTGCAGCTTGGCCGCCTTGATGACCTGCTTGCGCAGGTTGCGGCGCCAGGCCGGCAGGCGATGGCATACGAAGCCGGTCTCCAGCACCGACAACCAACTGCGGGCCGTGTTGTGCGACACCCCGGCGTCGGCGCCCAGCGCCGAGAGGTTGATCTCCTGAGCCGTCCGGCCCGCGGCCAGCCGCAGGAAGGCTCCGAATGCGGCCAGGTCGCCCACCTCGAGCACCTGCCGCACGTCCCGTTCGAGATAGGTGGTCACGTAGTCCCCCAGCCAGCGCCCGGCCGGGATGTCCCGATCGACGATGCGCGGGTAGCCACCCTGCCAGAGGGTCGTCCAGAGATCGCCGGGCGCGGCGTCGAAACGGCGCAATTCGTCCAGCGAGAGTGGGAGCAAGCGGAGCATCGCGCTGCGGCCGGCCAGCGACTGGGTCACCGCCGCGTTCAGGCCCAGATGCTGCGAGCCGGTCAGCACGTACTGGCCGGCCTCGGGCCGGGCATCGACCCCTTCCTGGATATAGCCCAGCAGCTCCGGCACGTGCTGGATCTCGTCCAGGATGGCGGGTCGCCCCAAAGAGGCCAGAAAGCCCCGCGGATCCTCGCGCGCGAAGTTCCGTCGATCCAGGGGCTCCAGCGTCGCGTAGGCATGCTCGGGGAAGACCGAGCGACACAGCGTCGTCTTACCGGACTGGCGCGGCCCGGTCAGGGTCACGACCGGATAGAGCATCGCGCTCTCCCGGAGGATCGGCGCGAGGTTTCGTTCGATGTAGGCCAATGGTTGCCTCCTCGCGTCCCACGTCACCACTGCATGAATTGTAAGTCTCACTTACAATCCATGCAATCGACGGCGCCTTCGGCAGTCTTCGCCTACTGCTCATCTATCCACGATCCGAACAGCAGGGGAGTTCGACACGTATGCCCATCGGACGCGATCCACACGTGATCATCGTCGGCGCCGGCGTCGGCGGCCTGACGGCCGGCGCGCTGCTCCTGAAAGCCGGCTACCGCGTGACGGTGCTCGAAGCCCAGGCCTACCCCGGCGGCTGCGCCGCCAGCTACCCCTACCAGGGCTATCGCTTCGATGCCGGTGCCACCCTGGCCGGCGGCTTCTCGCCCGGCGGGCCACATCAGCGCCTGGCGGAGCGCCTCGGCCTCGACTGGCCGATCGATCCCGTCGACCCGGCCTGGGAGGTACACCTGCCCGACGGGCGACGGGTGACGCAATGGGCCGACCGAAATCGCTGGGCGGCCGAGTGGCAGGCCGTCTTTCCCGACGCGGGCGACTTCTTTACCCGCCAGGCGCGGCTGGCCGAGATCAGCTGGGACATCTCCAGCCGGCCCTTCCCCTGGCCCCCGCAGAGCCCGCGCGAGCTAGCGCGCGTCGCCGCGGCCCTGCGACCGCGCACCCTGGCCTCCCTGCCCTACCTGCAGCGCCGCGTTGCCGATCTCCTGCCGCGGGATGCCAGCCCCATGCTGCGCGCCTTCGTCGACGCCAACCTGCTCATCTCGGCCCAGTGCACCGCCGAGGAGGCCGGCGCGCTCTATGGAAGCGCCGCGCTGGACCTGCCGCGGCGCGGCGTGGTCGCCGTACGCGGCGGCATCGGAGGGATCGCCGAGACCCTGGTCGACTGGATCCGCGAGCACGGAGGCGAGGTAGCCTACAAGCAGACCGTCGACCGCATCGAGTTGCGTGACGGGCGGGCCTCGGCCGTGCACACCAACGCCGAGCGGCGACCGGGCACGCGGCGGGTGGTCGAATGCGACCTGGTCTTGGCCAACAGCACCCCCTGGGGCTTGACCAAGCTGCTGGGCGAGGCGGCGCCGGCCGCACTTCGTCGTGAGACCCGTCGACGCCCGCCCACCTGGGGCGCCGTCATGCTCTACCTGGGCTTGGACGAGGCCAAGCTGCCGCCGGGCATCGGGGACCACCACCAGGTCGTCGTCGACGCCGACAAGCCGCTGGGCGAGACCAACTCGGTCTTCCTCTCGATCTCCGATGCGCGCCATGATGATCGCGCGCCGGCCGGCCGGCGTGCGGCCAACATCAGCACCCACACCGCCATCGCGCCCTGGTGGTCCCTGCGCGAGGATCCGGCGCGCGAGCAGGAGTATCTCGAGCGCCGTGAGCGCTACGCCGAGGACATGCTCGACGCGGCCGAGCGCGCGATCCCGGGCCTGCGCGGCGCCATCGAGCTCTGCCTGCCGGCCACGCCGGTGACCTACCAGCACTGGACCGGCCGGCCCCGGGGCATGGTCGGCGGCTTCCCCCAAGGCTCCATCTTCGCCGCCCGCGGCCCGCGCACCCCCATCCCCAACCTCTGGCTGGTCGGCGACAGCATCTTCCCGGGTCAGTCGACGGCCGGCGTCACCCTGGGCGGGATGCGGGTGGCCGATGCGGTGCGGGATTCGATGGGCTGATCGGTCGCTCGCAGGGTGACTCGATCAGCGTGACGCCGACGCGATCGCGGCGCTTGGCCTATAATCCCGCCCATGAGCAGCAACTCCCAGACCTTCGCGCGGCTGATGACGGCCGGCGAGATCGACATCGCGCAGGGCCAGCTCTTCGAGCGGGCGCCCGGTCCGCTGCGGGCCGGGGCCGAGGGCGGCATCGACTTCGATCGGGTGGAGGGCATGATGCTGGGCCTGGCCATCGGCGATGCGCTGGGCCGGCCCACCGAGGGCCAGTCGCCGGCGCAGCGCGCGGCCGAGCATGGCGAGGTGCGCGACTATCTGCCTACCCGGCATTCGGACTTCCTGCCCTTGGGTATGCCCTCGGACGATTCGCAGCTGGCCTTCTGGACCCTGGAGCATCTGATCGAGAGCGGCCGGCTGCGGCCCGACCGCCTGGCCAAGCGCTTCAGCACCGAGACCATCTACGGCATCGGGCAGAGCATGCTGCGCTTCGTGCACCATGCCCGCTCGGGCGGCGTGCCCTGGCATCGCTGCGGGGTGAAATCGGCCGGCAACGGCGCGCTGATGCGCATCGCGCCGGTCCTGGTGCCGCATCTGCGCGAGGGAAGCAGTGAACTCTGGGTCGACACGGCCCTGGCGGCCATGCTGACCCACAACGACTCGGCCTCCATCGCCAGCTGCCTGGCCTTCGTGCACATCCTGCGCCAGCTGATGGAGATGGACGAGGCACCGCCGGCCGACTGGTGGCCGGCCACCTGGATCGAGGCCACGCGCGATCTGGAGGTCGACCCCACCTACGAATCGCGCGCCTCGCGCTACGCCGACTTCCAGGGCCCCCTGTGGCAGTTCGTCGAGCGCGCCGTCCCCGAGGCCCAGGCCGAGGGCTGGGGCGTGCTGGAGGCCTGCGATGCCTGGCATTCGGGCGCCTATCTGCTCGAGACCGTGCCCAGCGCGCTCTACATCCTGATGCTGCACGCCGGCGACCCCCAAGAAGCCATCGTCCGTGCGGTCAACGACACGCGCGACAACGACAGCATCGCGGCCATCGTCGGCGCCGCGGTGGGCGCGCTGCACGGCCACGATGCCCTGCCCGAGCGCTGGCTGGACCGGCTGACCGGCCGCACCCGCCAAAACGACGACGGGCATATGTTCGCCCTGCTGGCCGAGGCCGGCCGGGCCTTCGGCGGCCCGTGAGCGCGCAGCCGGTGCACCGTCACCATGACGCCTAGGGGCTCGACCGAGGCTGCACTGGCCGGCCGCCGGGCCCTGGTCATCGGCGGCGGCTTCGGTGGCCTGTCGACCGCTTGCTACCTGGCCCGCCACGGCGCCCAGGTCACCCTGCTCGAGAAGAACGAGCAGGTCGGCGGCCGCGCCAGCCGGCTCGAGGCCGAGGGCTTCGTCTTCGACATGGGCCCCAGCTGGTACCTGATGCCGGATGCCTTCGAGCGCTTCTTCTCCCATTTCGGCAAGGTGCCGGGCGACTACTACGAGCTGACGCGGCTCGACCCCCACTACCGCATCTTCTTCAAGGATGGGGAGCAGGTCGACATCACCGGCGACCGAGACGAGATGCGGCGACTCTTCGAAGGCTACGAGGCCGGCGCCGGTGCGGCCCTGGACCGCTACCTGGACAAGAGCCGCGACACCTACCAGCGGGCCATGCCCGGCTTCGTCTACACCGACCGGCCGCGCCTGCGCGACTACATCAGCCTGGAGGTGGCCCGCCAGTCGCGCGGCCTGGCCCTCCTGGGCACCATGGAGCGCTTCGTCTCGCGCTACTTCGCGCATCCCAAGCTGCGCCAGATCGTGCAGTACACGCTGGTCTTCCTGGGCGGCTCGCCCAAGAGCACGCCGGCCCTCTATCACCTGATGGGCCACGTCGACTTCAACCTGGGCGTCTTCTACCCCCAGGGCGGCATCGGCGCGCTGGTCGATGCCCTGGTCGAGCTGGCGACCGAGCTCGGAGTGACCATCGAGACCGGGGCCGAGGTCACGGCCATCCGGCCGGCGGGGCACGCCGACCTGCTAGGCGAGCTCGACGATGTCGACGTCCACGTCGACGCCAGGACCGAGCCCCTCGCCGATGCCGGCCTGGTCGTCACCACCGCCGACGGTCGATCCCACGCGGCCGACATCGTCGTCAGCAATGCCGACTACCGCCACACCGAGGAGGAGCTGCTGGCACCCGAGCATCGCCAGCACTCGCCGCGCTACTGGAAGCGACGAACCTGGGCCCCCTCGGCCTTCCTGCTCTACCTGGGCGTCGAGGGAGCGGTCGATCGGCTGGCGCACCACACGCTGGTCTTGCCCGAGGACTGGGACCCGCATTTCGAGGCCCTCTTCGATCGGCCCGACTGGCCGGCCGACCCGGCCTACTACCTGTGCGTACCCTCCAAGACCGACGCCGCGGTCGCCCCGCCCGGCCACAGCAACCTCTTCGTCTTGGTGCCCATCGCGGCCGGCCTGGAGGACGATGCCGAGACCCGCCAGCGCTACCGCGAACGGATCCTGGAGGACATCGCGCGCAACACGGGCGAGGACCTGCGCGGTCGGATCGTCTTCGAGCAGAGCTTCTGCGTCTCCGACTTCGCGGCGCGCTACCACGCCGCCGAGGGCTCGGCCTTGGGCCTGGCCCATACCCTGAGCCAGAGCGCCTTCGCCCGACCGGCTCGCCGCGCCAAGGGCTTGCCCGGGCTCTACTTTGCCGGCAGCTACACCACGCCCGGCATCGGCATGCCCATGTGCCTGATCTCCGGCGAGCACACGGCGGCGGCGGTGGTCGAGGACTTCGGGGCGTGAGCGGCGCCGACCTGCGCTACCTCTGGACCCTCTCGCGGCCGCGCTTCTGGCTCTACCTGGCCGGCCCGGTCCTGGTCGCCGCGGCCTACGGGGCCGGCGCGCCGGGCGATCTGCTCGACTGGCGGCTGTGGGCGCTCTTGGCCTATGCGCTGCTGCCGGCCAACCTGTGGGTCTACGGCGTCAACGATGTCTTCGACGCCGAGGTGGACGCCCGCAACCCCAAGAAGGACGAGCGCGAAGCTCGCTTCGGCGGCCAGCGGGTGGTCTGGTGGGCCCTGGTCGCCAGCCTGGCCGCCAGCCTGGTGATGCTGGCCATCTTGCCGCCCGCCGCACGCCCCTGGCTTCTGGGCTTCCTCTTCCTGGCCACCTTCTACAGCGCCCCGCCGCTGCGCTTCAAGACGCGGCCCTTCCTCGACTCGCTGTCCAACGGCCTCTACATCCTGCCGGGCGTGGCCGCCTACGTCCTGCTCGCGGGCCACGCCCCGCCACTGGCCGCCATCCTCGGCGGCTGGCTGTGGACCATGGCCATGCACAGCTTCTCGGCCATCCCCGACATCGAGCCCGACCGCCGGGCCGGCATCGCCACCACCGCCACCGCGCTGGGCGCCGATCGCACCTTCCTCTACTGCTTTCTCTGCTGGCTCGGCGCGTCCCAGGCCTTCGGCCGGCTCCACCCGGCCCTGGGCCTGCTCTTCGGCCTCTACCCGCTCTTGGTGGCCTGGATCGCGCTGCGCCGCGTCGACGTCCACCGCGCCTACTGGTGGTTCCCGGCCCTCAACAGCCTGGTCGGCATGTTGATGACCCTGGCCGGGCTGTGGCGCTTGGCCCACTACTCCTAGGTCCCTCAATGGCTCGATCCGAGCTGAACGATCTGCTGCACCAAACCGTCGACCGCCTGGAGGCCTGGCTGCGGCGGAAGCGCTGGACCGTGGCGCTCTTCGTGCCCCTGGTCGGCGTGGCCGGCTTCGCCCTGCGCCGCTGGCTGGGCGAGGGGCCCTGGTCGGCGGCACTGGGCTGGCCGCCGCTCTTCGTGCTGGTCAACCTGGTGATGGCACTGCCCCTGGCGCTGGGTCTGCGGGGGCTCTGGAGCCGGCGCGCGCTGGCGGCGGTGGCGGGGCTGGCCGGCTTCAGCTGGCTGATCGAGGCCATCGGCGTGGCCACCGGCTGGCCCTACGGTGACTTCGAGTACGCCATCGGGCTCGAGCCCCTCCTCTTCGGCCTGGTGCCCTTGGCCCTACCGCTCTTCTGGCTGCCGATGGTCCTCAATGCCTGGATGCTCGCGGTGGCCGGGGAGGACTGGCTGGAGGCTCGACGAACCGGTCGGGATCGCGAGGGTCGGAGCGAGGACTCGCGTGACGGCCGCAGCGCACTTCCGAGGGTCATCGGCCGCTGGCTGGCCGGCACGCTCCTCCTGGTCGGGCTGGATCTCGTCCTGGACCCCGGGGCGGTGGCCTTGGGCTTCTGGGCCTGGGAGAAGGCCGGCGCCTGGTACGGCGTGCCCTGGGTGAACTTCGGCGGCTGGCTGATCAGCGGGGCGGTGGGCATGGGCCTGGCCGCTTGGGGCTTGCCGGCCGATCGCCTCCGCCGCCGGCTGGCGGGGGACGATCTGGCGTGGGGCACGCTGTGGGCCTTTCTGTCCTTCTGGGCACCGATCAACGCGCTGCACGGTCAGTGGTGGCCGGTGGTGCTGGCGGGCTTGCTCGTCTTGATTTTGTCTAGATTCCATGCCAGAAAAGCCGTTCGAGCGGCAGAGGTTGAACCAATCTAGGCCCGCTTGACCGGGTGTCGTCCAGGATTTTTCGCTCAAATAGTTGCGGCTGATCGGTTCGCTGTGCTATGCTGTTCGGCATGAGCACAAAGATCATCTTCCCCGAAGCCGAAGCGGACGTCGACGAACGCGCCCTGTTGACCAGCCAGCAGGCGGCCGCCCTCTGCGGCGTGCACAGTTCCTCGATCAAGCGCTGGTGCGACGCCGGCGAGCTGGCCTGCCAGCTGACGCCGGGCGGACATCGGCGCATCGATCCCGCGGCGCTGATGGATTTTGCCGCGAAGCGGGAACTGCAAACCGAGCTGGATCCCTTCGGCGACGAGGCCCCCCTGTACTGGCAGGCGGTCAGCGAGGCCGTGGACGGCGATGGCATGTCCACTATGGTCGCGCTGTGGCTAGAGCGCTTGCGCCAGGACCGGCCGGAGCATCTGGCCGCCTCGATGCAGCTGCTCCTGCGCTGGGAGCTGGGCTTGACGCGGCTCTTCGACGAGGGGCTGATGGCGCTGATGCACCAGGTGGGCGAGGACTGGGTGCGCGGCCGGATTCGCATCGGCGACGAGCACCGCATCAGCGAGCAGCTGATGGACGCCTTGCACGACTTGCGCGGCTGGCTGCGGCGAGCGGAGCCGGGCATGCGGCCCGGTGATCCCCGTGCGCGCTTCGCCAGCGCGCGCAACGGCGGTTCTCCTCCGGTGGCGCTGGTGGCGGCCGCGCCCGGCAATCGCCATCGCGTTGGCGCCTTCATGGTGCGGCTGCTCTTGGAATCCCGCGGCTGGAGGGTGCGCTACCTGGGCGCCGACATCCCGGCCGACGAGATCAGCATCCAGCAGCGGCTGGCGGGCGCGGATCTGGTCTGCATCTCCTTCGGCCGGCCGCAGCACGCCGGCGACGCCAAGCGCGTGGCCGGACAGCTGGCCCAGGGCATCCGCCAGCCCTATCACCTGGCCATGGGCGGCAGCGGCCTGTGGCCGCATCTGCCCACGATCGACGAACCGGTCTTCCGATCCAGCCTCTGCTATGACGCGCTCCGCCCCTTCGAGCAATGGCTCGATCGAGACCTCGCCCGAACCCTACCGGATGAACCGAACCGTGATGGAGGCCGAACATGAAGACCGGCGTGACGATGGAAAGCCGTCCGAAGTTGCGGGCCTGGCGCCAGGCGCCCCCCTCGGAGACGTCTCCGGACCTGCCGCGCCCCACGGGCGATTTGGCCCGCTACCTGGCCGAGGCCGAGCGCGCGCCGGAGGCGCACTTTGCCCGCAACTCGCACTCCTTCTCCTTCGCGGCCCGGCTGTTTCCGGCCGATGCCCGCCGCAGCGTCACCCGGCTGTATGCCTTTTGCCGCACGACGGACGATCTGGTCGATCGGGGGCTGCGGGGCGAGGCCAGTGCCGACGAGCTGGACACCTGGGAGGACCTGGCGCGACGGGCGCACGCCGGCCAGACCACCGGCATCGGCTTCCTGGACGAGATCATGGGCCAGTCGGCGGAGGCCGGCGTGCCCTTCGAGCTGATCGCCGAGCTGATCGCCGGCGTGCGCTCGGACATGGGACCGGTCGAGCTGCAGACCTTCGAGGAGCTGCGGCATTACTGCTACCGGGTGGCCTCGGCCATCGGGATCTGGATGACGCGGCTCTTCGGCCAGCGCGATCCCTGGCTGCTAGAGCGGGCCGAGATGCTGGGCTACGCTCTGCAGCTGACCAACATCCTACGCGATGTCGGCGAGGACCTGGCCATGGATCGGGTCTACCTGCCGCGCGAGGCCCTGGAGCGCCACGGCCTGTCGCGGCGCGACCTGGAGGCCATGGCGGCCGGCGCGCCCATCTCGGCGGCCTATCGCCAGCTGATCGACGAGATGATGGACACGGCCGAGGGCTGCTACGCGCTGGCCTTCGAGGCCATGCCGCACCTGCCGGCCTTCTACGCCCGACCGGTGGCCGCGGCGGCCGAGATCTACCGCGGCATCCTGCGCGAGATCCGCAGGAACGACTACGACAACCTGCGCCGGCGGGCGGTCACCAGCGATGTGGCCAAGCCCTACCTGGCCGCCCGCGGTCTGGTGCGCTTGTGGTGGCCCGGCCGGCCCGCTCGCGCCCATGCCGCCGAATCGGTCTCCCTCCCCCTGCGCGCCTTCACCGGCAGCCGCTGAGCCGCGGTCCGGCGCAAAGTCCTGCGGGATCGCAGGAGCGCGCGACCGGATCCAAGTCCGGATCGAAGTCCGGATCGCACCAAGGAATGACGTCACGATGTTGAACCCCGAGATCTTGAAGCAGTTGGACACGAATGAAGTGCCGGCCAGTCCCGAGATGCAGGCCGGCCCGCCGCCGGAGCCCGGCGCCCGCGCGCTGGTCATCGGCAGCGGCTTCGGCGGGCTGGCGGCGGCGGTGCGGCTGCAGGCGATGGGCTATCGGACCACCATCCTGGAGAAGCGGCCGGCCATCGGCGGGCGCGCCTACCAGATGCAGAAGGGCGGCTACACCTTCGACATGGGGCCCAGCCTGATCACCGCGCCGGAGGTCATCGAGTCGGTCTTCGAGGCGGCCGGCAAGCGCCGCGCCGACTACCTGGACCTGATCCCGCTGGATCCCTACTACCGCATCTTCTTCCACGATGGCAGCCACATCGACTATACGGGCGACGGCGAGCGGATGAAGGACCAGATGCGCCGCTTCTCGCCCCGCGATGCCGATCGCTACGACGCCTTCATGCGGGCCATCCAGCCCATCCACCAAGCCATCATCACCGACCGGTTGGGCGCCCAGCCCTTCGACACGCTGCGCTCGATGATCGACTTCGTGCCCAAGGCGCTGAGGCTCGGCGCCTTCCTGCCGGTGACGACCTTCGTGCGGCGCTTCTTCCGCGACCCGCGCCACCACTTCATGTTCAGCTTCCACCCGCTCTTCATCGGCGGCAACCCCTTCCGCTCGCCCTCGGTCTACCTCTCCATCCCCTTCCTGGAGAAGGACGGCGGGGTCTGGTTCACCCGCGGCGGCATGTACAGCTTGGTGCAGGCTTTCGGCCGGCTCTTCGAGGACATCGGCGGGCAGATCCGGACCGGCGCCGGCGTCGACGAGATCCTGGTCGAGGAGGGCCGCGCGGTCGGCGTCCGGGTCGGCGACGAGCGGATCGATGCCGACCTGGTGGTCTCCAATGCCGACGTGGGCTTCACCTACTCCAAGCTGATCGCGCCGGAGCATCGGCGCAAGTGGACCGACCGGCGCGTCGACAAGCTGGACTACACGATGAGCTGCGTGGTGCTCTACATCGGCGCCCGCAAGCAGTGGCCCAAGCTGGCCCACCACACCCTGATCCTCTCCAAGCGCTACAAGGCCCTTCTGCGCGACATCTTCGAGAACAAGACCCTGGCCGATGACTTCAGCCTGTACCTCCACGCGCCCACCCGGACCGATGCGTCCATGGCGCCCGAGGACGGCGAGAGCCTCTACGTGCTGATCCCGGTGCCCAACAAGCGTGCCGACATCGACTGGTCGGTCGAGGCCGGGCCCTTTGCCGACAAGGTGGTCGACTTCCTGGAAGCCTGGGGCATGGAGGGCCTGCGCGAGCACATGGAGGTGCTCGAGGTCATGACGCCCGACGACTTCGAGACCGACCTGTCCAGCTACGTCGGCAATGCCTTCGGCATCGAGCCCAAGCTGACCCAGACGGCCTGGTTCCGTCCTCACAATGCCAGCGAGGACGTGGACGGGCTCTACTTCGTCGGTGCCGGCACCCACCCCGGGGCCGGCGTGCCGGGCGTCCTGCTATCGGCCGAGGCTGCGCTGAACGCGATTCGACGCGACGAGGAGGTGTCGCAGGCTCGGCGTTCGTCGCTCGAGGCCGGCGATCAGCGATCGGCGGCGTCGAAGAGCTCGGCGACGTCGATCGAGAATCCCGCGAGCAGCCGGGATTCGGCGATGTCACCGGGCCGGCAGTCGGCCACTTCTCGGTAGGCGCCGGCGGTCTCGTCCAAGCCCAGGACGAGGACCTGCGAAGTGCGCGGATCGATGATCCAGTACTCGGGGATGCCGGCCCGGGCGTATTCCTCGCGCTTGGCGACCCAGTCGCGCGCTGGATCGTCTGGGCTAACGATCTCGACGACCAGGTCGGCACCGTCCCAGAAGCGCTCCGTGCGCCGATCGGCATGAACATCGAGCATGAGGACGATGTCGGGTTGTCGGTAGCGACCCGCGACGGTGCGGATGTCCATGCCGGCCGGCAGGACCATGCCCAACGACCGTTGCTCCACGAAGTCGCCGAGCCGGCGCAGCATGAACATCAGGATGAGCTGATGCGTCATCGAGCACGCGGGCACCACCTCCAAGCGGCCGCTGACGAACTCGACGCGGCGCAGGTCGGTGCGAGCCAGGAAGTCCTCCTCGCTCATCTGACGCAGGGTCAAGCGCTCGCCGTCGATCACCCAGGCCGACCGCTCGGCTTCGGTTTCGGGATGTCGTGCTGGCGCGTCGCCCATGCGAAGGCCTCCGCTCGCTAGAAGCTAGAAGGTGGCATCGATCAGCCTAGCACAGTGGAGAAGACAGAACAAACGTTCAATCCGACGATCGCGGTCACTCGAGCCCGTCTCTCGTCGTTGAAGCACCCATCGGCCAAGGCGGTCTTGGCGCAGGGCGCGACTTGGCCTAGCCTCTTGCCTGCGCCGGCACGCCATCATCGTCGATCATCACGTGACCCGACGCACCCGATCCGTCGCGGGCCCGAGCCTGCGAGCACGCGAGCGCTCATCGCTCGAGAATGTGAGACTGCGCCATGAATCATCCCGATCTCGCGACCGCACCCGCGGTGCCCGTCGAACTCGATCCCGACTCGCCGATCACGCCCGATGTCCTGGCCACCACCCTGACCGCGCTGGTCGACGCGCACGGTAGCCAGCAGCGCGAGCGCATCGAGCGCGGGCTGGCGCAGGTGGCCGGCCGCTGGACGGACGAGGATGGGGACGCGGAGGCCTTCGGTGACTTCTGCCGCGAGCATTACGTGGCCGATCCGGAGGCGCGCCGGCTGCTGCTCGAGCGGCTGGAGACGGCGCTCTACCTAGTGGAAGGGCACCTGCTGGAGATCCGGCGCGGGCTGCGGCGTTGGGCGGATCTGGAGATGGAGCGGGCGCCGGCCATCGACGATGTGGCGGCGACCTTCGATCCGGCGCCGGGGCTCAGCGAGCAGTGGTACGCGCAGAAGCTGGGCTTCGTGGCGCTACTCAACTTCGCGCGGCCGAGCCTGGAGACGATGCTGGCCGAGGGCGAGGACTGGGACGAGGAAGGCTGGGTGGCGGCGCGGGTGGCCAAGCATTTCGGGCCGCGGGTGCCGGCCGAGGTCGAGCGGCGGACGCGCGAGCTGCACCATCGGGCCGGGCGCTTCGTGGACGGCTTTCACGTGCCGGTGGGCAGCATGGTCGACGCCGACGGCAAGCGCTGGTTCGAGCCGGGCCGCAAGCTGGTGGCGCATTGGCTGATCCGCGAGCAGCTGAAGGCCGGCTACGCCGAGACGGGCGGGCTGGCGCTGCAGCGGGCCCTGGGCTGGGTGATGCGGCGCCACATCGACGGCAGCATCCCGCGGGCCCTGATGGACGGCAGCAGCGATGCCGAGTGGGATCCCGAGGCGAATACCCTGGGCGGCCAGCCCGTGGCCGAGGCGGAGACGGTGGGCGCCGAGCGCTACGCGCGCTGGCTGGATGTCTTCGAGGCGGCCCGGGCGCGCGATGCGCATTACCCGGAGCATCCGACGGCCATCGCGCGCAAGTTCGAGCTGCAGCGCGAGATCCCCGAGACGCGGGTCGAGGAGCTGTTGGTCGAGATGCTCGAGTCGCCGGTGCGGGCCGAGCTCTCGCGGGCGCTGGAGGCGCGGCTGGGCCGGCCGATGGAGGCCCACGACGTCTACTTCGAGGACCTGCTGCCGGCCCCGCCGGCAGCCGAGCTGGACGAGCGAGTGCGCAAGATCTACGCCAACGCGGCCAGCATGCAGCGCGGCCTGCCGCAGCTCTTGGAAAGCCTGGGCTGGAAGGCCGAGGACGCGCGCTACTTCGGCAGTCGGGTGCGGGTGGAGATCGCGCGCGGGCCGGGGCATGCCATGCCGGCCGGCCAGCTGGAGACGCCGGTCTGGCTGCGGACCAACAGCTTGGACGGCCAGGATGGACCCTTGGGCTGGGACGGCTTCGACATCGCCATGCACGAACTGGGCCACAACCTCGAGCAGCTCTGCAGCACGCACCTGGTCGATCGGCCGGCGCTGCGCGGCGTGCCCAACAATGCCTGCACCGAAGCCTTCGCCTTCCTCTATCAGGCCCAGGCGCCGCGCGTCATCGGGCTCGATCGCGGCGACGCGGCGCTCGACCCCTTCGACGCGGCCTCGCTGACCAACCTGCTGGCGGCCTGCCAGATCGCCGGTCCGGGCCTGCTCGAGCTGCAGGCCTGGCGCTGGCTCTACGCCAACCCGGAGGCCGATGCCGAGGCCCTGCGGGCGCAGGTGATCCACCTGGCCGGCCAGCTCTGGGACCGCTTCTACGCGCCCCACTACGGCCCGGACCGCTACCTGCTGATGGCGGCCTACCAGCACATGGTGGCCTACCCGCTCTACCTGCCCGACTACGCCCTGGGCCACATCGTCAGCCACCAGATCGCCTCGCACCTGCGCGACCGCGATCTGGCATCCGAGACGCAGCGCATCTGCAGCATCGGCCGCGTCACGCCCGAGCTCTGGCTGCGGCGTGCGGTCGGCGAGGGGCTCTCGACCGAGCCGCTCTTGCGCGATGCGGAAGCGGCGCTGGGCCGGTTGTAGATGAATCGGTGGGAGCGCTAGGTGCTACCCTTTAGAGTGTGCATCCGCCCGCCATGCCTCAGCGATTTCGAGGTCCGTAGGAACGAAGGTGAGATCGACCATGGGTGTCCAGCCGCTTGACATGCCCCGCTTGGTGCAGCTTCCGGAGTCCATGCCTCCGGAGGGTGCAGTGAACATCGCAATCGTCGAGGGTGTTCCGGTGTTCCGAGCCTCGGAAGCCGTCGTGTCTCGTATCGAGTCGCTGCTGGCAAAGCAACGTGAAGCAGGGCTCAGCGCCGACGAGGAGGAAGAGCTCGACCGCTACGCGGCGGTCGATGACTACCTCAGCTTCGTCAATCGTGCGCTTCGCGACATGAGCAGCGAGACGCACGACGCCGCATGACGGGTCGGCGCAGGTTAGACGCCCAGGAAATGGCGCGCCTGCGTGAGCGCGCCGATCACCGCTGTGAGTACTGCCACGCCGATGAGCGCTGGCAGTATGTGCCTTTCACCGTAGACCATGTCCTCCCGATCGATCACGGCGGCTCCGATTCCCTTGACAACCTTGCCCTCGCCTGCTTCCACTGCAATCGACACAAGAGCAATCTCCATTCGGCTCCCGATCCTGAGACCGGCGTCGAGGCTCGACTCTTCAATCCTCGCCAACAACGGTGGATGAACCACTTCGCGTGGTCCGAGGACAAGACCCGCATTGTCGGACGATCACCGACTGGGCGAGCCACGGTGCATACCCTGCGATTGAATCGGCATCGCGTTCTGGCAATACGCCATGCCGACCTCGCAGTAGGACGGCATCCACCGGTGGATGATCCGGTGTTGCCGAATCCATAGTCCATCGCTTCTGTGACACTTGTGGAACGCAGGCTGCGTATCCTGCCACCAAGTGCTCGAGCGGGTCTGGAAATGCCAGAGCCACCCGCTTGGCCAAGCGAGGAGGCCCCACATGTCGTCACGCGATCTTCGGCGCGGATCGGCCGCGCTCTTGGGACTGTTGTTCCTGGCCCTGTCCGTCAGCGCGCCGGCGCAGATCCGCGCCCAAGGGCGGACGCTGGTCGTCGATTCCGAGCTCGATGCGGTCGACGCTAGCCCCGGCGACGGGCGCTGCGCGACGGCGGGCGGCAGCTGCACCTTACGGGCGGCCGTCCAGGAGGCCAACGCCCTGACCGGCGCCGATCGGATCGAGCTGCCGGCCGGCCACTACGCGCTCACGCGGGCCGGCGCCGACGAGGACATGGCAGCCAGCGGCGACTTGGACATCCGGGGCGACCTGCGGCTGGTCGGACTCGGTGGCCGGGATGCCACCGTCATCGCCTCGGAGGTCGAGGACCGGGTCCTGCACCTGCCCTGCTACGCCAAGGTCCACCTCGAAGGCTTGACCATTCGAGACGGGCGGGAGCGCCAGGGAGCCGGCATCTACAGCGAGGGCGAGCTGACGATCGTCGGGAGCCGCATTCGGGAGAACGTGACCGATGCCGATGGCAGCGGGGGCGGTATCTTCAACGACCGCGGGATCTTGCGCCTCGGCTCCACCGAAGTCCTGTCCAACGAGGCCGGCTACGAAGGTGGCGGGATCGACAACCGCGAGGGCGACGTGGAGATCTTGGGCTCGCGGATCGAGGGAAACGCCGCCGGCTACAGCGGCGGCGCGCTCAACAGCGGCGGGTGGGGCGGCGATGCCGTGCTCGTCGGCGATAGCAACCTGGTCGCAAACCGGACCGGGGACGGCGAAGATCATGCGGCGGGCATCGCCATCGGAAGCTGGGGGGAGTCCGCGCTCCGGGTGGTCGACAGCCGCTTCTACGATCACGAGAATACCGCCCTCGATGTCGGAAGTAACGGTCACACCACGGCCCGCTTGGACGGCGTCACGATCCGCGACAATCGCAGCGCCGCGGACGGTGCGGCGCTGCGCGCGGGGAGTCATGGGACGACCATCGTGGAGATGCGCGGGTCGAGCATCGAAGGCAACCACAGCCAGGCCGACGGTGGGGCGATCAGCGCAGGAAGTCATGGGACGACCACACTGCGGATTCACGACTCGAGAATCGAGGACAATCGGAGCGATAGTAGCGGTGGGGCCATCGAACTCGGTAGCCATGGCCTGACCATCATGGAGGTGGTCAGCTCGACGATCTCCGGCAACACCGCCGCCTTCTCCGGTGGCGCGATGGAGGTCGGCAGCCATGGGGAGACGCGGCTGCGGATCGCGGGCTCGGCCCTCCACGGCAACCTGGCCGGCCAGTCCGGTGGCGCGATCCAGACCAGCCTGTCCGCATCGATCGAGATCGACGACTCTACCCTCAGCGACAACCGGGCACAGGATTCCGGCGGTGCCATCTCGCTGGCGGGCCGCGACGGCGCGGTCGTCCAGCTGACGCATGCCACCCTCTACGCGAATCGAGCACCGAACGGCGCCGGTCTCTTCCTGGCCAGCGGCCGCGGCGGCGCGACCACCCTGGCCCAGGTCGCCAACAGCGTCATCGCAGGCTCGATCGACGGGCCGGGTTGCGCGGGCGACGCGATCCAGTCCTCGGGCGGCAACCTGGATGGCGACGGCTCCTGCGGCTTCGCCCGGGCCAGCGACCTGGATGGCGTGGACCCGCTGCTCGGCCCCCTGACCGACAACGGCGGACCGAGCCTCAGCCACGCACCATCGGCAGGCAGCCCGCTGATCGACGCGGCCGAGCGCATCTTCTGCAGTGCCACCGACCAGCGAGGCGCGGCTCGGCCCTTCGGTGTCGGCTGCGACATCGGCGCGGTGGAGCAGGCCGCGACCGTCCCGGATGCGCCGCCGGCTCGCGATCCGAGCCCGGTGCAGATCCCGGTGGTCGAGCGCCACGAGCGCTGGGAGCGCGCCCCGCGCTGCGAGGCAGGCTCGGTTCCGCCCGAACCGGGGCC
This sequence comes from uncultured Anaerolineales bacterium, assembly GCA_964549495.1. Taxonomy (GTDB): domain Bacteria; phylum Chloroflexota; class Anaerolineae; order Epilineales; family Epilineaceae; genus JACKBJ01. The sequence goes on along the minus strand of CAZJWJ010000027.1, from coordinate 14,476 downwards.
GACGGCCAGCGCCACCCGCCCGGCCCCGACCCCGCAGCCCTCGCCGACGGCCGAGCCCACGGACACGCCCGAGGTGTCGGAGCCGGCCATCTGCGTCTGCCAGGCCGTCCGCCGCGAGGTCCCGGCGGCGCGGATCGCCGCAGTCCTGGCCGATCCGGACAGCGTCGATGGCTGGCAGCAGCCGCTGGATCCGGGCAAGCCGGCCGGGCCCTTCAACCCGCCGCGCGAATGCCTGAGCATCCGCAATCCGGCGCTGCGCTACGAGCCGGTCTTCAATCCCTTGATCTGGCGCGTCGGCTGTCCTTGATGGTGCGGGCCGGCGATCCAGCGGTCGTCGGCATCGGCGCGGACCGCGGGGCTTTCCGGACGGCCCTGTAGCGGCTGGCAGCACAGCGAGGCGCCGGCACCCCCGCGAAGGGAGTGCCGGCGCCTCGATCCCGAAAGGAGAAGGTCTTCGCTTGGCGGCGAAGCGCGCAATGGCCGGCTAGGCGGCCACGCGGCTGCGGCGCTGCTGGGGCTTGCGCATCTGCTCGACCACCAGGCGGTAGACGTCGTAGGCGGTGACGATGCCGATCAGGCGGCCACCGTCGACCACCGGCAAGCCGCTGATGCGGTGGCTGGAGAGCAGTTCGGCGGCGTGGGCCACGCTGCGGCCGGGGGCGATGGTGTGGACGTAGTGGGTCATCACGTCCTGCACCGTCGGCAGCGGCGGCGTGGGGGTGGCCGACCAGGGGTCGGCGGCGGCCAGCTCGACGGCGCTGGCCTTGGCCACGGCCAGCTGGGCATCCTTCTCGGTGATGATGCCCACCAGCCGGTCGCCCGGCTCGACGACGGGCAGGCGTCGCACCTGCTGGGAATGCATCAGCTCGAGCGCCTGGTTGACCTTGAGATGGCGATCGATCGAGATGAGGTCGGTCGACATGATGTCGCGGACGGTCAGGTGATCCATCGGGGCCCTCCTGGGAGGTGACTAGGGATGCGGTTTCGCGTCGCCGGCTGCGGCGCGGGGCCCGGGGCAGGCGGGCAAGGATTGGATTGGCGACTTTTCGGGAATCGGGGCAGTCCGGCGGCTGGGATGGGGCCGATCGGTCTGCCTTCGGCTGTCAAGGTGGATTCCGGGGGGTGCCGGCGGTGGGACGGTCGGCGGCGCCTCCTGGCTCCCAACAGCATGCTAACCGATCCGCGCGGATCTTGCGTGTCGCCCGCCCGACGCTCGCCCGACGCACCATCGGCGCTCGATCGACGCTCGCGCGGCCCCAGACCTTCACTCGGCCGGCTCGGGCGCCTCGACGGGCAGCCAGAAGGCGAAGATGGCGCCGCCGCCGGGGCGATCCTCCAGGCGGATGCGGCCGCCATGGGCTTCGACGATGCCCTTGCTGACGGCCAGGCCCAGGCCGGTGCCGGAGACGCGGCGCGCCTGGCGATCGTCGCCGCGGCGGAAGGGCTCGAAGATCCGCGAGCGCTGGCCCTTGGGCACGCCGGGGCCGCGATCGGCCACCTGGATGTCGACGCGGCGCGGCAGGGCCGGCTCGGCCGGCCGCTGACGGGCGCGCAGCAGGACCGTGCCGCCTTCGGGCCAGAACTTGACGGCGTTGGACAACAGGTTGTCCAGGACCTGCACGATGCGGTCGCGGTCCAGGGAGATGGCCGGCAGGCGCTCCGGCAGGTCCAGCTCGATCTGGTGGCGTTCGCTGAGGGTGGCCAGGTCACCGGCCACGTCCTCGAGCAGCCGGAGCAGGTCCTCGTCGGCCTTGCGCAAGACGAAGCTGGCCGAGCCCAGCCGCGCCAGGTCGGTGATCTCGCCGACCAGGCGGGCCATCAGGCGGGCCTTTTCGATGACCATGCCGGCCCAATGCGCCCGCCGCTCGGCTTCGGCTTCGGGTCGGTCGGCGAGCAGGCGCGCGTAGCCCAGCACGCTGGTCAGGGGGGTGCGCAGCTCGTGGCTGACCAACTCGACCACCAGGCGCAGGCGGTCGCGGGCTTCGACGGCGCGCTGGCTCTGGCTGCGCAGCTGGGCTTCCAGGCGGGCCCGCTCGCTGACGTCGAGCACGACCACCACGATGCCGGCCACGCCGCGGGCCGGGTCGCCCAGCGGGATCAGGCTGAGGCTGAGGGCTTGCTCACCGCCGGCGCGGTCGGGCTGGCGGGCGGTGCCCAGGTGGGCCGGGGCGCCGCGCAGGGCGGCTTCCATGGCGTCGCGGGCGCGCGGGCGGCCCAGGACGGGCAGGGCGGCCAGGGCGGGCCGGCCGACCAGGGCTTCGACGGGCTGGCCCAGGATGCGGCAGAGGGTAGGGTTGGCGGCGGTGACGCGCAGGCGGGCGTTCAGGGTGAGCATGCCCATGGGCTCGTCGTCGGAGAGGGCCGGCGCGTCGAGGGCGGCCGGCGGCGGCTGCAGCTGCAGGCGCGCTTGCTCGATGAGCAGGGCGGCGGCGTCGGCCAGGATGGCGGCCCGGCCGCGGTCCTCGGCGGAGAAGGCATTTGGCTGCCGGTGGGTCAGCTCGAGGGCGCCGATGACCAGCTGGCCGGTGCGCAGCGGCAGGCCCAAGAAGGAGCGCACGGCCGGCTCGGCGTCCCAGTCGGCCCGCCGGCGCAGGGCCCGCGGGTCCAAGGGCACGTCCTCGCTGATCAGCGAGCGGCCGCTTTCGAGCACCCGGCCCAGGAGCCCCTCGCCGGGGGCGACGCGGTGGCCCTGGGCTTCGGGCGGCAGGCCCTGGCCGCGGGCGAGCTCGAGGTCGCCCTGGTCGGCATCGCGCAGGTAGATGGCGCCGGCATCCGCGCCGGCGGCGGCGATGGTGCCGGCCAGGAGCCCGCCGAGGGTGGCGGCCAGCTCGCGGGTGGGCGGCGGGCCGGCCGGCGGGTGGGTGGCCAGGGGCGGCACGGGACGGGGCTCCATGCGGCTCAGGATAGCAGGATGCGTGCCGAGTCCGCGGTCGACCGGACGGTCTCGATCCAGGCCAGAGCAAGCTTCGCGGACGCCCGCTAGCCTTCGAAGCGCGCCCGCAGCCAGTCGGCATAGTCGGCGGTCAGGGCCTCGTAGTCCTCGGGGGAGGGGAGGGGCCGGCCCTCGAGGTGGGCGACCAGGGCGTCCACGCAGCCGTGCCAGCCGGCGGCGACGCCGGCCCAATGCGTGCCCGGGCCGCCCGGTTGGGCGCCGGTGGGCAGGCCCCAATCCGGCTCGGGCGTCTCGCCGGACTGCATGCGCTCGGTGAGGCGCACGCGGCCGGGTTCGATCTCGAAGCGGATGAAGCCGTCGCCGGCGCCGGTGTCGTACTCGACCTCCAGCAGGCGCTCGGGCTCCAGGCGGGTGATGGTGCCGCCGAAGGGATCGGCAAGGTGGAAGCGCGCCTCGCCGCCCTCGCGCAGGTCGAGGCGGCTCTCCATGAACCAGATGGCCATCTCGGCCTCGTCGGTGAGGGCGCGCCAGAGGCGGGCGGGCGTGGCGGTGACGGGGCGCGACCAGCTGAGGGTGCGGTCGTCGATGATCTGGCAGACCTCGTCGATGTGGGACATGGGCGGCCTCCTGGGTTGCACGGTGCGCGCGAAGTATAGCACGGATGTTCGAGCATTGGCGTTGAATTCGGAACGAGACTGCGATCGGCTGACGAACCTGGACCGCAGACGAAGAGACTTCGACGCGCGCGCATGCTTTGGGGTAGAATGTCCGCAAAGCGTACATCCATCGACCCACCCCCACCCGGCGCGCTAGCGGCCGGGTCCTCGAAAGGCAGCCCATCGTGACGCAGCGCATCCTGGTCGTCGACGACGATCCCGCCATCCGCGAGCTGGTGCGGGAGTTCCTGGCCGAGCTGGAGGTCGAGATCGGCGAGGCGGAGACGGTCGAGGAGGCCACGGCGGCGGTGGAGGCGGCGCGGCCGGATTTGGTGCTGCTGGATATGTGGTTGCCGGATGGGGATGGGCTGGACGTTCTGGCCAGCATCCGTGGCGAGGGCGACTTGCCGGTGGTGGTGATCACGGCCGATTCCAGCTCTTCGCGAACGATCCGGGCGATGCAGGCCGGCGCCTATGACTACCTGGTCAAGCCGCTGGAGCCGGAGACGGTGCTGCATACGGTGCGGCGGGCGCTGGAGCATCGGCGGCTTTCGAGCGAGGTGCGCGAGCTGCAGGATCAGCTGCAGCAAGGCGATGCGCGCGAGCGGATCGTGGGCAGCAGCGCGGCCATGCAGTCAGTCTACAAGCTGATCGGGCGGGTGGCGGCCAGCGAGGCGGCGGTGCTGATCACCGGCGAGACGGGCACGGGCAAGGAGCTGGTGGCCGAGACGATCCATCAGAATTCGCGGCGGCGGGCGGGCGCGCTGGTGCGCGTGAACTGCGCGGCGCTGCCGGAGGCGCTCCTCGAGAGCGAGCTCTTTGGGCACGAGAAGGGCGCTTTTACGGGGGCGGTGAGCCGGCGTAAGGGGCGCTTCGAGCTGGCCGACGGGGGCACGATCTTCCTGGACGAGGTCGGCGAGCTGAGCCCGGGCACGCAGAAGAAGCTCCTGCGGGTTCTGCAGTTCGGCGAGTTCGAGCGGGTGGGCGGCCAGGTGACGGTGAGCACGGACGTGCGCCTGATCGCGGCCACCAACCGCGACCTGGAGCAGGACGTGCCGGAGGGCCGTTTCCGCGAGGACCTCTACTACCGGTTGAACGTGATCCGCATCGAGCTGCCGCCCCTGCGCGAGCGGCGCGAGGACATCCCGGCGCTGGTGGCGCATTTCCTGGACAAGTACCGCGGCGGCAGCGGGTCGCAGCCGACCAAGATCAGCGAGCGGGCGATGCAGGCGGTGCTCTCGGAGAGCTGGCCGGGCAATGTGCGGCAGCTGGAGAACACGATCCAGCGGGCGGTGGTGCTCTCGGGCGGGCGGGTGATCCTGCCGGAACATCTGGACTTGGCGCATGCGGCGCCGCAGGGCGGCGGCGGAGGTCCGGTGGGCCTGGACGTGGCGGCCCTGGTGCGCGAGGCGGTGCCGCTCAAGCAGGTGCTGGCGGATGTGGAGAAGGCGATGATCGTGGAGGCCCTGCAGCAGGCGGAGGGCAACCGAAGCGAGGCGGCACGCAACTTGCACGTGTATCGGCGACTGCTCTATCAGAAGATGGAAGAGTACGGGGTGGAATGATGTTCATGGGCATGTCGGGCCAGCAGCGCCAGGAGATGCGCGTCTCGCCCAGCCTCATCCAATACACCCACATCCTGCAGCTCTCGGGCATCGAGCTGCGCGACTTGATCATGCAGGAGCTGGAGGAGAACCCGGCCCTCAACCTGGACGAGACCCCCCTATGCCCCGCCTGCGGCGATCCCCTCCGCCGCGACGGCAGCTGCCTGCGCTGCAGCCGCGGCGAGCGCCTGAGCGAGCGCGAGGCGGCCAACCTGATCGAGCCCGAGGACCCCGATGAGTCCTTCGACCTGCTGACCCTGCTGGCCGACCAGCGCAGCTTGCACGAGCACCTGCTCGAGGAGCTGGGCGTGCTCCTGGACGATGCCGACATGCCCATCGCCGAGTTCCTGGTCGGCGAGCTGGACGACCGCGGCTTCTTGGCCATGCCCCTGGACATGGTCGCCCGCTCGCTGGAGGTCGACGAGTCCGAGGTCGAGCACGTCCTGGCCGCCCTCCAATCGGTCGGCCCCATCGGCCTGGGCGCGCGCGACCTGCGCGAATGCCTGCTCATCCAGCTCCGCCGCTGGGAGGACCTGGGCGAGGGCTACCCCCTGGTCCGCCGCCTGGTCGAGGACCACCTGGACGATCTGGGCCACGGCCGCTACGGCCAGCTGGCCCGCAAGCTGGGCGTCGACAGCGACGAGATCCTGGCCGCCCGCGACTTCATCCGCAGCCACCTCCGCCCCTATCCGATCGCGGAGTCGATCGACCTGGAACCCTGGGAACGCGAGTCCGGCCCGGGCGCCGTGGCCCCGGACGTCATCGTCCGCCCCAAGGAGCCCGAGGAGGGCCGGTCGGAGAGCGACGGCTACCGCATCGAGGTCGTCGAATCCCGCCGCTACCACCTATCGGTCAACCCCATGTACGACGAGCTGGCCATCGAGGTCAGCAAGGACCCCGCCGCCGCCCGCAAGCAGCACATCAGTGAGGAGGAAGGCGAGGTCCTCCAAGCCCAGGTCCGCCGCGCCGAGGCATTCCTGAGCCACATCCGCGAGCGGCGAGACACGATGCACAAGGTCACCCAGTGGGTGATGCAGTACCAGGTGGCCTTCCTGGAGAAGGGGCCGCGCTACTTGCGGCCGCTGACGCGAGCGGAGGTGGCGGAGGCACTGGACCTGCACGAATCGACGATCAGCCGTGCGACGAAGGACAAGTACGTGATGCTGCCAAACCGGCAGGTAGTGCCCTACGCCACCTTCTTCAAGGCCGCGCTTTCGGTGCACGACGTGTTGCGGGAGATCATCGAAGGCGAGGACGAGCCGCTGAGCGATGCGGCGCTGGCCAAGCTGCTGACCGAGCGGGGGCACAAGATCTCGCGGCGGACGGTGACGAAGTATCGGGAGCAGATGGGGATACTGGCGTCGAATCTGCGCTAGTCACCTTCCCACTAGTAGCTGTAGTATCAGCCAAAATTTATGAATGCTGCGTGTCAAAGCTCTGAGGACCACTCCAAGCCTCACCACATCTTCGGACCTATACCACTGCACCCCTGATTGGGCGAGCGTAGTATTGTCGATCGCACCGTTCGACCATGACGATTTCAGCACACGCGCCTAGGTAGTCGGAGAATGAACGGAATCCGAGTGCTCGCTCGTCAAAGCGCCGCTGAAGTTGTCGCATTCGAGACTTAAGGCCACCGATCTGAACCGGGCGGCCGGCGTTCTGGCGGACCTGTGCTTCGAGTACTTCGGACAGCAGCCCCTTGGAGGCCCGCATCCCGAGCGGAAGGTTAGTACCAGCCCCATCCGGCGCTGGGCTCCTCTGTAGTGCGAGCTTGTCGCGAAGAGCAGCAAGGTCAATGATTTGGTCTGCGGACCTACGGAGATCCCAGGCCATGTCCTTTGTGCCGCTGATGACCGAGACTGGAATCCCCTGCTCCTTCATGTACTCGACCGCTGGAACGAAATCGCCGTCGCCGCTGACCAGGACCACGCTCTCAAGTCGACCACTTCGCCTCACCATGTCGACGGCCAGATGGACGTCGATGTCGGCTTTTACAGATCCGTCTGAGCGAGTTGGCCCGGTTCGATGAGTGACAGTGAATCCGAAACGTTCTAGGCGTTCAACGTAGCTGGTGAACTGCGAGCCCGTGTAGAAGTGGGCTTCGGTGATCCCCAAAGCCACTTCGAGGTAGTTCCGGAGCCGGCGGTGGTCGAGCGTGAAACCCAGATCTCGGGCCTGCTTGTCGATGTTGGCTCCGTCGATGAAGGCCTGGTGTCGGTTAGATGCAATCGCCTGCGTGCTAGTGCTGTCGCTGTCGTCTTTCATCTTCGTTCCTCCTGCGGATTGCCTCGTGTTGGCAATTGGTAGTAGTCCGCAGACATGCGGAGTGTGATTACTGCGCACTCGGAACTCGGCGATCACACTTGCGCCGCGTCACGACTATATGGGGATGTAGGGCGAGTTGGCTGGCAGTGGTTAGCGCGAGAGGAGGGACTACTCAGGATCCAGGGCAAAAAATCGGAGCTCACATTGAACGGAGTACTGAACTACATAGATGTACAAGTAGCACGCACCCAAGCATGAAAGGAGCAGATGCGATGACGACGATGCAGACGCCGGTGGTGGAACGCCCGAAGGGAGAGGAGCGAGTCCGGCCCAAGGTTCTTGAGGAACTGGGGATTCTGGTGCTCGATGGCTCTGGCTCGATGGCAGAGGAGGAGGTGCCAGGTGGCGGAGCGAGCAAGGCTGATCGCGTGATGCAACATCAGATCCGCGACCAGGACAGCTTGCTCGCTCGCCTCAAGAGCAGCCGCAATCAGGACCGGCTGCACCTCGCGATGGTGACGTTCGACAGCCAGGTCCAGGTTCTGGATGCCAAGGAACTCGATGGACTTGATGTCAACGACCTGGACGTGCCGCTGCTTCAGCGGCACGGGAACATGACAGCGATCGGGACGGCTCTGGCCAAGGCAGATGAGATCGCCCAGGCCTGGCTGGCAGACGCTGAGGCCAACGTTCCGCGCTACGTGACGATCCTGCTGATGTCTGATGGCGGGGAGAACTGCGGCTCGAATCCGCTGGCGAAGGCAGAGGCGATCAAGCAGCGGGTGGCGGGTGATCACCAGCGCGACCCGATCGTTATCGCGACAGCGGCCTACGGCGCTGCTGCGGATACGAAGCTCCTCGAGGCCATTGCCAGCAAGAGGCCGGATGGCACTCCCTACTTCGCCAAGGTCGACACAGGTGCCCAGCTTCGGGACTTCTTCCTCCAGAGCATGTCGGCCACGTAGTCGGTCTTTGAGCACCAGGGTGGGAAGGTGAGCCCACCCTGGTGCCTTCTCTGAACAGCGTCTTGAACAGCAAGTAGGAGATCGTCGATGAAAGGGATGTTTGGTCGTGACAGGAATGATGAACGTGGAGATGAAAGCCCGAAGTTGCCGGGCAGAGAAGCAGCCGTTGACTCGATCACTCGCAATGGGGCGTCGCCGCAGGATACCGAGCCCAACGGCCTAGGGGGGCTGGCGCTTGCGGTCACCGATAAGGGAGGCAAGGAGACTCAGCAGGATGCCGCCCGCTGCCTCGAGTTGCCGGAGTGCAAGATCGTTGCTGTGGCCGATGGTGTCTCTAGTTCCGCCAACTCGAAGATCGCCGCAAGGCAAGCAGCTTCCATGGCCGTGTCGGTTCTCGGATCCTACGCGAGTTCGGGCATCAATGGCGATGTGCTTCGCGAGGCATTCGACCGAGCCAACACGGCGATTCGGCAGGAGGTGGGTTGGCGACGCAACGCCGGAGCACCTCACACAACGCTGCTGCTTGGAGTAGAGCTCGAGGATCGGCTGCTGCTGGCCTACGCAGGTGACGGAGCGATCGTACTCTGCAACGGAGACCTTCACTGGATGACCAATGTCCTCCACCCCTACGTGGGCGAGGCCGAGATGCTGACCGGCTATCTTGGTCGAGCCGATGGCGGGCTCGAGCCCGCGGTCCTCGAGCTGCCAAAACACTGGCCTACGGGCATCGTGGTCCTTCTCGGCACGGACGGTGCGCTGGAGCTGGGCAAGGTGATGACCACAAGCGGCGAGATCCTCTTCGAGATCGCCAAAGGGGCGCAGGACTGGACGGAGGACCAACTCACCGAACAGGTGCGGTCACTACTTCAGTCTTGGGTCAGCGATCGGCTGGACTCCGACGACAACCGTTCGCTTGGGCTCATCATCTCGAGGGAGGCGCTTCGCAGGTGGCAAGAGATGTAGGGGCAAGTAGGTGCAGTAGGAGGATACGATGCGAGTAGTGCACGACCTTCGGGACAAGGGGCGGCGCTACCAACTCGATGGCCTTGAGCGGATTGGCGCTGGTGGCCAGGCCGAGGCTTGGCGCGTCCGGAAGCGAGATGGACGTCTTGTGCACGAGGTGCTCAAGATGTATCGGACGGGACCAGAAAGTCGAGAGGGACGACACCTGCTTCGATTCGTGGCCGCCGTCGAGAATCTCCGATCGCCTGTCGACACCGTCACGATCTGTACCCCGTTCGCGGCCGTAGTTGACCCGAAGAGTAAGTTGGTCGGCTGCCTGATGCCTGAGGGGGTTGGCGTCGAACTCGATGACAAGCTCTATGACGGCCTGTTTGATGACAAGGACAGCCTTCTGACTCGATTGCGCGTAGCCGAACGTATCTCGGCCGCGATCGCCTCGCTCCACCGCCGCAACATAGTTCATGCCGACCTGACCGAGCAGAACGTCCTCGTTGACCAGAACCTGCACTCGGTGTCCCTCATCGACCTTGATGGCGGCGGAGTGCTGGATTCCGTTGTCGACGGTACGTTCCACCCAGAGCTAGCGCCACTTGTCACAGGCAAACAGGAAGGCTCGTTCATGGCGCCTGAACTTGTGGACAGTCAACTCTCTCCGAGCTTGAACTCCGACGCGTGGTCGCTCGCGGTGCTGCTGCACTATGTCATCTTCGATGGCCTTGATCCCTTCTTCCAAGCCGACACCTATCGAGAGGTGATTCAGGCGGCTCAGCCGTGGCCACCGCAGGATGTAAAGGTCGATCGCCACACGTGGGCGCAGTTCCATGCTAGCGAGCTCAACCGCTTGGGGCCGACAATCCGCGGCCATTTCAAAAAAGCACTCAGCCCAGGACATGGCGGCACGTGGGCATTCGCGCCGCGCCCCAGCGCAGCAGACTGGCACCGGGCTCTACATGAGGCGGCAGACTGGGTTCAGCAATGCGACGGCTGTAGCAGCGATCAGTCAATCGTCACGCTTCGCCAGCATACCTGCCCCTACTGTGGTGGCCTGATCCGTCATGCCGTTGCTTACCTCCCCACCGGCCCGGTGAACCTGGACTCCAGTTCCCGCACACTCCTGGGTAGGGATCTGGGATTTGATGATGGTGGCGAGCTCTACGAAGCCCTGACCATCTCGCGCAGCGGAAGCCAGTTCGTACTGAAACCAAAGGTCCCCCTCCGAGAAGTTGCCACCGGACGCACACTCGCCCCGAGTGGTGAAGTGCTTCGTGTCGGGCCTGGAAACCATGAGCTCATTGCGTGGGCCAAGGGTAGTTGGCGCCACAGGTATTTCAGCCTGGTGGTCCCCCGCTGGGGCACTGGTCAGTGAGGCGGAGAATTTGTGATCACACGTTGGCTGACTCCCGACTATATGAGAGTACAAGCACGGATGAACCACACTACAGGAGTCAGATAAATGAACGCTCGCCGCCTCGTCCACCTCCTCCAGGCATTGAGTCTCACGTTGGCCATCCTCTTCGCGAGTGGCACCCCGCTCGTACTTGCTCAGGACGACGACACGATGATGGACCCAGGGAACATCACGAAGTCGGATCGATCCTTGATGGATGACACGGCAGATCTCGAGTCGATCCTCGGCATCGACATGCCGGTAGTCGAGGATCTCGCAATCGTGCCTGATCAATACCTCGCTGAGGACCTGGGGCTCAGCTTGGTAGACGATGACGGTGCGCTGGTAATGCGCATCGGTTGGTTGCACGAAGCGCAGGACATGACCGTCGGCGACGAGGCCGACAAGGTAGTCGGGAACTTCCCCGAGTTCAATCTGTCTCGCCGGTCGATCGAGGTCGGCGGCTATTACGGCGAGGTCATCGAGGGGGTGCCCGGTCAGACGGAGACGACCGTAGTCATTCTGGATGTGGACGACCGCCTCTTCAAGATGACTTTCTCTGGTGCGCAGTTCGATCAGAAGGCGCTCGAGCTTCTCGAGGCTACGACCTTCCGGTCGCCGACGTTGGCGATCGAGGAACTGAACATCCCTGCGCTAGAGGACACGGTGCAAATGACCGTGCCCGAGGCAATGCAGCGTGAGGCTGAACTGGGCAGCCTGAATCGCACGCAGACTGCGCGGGAGCAGGAGGTCTACATGTCGACTGCCCCGGCTCGGCCGATTGAGCCACAGCGCAACGAGACGGTGCACTCAGGGGGCTGTACCACGGTTCCTGACTGGCTGTGGATGCAGACGATCATCACGTACCGTGCCAACGGCCACGGCTACACCTTCGCTGGCCCGAACTTCTACGACGAGGGCCTTCACAAAAACTGCAGCGAGTCGCGAAGGCTGAACGACTACTTCGCGATCGACTATCCCGTCCGCCTGTGGGATGCCGTGTTACCACCGACGGGAAGGTGGTGGAATCAACGCGCCCGCGTCATCTACGCCGGTTGGGCTAGTGAAGGCTGGAGCAGCTTGGGCCGCGTGATCATTCTCGATCTTGGCGGCGGCGTGATCTGGTCCGCAGCTCACCTTGGCAGCATCTCGGTTTCTCCCGGGCAATGGGTGGGGTTCAATGACGTGATCGGCTACGCAGGTGGCAGTGGGTACCATCGAGACAACTACTGGGAGCCACACATCCATGCAGGCTTCTATGTGAACGCGAGCCTCGCGCGGCATGCAGGTGGGCTCTACGGTGGTCGCTCGGCCCAGCCCCTGTGGACCTACCGCTTCGCGCACGGAGGCGGCTGGTACTACGGGTTCAGGCGAGGCCAGCAGGTTCTCTACTAGCAGCGCAGATGGGGCGGCCCGAGCAGTCCGGCTCGGGCCGCCCCTCCTGGCCGAATGAAGCCTCGAGAGGAGGTCGGAAGAGATGAACAGCAATGGCAACTCGGTCCAGTATGGTGTCGGGACACGTATCGACGATCGTTACACTCTTCGCCAGCGACTCGGAGGAGGCATGGCGGAAGTCTGGCAGGCCGAAGATGAGCTCGGAGCCCCTGGAAACCGCCAAGTGGTGGTGAAGATCCTTCCGAGCAACAAGGCTGCCGACGTGACGCAACTGGCTCGCTTCCGCGAGGAAGTGTGCACCCTCGACAGGCTACGCCATGAGGGAATCGTTCGCCTCCTGCGCCACAATCTCCAGTACGATCCTCCGTACTGCGTGTTGGAGGCCCTCTCAGGTCCCAGCCTGGCTGAGCGGCTCAGGCTGACCGGCCCAATGGCTCCAGCGGAGGCGGTGCCGATCATCGCCAGCGTTGCGCGGGCTCTTGAGGAAGCGCATCGGCAGGGTGTTCTACACCGTGATATCAAGCCGGACAACATCGTCTTGAACAACGGTAAGCCCAAGCTGATCGACTTCGGGATCGCTGTCTCGCAGAGCGCCACCCGGCATACCGGGCCTTGGCTGGTGATGGGCACAGGCAACTACCTTGCACCCGAGCGGGTTGCCGGAAAGCCGGCGACGCCGCAATCGGATATCTACGGCCTCGGTCTGGTGCTCTTCGAGCTCCTCGCAGGATACCTTCCGTCATCGCCTGAGGACGCCAAGCGAATCAGCGACCACGTTCAGGGCATCTCTCCTGCCCTTGAATCCATCACCGCCAAAGCTCTTGATGACGACCCGGACCATCGGCACGAGCTGGCGATGGACCTGGCTGCTGAGCTCGAGCAATTCGGTCGCGGTTCGGGGGCCGCAACCGGTCCGACCAACCTGTCGGGTCCGGCTCGCGCAGGCGTGCCGGGAGCGGTCACGCTGTCCCCGGGACCTTCTCAGGCACCGGTCCCAAACTCGGCGCAACAGCCGCTCCCCCGTGTCCCTACGAGCCAGCCAGTTGCGGCTCCGCAGCCGCAGAGCGCGGCGCCTGCTCCTGCGACAAGCGGGGGGCTGATCGACAAGCTCCTCCCGTTTGGCATCGGCATGGTTGTAGCGTTCGCCGGTGTGATCATACTCGGATTGGGGCTCCTGCTGCTGCTTCCCGGCGAAAGTGAGCCGGTCGTCGGCAAGACTCCAGAACCTACGGTAGAAGGCGGGGAATCAACCCAGGTGGCGATCTCGAGCCCAGTGGCGGAGGCCACGGACAATCCCCTGCCTACTGACGCGCCCACGGATGTGCCGCCGTCGCCGGTGCCGGCAACGGAGCCTCCTGTCGTGGCCACCATGCGGCCAGAACCTCGCGCGTTTGGCTTCCGGGCTTGTGGCGTCAACTGCGCACCGGGTGTTGACACCAGAGTGTACCCCGCGGGCACCACGGCGGTTCAAACCGAGTGGGCCTATGAGAACGTCGATCCTGGTTCCAACTACCAGCGGATCTGGACGAACTTGGCTCGCGGTGAAGAGTGGGTGCGTTATGACTGCACCTGGGACGGCCCGCCCTCTGGGGTGCAGAACATCACATTGCAGGAGGTTGACTTGCTCCACTCCGGATTCTGGCAGGTGCAGGTCATCGTCGAGGGCCAAGAGCTACTCCGGGAGCGAATCTTCATCGAAGGGGATGTTGACTACTGGTGCGCACCTGGTGTTGTGCGGGCATGCAGTGGAACGAAGAGTTGCTTTGACTGAACCCTTCCCGCTAGGCTTGTTGGCGGGGTGGAGCGGAAAGTACATTGCTCCGCCCCGCAACCCTTCTCGCTGCGACCAAAGAAACACACCCCGAGCCTCGATCGTGGAGCCCGGGGTGCTAGGTTGCGGAGGTCGCTGTCCCTACCTCTTCAGAACAGTGCCCTTGCCTCCACAGGTGAGGCAGGGATTGTCCTTCTTGCCGAAGCCTCGGCAATGCGGACACTTCGTGCGATCTGCGCGGCGACCGCTTCCGCCACACGGGTTGCACTCAGCTTCACGCCGGCCAGAGCCAGAGCAGGTGGGGCAGTTGACGTAGATCGACATTACATCGCTCCTAGGGTGTTCATTCCATGCGTGTGCATTGAGAGCCTACTCACTAGCTAATCTGCGAATATGGCAAGTGCGCGCGTGGCTCGAGATCGGGGTGTTCAATCACTAATAGTCTCTCTGGGGCGAGAGTGTGATCTAGCGAACACACGCTTCGAGCCGCTACTGGACCGGCGAGGCTGCGCAGTCCTACAGGTGTCATGCGTCGGCCTAAAGTTTCAGGGTGAGCGTCGGCGAAGGTTTCAGC